>CAUWJG010000094.1:0-1685 GCA_963559095.1 uncultured Collinsella sp. | reverse complement strand
GATTATAGGGTCGGGCGCGGGGCCGCGCCATCCCTAACGTGCAAAGGGGGATTGTATTCTGATTATTCTTATTTTCCGATTTGTTTAGTCTGTTCGACATAGAAATCCTGCCGATTTGAATGAAGATCCTCGAGGAACCCTCGTCCACATACACCGCCAGGCCCACGTCAAAGCTCGG
The DNA here is from genome assembly GCA_963559095.1 of uncultured Collinsella sp. Taxonomy (GTDB): domain Bacteria; phylum Actinomycetota; class Coriobacteriia; order Coriobacteriales; family Coriobacteriaceae; genus Collinsella. The sequence continues at coordinate 1,507 of CAUWJG010000094.1, read as the reverse complement.
CACCATCTCATGATTTGCATACCCAGCGACCAATTACCTGCCAATCGCCCCCAATCTTTGCAAGCTCATGGGTTTGAAGCTTGCTTTTTAGCCTCCGCCATCCCTCGAACGGTCTCGCACTAAAAAAGCTGATGCGGCTGGTTATCCCCAGCCTTCGCTGTGCGCCCGCAACACAGAGACGAAGACTTATCCTCGATCTCGTGCACCAATGCCAAAGCCCAACTCAACAAAGTCAAATACATCTATTGCCTATAATCCTTTTAATTCAACCGTTCGCAGGATTTTATGAATTATCTAGCTCTCTTCTCCTAGATTTCTGTCATTATCCAGTGCCAAGGCCTTAGCAAATAATCGCCATCGGAGTTCAGGAGGACCAATTGATAGTGCACTATCGAATAGACAGTCGCGTGGTGCATGGACAAACAACGACACGCATCGTAAAAGAGCATCCCGTCGACGGAGTCATCATTGTGGATGACAGCATCGCGAGCGACGCGTTCATCCAGAAGATATACGCCAGCGCATTAGGATCTATCCGAATGCTGTGCTTTACCGTAGATAAAGCCGCCCGCAAACTACCGGAAGCTGAAGCATCCAAAAAGAGCTACTTAATCATTTTTAAAACAACTGAAAGCGCAAGGCGACTTGTCGAAGCCGGTTACCGATTTAAGGACGTATTGAACCTAGGCCCGCAACCGAATTGTGAAGGGGCGCAGCTAGTTGAAAAGATGCTCTACCTTACCGACGGGCAGCTTGCAGATTTGAATTACTTGGAAAGTCTGGGCACGAACATGATTGTTAACCCAGCTTTTACCACGCCCAACCTTTCCTGGAACGCCGCGAAGAACAAGATGGGAGCGCATTAACATGTCGTTTATTCAAATTCTACTTGTGGCATGCATGTACCACCTAACCAATACTTTCGCTTCGACGGGCGGCATGGTATTTGGTAGATACACTTGTCAACGACCGCTCGTGGGCGGACTTCTGGTCGGGCTTTTACTTGGCGACGTGCAGAAGGGACTAGAGCTAGGAATTGCGTTCCAGCTGGCGTATATGGGCGCCTTTGCCGTAGGCGGAGCGGTCACCGTCGATGTAGGAGTGGTCTCGTATCCCATCATGGCCCTCGCGATCAGCAGCAGCTTGGATACGGGCACCGCACTCGCACTCGCTGCGCCCGTCTCGGTGCTCACCGCCAATCTGACTCACGTTATGCGAGCCTTCAACACCGCATGCACCGGAATTGTGCGCAAGGCAATTGAAGAAGTCAACTATCGCAAAATGTTCCTCAGCAACGTGGTGCTCCCTCAGCTATTCCTAGCAGGAATGAATTTTACGGTTGTCTTCGCCTTGCTGTACCTAGGAAGCGGAGCTATCGAGAGTTTCCTTGCCGTTGTTCCCCAAAACGTGCTCCATGCCCTGAGCCTACTTGGAGGAACTCTTCCTGCAGTGGGAATGGCAATGCTACTGAAATTCAATGTGAGCAGCAACTGGATGTTCATCTTCT
>CAUWJG010000093.1:0-1828 GCA_963559095.1 uncultured Collinsella sp. | reverse complement strand
TGTGGAGCAGATCACGGACAGAGAAGTTCAGCTGCGTGACCCTACGCTTGCTTATGAATTATACACAGAATCAAAAGATTTCGCAAGTCACAGAAGCAACTTTAATTGTCGGTGTAGATATCGGCAGCGAGACAAATTTTGCCCGAGCGTTCAATTGGCGCGGACAGGAGCTGTCCAAGAAGGTATTTCACTTCAGAAACAGTCTGGAAGGCTTCCAGAGCTTTCTTGCGTACCTCAACACCTATACGACCATTGCATCCGCCAGGCAGGTCATTGTAGGCTGTGAGCCCACCGGGCACTATTGGTTTAATTTGGCCCGTTATCTGGAAGAAAACAACATCAAGCTGGCTCTTGTCAATCCGTATCATGTTAAGCAGATCAAGGAATTGGATGACAACAGCCCCAAGAAAACGGATTTGAAAGATCCGAAAACCATCGCAAAGCTGGTAGTGGATGGCCGATACAGCTATCCGTATCTCCCCGAGGGAATCTACGCAGATTTGCGGGAAGCGGTCTCAAGCCGGGAACGGATCGTGAAGGAACTGAATGCCATCACGAATCGGATCAAGCGCTGGCTTAAGATATATTTTCCGGAGTATCTGGTCGTTTACAAGAACTTCTCCGCAGAAAGCGGCCTGACGGTGCTGGAATCGGCACCTCTGCCGCAGGATGTTCTTCGGTTGGGACCAGAGGGCGTGAATCAACTCTGGCGGGACAAGAAGCTGCGCGCGGTTGGTATGAAGAGGGCACTGACCCTGGTTGAAGCCGCGCATAACAGCATTGGACTGCCCGGAGGAAGCTGCGCCCGGATGGAACTCCAGCTGCTGTTGGAGGATTTCAGAACGAAGCAGAGTCAACTGGAAAAGATTACCGAAGTATTGGAAGAAGAAACCCTGTGTGTGCCTTATGCAGATAAGCTGCTGGCCATCAAGGGGGTAGGACTGATTACAGTGGCTGGATTTTTGGCAGAGGTGGGCGATGTACGACGCTTTGACTCACCAAAGCAGATCCAGAAGCTGGCCGGGCTGGAGGTCAAGGAAAACAGCTCCGGCAAGCATCGCGGCAGAAGCTCCATCAGCAAAAGAGGAAGGAAACGGCTGAGAAAGATTCTGTTCCAGGTCATGCTGCCCATGATTCAGAACAATGCCGAGTTTGGCGAGATATATCAATATTTCACCACCAGACAGAAGAATCCGCTCAAGGGCAAGCAGGCCATCATCGCAGCAGGCTGCAAACTGATACGGGTATTCTATGCCATCTTGAAGCATGGTGTAGATTACGACCCAGGAAAGCTACGGGCAGATATGATCCGCCCGGAACTGGAAGCAGCCTAAGGAAACAGACCCTGCAGCACGGGAAAGCGTCCGCCATTTCAATGGTGCCGGATTGCAGGAATGCACATCAACAAATACAGAACCGGTTAGCCGCTAAGAATCACACCATGGGACACTGATCCCGCGTAGGAGCATAAGCGGCACCCAAATGTGGACAGGCAGAACGAGGGAATTTCGGACACCGCTGGGAGCGGATGATCCAGTTAGACATGGGAGGTTTGCTGCCGCAGGACGATGGGGATGACATATGGCCGTCAAATCGCAAGCACAAGACGTTCTATTTGTCATGCTCTTTTTTACCTGTAGGTCGCACATATCCAATGGATTTGATGCGGACCTATGTTCATTGGCTTGGTATGAGCTTGATGTAACCTAGACAAATGTTGCCAATACTGCTGGATTTCCGGGGGCATTGGTACTCTTGAACAAAAATATTTAGGGAGGTTGTACGATGGCGGAAATGAGAAAACGCACGAGTATGTCTGTTCTGGAAA
>CAUWJG010000092.1:0-2219 GCA_963559095.1 uncultured Collinsella sp. | reverse complement strand
TCACGATGTCGATGGCGCGGCCGGTGATGGAATCCTTGCCGTGCTCCATCTTGAGGGGCTCATTCGGGTAGATCGGCGTGAGGTCGGCGAACTTGGGGCGGCGCTTCACGTCCTCGGGATTCATGCCGTTGACGGAACGCAGCTTCGCCAGACCCGGGAACTTGTCGTTCACGCGGGCGGGGCGCAGGGTGCCGGCGATGAGGTCACCGGCGCGCAGACCGGCGGCGCGAATCATCTGCGCGGGAACGAACGCGTCATCGCGGCTCGGCATGTAGCGGTGCGCGCGGATATAGCCGAAGCCCTGGTTATCCAAGTCGAGGATGCCCTCGATCTCGCGGAAACCCTCGGCACGCGCGGCGGCCGTGTACACTTCCTCGACCAGCTCGGCCTTCTTCTTGCCCGCGATGTCAATTTCGAGCTCTTTGGCCTTCTCGCGCAGCTCGGCGACTTTCATGGCCGCAAGTTCCTCACGCGTGAGGCTCGGCTCGGTGGGGGCAAAACGGTTGTTGCGCTCCTTGCGCTTGGCCTGCTGACGCTCGCGACGCTCACGATTCTTCGCGGCGCGGTCAAAACGATCGGACTTAGGAGACTTGCCCGCCTGCTCGGCGCGGTCTGCCTTGTCGGTCTTATCAGCTTTATCGCCTTTTTCAGAACGCTCGCCCTTCGTGCCGGACTCACTGGTGTTCGCAGCGCTGTCGGCGTCGGCGCGGTTCGCATCGCGGCGATGCTGGCGTGTGCGGCGCGCCGGCCTGTCGCCCGACTTCTCCCCCGTCTTGTTGCCATCTCCCTCAACCGGGGCAGATGCCGCCTCGCGATCGACAGCCTGCTTCGCACGCGAGGAGCGACCCGGACGCATATCCCCCGCAGAAGCCTCTGCGGGGGCGGCGTCGGCAATGGGAGTCTGCGACGCCGAAACGCCTCCTGCCGCTGGGGCCTCCGAAGATGTCTGCGCCACAGCGGCATCACGAGCGGCCATGAGCGCAGCCTGCTGGGCGGCAAGCGCGGCGGCAGCGGCCTTCTCGGCCTCCACGTATGCCTTGGGCTTGCGACCGCGACGATGCGGGCGCAGCGCGGGATCAACCAGCGGAACTGCAGGAACCACGATGCCCTCTGCGTTGGGAGCCACGTCAGCGGGTGCAGCTTTCGCGGCAGCGGACGCATCCGGGGCGGCTACCGAATCGGAGGGTGCGGCGCCAGCGGGCTTCTCTGCCTGCTTGACTGTACGCTTGCGGCCGCGCTTGGGCTGAACAGGAGCGGCCTCGCTCGTCTGCTCGCTCGTCACGCCATGCTCGGGCACGGAGGCCTCACTCGGCGCAATCATCTCGGCGGCGCGCTCGGCAGCCTGGCGCTGCGCTCGCACCACAGACGCCTGACTGATCTGCGCCAAGGCGCGCGCTTGCATGACCTCGGGCGATGCCGCCGCGTTCGCATCGGCAGCCTTGGTCTTGGCCGTGCGACGCACGCGCGCGCGGGGCTTTTCGGCGCCCGCATCAGCAGCGGCCTCGGCTTTCGGCTTGCGGCGAGAACGCGGCTTTGCCGCCGACTCTTCTGTTTGAGCTGACGCAGGTGCGGCAGGCAGTGCTTGCTCTGTATTCATTTCCTCAGACACGTGTCATGTCACTTTCTACTCACGTATTCATATACAGCGGCCACACACGGCCGAACTTCCATGATGAATCGCAATCAAATTACATAGGGAAAAGCGCAGGTGCGCTGGATGAAATATACCACAAACTCACAAGGCTGCATGCGCACATACATCATGCGCGTATAAAGAAACCCGCCTGCCGCACCAATGCGACAGACGGGTTCAGCGAAGCGATACAGCCCCGAAGCGTCTTACATGCGCTCGGGCGCAGACACGCCGATCAGGCTCAACACGAGCGCCAGCACGGAGCGCACGGCGTCGCAGGCGGCCAGACGTGCGCGGGACAGTTCGGCGTCCACCGGACGACCCTCGCTCGGCAGCACCTGGCACACCTGGTAGAAGCTATGGAAGCCGGCAGCGAGCTCCTCGGCATAGTGCGTCAGGCGGAAGGGCGCGCGGTCGCGGGCGCAGGAGGCGATGAGGTCCTCAAGCTCGGAAAGCTTGCGGGCAAGCGCGAGCTCGGCAGCATCGGTCAGCAGCGCGTAATCGACATCCTCGCCGATGGCCTTGGCCACGACGGCGTCCATGCCCATCTCGGCAGCCTGCTCCGGCGTGACGCCGGCGGCCTTGC
>CAUWJG010000091.1:0-2645 GCA_963559095.1 uncultured Collinsella sp. | reverse complement strand
ACCTTCCCATTAAGGCGAACTTCCGCGAGGGCCTGCTGCCGCTCGAGTACTTCATCTCCACCTACGGCGCCCGTAAGGGCCTGGTGGACACCGCGTCGCACACCTCCGACTCGGGTTACCTGACCCGCCGTCTGGTCGACGTGGCGCAGGACGTCATCGTGCGCGAGGAGGACTGCGGCACCACTGAGGGCTGCACCTACAACCTGATCGTGCCCGGCACCGACGACCTCAACGCCGACCTCGTGGGCCGCTGCTTCCTGGACGACGTCGTCGCCCCGGACGGCACCGTACTCTTCCAGAAGGACGGCTACATCGAGTCTGTGGCCGACCTGCAGAAGATGGTGGACGCCGGCCTCAAGAAGGTCACGCTCCGTGCGCTTTTGACCTGCCGTTCCAAGTACGGTGTGTGCCAGAAGTGCTACGGTTGGGACCTCTCCACCCGTCGTCCGGTCGCCATCGGCACTGCGGTCGGCATCATCGCCGCCCAGTCCATCGGCGAGCCCGGCACGCAGCTCACGATGCGTACGATCCACTCCGGCGGCGTCGCCGGCGTTGCCGACATCACGCAGGGTCTGCCGACCGTTTCGCGTATGTTCGACATCGTTGGTAATGTTAACGAGAAGATCCTCGGTCGCGAGGCCGACCTCGCGCCGTTCTCCGGTCACCTGTCCATCAAGCCGGAGCGCTCCGAGTACGTGCTCACCATTACCGACACCGACGACCCGAGCCGCATCCTGGACGAGAAGCGCGTGCCGGCGGCCGTACAGTTCATGCCGGGCATCGAGGACGACTGCGAGGTTCGCGCGGGCGACCAGATCACCAAGGGCTTCGTGAACTTCCGCACCCTGCGTTCGCTCACCGACATCGAGTCCACGATGCACACCTTCGTGGAGAACGTGAAGGACGTCTACAACTCGCAGGGCGTCGACCTGAACGACAAGCACATCGAGGTCATGGCCCGTCAGATGCTGCGCCGCGTTCAGATCACCAACCCCGGCGACTCCAAGTACCTACTTGGCCAGTACGTGGACCGCTACGAGTTCGCCGATGAGGTCGAGCGCGTGGCTCGCCTGGGCGCCACCCCGCCGGCCTCCGAGCCCGCGATCCTGGGTACGCTCAAGGTCGCGTCCTCCATCGACTCCTGGCTGTCCTCTGCGTCGTTCATCCGCACCGCGGGCGTTCTGACCGAGGCCGCTATCGAGGGCAAGGTGGACCACCTGCTCGACCTCAAGTCCAACGTCATCGTGGGTAAGAAGATCCCGGCTGGTACTGGCTTGAAGCCGTACGCCAACGCCGGCCTGACCTACCGCACGGCCGAGGGCTACGTGGATATCGATGGCCCGACCTCGCCGGTGGCCAAGAGCCTGCCCGAGTGGGCGCCCGAGGAGCTCAAGCAGCTCGACGAGCAGCTTCCGCAGCAGCTCGACTGGGCCGGCTACGACGAGTTCGGCGGCGCGGACGGCCAGTTCACCCGCAACGGCCGCACCATCTCCGCCGAGGACGCGCGCCTGTATCTCTACGACGACCTGGGCGTGTCCCAGCGCTGGACCAACAAGTTCAGCGAGGTCGGCATCGAGACGGTGGGCGACCTGGTTGGCAAGTCCGAAGAGGACCTGCTGCGCATCGACGGCATCGGCGCGAAGGCCATCGAGGAGCTCCGCGACGGCCTCGAGGCCCGCAACCTGCTCTACATCCTCGACAACAACGATGATGTGGCAGACGAAGAGGATCTCTCGCAGCTGCTGCAGATGGTGTTCTCCCCGGACGGCCCGGACGACATCCTGCTGGGCACCGCCGCGCCTTCGCATCACTTCGATTCCGACGAGGAGATGCTCGGCGCGCCTGCGGAGGCCAAGAAGGACGCCTCCGGCGCCATCATCAACGAGGATATGGCTTCGCTTGACGAGCTGCTGAACCAGCTGGTTGACGGCGGGGACGAGCACCCCGAGGAGCAGGAGGACTAATCCTCTCTGCTTACGGCATCCTTGGCTGATTGGGCCGCTTTCCCGCGAGGGGAGGCGGCCCTTTTGCATGTGTGATCGTGTGATCGTATGTGCGGCTAAAGGCTGGAGGCGATTGCTGGGGAGCGTGTTGGCTTGCGTGCATGTGTGGTGGCTGCGCGTGGGGCGGAGCCGGGGTGTGCGTATGTGACGGGGCTGAGGCGTGCGGTGGAGCCAGGGCACGTGCGCGTGGCGGAGGCAGGATGCGCGCGTTGTGGAGTCTGGGTGCGTGTGCAGTGGAGCCAGGGTGCGCGTGACGGAGCCAGGGCGTGCGTGCGTTGCGGAGCCGGGGCGTGCGGTGGAGTTGGGGCGCGTCCGCGCGTTGCGGAGTCGGGGTGCGCGGTGGAGCCAGGGTGCGCGTGACGGAGCCAGGGCGTGCCGCGTTTGCGGGTTCGTGTCGCTGCGTTTTACGGGCGCGGACGGCCTGGGCGTTACGGTGGCGTGGGGCCGTTTGCGCGATGGTTGGGTCGCGGCGCGTGCGTATGCGGCGAGCGCTCGAGGCGCGCTGTCGGTAATTCATGTTTTTGCGGCATCAATATCGTGAAATTGGCTTTCTGGTGCCGATATTTCATGAATTACCGCAACCTTATCTGAGCCCTGAGCCCTGAGCCCTGAGCCCTGAGCCCTGAGCCCTGAGCCCTGAGC
>CAUWJG010000090.1:0-2727 GCA_963559095.1 uncultured Collinsella sp. | reverse complement strand
TGATCTTCTCCGCCGCCATCGGTGTCGTGAACCTGTTCACCCCGACCTCCGGCGCCATTATGGGTGGCTTGTCACTCGCCAAGATCGAGTGGACGACCTGGGTGAAGTTCGCGCTCAAGCTCATCGTGGTCCTCACGATCGTGAGCATGATCATCACCACCATCGCCTGCATGGTCATCGTGCCGTAAGACAGGCGTTTCGCCCGGCCGCAGTGGTTGGCGACCGACCGCTCGGTCATTGAGTTGTCGTCCTTCCGGCTGCATGCCGCATAAGGCGTGACAACCGGTTGCGACCTACCTTTCTGTCCCCTCCCGTTTCCGTGCGCGGGAGGGGGCGCTTTCATATCGATCCGGCTGTTTCGATGGAGTTTGGCGAGGGCGCACGAGAATAACGGTGGGATGGCGTGACCGGGCTGCGGCAAAAGGGTTGTCGAGCGCGCGCCGCACCGTCTGGCTGCGGCAAAAGAGTTGTCGAGCGCGCGCCGCACCGTCTGGCTGCGGCAAAAGAGTTGTCGAGCGGGTGGCGCACCGTCTGGTTGCGCTGTCGAGTAGCCTCCCGCGTCAGCAGTGTTCCGCGCCTCATCGCGCGGGCTCGCGTGCCGCAATGTGACTTCCTGCCTCATCGCGCGGGCTCGCTTGCCGCAACGCGACCAACGCACCTCATCACGTGGGCCGTATCTGCAGCGCGATCGATACGCCTCTTCGAGCGGGCTTCTTGCAATGAAAATACGCTGTCTTGCTGCTCAAAAGCCATGAAAACAGCCCGCTCGATGTGATGCGGCGAGGAGTGGCGGTGCGGCGAGGAGCGGCCGTGCGGCAAGGAGCGGTGGTACGGCGAGGAGCGGCCGTGCGGTGGAGTAGGGGTGGGGAGGAATCGTCGTGGCCTTGCGGGTCGAACTCTGGGATAAAATGTGCAAGTACCGCTGTTCAAATTGAGGGGGCCGCGCATGCGCCAAGGGTTCGATAACGAGAAGTACATTGCCAGCCAGGCTGAGCACATCAAGGAGCGCATCGCCCAGTTCGGCGGCAAGCTCTACCTGGAGTTCGGCGGCAAGTTGTTCGACGACTACCATGCGAGCCGCGTCCTTCCCGGTTTCGAGCCCGATAGCAAGTTTCGCATGCTCAAGAGTCTCGCGGACGATGTCGAGGTCATCATCGCCATCAATGCGAACCATATCGAGAAGAACAAGGCGCGCGGGGATTTGGGAATCACCTACGATGAGGACGTGCTGCGCCTGGCGGATATCTTCCGCAGCAACGGGATGCTGGTGGGCGCCGTGGTCCTCACGCAGTATTCCGGCCAGCCGGCGGCCGATCAGTTCCGCCGTCGCCTGGCCATGCTCGGTATCACCTGCAAGCTGCACTATCCCATCGAGGGCTATCCGCATGACATTGATTTGATCGTGAGCGAAGACGGTTACGGTAAAAACGAGTTCGTGGAGACCACACGGCCGCTCGTGGTGGTCACGGCGCCTGGCCCCGGCTCGGGCAAGCTCGCGACCTGCCTCTCGCAGCTTTATCATGAGCACAAGCGCGGCGTGGCTGCCGGCTATGCCAAGTTCGAGACCTTCCCCGTGTGGAACTTGCCTCTCAACCATCCGGTGAACATCGCCTATGAGGCTGCGACGGTCGATTTGGATGACGCCAACATCATCGACCCCTTCCACCTTGAGGCCCACGGTGTCACCACGGTGAACTACAACCGTGATGTTGAGGCATTTCCCGTGGTCAAGGCGCTCATGGAGAAGATTTTGGGCGAGAGCCCCTATCAGAGTCCCACGGATATGGGCGTGAACATGGTGGGTCATGCCATCTGTGATGACGAGGCCTGCCGCGATGCCGCCGACATGGAGATCGTGCGCCGCTACTTCAACGCGGCCGTCAACGTGAAGCGTACGGGCAACGGGCAAGATCAAGTGGATAAGCTCAAGGTCATCATGCAGAAGGTTGGCGTGACGAAAGACCAGTCGCCCGCTCGCTTGGCCGCCCTGCTCAAGGAGGAGACGACCGGCGCTCCCGCGGGCGCCATGGTGCTGCCCGATGGCTCGGTCGTCACGGGCAAGACCTCCACGCGCCTGGGTGCGGCCAGCTCGTTGATCATGAACGCGCTCAAGGCCGTGACCGGTGTTGACATGGAGCTTGAGGTCATTTCCAACAACGCCATCGAGCCGATCAGCCGCCTGAAGACCACCCAGCTTGGCAGCGCGAATCCGCGCCTGCATCCGGATGAGACGCTGATTGCCCTGTCCATCACCTCGGCTTCCAGCGATGTCGCCGAGCGCGTGCTGGAGGGGCTGCCCCGCCTGCGCGGCTGTGATGCGTTCTTCTCGGTGATCATCTCCAGCTCCGATGAGGCACTGTTCCGCAAACTCGGCATCAACGTGTGCTGCGAGCCCAAGTTCGAGCGCAGCGGGTATTACCATCGATAGCGTTTGCGGTGCCATGCGCGCCGCTTGCCTCGCTTTGCGTGCGGGGTGTCTCGGCTCGCATGCCGATAGCGGGTCTTGCCTCCTTCGGGAAGCCCTCAGGGCCGGTCGTTCGTTTGCGGCCGGCCTTATGTTTCGCATCTATGAACAGCTTGTTAAAGCTCTTTAAATCATATTGCAAATATGGGTTTATATCAGATGTGTGCTACACTGAAATCCCGTGGAAGCGCCGGACTCCGGTGCAGATTTCGACGGGAAGCGTAGGTAAACACCATGACAAAGCATATATTCGTGACCGGCGG
>CAUWJG010000089.1:0-2916 GCA_963559095.1 uncultured Collinsella sp. | reverse complement strand
TGGAATCGGTGGCGGCCTCGCCGACACCCATGTTCACGACGATCTTCTCGAACTTCGGGATCATCATGACGTTCTCATACTGGAACTTGTCCTGCATGGCCTGCTTGACCTCGTTGTTGTACTTGGTCTTGAGACGCGGCACGTACTTTTCAGCCATTGTTCACTCCTTAATGGGGTTTTAAGCACGGGGTTGGCCTCTTGGACGAACCATGCACCCGACCTTGCCTCATCAATCGTCGGGGGCGCCGCACGCAAGGCGCGCGCCCTCCTCTTTCAAGGCAATCTCGGGCACTTGGCTCGCCCAACCTTTTGGATGGGTTAGCCTCGTGCCTCCTGCTGCCGTGCACGCCGCATCTGGCTGGTTGCGACATGACGAAACGCGGCAGGAGCCGACAAAACATTCGTTACTATACGCCGATGCGCACGTATGCGCCAGTAAAACTTCATCTGTGCAGGCGATTCCATAACTTTTGCCCGCTTCCGCACGCAGCGCCCGCAGCCCTTGACGGCTACCGCGTCACGCGCACCCGGACACTGCAACGTACAGCGGCTAGCGCATAGCCACCAAAAACGTCTCATCGGCCAAGATGAATTCCTCGCCTGCGGCAAGCGGGACGGGCACATGCGCCGCAAGGCGCTGCCCGCGCACCTGCGTGCCATTTGCCGAGCCCAGATCCTCGATCAGGCCCGCCGCCATATCAAGCCGCACATGACGCCGGCTCAGCGCGCCGTTTCCCGCCACCGCGATGTCGCACGTCGCGGAGCGCCCGATCACAACCGGGGCGCAAGGCAGCTCGTAGCACGCATGATCACGCAGGCGCTCGAGCACGAAAACCGGCGTGCGCGGCGGCTCGTCGGCAGGAGGCTCAGATGCGGCGGCATCCTCAGGCGGCTCAGCTGGCCGCAGCAGCGTGGTCCCCTCAACATGCGCAAGCGGACCGGAATCCACCATGCCGCCCACCTCGGTGGCGACCCCGTGGGCAACGTGGCGTCGCGGCGCCGCGCCCGTCATCATGGCGACAGGATCGAGCGCCATGGGCCTGTGCGGCGCATCCGCATCGCGCGCCGATGCATAAGCTCCCAGCAAGCCGCTCGTGCGTGGGCGCTGCGCGCGCTCGGCCTCCGTCATCACATGCGTGTCCACGGCGGTCGTGGACGTACGGCCCAGCGAACCCGATCCCGCGAGCATGCCGGACCCCGACCGCGACCCACACGGGCCCAGCTGCCCACTAGCGGCGCCGGCGCCGAAGCACTCCGTCAAAAACGCGTTGAAATCGGCCGCAGGCAGCACGCTGCGACTCCGGGCAAACGCCGCCACCTTGTCGCGCACGGCCTCGTCTTGCGGCAGCACCATCCAAACGGCGCGCCCACTGATATATTCCAGCAGCTCCAGCGCCGAACTCGCCCCATCCACCCGTTCGAAGGGCACGAACGCAACGTGCAGGGCGGCGCGCTCGTCCACGAATACGCATGAGGGGTCAAAGCAGATGTTGCCTTGGGGCAGCCCCTCGCGCACGCACAGCTCCATCACATCGCGCAGCGATTCCAGCAGCGTGCGGTACTGCACGAGCGAAAGCGGCAGTGCCATGAGTGCATCGAGACGCTTGAGGGCGCCCACGCTGTAGTAAAAGGTGCGATCCCCTTCCTGGTGCACCTCCAACAGGCAGGCGCTTTGCGCCTGCTCCGCCTGCGCCAGCAGGCGGTAGTTCACCGCATCCCGCCTGCCCACTTTGAGCACGAGCGCGTTGAGCGCGGCGCTGTACTTGATGTTGATACCCGCCATGAACCGTCCGCCTTACGCCACGGCAACCAGCGTGCCGTCCGACAGATCCCCGTTTTCCACGAGCACGCGGATCAGGTCACGCGGGTTGAGCATGTTGCCCGGGCACGCGGACAGCGGGTCGATAATGGCAAGGTCCGCCTGCGGATTAGCCTCGTATTGCTCGCGCTCGCGAGCGGCCAGCAGCTCGGAGATCATACGCGCGGCGTCCTCGACCGTCATATCGTACGGCACGCGAAACTCGTAGCGCCTCCCCGTCGCCGGCAACAGCACACTCAGCAGCACTTTGTCTTTCATCCAAGCCTCCCCGCAGCAGACCTTATGGGCAGTGTATACCCGTATGCGGCCACGTCCCCTCCAAAAATCAGAAATCGCCCCTACGCCGTTGAATAATGAGGCCGTGAAATGATGGGGCAAAGTACTAAAGCGGGCGAACTCGCGTGTCGGCGCCGCCGAGGAAGGAGGCCGGGACGAAGGTGTCGCGCAGCGTCGCGTAAGCGCAACACTCCTCCTCGCCGAACGCGAATTCGTACACCATCGGCTCGCTCATCGGGCGGCCTCCCCTTCCCCGGCGGGGCCTGCGGCGCCCACCATCACAACGCTGCCCACCGGCAGCCAGTCTTCCTTCGCGATCATTGCAGTCCTTTCTCCACCGGCCCGCCGCACCCGGGCCTACCTGAACTCCTCGGGATAGTCGTAGAAGTCGAACATATAGTCGAGCAGCGTTCCGCCCGAAACGAAGTCGATGACTCCGAACTCGAGCATTTCTCCGCTTCCAGGCGTCTTTACGACGCGCGCACCCGTCATAAACGCCCCTGCTGAAGGAAACGTAACGGCAATTTTCGTCCTCCACTGTTCCCCCGTGGGAGTCGGAATCGTGAAGCCGAGAGAGTCGTTGAACACGCTGCCCCGCAGGTCGGCGGAGACCAAGGTTCGCACCTCGCGCCTTAGCGCGCGATCAGAGGAGAGGCGCGCCGCGAACCCAAGCAGGGCCCTCCCGTCGCTGCCGCACCGTGCGCAGAATGACCTCATCCAAGGGACGTCATTGCCTTTGATGGCATCCCCCGCTTCTGGGGCCTCCTTGAAAATAATCCTCTCCGGTATGGCCGCCGGAGCGACCGGCGGGATTCCGGTGA
>CAUWJG010000088.1:0-4321 GCA_963559095.1 uncultured Collinsella sp. | reverse complement strand
GGAATGGCAATGCTACTGAAATTCAATGTGAGCAGCAACTGGATGTTCATCTTCTTTGTATTGGGCTTCATGATGTTCTCCGTTATGAAGATGAGTTTCATAGCCATCGCGATCGCGGCGGCGGCCATTGCATACCTGTACTACCGAATTGAGCAACGAGAAGAGCCCATATTTGCCCAGGCAGTTAACTGCAACGATGACGAGGAGCTTTAAGCCATGGAAAAGAACGCCATTACTCGCGAGCCGCTGACAAAGGCAGAGCTAAACAAACTCTTCTGGCGTTATCAGCTGCAATATCTATACTGCTGCAACTTGGAAAACTGGCATGGTAATTGCTATGCGTACGGCATGGCCCCGCTATATCGCAAGTACTACGACAAAGAAGGCCAGCGCGCGGGCATGCTCCGGATGTTCGACTTCATCAATACTGAGCAGACGACGGCAAGTGTGCTGTGGGGCGTTCTCGTTGGTATGGAGGAACAAAAGGCATTGGGGGCAGACGTGGACGATGAGATGATTCGTACCGTCAAGTCCTCGCTCATGGGCCCACTCGCGGGCATCGGAGACAGCTTGATCCAAGCGACGGCGCTCCCCCTGCTGACAACGATCGCCATCTCTTTGGCTGGAACGGGCCCCTACAGCCCCCTTGGCCCCGCGCTTTTCATCGTGGTCACCCCAATTCTGCTATGGATATATGCCCGCTTCCTCTTTGACAAGGGCTACGAGCTTGGTAAAGAAGCTGTGTCGATGCTCATGGGCCGAGCCATGGAAAAAATAAAGGTCGCCGTACAGTTATTCGGCATTATCGTAATCGGCGCACTCTCCGCCAGCTACGTAAAGCTGACAACGCCCCTTCAATTCGCGGCATCGGCAGACGCAGATCCCGTTGTAATCCAGACGATCATCGACGGGGTATTCCCCAACCTGCTCGGCCTTCTGCTTGTAATTGGATGCTGGTGGTTGCTCGCCAAGAAAGGTCTATCCGTTACCAAGGCTATTTTTGGACTCATGGCGGTAGTTGTAGCGCTTGGCCTTATAGGAATACTGTAGGAGACAACTATAATGCAAGAGCTATTTCATCTTGAACCTATCTATAAATCCTTTGTTTGGGCGGGTAGAAAGCTCATTGACGAATTCGAACTTGATCAGAGCTTGGATAAAATCGGAACGATCTACTGCGCAATCGCCATCCCAGGAGATCTGGATTCGATAGTGCGCGAAACAAATGAGCCCCTCTCTCAGTTCTATGCAAATCATCCAGAGCTCTTTGGTTGCAATGAGCCAGAATTCCCGGTTCGCATGACGATCACCTGCAACGAAGGTTTCCAATCATATCAATCCCATCCCGACGACGCCTACGCGCTCGATCACGATGGATGCCGCGGAAAGGTTTCGGGAGCCGTCGCGCTTCGCGAAAGCGACCATACTGGCACATGGCTATTTGGACATAAGGCAAATTGTCGCGAGCAGTTCCGAGCGTATATCGATTCCAAAGATTGGAACAATCTGTTCAACGTTCTCGAAGTAAAAGATGGGGACTATGTGCACACACCAGCAGGAGTGATACACGGCGGATGGGGCAGTGGAGTGATAACCGCCACGTTTGGGACAAACGGAGATCTGACCTATCGCTTTTACGACAACGACCGCAACGATCCCAATCGTCCGCTTGAAATCGACAAGGTCTGCGATTGCGCTAGCTTTCCGGAGCTGCCATTTTGCGCAGAACGCGTTGAGCCCGTACAAATGAAGGATATTCTGCGCTACGACTACCACGACGTCGATGGAGAATATGTTGCCAAAAAGTTCAAGGTAAATGGATCGGGATCATATTGCTACGACAGCTTCCTAATCATGACATGCTCTGATGGGTCGGGAACCATCGCCGGCGAGCCCATTACAAAGGGCGAGACCCTCCTCATCCCCTGCAACTATGGCACTTTTGAACTCAAGGGTTCAATGGAACTTATCGCCATCTCCTATAACGAGAAGAGCGGCGATAAAGCATGAGGCGTGTCACCATCATCGGTTCCGGTCGCACCGGTCGAGGCATGCTCGGCGAATTGTTCCATTCAGAAAAGCGCTTTGACTTAGTTTTCGCCGATATCGATTCAAAGTTGATCGGCACGCTCCGTGAGCAGGGATACTACACCGTTGAGCAAAAAAACCTCCTAACGGGACTGACCCACAAAACACGAGTAGACAACTTCCATGCCATCGATGTAAACCGCGATCATGAAGCATACATCGATTATCTAGCAGAATCTGAAATGATCGCAACGGCAGTTTTTCCAGAATCGTTTGATGCCGTTGCAGCCGATTTGGCGGAAATGGTCAGCCTTAGAAATAGTCGTCACAGCGTAGCCCCTGTCGCAGTTATTCTTGGTGGAAACTACGTTGGACTTAAACCGCGATTCGACGCCGCCATAACATCCTTATTAAGCAATCCGGAGAAGAACCACTACAGTAAATACCTCACATTGATCACCTCGAAAACCAATCGCAAGGTTGTCTACCCGGATATTCTTCAAGAAGACGCTTTGGCGCTTACATGCGACGACAAGACCGTCCTCCAGGTCGATAATTCATTCCGCTTTGGTCCAGATTGGAACATGCCCTCATTCTTTGAGCCCGTCGACTCGTGCGAGCTCGGAATGATTAAAAAAATCTGGAACGAGAATCTACTACACTGCTCCCTCGGTTTTATGGGGGCTTATGCGGGATGCGAGACGATTAACCAAATTGCTTCGAATAAGCGGGCGTGGGAGCTAGCAAAGTACGCATGGTTTGAAGGAAGGCGTGCTCTGGAACTTGAATTTGGCATGCCCATGCCATCCGATGAGGAGGTTCGCGAAACATTCAACAAGTTCACTAGCCCATTCCTTTCCGATCGAATCGGCCGCATCGTTCGTCAACCGATAAGGAAATTGCAAGCAAACGACAGATTCCTAGGACCGGCATTCCTGTGTATGAAGCACGGCATCATCCCCTACTTCATCTTTCACGCAGCGGCATATGGTTTTTGCTACACAGATGAAACCGAGCCACAATCAGCACAAATCGCCCAGATAATGGAGGAAAAGGAGCTTGGCGCTGCAGTGTCAACAATATGCGGCATTAACGAAAGCGATAAGGAATCTTGCTTTGCAAGGGATATGATTGTTGCGGCTATACGTGAGATAACCGCAGGAGATTCTAAATTGCTCATGCGAGTTGCCTAGTATTATTAAATTAAAAAGAAATGAAGGAATCGGGCGCCGTCATACAAACGGCGCCCCTGTAGCAAACGAGGCCCCGATGTTTTCCGCCACGGTAAAAAGTATGTATCCAAAGTTCTCCATGGCCGAAAAAAAGATTGCCGACTACTTACTTGTCAATAGAGGCGAACTTGCGGATATGACCTCTTATGAACTTGCAGAGCGTCTGGGCGTCGGGCAATCAACCGTCATTAGGTTCTCGAAGAAAATGGGCTATCGCATGTTTGGCGAACTCATAGAAGACGTCCAGCACGCCAAAGGAGGCGTTGAATCGGAAATCGAACCGGAAGACTCCCCCTTTGAAGTCCTATCCAAGCTCGGGGACCAATACCACGGATTTATCGAAGCAGTTGTCAAGAGCAATACCGGAGATAACTTTGATGCCGCTGCCCGCTATATCGATAGAGCATCAACTGTGATTTGCTACGGCTACCTCAATAGCCACATCCTTGCCGACTACCTTGGAGATTCACTTGTTGAACTCGGCATCCAAGCGATTAGCATCGATGACTATGTACAAGCGAAACGTAGGATCCTGATGCTTGACCCTACGCGCGACGTGGTTATTGTGATTTCCAAGTCAGGCGAAAAAACAGAGCCCGTTGGTATTGCTGAATACGCCCGCTCTTTTCATATTCCCGTTATCTCGATTTCCGACGCCGCGGGCAATTCGCTGTCAAAAAAAACCGATGTCCATCTTAAAATGCTCGAGGATGACAACCGCTCCACCCCCGCCCCCGCAATGGGCACATTCGCCGGCGCCCTACTCGCCCTCGACACGCTAACGATGTGTATCTTCCAGCTCAATAGAAAAAGGTATCAAAAGAACTATGGCGAAAGTCTTGTCGCCGCTTTCTCCGCAAGAAGATAGTTTCGAATGCAGATTTGAATGCATGGCAAGCGAGTCGATCGGGTCGACCGATTGCCATGGCCTGCTCTTCTCCCGATATCACGAGCTAACGCAGCCTCGAACCTCACCAATACCAAAAACAGCCCGTCCTCGTCCAAGAACAAAAAACCGCGCCCAGCCGTAAAAGCCGGGCGCGGCTATGTACAAGAAGGGG
>CAUWJG010000087.1:0-4366 GCA_963559095.1 uncultured Collinsella sp. | reverse complement strand
GCGAAGTGTCGAAAACCTGCTGAGCGAAGTGTCGAAAACTATGTTAGCGAACACATGAGGGCGGCCACCGGTCTGCCGACGTCGACGATTACCCGTTTCCTTGAGATCCCGAGGAGCACCTACCACCACCACCTCGCCCGGTCCGGGCGCGACCGCAACGCGGGCCTCCGCGGGCCGGTGCGCGCGGCCTTCGAGGCGTGCGGCCGGCGGGGCTACCGCGCCGTGTGGGCGCAGCTGCGCCGCGAGGGGGTGCGCGCGTCCGAGAAGGTCGTGCGCCGCGTGATGCGGGAGCTGGGGCTGTCGCCGAGGAGGCGCGCCCGCCGCAGGTGGAGCAGCTACGCCGGCGAGGCGTCGCCCGCGCCGCCGAACCTGCCGCTGCGCGCCGACGGCACCCACGACTTCGCAGCCGGGCGCCCCAACGAGCTGTGGGTCACCGACATCACGGAGTTCGGGCTGCCCTGCGGGGCGAAGTGCTACCTGTCGCCCGTGATCGACTGCTTCGACGGCAGGCCGGTGGCCTGGTCGATCGGGGCGAGGCCGACGGCGGCGCTCGCGAACTCGAGCCTCGAGGCCGCCTGCGCGGCGCTCGCGCCCGGGGAGGCCCCGGTCGTCCACAGCGACCGCGGCGGGCACTACCGGTGGCCGGGGTGGATCGCGATATGCGAGGCCAACGGGTTGGCCCGCAGCATGTCGCGCAAGGGCGCGAGCTGCGACAACGCCCGCGCCGAGGGGCTCTTCGGCCTGCTCAAGCAGGAGTTCTTCTACTCGAGGGACTGGGCGGGCGTCTCCCGGGAGGACTTCGCGCGCGAGCTCGACGCGTGGATGGGCTGGTTCCGGTCGGGCCGCATCTCCCGGGCGCTCGGCTGGCTCACGCCCGACGAGCACCGCTCCGCGCTGGGTTACGCGGTGTAGGGCTGTCTAGGAAAACGTCCGCAGACCCTAACTGCCAAGTTTTCTATTCCCACTCAGTAATCAAATCGTGCATTTCCATGGTCTCTCGTCTACGTGGTGTACCGCCGCCTCCCCCTTAACCGAAATCAGCCGCATTTCACGTGCCCGAGTTGAACTCAAATTGAACTCAACGCCGATTTGTCGATCGGGAGCTTCCAAGTGAAATAATTTATTATCGCAAATCTCACAAGAAAGTTCCCGTTTCCCGAATTAACGAGATGCTGTCCAGACAAATACTGAAGCGTACAACTTAGCCAAACGTCTGCACCAAGGCAGACGGGTGCAAAGAGAGGGGGCTCGGCCCCTTCTCTTTGCACCCGCCGACAGAACGGCAATACGCGCTAACGCTGAGCAAGTAGGGGTCATCGATCCAATCCCGCTATCGAGCAAATGCTATCCTCTTTTTTATTAAGTCTCGGAGCCCGCGCACAGAGTCTGGAGTGGATTGTAACCCTCAGCTCAGATTGTTGTTTTTGAACACCTCCGCTTTAGGGCATCGACTTTTGGCTGAACTCGCTGTACTTCAGCATTTAGCTGGGCAATATATGCTTTGCTGACAATTCCGTAAAGATCGTTCGCTCTCGCTTCTGGAATATCAAGCTCAATTTGCACCGCCCCGTCATACATCTCTTCAAGAAGATGAGCGAATACTTCCTTAATTTGAACTCCGTCGTTCTCCTCATCTAGATCAAGGCTCCGGTCCCCCGATTTAAAGCCAAATGAAAGCACAGTGTGATTGTTTGCCGCCATATTAAGCGACGCCTTGATTGTCTGCCGCATCGTAGATACTCCCCCTTTCATCAAAAGCCTCACGACCTCCCTCTAGAGTTCTGAGGCTCGTTTCTGTCCAATTCTTCTTATTATCAGGATTGTCTATATCCACCAGCGAATCGGTAAATGGATTACCGCAATAGGTCCTATAGACGTTATTCCCGACGTGTTCTCGATATATTGTGCAGTACGGAAGAGTTCTTACAGCAATATTTGCATTGTGAGTAGCAACGATTACGGTGCGGTGTTGCCGGCTAAGCTCAAGCAACTTTGGCCTGATTGAGTCTTCAATAAATGAATTCCCCATACCGAGCTCTGGCTCGTCAATAAGATAAACGCTGGATTCTGAATCAAGCGCTCGCCTGAGGAGCAGGATGCCCTTTTCACCGTTAGATGGCTGATACTTCTCGCCGCTTTCCAAAGCTATGGTCCGATTGGTTCCCACAAAACAGTCGAGTGATTTTGCCTCTAAGTCTCCGAGCGCCTCTTTGAGCTTCCCAACATAGGAGAGATAATCAGCTTTGATGCTATGCTTCGCACAGTTGCGCAAAGCTCCTGCCGCTTCAGATACCTTGGTCCCAGTTCTGGGATATTCTGCTTTCTCGCTCTTATCTGACCAGAAGCTCCAAGTGCTGACAATGTAAATATTGCCCTTGTCATCAAGGGGACCGAGAAACTCCCGCGACGAATAAGGTGGTGTCTCCAAGCCCTCTTTAAGCGTTTGCACCGCATTAGCAAGTTTGAGCCGCGAGCAAGCGTACTCCTCGAACCCCGTTGTAGCAGGTATTGGTATTGACCCCTTATTCCCTGCTACGAGAGCCTTGATTTTTTCTATAGTGAAGTTGGCGAGGTTCTGCGACTCTACCTCGACAAACTCTTTTTTGGCAGCCAATTTAACAGCGGCAGAAAGACTGGCGAGAATCCTTCGCAACTCAGCTTGATCATCAGGCGACAGGTATTTCCCCACTGAAACTTTTTTGATCGCTTTGGTAATGGTGCCCATCTGATTGAGGTCGTCGAGCGTCTCGTTATACATCTGCTCGTCAGGAACGCCCAAGCCTGTCATTTTGGCTATCTTCATCTTTACTTTTGCATCATCAAACCCGCTCGTTCTGTACCAGTTGCAGTACTCCTTTAATAGCGTTACCCCAGGCTCTTCCCACGAATCGATTATGGCTATTTGATCAGAAGTATTATCTACTCCAAGAATCGAGGCGGATTGAACCATGTCCGATTTATCAAGCAGAGCAGACAGGTTCTCCTCGCGCTTCGAGCCCTCATAATATTGCGGATTTCTCCCCTGATTTAGCAGATATTCATTAATTGATGCAAGGATACGGCTCTTCCCTGTTCCCTTTTCACCAAAAATGATATTAATATCATTATAAAATGACAGAGCAAACTCGACTCCAGCAGCCGGTGAGACCGTAATGGTCTCTGAAAACTTTTTATCGAGCAAATGTTTTATGACGTTAACATCTCTTTTCGCAAGAAGGACTAATTGCTCAAAAGTAGAAACTGGTAATCTGAGTTCTGCAAAAGTGCACTTTTCGTAAGATGCCCAATCTTGAACATCGCTTCCGATGATAGCGTTATCTCCGCTAAAGGCACGTATTCCAAGGGTACGGAGATTTCTAGGCTCCAAGAAGAGGCGCTCGTTTGGTATTACCCCAGCAAGAAATAATCGATCCTCACTCGATATAGCCTTTTTCTTATCCGCATAATGCGGAATATAGATTACCCTCAAATCTTCAAAGGTGCTGATAATTGTCCGTAAATCCGTACAGAATGTATCGGGGTCTTTGTTTCCCAGAAGAACGGACACCGCTTTGTCAAATTCCATTTCTTTGGCTGGATCACAGACGATAAGTATATGAAATCGCCCATCTCCATCCTTTCCCTTAGCATCAAGCTCGATGCCAGGCCATACTTTACAAACCCCTAATTCCTTTAATTGTTTATATTGCGAATAATCAAAAGCATTGTGGTTGGTAATAGCAATAAGTTCTATATTTGCTTCTTGTACTTTTTGGGAAAAGAGATCAGGCGTGACCGTCCTAGTTGAGGCATCTCCCTTTTTCACCTTTTTTGTGTGACAGTGAAGATCGATTTTCATATCCCCCTACCTCCACCTTAAAAAGCGACGCTTCTGCCCGCTTGTCCATGTCAATCGACATGCGATACAGGACGAATACTGGGAAGAGGCGAATCGCAAGATTTCATCAAATACAATTCTAGTATTACTCCCCTCCACCTTTCTTGCCGAACCCGCGCTTCCAGTCGAGGTACTCCTCATCGGAGATCTCCCCGGAGTCTCGCCTCGCGCGCATCGCGGCCCATGCCCTGACCGCCGCGTCGAGCTTCTGGGCGCCGGGCGCGTCGGGGTCCACGGCGACCCGCGCGCCGCCATCGTCGGCCTCGGGCCTCGCGCCGAATCCCTCCTCGAGCCGGAACAGGACCTCGATCGCGTCGCGCGCCGTCTCGACCCCGTAGTCGGCGAGCGCGGCGGGGGCGACCCCGAGCGCCCTCGCGAGGGCCTCCAGGTGCTGCGGCCGGGGCGTCCTGAGCCCGAGCTCGTAGTTTCGCACGGCGGACTCGGTCACGCCCGCCATCTCGGCGAGCTCGCGCTGCAGGAGGCCGCGCC
>CAUWJG010000086.1:0-4732 GCA_963559095.1 uncultured Collinsella sp. | reverse complement strand
CAACAAGGGTGATGGGCATATCTTTGGGGGCATGGTCTTTCCACGGACGAGGTCCGACTTCCCCCTCGTGGCTCAGAAACCATTGATACGCCGGCAAGTAAGAGCTGGGCACAAGTGAAGTGGCTCGTTCATACGATAGCGTTAGGCCTTGATACGTTTCTATAGACATGCTCACTCGCCTCCAATTTGGAAACAGGGCAGACGCTCTACCTGTTGCAGCCAACGGATCATTAAGGGCGTATGAGGCAACAGCTTTCGCTTCAGTGCCATTAATTAGATCATGATTTCGGTTCTATGATCAAGTTGTTTTCTATAGAGGCGGCAATCCTGATGGGCACACATGATTCAATTGCTGTTCAACGTTATTACGGCCGATATTGAAATGGGCCTGCGATGACGTATAAATCTGCAGGCCCATAGTTGTTTATGGGAATTCAGCTGGGATTAGAGATTGACTAAAAACCAAACAGCGCTTTTAGTTTTACCCCTGCTGTTGATTTTGCCATTTGATTTTAAAGCGTGAAGATTGCACGACAGTTTTTCTAATCGCTTCTCGCGAGACCATGAAGATGGAAAAAGATGGTCAACGGCGAGAGATATGTCTTGACGCGACATAGGCGCCCTCTTCAGGCAATCAATGATGGCATTGTTGAGCACTACATTAAACTCACGACTTGTGTATACGGCATCAAGGGCGTCCAGTACTCTTCTGGCAATGGCTTCAATAACGTTAACCGTTACAGTGTTTCCAAATTGCTTATAGAGGTGAACGTCCGCTACGGGAAGAACAAAATCCTCGTCAAAGCCTTGGAGCCTCGCCCATTCGCGTGGGGTCATGCATCGAACGCTTTCGGTATTGATGGGACTATGCTTGCCTGCGACAATGCCAGTTGGATGAGGACGAGAATCGACAACTAGGTTTCTTTCGCGACCCATTCCGCCACATGACAAGGTCGAGGCAAGGTCATCCCTTTTTTTGATTTGATATCCAAAGCCGTGCCCTTGCTTTTCATGTTTAGAGCGATGGCGCTTTAGAGTATTAAGGTATTGCTGCGATAGGTAATATTTACCTCCAACAGGCTGCTTTTCAAGAATATCTCCTATTCGGAGACTCGTCTTCTCTCCTTCGGGGAATGAGAAAGAGGTTATTCCCAGCTCCTTCCTGAAGGCAACAAGGTAGATTCGTTCTCGGTTCTGTGGAACGCCAAAGTCGCTTGAGTTTAGGGTTGTGAAATTGACGGCGTATTCAGCCTCATCGAATGCTCCAAGAATTACTTGAAGTGTATTGCCGTTGTCATGATGGAGTAGACCCTTGACGTTTTCACAGAAAACAACTTTAGGTTTATTAATATCGCATACGCGTATTAGCTCTCTGAAGAGAGTTCCTCTTGCCATACCTTTATAGTTATCTTCAAAACCCATGCGCTTGCCAGCTTGAGAAAATGCTTGGCATGGAAAGCCAGCTAGACAGATGTCAAACTGCGGAATTTTTGACAATGCGTCATCGCTTACTTTGGTTATATCGCCGTAGATGGCAACATCAGCTGTACTTACGAGGAGGTCGCTAATTCCGTCGATAAAGTTGGTTGGAGTGCTGTAGTTTGCCGCATATGTTGTAGCGGCATAATGGTCGAGTTCGCTAACAAAAACGGTATCGAGCATGCCTTCTCCAGCGGCGCGTTCGAAACCTGCTCGGATTCCGCCGATGCCAGCAAAAAGATCGATGCAGCGATATCGTGGTGTATGGTTGGTCATGAGTGGTGGACCGCCTGGTTACGCGTTAATCTCGGGAACATAGGACAGCATGTTCTCACAACAAACCCCGTCAAGCGAGACATGGTAGGAAATGCTGGTGACGCCCTCGGGCAGGGTTCCTCCCACGAACGAGCTGGGCTCAATGTGCGGGAAAGAATCGTTGATTTCATATTTTGATAACCCGAGAAGGCGATACATTTTCGTGCGTGCGCTGGCACCTTGGGCATAACCGAGCTTCTTCAAGTTCTCTTCATATTCGCTCGTGGGGAGACCTTGGTTATAGAGGTAGTCCATGAGACTATTGATTGAGCATCCCGCTTCAGATGGTTCAAATTGTGCAAATAGCAGGTATTTCGGAACCGCGTCTGTGGATAGCTGGAAAAGTCCGTGGGCCTCAAATGATTTTGAATTACGAACGGTTGTCGACTTTACTTCGTACTTTTCAGAGCCGCAGTCAATATCCGTGCTTATGCCTTGGGCTCCTGTCCATTTGGGATGATGGCCTTGGGCAAATAGTGTCGCCAAGCCTACGAGCTCTCCGAGTACGTCATAAACCTTCTTCTCTACATTTTTATTTCCAAGAAGTCCCTTCCATTCTTTCCACCAGACAACAGGGTTAGAGACGAGTTGCTCCCTGCGCTTGCCATTATTGCCAGGTGTTACAAATTGTGCGCAGAGAGATGCAAATGCATATGACTTCTCAAAGGAGATAAGCGTCAACATCGGTTTGCTGGAAATAGCGGGAATTGAGATGCAGCGCAATTTAACCGAGGAAAAGTCTTCTTCGACTTGAATGTCAGACGGGAGGGGGAGAGCCACTCCAACCGCCTTGGAACTGAGGTTAATTGTCCATGCCGGCCATCTGCTGTCAGAGATGGATTGAATCTGGCTAGCGTATTTCTCCTGGTTGTTTTTCCAATGGGACAGTATTTCTTCTGCAATGCTAGTCATCATTATCCTCATGAATGCGAACCTTGTTGAAAAGGATGCTGCAGTATTCTCCAACTCCGCCTGGCATGAGCGCGGGCTCGATATTCCTACATTCAGCGCCGTTTAGTTTCGCCACTGACCTAAATAGTTTATCCTTCTTGTCCGGGTTGATGCTATACAATCGCATTAGTTCTCGATACACATCTACTCGGTAGCCCTTTCCAGGCGTCTCTATAAAATGACTGATGATGTTTGATCCATTTTCTTCAATTGCGGAGCGGGTCTTCTCGGAATCTCCCTGCCAGCTTAAATGCACATACCACCAAAGGGTTTTTATCCAGATGCGACGGGTGTGCGAAAAGAATCTTTTTTTATTGATTCGGCACCCTTGCTCCCTTGCTTGCTTTTCAGGGTCCGGGTAACGGAAATACGTGAGGTCTGGAACGACTTTGATGGAAATATAACGCCAGACGTCGTCGTTCGCCGCATCCGCAGGGGTGAATTCATGGTTGATGAGATGAGTGTATAGGGCCAAGCCCACCTCTACATCGATGGGGTACATTTTCCTGGCAGGTAGGGAACGTCCTCCAGCTCTTTCAAATGCATCAACGCAGGTGCCTCGAAGGTCATTTAGATCGGGATTGAAGTCTTCAATCTGGTGTGCGCCCCATTGCTGTAAAAGCGATTGGAACTCAACATCGGAGAGGGCGTCTATTTTATTGGCCCAGGCTTTAGCCTCCGACATTGTCGTTGTAGGGAGTTTTAGCCTAGTCATCTTCATCACTTGCCTTAAAGCTCAGATCGATGATTCTTTTGATACTTAGCATTCGTCCTTCTGGTGAAGTCCAATCGAAAGGTTCGTCACTGCGTTGGCTAAACCAGTGAAGCGTGCTGCATATGCTATCGGGGGCAAGTCCCGTATCCGTCTTCATGTCATTCCAAGCATCCTCGTCTTCCCGTACTTTCTCAAAGATAAGAAAATACGCTTCAGCCAGTATCTCCTGTAGGAGGGCCTGATTCGAGACCACGCCTTTGATGATCTTAGGGCAATCAGGGTGCTTGACATTGAGAAGCAGCGTGAAGCTGGCTTCAGAGAATAGGTCCTCATGCGGATCATCCCAGGGTTCGAATTGCATGCGCCACAAAGGTCCATCTATTTCTTCGAATTCCTCAATAGGAAATTCTAGGTACGATCCATCAAGGTCGATGGTTAGCGGGGCTTCAATACTTCCCAGGGTGACTCCAGGCTCGTTGATCAGAATTTGCTCCCCGGGCTCAATTGTTTTTGCGCTGTCAGCAAGATATAAAACTAGGTCTAAAGTCAAATCTCCAGCTAGGGTTCCAGGTTTAAACAAGCATTTGAAGTCACAGGACAGCGAGGGGGATTCGCTGCGCACTACTGGTCGAATGACTCCTGCGAGGTCGAGGCCTTTGTTTGCCCAAAGTATGCAAGGGAGCAGCCTTGCTCCCGCTGGGGCAACTCCGTCTGGCCCTTTAAGCGCTTCGGGATACTCAAAGAGGATTTTATTTTTCAATATAATTCCATCCTCTCTGAGGCTCCAGGTGTCCAATGGGTCGGATATGGATGCGACTTTCCCTTTTCCAATCGAGAGGTTTGTTTCTTCCCCTTCTGAATCGATGTAGGAAAAGCTATAGCCAGTGGTTTTGTAACCAGCTCGTTCGACAAGCTCCTTGGTGAGACGTGGATAGAAATGAATGTTGCTCATGATGATCCTTAGATGGCTTTCAAAACGCATTCGATTGTCTTGTCGGATGTTATCAGCTCGAGTTCGCCCGAAATAAGCTGCGCTGGGACGTTGCAGGAGATTTCGAACACTGTGGCGCTTCCGCCTACAATATGGAGCTGAGCGCTGATGGCTCCACATTGTTGGCTACAGTTTGGCAAGCTGCACTCGATACTGTCCTCGCTCTCATCGGTTTTTCTGAGAACGGCAGTTGCCCTTGAGAACGATGCAGGGAAGGCGCTCCCTATTTAATATGAGAAAGCCATTGTCAAGAGGCAAAAGCTGCCAGGTCCGGAAATTTC
>CAUWJG010000085.1:0-5800 GCA_963559095.1 uncultured Collinsella sp. | reverse complement strand
AGCGATGCGCCTTGAGTTTGGCGAAGAGCGTCGGCGCCACGCCACGCACCCACTCGATGAACATGCCCGACAGCAGGCAGAGGGTCGCATTGCCCATCCGATAGGGGATGAGCATCAGTTTCATTTTGGCGCTGCGGGGACGGGCGCTCGTCAGCGACGGTTTGACTGCCGGAGAGGCGAGCATGCGGGCGACTTCTGCGCGCTTCTCGCGGAAAGATCGGGGATTTTTAGGCGAGCACTCATTGGCGACGCAGCCCACAAGTCGCTCGATATAGCGGCGACTCACCATCTCGTCGGCAACTGCATCGTCGGCCATGTTCCAGTGAGCGTACAGCTCGCGCATCCAGTCATTTTCCGTTTCGCGCTTTTCGAACACCCCGTCGCGATACCGAGCGGTTTCGGAATCGGCGCGGCGACGGAAGAAGCGGTATAACGGCTCGCTTGTTACGCTGACGCGTTCAACATCGCGGATGTAGTCGAGTACGAAGGGGAAGTCATCCCAGAACACATCGCGGTAGCGGATGTTCAGTTCGCGCAGGCGGCTCGCCAGGAACATCTTGTTCCATGGCGGATACAGCATGTTGTTGTCGAAGAGCTCGGGCGAGGCGCGGTGAAACGCGCTGGCATTTGCAAAGACACCATCGGCGACCTGCTTCGTCTCTACGAAGGTGTCGTCGGCGGAGTCGTCTCCATTGCCGTATCCGGTGGTTGTCACAATCTCGAATCCGCTGATGGCGAGCTCGCATCCATCGCGCTGCATGAGAGCGGCAAGTGTTTCCAGCATGTGGGGCGCGCATTCATCATCGGCGTCCACAAATACGAGGTAGCGTCCGCGTGCCCGGTCGATGGCCAAATTGCGCGCCGCCGGTGCGCCGCCATTCGCAACATGCAGGACAATCAGGCGCGGATCTGTTTGGGCCATGCGATCGAGAATGGCGCCCGTGGCATCGCGCGAGCCATCGTCTACCACGAGGACCTCGATATCGACAAGCGTTTGATCTAGGACCGACTGCACGGCCGCCTCGACGTAGCGCTCGACATTGTAGGCCGGAATGATGACGCTCACCAGGGGCGCCTCGCACGCATTGCGCGCGGGGTCACCTGTGGCGTCGGGTTGAATGGTGGGGGTGGTGCAAAGAGCCACACTTGCTCCTTTGAAAGGGGGTTACGCCTCGGCGGCGTGCCGATGCAGGCCGGCGCGCTCACAGGCGAAGTAGAAACCGTTCTCGCGCCAAGAGTATACAAGCTCGCGCAGCATGGCGAGACGGTAGGCGAGCTCACCGCCTGCTTGCGCCGCATCGCCTGCATATGCGGTTTCGGCGAGATAGCGCGATTTGGCTGCGGGGGAGACGTCGGACAGGGCGAGGGCGACTTGCGGCGGCATGCCGCGCAGCACATCGTGCAGTAGCGCCGTCACGTGAGGGTCCTCCATCGCCGGCGTGTCCCAGATGCGCGCCGCGTAGCGAAAGCCGATGCTTGCCAGGGATGCGAGCACGCCCTCGTCGGCGGCCCATCGGCTGGCGGCGATCTCGTCGGCCATTTGCAGCCACCGAACCAGGGAGAGGTCGGGTGTTTTGAGCACGGTGCTCGAGCCCGGACGGTCCTCGCGATAACAATACCAGGCATCATCGGTGAAGGCGATCCGTTCGGCTTGGCACATGGCGCGCATGACGAAGGGGTTGTCGACCCAGCCCGCGCCCGGCGCCTCCACAAAGCGCGTGCCGGTGCGCTCTAAAAACTCGCGTCGGTAGACAGCCGACCACACGGACGGATGCCACCGCACGAGCTGCGGGGATTCGCCCAGGTCAGTCGTGCCCTCGCGCCAGGTCTTAACGCCGCGGTGGCGCAGCAGCGAGCTCCAGATACGCTGCTGGGGCGTATCTGGCATCCAAACGCGCTTGTAGGTCGATTTCACCACGTCGGGCATATCGCACGCCTCGGCGATGGCGAGCAGTTCGCCAAACAGGTCGCCATCCAGATAATCATCGGGCTCAACGATGCCAAGGTAGATACCATCGGCTGCAGAAAAACCGCAGTTCACAGCTGCGCCATAGCCGCCGTTTGGTTTGGCGATGAGCTGCGCGTCGGGAAGGGCGGGGTCCACAGAGGCTCGGCAGGCCTCCACGTGGCGTTGCGCGATCGCGCCGCTGGCATCGGTTGAGCCATCGTCCACGATGATGAGCTGCAGGGAACGCCCGAGCCGCGAGCGTACGGATTCGAGGCATTGCGTGAGGTAGCGCTCGACGTTGTAGACCGGCACGACGACGGACACGAGGTGTTGGGAGCCTGCGGTGCGAGTTGCGTTCACGATACCTCCCTGTTCTGGCTGTCGGGGCCTGAATCGACCTGCGAATAGACGGGTTCTCATTGTACCGCTTCGGCGTCAGCGCTTCATAAACACCATGGTATCGCGCAGATTCGGCGTATCGAGTGTCGAGAGCTCCGGTGCAAAGGCATAGCCCACGTCGAACGCGGCGAGCTCGGACGCCGTTCGCACATTTTGCTCGGCCATCCATCGCACCATCGAGCCGCGTGCTCGCTTGCTGGCCCCAGAGCGCTGTACCGGCTTGCCGTCGCGAAGCTCCTCGCCAAAAATGCAGGTGACAAGGGGTATGCTGGCATGCACATGTGGAAGGACGGCCTTTGCGTACTCGACGCTCGCAAGGTTCACGATCACGTTCGCCTCATGGCTCACACAGGCGGCGAGGCGTGTGCCCCAAAACTCGTACAGGTTGCGCGTGCCGTCTACGCGGAGCTTGGCGCCCATCTCGAGCCGATACGGCTGCACGGCGTCAAATGGTCGCACGCATCCGTAGAGCCCGGAGAGCACCCAGAGGTGCTTTTGCAGCCATACGAGCGCATCGCGTTCGAGGACTTCTGGCGCGAGGCTTTTGTACTGCAGGCCGACATAGGCAAAGACGGCTGGGCCCACACGGCGCGCCACGCTCGCCGCATCAAGATCGCCGGCGTCCAAGATGGGAACGAACTCCTCAAGCCGCTCGAGCGTGCTGGACAACAGGGCGTCGCTGATGGACCACAGGCGCTGCAGGCCCTGGGGTCCCTCATGGTGCAGGATGTCGACCAGCGCACGGTGCAGGCGGGCGGTTTCGTCTGGAAAGGGTGGGATCCCGCGAGCAGGGAAGCTGTCTGCATCGATGCGCATCTGCTTTGCGGGGGAGATGATGACCTGTGGCATGAGACTCCAATCACGGGGCGCGTCGGGTGCCGTTTTGCCATGATACCCCGAGCTTCCATCGCAGCTTCGCTCGCCTTGTGGCGACCGTCCGCCGAAACGCGCCCCTCGCTTATCGGATTTATGCGGAATGCGGACACGTTTTGTACAAAATTTTGATACAGTGCGCCGCAATGGCAAGAAGACGACGCCATGGCATATGCCCTAAGAGGGCTGTTGCCCCGGCGTCGCACACAGGTAGGAGGAATCATGAACGCTGTGTACAAACGTGCCGGGGCGCTGTCGTGCGCGCTTGCGTTGACGTTTGGTTTGGCCGGGTGCTCGGGCGGCGGGAGCGCGCCGGCACCCGAGCCCACGGGAGGCAGCGCACCGTCTATGACGGCCGAGTTCGACGAGGCGTTTATCGCCCGCAGCTACGATGGCGAGCGATTGCTGGTGGTCAACGTGGACGTGACGAACAACGATCCCGAGTTCAGCCACACGCCGATGGACCTTACGTACAACACGAAGGCTGAGCTGGATGGCGAGAGCCTAACCGAGGCGTACCTCTCGTCGGCGAATCCCAACTTCGTTGAGGGCAACGACAAGCTCGATGAGGGCGAGACCGGCAAGGGGCAACTCGTGTACGAGCTCGACGACATCGAAGAGGGCACGGTCAAGATCACGACCAAGGTCGATACGATCGATTTCAAAGACACGGTCAAGGTACTCGATGAGAAGATCGACATCTCCGAGCTTGAGGAGCGCGTGAGCGAGTCCGAATTCGAGGTCACGGTTGACGAGCACAAGGTCGGCGCCGACCACGACGGCAATCCCGTGCTGGTGCTCAAACTCACCTTTACGAACAACTCGAGCAAGACCGTGTCGTTTAGCGCCGCGGTCGATCGCAAGTTCTTCCAGAACGGCGTCGAACTCAAGCCCGCGTATCTGGGATATGACAATCCCGATGCAAATGACGAGCTCGAAAACAACGTCGGTACCGAAATCCAGGAAGGCGCGAGCCTGCCGATTCAACTCGTCGTTGGCCTGCAGGACGCTACCTCGCCGGTCGAGTATGAGTTCATCGACTGGGAGTCACCCGACCAGGTTGCCGTGGATGCGGGCGAGCTGCCGCTGAGTTAAGCGCGGCGTCGCACGGGCAGTGGGACACCCTCGCGAAAACGGGATCTGGCGGCGCGCCGGGTCCCGTTTTTGCGTGTGCGTCGACGGCATCGGCGCCCGCGCTCAGCGTGTGCGGGTGGTACCATGCATGCGGATACCCCCGCGTAATGAGGGTGTGGCGAGCCCCATCTTATGAGGGGGGTGACGGCGAGACGGTGAGGATCGGCACATGGGAAAGATCTTGTTTGTGGGCGTTACGTGCGCCGATGTCATCATCAACGTGAATCGGTTGCCGCGCACGGCCGAAGACGTGATTGTGTATGGTCAGCAGATGGCGTTGGGCGGCTGCGCATTCAATGCGTTTTGGATTGCGCATGCACTCGATGTGCCGGCGCGTCTGTTCTCGCCGGTTGGCACGGGCGCCTTTGGCGATTTTGTGCGCCATGGCCTTGCGGTCGAGGGGATCCCGGTGCTCGTGGAAAACCATGAGCAGGAGAATGGCTGCTGCTACTGCTTTGTGGAGCCAAGTGGCGAGCGCACGTTCGTAGCGTACCACGGGGCGGATTATGTGTACAAACGCGCATGGTTCGATGCGCTCGACCTCAGCGACGTCGACATGGTGTACGTCTGCGGTTTGGAGATTGAAGACCCCACTGGCTCGGTGGTCGTTGACTTCTTGGAACGCCGTTGCGCGGACAAGGCCATCTTCTTTACACCCGGGCCGCGCCCGGCGGAGCTTCCCATGGATTTAGTGGAGCGTATCTACGATTTGCATCCGGTGCTGCACATGAACGGCGGGGAGGTCATTGTGAGCGCGAGCCGCGCGGGTTGCGCTGAACTGGTGGGTGGCCCGGCCGCCGTGTCTCGGGCGGCCGCGTATCTGCGCGAGCGCGTGGGTAATATGGTGCTTGCGACCTTGGGGCCTAAAGGGTGCTATTTCGATACCGGTTCTAAGGCCGGCACGGTGCCGGGGGTGCCGGCGCAGGTGGTGGATACCATCGGAGCGGGCGATTCACATATCGGCGCCGTGATGGCGTGCCTGGCGCGCGGCGATGCGCTCGAGGTCGCGCTGTCTTGCGCGAACCGTGTGGCATCTGCTGTGGTGTCGAGCGCCAGTGCGCATCTGCCCGCCGACGTCATCCGCGCGGCAGCGCGCGGCGCAGACGTTTCAGGGTGATTGCCGTGCCGGCATGGCGGGGCACGGCGTCAAGGCGTGGTATTTGGTGTGAAAAAAGAGGGGCACTCGCGGGAGTGTCCCTCCTTTTGTGCGGTATGGCACCGATATGCGATGCGGCTACGGGCGGGAGATGAACGCCTTGTAGCCTTTGTACGCCTCGTAGATGTCGGCTTTGTTGGTGGCCTCCCACAGGGCGTGCATGGAGATGACCGCCACGCCGGAGTCGATGACGTCCATGCCGTACTCGGCCAGGATGTAGGCGATGGTGCCGCCACCGCCCGCGCCGATGCGACCGAGCTCGCAGGTCTGGTAGTCGACGCCCGCCTCGT
>CAUWJG010000084.1:0-5939 GCA_963559095.1 uncultured Collinsella sp. | reverse complement strand
CACCTTCCCGCCGGCACCTACAGGCCGAAGAAATTGCCTATCGCATCGATGCCGTGCCGAGCTCACAAGCGCACCGCCTTCCATCACGGCGACAGGGCGAGCTTCCGGGGGGCACCGCACCCGAGGGCGGAGGACGTTTCGGCCTGGACGGCCGCGCCCTACGCGCCGCCTCGCGGCCGATCAAGCGCGTCCAGCACGCGCGAGAGCTTGAAGAACTCCTCGTCCTGATAGCCGATAAACAACGTGCGGGCAATATCGACACGGTTGAACATCATCCAGTCATCGTCCTCCATGCCCTCGGGATACGGGCGGGCGCACAGGTCGAACATCGCGCCACCGTCCTCGGGCATCACCCGACAGCCGCACCGTTGCCCTCCGCGCCAACAACACCAGACAGGCCCTCTACTCTGCAGCCCCATCGACATCCGACATTCTTGAAGCACCACCCGATGCGACCCGAGTGCCCGGATCCACCCGCGCGCTATCGGCCGCGCCCCGATCCAACAGGTCCCCGCCAGCACCCGCCGGGCTGCCCTTTGGGATGGGGCCCTCCCCAGACTCGCCGCCAGCGAGATCGCCGAGCGTTCGGGGATCCTCGCCCATCATCCTGTCACCAGCACCAGACGTTACGCCGCTCAGGGCATCCCGGCCACCCTCCTTAAGCGCGGCGCCCGTCTCAGTGGCGCCGAAGTATCTATCGATTTGCGGATCGACAATTGTCTCGAACGTAAGATCGGCTGCCTCATCGTATACAGACCCCAACACCACCTCTGTCGTTAAATCCTCGGCAAACACGGGTAAAGACTTGAAGAAGGGAAGTCCCGTTGCGCGAGCCGCCTCGAATGCTGATTTGGCTGGCAACCCCCAAGCCGCCACGAACTCCGCCGCTCCATATCCAAAGTCGTAAATACCCTGGTTCCCAAAGAAAACCGTATCGCGGATGGGATTCCACGCAGTCGTCCCCAAGTCACCCTAGCTCCCGTAGTGGGCATCCTGTACCCCCTCAACAATCTGAGCCGACCCGAAGGCCATCACAGGGGCAACAAACAGAGTTGCTGTACCGCCTGAAAACACAATCGCAGTCCCACCTACAAATAAGCTCGCGATGCCCAAAATCACATTCGCCCTGCCGTGATCCTCGCGCTGTTTGGCAAGCTCCTCCTCGTAGCGAGCCTGCGCGCGCTCGAGCGAGGCGCTGTACGCCCCGGAGGCGGCACCGGAGGCGCCCTCGGCATACGCGCGGGAGGCGACAAGCGCCTCGACCAGGCCGCAAGGCCAACCCGCCCCCTGCGCAGAGCCCGGGGCATAGGACCCAAAGTCCCCCACCGAGCCCGCGAAGGAGAGTGCCCGCTCCAGCTCGGAAGCCAAGGTGTCCAGGGCGGCCGCAGACTGGACGTAAAAGTCCTCAACACCGGCCACCCCCTCGCGACACGCGCGGGGCGAGTCCGCCAGGCCGAACAGCCGCTCCACCAGGTCCGCCTCGGAGGGGACGCTCAGCTCGACAATGTCTGCAATCTCGCCCAAGGCGCTCGCCAACGAGGCGGACCCTTCTGACACCGAGGCCGGGATCAGGCCGAAGTCCGCCTCGGCCCCCGAGAGGGCATCGGAACCGAAGCGCGCATCGCGCGCCGCATCGACTCCATCTAAAGCGGCCAGGTACTCTCCGTAACGCGTGAGGAGCTCCTCCGCAGCTGCCTCGGCAGCGAGCAGCACGGGCGCGTGGACCTCCTCCCAATACGCGCGCGACGCGTCGGCGGCGGCGCCCACGAACCCCTCGACCCCACCCAGAGCGCGGCCTGCAGAGGCGACCCCGCCCAGCGCACGGACGGTGCTGCCGACGAAGCTCCCGATCCAGGACGCCAAAACGTCGGCGTCTGATTTCCTGACATCAAAACCCAAGGTCGCCACTCCAATCCGACTCCGCAATATCGTCGGCGCCCCAAGCGGGCGGCTCGGGCTCCCACCGCTTCGGAGCGAAGGGGACCTCCCCCGAAACGGCGTACAGCGCCAGCATCACAACGATGGCGACCAGATACACGAAGAGAATCTCCTTCCAGGTCGTCTTCGCCAGCCTCTCGGCGCCGGGCATGAGCGGCGAGGGGTCACCGCGCTCGAGACGACGCGTGGCCAGGGCGTAGGAGAGGGGCGCGAACATAATCGGCGGAGCGGGGACCAGCAGCGCCAGAGAGCCATACTCATCCCTCGAAACAAATGCGGTGATCACGCCTATCGCGACGGAAGCGATGCAGCAGCCAGACAGCCCCCTGACGCCCGACCGGCCCCGCCGCCTCAGGTAGTACACCATGCCCGACGTCTGCACAAGCAGGGCGAGACCAATGACGGCAAGCGCCAAAAAAGTGACGTTCACCCTCCCCTCACGGATGTTCAAGCACGCCAGGAATCCGAACCCGACGACGAAAACCAAGCCGGATACCATGAGGAACGCGGTCATCCTTCGGGCGGTCTGCTCCGCCGTCCACAGCTTCATCTCATGCCCCCTCGCCGATCCACCAGGACAGCAGGGCAGCAGCACCCTATGCATCGCCCGCGGCCAATTAAGTACGTCCAACACGTGCGAGAGCTCGCCCGCAACCGCCTTAACAACGAACAGCAGGCGCGTGATCCTTCCCAGCACTCGCGCAACGCAATGGTGTCGACACCCGACTTCCTAATGTCAAAACTCAAGGTCGACACTCCAATCCGACTCCGCTATATCATCGGCGCCCCAGGCGGGCGGCTCGGGTGCCGGTTCAGGCTTCTTCCAACTACGATCAGGGAAGGGGGACCCGCCCAGAACGATGTACACAAGCACCCCGATGACGACCAGGGCCAGGTACATGAGAATAATCTCCTTTCGGGTCATGAGCAGGTTCTCGGCGCCGGGCATGAGCGGCGAGGGATCACCGCGCTCGAGGCGGCGCATGACAAGGGCGCAGGCGAGGGCGGAGAGCGCGAGCATGGGCGTGACAAGGACCCAGATGAGCGACCCGAATGCGTCCCCCGCCAGAAGTCCAACCGCGACTTCGATTGCCGCGGACGCAACGCAGCAGGCCTGCAAAGCGATGACCCCCTTGCGCCCGCGAATCCGCAAATACAGCGCCATGCCGACCGCGAGTAGAAAGGTGGCCGAATTCAAGATGGACCAGAATATGGCGCGCGGGTCGACACCGCGCGGGCTGCGGGATTCCGTGATGCAGAGAGCGATCCCCGCCCCAGTCATCAGCACCCCGTACAAGACGAGGAACACGGTCATCCTTCGGGCGGTCTGCTCCGCCGTCCACAGCTTCATCTCATGCCCCCGCCGGCCTACCGTGCGGCGTCGATGCGGCCCTGCGCCCAGCGCGCGAGCTCGCGCGCATCGGCGCCGCCGAGGGCGGAGGCGGGGACGAAGGCGTCGCGCAGCCCGTCGCGTGACGCGGCCTGCAGGAGCATGTTGTAGCCCAAAAGCATCTTGAGCCCGCCGCCGCGGCCGCGGCGGCACTCCAGGAGCAGCCCCTCGCACCCAGAGCGCGCCGCGCGCCACTCCGACCAGGGCACGTCGACCACGAGGGCGCTCTCCGCGTCCTCGTCCGGCGGCCAGCACGCCAGCCCGACCCCGTCCTCGCCCAAGACGACGCGCCGGCCGAAGGGGCCGCCGCCCCGGGGCGCGCCGTGCCGCTCGAGGTAGGCGCGGGCCTGCGGGCGCCGCGCGGACGCGATCCAGGGGGCACGTCCCGCGACGCCGGCCGCCAGGCACCCCGCCGACAGCGCCGCCAGGGCGGCGAACGCCAGGGCGGCGCGCGCGTCTCCGGCCGAAAGCGCGGAGGGCGCGAGCAGGAGCGCGGGGGACAGCAGGAGCCCCGTGGACAGGCCGGCGGCGCGCATGAGCCCCCGGTCGCGCAGCGTCACGTAGGCGCGGTACTCCTCCTCGCCGAACGCGAATTCGTACACCATCGGCTCGCTCATCGGGCGGCCTCCCCTTCCCCGGCGGGGCCTGCGGCGCCCTTCAGCTCGGACGCGAGCGCGTCCAGGCGGTCTACCAGCGCGGCAAACTGCTCGTCTTGATACCCCAGGGCAAGAACCCCCTCGATCGCATCGCGGTCAAACATGACATCGCTCTCGTCGGGCGACCATCCAGACGGGTACCGCCTGGCAAAGTAGTCCCACACCTTGCCCCCACCGGCGTCGCTCCCGAGATACCCGACGATCATGACCGGGTCCTCGAACCCGCCGACATACACAACCGAGCCAATCGGCAGCCAATCATCCGTCGTAACCATGCAGAGCATCCTCCTTCATATGCAATGGGCCTTATCGTTCCGAGTAATTCCTGATACGTAGGCGAACCGCGCTCGCCCTCGCTCGGGCGGACGCTGCGTTCGCGGTTGCCACGCTGAGGCTGCCCTGAGCCGTTGCCAGCGACCCCTCCAGGGTCGCTATCTCCTGTTGCAGGCTTGCGACCAGCGCTTCGCAGGCCGACTTTGCGGCCGACGCGGTATCGGCGTCCCCCGAAGCGATGGCCTCGACCTCGCTTGAAACGTCCTCCCCGATCGCCGACGCCAGGTTCGCACCGAGCTGGCGGAGGTCGTCCTCAACCTGAGACACGGCGTCGACGACATTCCCGCATTCCGTGTCGGCCGCCTGCGCCAGCGCCAATTGGCCCCGCTTGTAGTCAAGTTGCCCCGCCAGCGTGGACACCGTGGCCCCGAGCCCGGCGGCCTGGTCCTCCCAAAAACGCTCCGCACTCTCATGCTCCGCGAGCGCAGAACGCAACTGTTCCAATCCCATAGATCTCCCCAATCAGCCGTTATCCAAGCAATGGGGCGACTGTCACTCCGAGTCTCCCCCACGCAGCTTGGAAGCTATGAACTCGTCTGCCTCCGCAAGCGTACTCACCCCGTCGCCGACCATGTCGCAATGCCTGAGCAGAGCGTCCTGCGCCTGAGTCAGATACCCGCCGACCTCTTCGAACGTCAGGCTTGCCTGGCTGGCCGCCTGGCCCTTCCAAGACCCCTCCAGCGCATCGCGCGCCATGCCGATCTGCTCGCACACGCTGGCGATCTCGCGGGCCTCCGACTGGAACCGCTCGATGACCTGCAGGCTTTCCTCGCGATTGAGGCGGATCACACCGGGCAGCATGGCTCATTCACCCCCATCCGCATCGCGACCCTCACCGCGCATCCGTTCGAAGGCCGGGGTGTTGGCCTCAAGAAATACCTGAAACGCGTAACCTCGGTCATCGAGGTATCCCAACTGGCACAAGCGCTCGACCATGCCCTTGTCGAAGAAATACCCCTCATCCGATCCCGCGCGACCCTCGGGATACGGAACGCCCACATAGTCCCAGTATCGACTCGTTTTTCCGTCGAGCGCCATGACGCCGGCGACCATGAGCGGGCGCAGCGCCCCCTCCACCATCACAACGCTGCCCACCGGCAGCCAGTCTTCCTTCGCGATCATTGCAGTCCTTTCTCCACCGGCCCGCCGCACCCGGGCCTACCTGAACTCCTCGGGATAGTCGTAGAAGTCGAACATATAGTCGAGCAGCGTTCCGCCCGAAACGAAGTCGATGACTCCGAACTCGAGCATTTCTTTTTCCCCGGGCGATTTGACAGAACGCGCATCCGTCAGAAAGGCCCCCTCAGACGGAAAGACAAACGAGCACTTCGTCCTCCACTGTTCCCCCGTGGGCGTCGGGATCGTAAAGCCTAGAGAGTCGTTGAACACGCTGCCCCGCAGGTCGGCGGAAACGAAGAGACGTGTGCAGCGCCTGAGAGAGCGATCCGAAGAGAGACGCTCCGCGAACCCGAGTAGCGCACGACCATCACTGCCATGTCTGGCACAGAAGGATCTCAGATACAGCACATCATTTCCTTTGATGGCATCAGCCACCCCGAGATCGACTTTGAAAATAATCCTCTCCGGTATGGCCGCCGGAGCGACCGGCGGGATTCCGGTGA
>CAUWJG010000083.1:0-6756 GCA_963559095.1 uncultured Collinsella sp. | reverse complement strand
ACCATGTGGAGGAGTTGGGCGAGTGGCTGCACGAGCGCCGCATGTCCGTTCGTCGATGAAAACTCGCTCATGAAATTGTGGTCAACCGCGAAAAACTCGCTCATGAAATTGTAGTCAACTGCGAAAAACTCGCTCATGAAATTGTAAAAGAGCAGGTAGATACTACCGTAGGCGGTTGAGCATGACGCCGGCGTATTCGGTGGGACTGAGTTCGGTGTGGCGGAGTGCGGGCAGCGTCGTCACGGGCAGAGCGTGCTCCAAAAACGTTCGTGAGGCGTCGTAATCTCGCGCGAATAGGCACCCAAACAGCGAGTCGAGCACGTATTGCACGGCGATGTGGCTCGCGAATTGCGTGATGCGGTTTTGCAGGCTTTCGCGATCGCTCACGTGTAGGTACATGTCGAGTCCCGGATTGAGCTGCCCTCCGCGCGGCGTCCCCACGAAGATCGTGGGGACCTTGCGCTCCTGCAAGATCGGCAGAAGGGTGGCGAGGTTCGGGCCCATGCCCGAATAGGAGATGACGAGCGCCGCGTGCGAGGAGTCTGCGGCGAGTGCCACGCGCGCTTGTGCCTCGGTGCTCTCGAAGCAGGTGGCGGTGCGCCCGATGGACAGCAGACGGTCGCAGAACATGTGCGCGGGATAGAGGTTGTGCGACTGGGTGAAGATGTCGATCGAGCGCGCCTGGTCGAGCAGCTGAGCGGCGCGGTCGAGCTCGGTGTAGTCGAGCATTTCGCGCGTGTCGGTTAGAGTCGTCTCGTACACTCGGGCCATGTTCTCGAGGATGGCCGCGGCGTCTTCACCGGCGTTAAACGGGAAGTTGATATCGACATCGCTCGACGGAGGGTTTCGTTCCTCGGCGCGCGCCATCTCGACCTTGAGTTCCTTGAAGCCCTCGAGTCCGAGCTTCTTGCAAAAGCGGTGCACGCTGGGAATCGACACATGCGCCGCGCGGGCGAGCTCCTTGATGGTGAGGCCGTGCAGCCTGCCGCCAAGCGCCAATACGGTGTCCGCGAGCTGCTGCTCCGTAGGAGTAAGGCCGTCTGCCAATTCCATGCGTCGCCTGATGTCCATAACGCTCCCATGACAAAGCGGATCGGGTGGTGTCAGATAAGGATATCAAAACGTATCAACTGCGAGCGATCCAAGCTTGCGATTCGCGCATCCGGTCACCTGTTTTGTCGAGCGCTTTCAGATGAATATTTCCGCTCGAGCCCCTGAGTGGCGGAATAATTCGGGATGGTATCCCATGTTGATGGCGCATACGCTTGGATCGACATAGAAAAAAAGGAGGAGGATATGTCTCAGAAGGACCTGGTTTTTAATCCATATATGCCGTTTTGGGAATATGTGCCCGATGGGGAGCCGCATGTGTTCGGCGATCGTCTCTATGTGTACGGCAGCCATGATGCTCGCAACGGGGAACAGTATTGTTCCGAGGATTATGTAGTTTGGTCGGCGCCGGTCGACGATCTTTCTCAGTGGAGATGCGATGGCGTGAGTTACAGGCGTACTGATGATCCACGGTATGCGCCTGAGGGCAAAGATATGATGGCCCCCGATGTGTGCCAGGGACCGGATGGCAAGTACTACCTCTATTATTTCAACGATATGAGGACATTGTCCGTTGCGGTGGCGAACGATCCCGCTGGCCCCTTCTCATTTTACGGTGTGGTCCACATGACCGATGGTTCTCCGCTTCCAGGGCTGGCGTTCGACCCGGGGATTCTCTGCGACGATACGGGGATCTGGTTGTATTACGGCTTCGATACGTCCGCATTCGGGGAGGGTCAAAGATGCCCCGAACCGGGGTGCTTCGCGGTCGAGTTGCAGCCGGATATGCTGACATGCAAGCACGCCCCGAGTAAGGTGCTCGAAGGATCGCAAGGTGCGGTTGGCACGCCGTTTGAAGGGCATGCGTTCTTTGAGGCATCGAGTATCCGTCGAATCGGCAAGACGTATTACCTCGTGTATTCGAGTGAACTGGGACATGAGCTGTGTTACTGCACGAGTGATCGGCCTACCGGCCCGTTCTCGTATGGTGGCACGATCGTGTCGAATGCCGATTTGGGATACAGGGGGAACAATGTGCCGACGGCATATCCCGCGAACACGCATGGCGGCCTGGTGTGCGTCGAGGGGCAGTGGTATGTGTTCTACCACCGTCACACGCACGAGCGTCAATACAGCAGACAGGCATGTGCCGAGAAGATCGAAATCGCGTCAGATGGGAGTATAAGCCAAGTCGAGATGACGAGCTGTGGGTTATCAGATGCCCCGCTCCCCCTTGGGAATACGTATCCGGCGCACATCGCCTGTGGGCTCTGCGGGCCCGAGGGTGTGGTCCACATATCGTCGCGGGTTCATCGCCGTCCCAGCGATCCATTTCTTTTCCAAGAGGGGTCCGACTGCAACGAAAAAGGCGATGGATGCATGTATGCTGCCAACCTTCGGAGCGGCTCGTCGCTGGCGTTCAAGTATTTCGAGGGTGCCCCCGGCATCTATGAATGTGCTCTCGAGTGTCGCGGCGACTTCGATGGAGTTGTTGAGGTTTTCGCGATCTCGCACGCTGGCGTTGAGGCCTTGGTGGGTGAAATTCGCATTGCAGGCGGGGAGACGGCGACATGGTCGGAGTTCAGAGGCGAGGTCGTGCTGGAGGGCGGGGTCTTCGGATTGAAGCTCTCTCCGAGGGGCGACGGATCGCTCGATAT
The DNA here is from genome assembly GCA_963559095.1 of uncultured Collinsella sp. GTDB lineage: Bacteria > Actinomycetota > Coriobacteriia > Coriobacteriales > Coriobacteriaceae > Collinsella. The sequence continues at coordinate 4,048 of CAUWJG010000083.1, read as the reverse complement.
CAAGAGCGTTGCGGTGGCGTGAGTCCTCTGATTTTGCCGCCTCCGCCTCGTGATTGCATGTGGGGGTTCGTCGCGGCGGGATGCCCCGAGCCCCCAATCTCGAAGATACGCGGGCCTGTGATGTCAAGTAATCTTGCGGCGGGTTAAATGGTAAAGCCGGCTTCCGCCTTCTTTCGGCGATGGGGGAAACGCTCGGCATGGAAGTGAGGGCCATAAGGCCATATTCTTGTAATCGAAGGAGGGGGAGCGATGAACGAGCTCGAATTGCTGCACATCATGAAGCGCGCCGGCACCATGAGCCCGGCGGATCTCGCGGGCGCTTTGAGTGTGAGCACCCGCACGGTTCGTACGTATATTCAGCGAATCAACATTATGCTCTCCGGATCTGCTTCGATCGAGTATCGCCGCGGTGAGGGCTACGTGTTCTCCATTTCCGATGAGGATGCATTCGACATCGCGTTGCAGAACATACGCGAACATGTTACCCCTGCGTCCAATTCCGCATCTCGCATCCAGTACCTTTTGAGCGATTTGTGCGCGCGTAGCGATTGGGTTACGCTTGACGACCTTTCCAGCGTTCTATTTGTGTCCCGAGCGACGATTTCGAATGAGCTCAAGCAGGTGGAGGAGAGGCTCGCCTCATACGGCTTATCCCTTGAGCGCCGACCGCATCGCGGCATACGTGTTGTCGGTCCGGAGATGCGCCGCCGCTTGATGATTGCCGGTCTTGCGACCAAGCAGGTCATAGCCGCCTCGAATGAGGATGAGCGTCGAGCGCGTCTCGAGACGATCTCCCGCATTATCGAGGATGCGGTGACCGACGCCGGATTCGAGATCAACAGCGTCTTGTACCAGAATCTTCTGGTCCATATTTCCGTTGCCCTGATGCGCATCGAAGACAGTTGCTACGTCCCCATGCCGGTCGAGCAGCTCGAGCGCATTCAGGGGAGCAGCTCCTATGTCGTCGCCGAGGATGTCGCAGAAAAGATTAACGAGGCGTTTTCCGTGGTGCTGCCCGAAGGGGAGGTGGCCTACCTCGCCATCCATCTCGCGGGCAAGCACACCCTGTCCGAGGAGGAGACCTCTGCGTCCCATGAGGATGGGGGGGGGTAATCACTGATGAGGTATGGAGTGCCGTGTCCGAGATGCTCGATACCGTGTGGCGTACTTTTCATTTCGATTTTCGCGGCGACCTCGAGCTTCGCATGAATCTTGCGCGGCACATCGTTCCGCTGTCTGTTCGTATGCGCTACGGCTTGGGTATGGGCAATCCGCTGCTGGATGACATCAAGGTCCGCTATGCCCTCGCGTACTCCATGGCGACTGAATCTGTCCCGGCGCTTGTGGATGCATTCGGCGGCGATTTGTCGGAGGAGGAAATCGGATACATCGCGCTCGCATATGCCCTGGCGCTCGAGCGCGCCCGCACGCAGCCCGAAAAGAAGAGCGTGCTCGTGGTGTGCGCATCTGGCCGCGGTAGCGCTCATTTGCTGGAGTACCGCATTCGCCAGCAGTTTGAGGCGCACCTGGATCGCGTTGAGACCTGTGACGCCTCGCGGGTTGCTGCGTATGATTTCAGGCACATCGACTACGTGTTCACGACAGTGCCCCTCGATGTGAAGATCCCCGTGCCCGTCTGCAGTGTTCCGTATTTCTTCGACGAGCGCGACGTACGGACCATGATGGCTTTTTTGATGGGAGAGGGCATGCAGGAGGGGCCTTCCAGCGAGGTGCTCCCTTTCTTCTCCCCTGATTTATTCCGCGCCCATTTGGGCGCCTCGACGAGGGACGAGGTGCTCCACACCCTCTGTTCCGATTTGAGCGAGGCGGGTCTCGTGCCTCCCGAGTACGAAGAGCTCGTGTTTCGCCGCGAGGAGGTGTTGGGCACCGCGTTTGGCGGCGGTATAGCCTTGCCGCATGCCATTCAGGCGTGCAGTGATCAGACGATCGTGAACGTCGCCCTGCTCGACAATCCTGTCGATTGGGGTGGCCAGCAGGTTCAAGTGGTCTTGCTCATCTCGTTCTCGCGCGATCCCGAGCCCGGACTCCAGTTGTTCTACCAATGCGTCGCGCAGTTGTTCTCACGCGCCAATGCGATTGTGGAGTTGCTGGACAACAGGTCGTTTACCTATTTCTCCGAGCTGCTTTCAACCATTGAAAAGCAGCTGACCGATACCGAATAAGTCCTTGAAGTTCAGAGGAAAGGAGGGGGAATGAAGCAGGAAACGACGGAGGAGTCATCGAAGCCCGATGAGACCTCGGTAGATGAGCTGTTGCCGTTCAAAATAATCGCGCAGGCGGGCCGTTGTCGCAGCCTTGCGTTCGAGGCGCTGTCCAGCGCCCGGGCGGGAGATTTCGATCGGGCGGATGCCCAGCTCGCCGAGGCAAAGGAGGCATCGCTTGCGGCCCATAACGAGCAGACTGCCCTGTTGGTTAAGGAGGCGAATGGTGAGTGCAGTGAAGTGCGCCTCATGATGGTGCATGCCCAGGACCACCTTATGACCGGCATGCTCGCCTATGAGCTCATTGCCGAGATGATCCAGATGTACAAGGAGTGTCAGAGCCAATAGGGTGATGACCGAATAAACTCGCGATGTCGCGAGGGGAAGGAACGCGATGACCAACATCGTGCTGGTATGTGCTGGCGGTATGTCGACCAGCCTGCTCATGAACAAGATGAACGAGAGCGCCAAGGCCCAGAGCAAGGAGGTTGAGACCGTCGCCATGTCCGCCGAGGCTTTCGAGAAGTATGACGGTCCCTGCGACATCCTGCTGCTTGGTCCGCAGATCAGCTACCGCAAGGGTCAGCTTGAAGCAGAGGTCGCCGATCGGGGTATTACGGTCGCCGTAATCGACATGATGGATTACGGCATGATGAACGGCGAGGCAGTGCTCGATAAGGCACTTGCGTCGCTCGGGGCTTAATCTGCTCTAGCGATTGAAGGGTTAGAACAATGGCATTTAATAAAGACAGCTTTGCTCAAGTCATGAACGAGAAGGTCGCTCCTGTTGCTCAGAAGCTTGGCTCGAGCAAGTACCTGCAGACAATTTCGCAGTCGATGATGTCCACGTTGGCGCCGCTCATCTTGGGCTCCTTCGCGGTGCTTTTGCTCGCGTTCCCGATCCCGGCGGTTTCTGCTGCGGTTGCCGCCAGCGGATTTACCGGTGTTTTGGCAGCCGTTAACACCTTCACCATTGGATCCATGTCCCTGTACGTGGTATTTCTCATGGCGAAGAACCTTGTTGAGAAGCTTGCTCCCGGCGAGGACGGAACGCTTGCCGGCGTGCTCGCTCTCATGAGCTTCCTTATCCTTACCCCGCTTGGCACCACGGTTGATGAAGTGTCGGCCCTGCCCACGACGTGGCTTGGTGCCCAGGGTGTTTTCAGCGCCATGATCATCGGTCTTACCGTTGGCCGCATCTACACGTTCTTCCGTGTTAAAGGCTGGTCCATCAAGATGCCGGCAAGCGTGCCCCCGATGGTCACCCAGGTGTTCGAGTCTCTGATTCCTGGCCTTGTTATCGGTGCCTTCATGGTGCTCGTCGCCCGTTTGTTCGCCGCCACCCCGTTCGGGAGCCTGCATGAGTGCATCTTCACGCTCATCCAGACGCCGCTCAAGGGCATCGGCGGTTCCCTGCCCGCCATCATCCTCTGCTCCCTGATCCAGCAGTTCCTGTGGTTCTTCGGTATTCACGGCACCAATGTGATCATTCCGATTGTTACCCCGCTGTGGATGGCGATGGATGCGGAGAACCTTGCCGCCCTCGCTGCCGGCCAGGCTTTGCCCAACATCGGCGGCCTTGCATTCTTCAACATCATCACCTGGGGAGGCCTCGCCCTCGGCTTGGTGCTCCTCATGCTCTTCTCCAAGTCGCAGCAGTATCGCGCCCTTGGTAAAGTCGCCATTGTTCCCGCCTTGTTCGGCATCACCGAACCGGTCATCTTCGGTACCCCGCTTGTGCTCAACTTCGACTTCATGGTTCCGTTTATCACGGCGGATTGTCAAGCTGAGTGCAACATCTCCCGGTAGACCTCGTTGGCCGTCCT
>CAUWJG010000082.1:0-6929 GCA_963559095.1 uncultured Collinsella sp. | reverse complement strand
CCATCTGTACCTGCTGGCCAACGACGGCATCAACATGAACGCCGCGTACGGCACGGCGTTTTTGCTGATGGTCATCATCCTGGCGTTCAACCTCATCGCCCGTCGCCTCTCGCGCTCCAAGAAGAGCAAGTAAGGAGTACCCGTGACTGTTTACCGCAACGCGCCCACGGCCGCCGATAGCGCGCTGGCCGTTTCCGATTTCAACTTCTGGTACGGCGATTTCCACGCGCTCACCGACGTGAACCTCAACATCGCCAAAAACAAGATCACCGCGTTCATCGGCCCCTCGGGCTGCGGCAAGTCCACGTTTTTGCGCTGCATGAACCGCATGAACGACCTGATCGAGGGCACCCGCATCGAGGGCACCATGGAGCTCGACGGCGCGGACATCTACGCCGAGGACGTGGACCCGGTCGATTTGCGCCGCCGCGTGGGCATGATCTTCCAGCAGCCCAACCCCTTCCCCAAATCCATCTACGAGAATGTCGCCTTTGGCCCTCGCTTGCAGGGCGTGACTAGCAAAAGCGACCTCGATGACATCGTTGAAGAGTCCCTGAAGCGCGCCAACCTCTGGAAAGAGGTATCCAATCAGCTCTCGAAAGACGGCCTGGCGCTTTCCGGTGGCCAGCAGCAGCGCCTGTGCATCGCACGCGTGCTCGCGGTTCAACCCGATGTCTTGCTGATGGACGAGCCCTGTTCTGCCATCGATCCCACCTCCGTTCAGAAGGTCGAGGATCTGATGGCGGAGCTCGCGCCCGAGATGACCATCATCATCGTGACCCACAACATGCAGCAGGCGGCCCGTATCTCCGACCACACGGCGTTCTTCTTGCAGGAGGTCGCAGGTGAACCTGCTACACTGATTGAGTATGGTCAAACCGACGAGATCTTCACTAGTCCGAAGGATCGCCGCACGGAAGACTATATCACCGGTCGTTTCGGCTAAGCGCGCCGCGACGCCGGTGCGTGCCGTACGCGCGATGGCAAGGGCCTCGCGCACGACTGATTGGAGCATGTATGCGAAAACTCTTTTCCCGTCAGCTGATCGAGGCGCGCCACGAGATGCTCTCCATCTTCGAGGCCGTCGACCTGACGCTGCACGACGCCGTGCAGGCGTTCGTGACCGACGACATCGACCTCGCGCGCCGCGCCAAGCGCGTCACCTACCAGATCGATGCCCGCAGCGCCAACCTTGAGGCCGTCTGCTACAACCTGATCGCCACGCAGTCGCCGGTCGCCTCGGACTTTCGCCTGCTCCAGACCATCATCTACGTGAATTTCAATCTCCAGCGCATGAGCGACAAGGTGCGTCGCATCGCCCGCGCCGCCAAGCGAAAGGTGAACAACGACATCGAGCTGCCCGCCGAGCTCGTGGAGCTGATCGGCCGCGAGGCCGACTGCGTGTACCGCGTGCTGGGCGCCTCGGTGTCCGCGCTCGTGAACAACGACCTGGGCCAGGTGACGCTGCTCTCCGAGCAGGACGAGGCCGTGCATCAGATTTACCAGGAGTTCTTCCGCACCTTCAACCGCATGTCGAGCGAGGAGCTCGGCTCGGATGAGGCGCTTGAGGGCGACAACAAGGCGCTGGACGACTTCCGTCGCGTCATCATGGTGTCGCGCTATCTCGACCGCATGGCGTCCATCTCCATCGACGCCGCCTTCCGTTTGACGTTTTTGCTCACCGGCCAGCGCTGGAGTGCGGCCGACATCGCCGATGCGGACGAGGAGGAGCTGGAGAGCATGCGCATCCCGTCGGGCGAGGGCGTCATCATGAATCCTGCGAGCGATGCCCGCTATGTGTCCGCGCTCGCCCCCGACGAGGTGGGCGACAAGCTCGCCGCGCTCATCGTGGCCGCGCAGGATGCAGATGATGACGACGAGGAGTAACGGTTCCGGCATATTCGCCCGGGCGCACGTCGCCTGTGCGAGGCACATGGCAGCCTGAGTACGGCGCGGTCGACCACCTGGTGGGGCCGCGCCGTTTGCCTTGAGGTGTCCGTGTGCGGCCGTTTGTGCGAGAGGAAGGTGAAGCGGATGGGTGCGCAGTATCGCGATGAACTCGTGCGCCGCCGAGAGCAGATCGAGGCGCGTTTGGATGCCGCGCTCGCGGTGAGCGGGCGGCGGCGCGAGGATGTCGAGCTCGTGGCCGTTTCCAAGACGGTGGGTGTCGATGAGGTGCGCGCTGCAATCGCGGCAGGCTATCGCGTATTCGGCGAGAACCGCCCCCAGGAGCTCATGCGCAAGCTGCAGGGCATGGACGAGGCGGGCGTGCCCTGCCGCGTCGGCTTGGGTGCCCGTCAGGCCGACGAGGTGCGCTTCGACATGATCGGCAATCTGCAGACGAACAAGATCAACGCGGTGCTGGGGCGCGCGTCTCTCATCCACTCCATCGGTTCGCTGCATCTGGCCGAGGCCGTGTCCTCCCGCGCCGCGCGGCGCATGGACGCGGGCGACCTGGACGCTCCGCAACCGGTGCTCATCGAGGTGAATGTTTCGGGCGAGGCGTCGAAATCCGGTTTTTCGCCCGAGGAGCTTCGCGCATGCATGGGCGAGGTGGGCAGACTTTGTGGAATCCAGGTTCGCGGGCTCATGACGATGGCCCCTCGTGGGGATAAGAAAGCAGCACGTGCCTGCTTTGTCGGCCTGCGTGAGTTGCGCGATGAGCTCGCTGCCGCCACGGGGCTGGCGATGCCGGAGCTCTCGTGTGGCATGAGCGAAGATTTCGAGATCGCCGTTGAGGAGGGTTCGACCATCGTTCGGCTTGGTAGGGTGGTGTTCGACCCTGCTTTTGCAGTAAGATAAAAGAACTTTGACGCCCTGAACCAGCGCGAGAGAGGTGCGAACGTGGGCTTTCTGGATGATTTGAAGAGCAGGCTCCCCATCCGTCATGGCCAAGAGGCCGAGTCGTACGGGGACGACGCCTACGATGACTATTACGATGATGGCGCCGACGATTATGGCGCGGCGGATTATCAGGGCGCGAGCGATGGTTACGGCTACACTTCCGGTGAGCCTGGCAACGGCATGCTCGGTCAGACTCGCCGTGGCGAGGCTGAGTCCGTGGCGGTGTACACCCGCAGCGGTCAGCTTGTGGGCGACGCCGATCGCCATGCCACCACGACCACCTTTACCGTACCTGGCCGTGAGAGCGCCCCGTCGTATCGTCCCGGCGCTTACGACACGCCGTCGAGCTATGCGCAGCAGCGCGCCGCCGCGACATCCGTTGCCGCGCCGTCGCCCACTACCAGCGCCACCGATGCCCGCGTGAGTGCCGTGGTGAATGCCACGCCGCAACTGCCGGCCTACGTGCTGCGCCCCGAGAGCTACGACGACGTGGAAACGGTCGTACGCCGCGTGCGGACGCGCCAGCCCGTCGCGCTCGTGTTCGCCGGCGTGCGCACCGAGGTCGCCAAGCGCGTGCTCGATTTCAGCTATGGCTTTGCCTGCGGCCTGGGCGCCAGCGTGCGCGAGGTAGGCGACCGCGTGTTCATCGTGTTGCCGCAGGGCTGCGAGGTCAAGGAGACCGACCTGGCCAAGCTCCGCCAGGATGGCTACCTCAAGAACTAGACGTTGTGTAAGAGATAAGGTTGCGTGACTGCCCCCTATGATGTTCGACCAGATCGTTCGACTTGCGTTTAACTTTTACAGCTTTTTGATTCTCGGGTATTGCATTCTGACATGGATTCCCATGCGCTCCGGTGGCCTGTTGCATGATCTGGGCATGGCACTCGACACGCTTGTCGGCTCGTACTTGCGTTTGTTCCAACGGTTCATTCCGCCCATCGGCGGCATTGATTTTTCGCCCGTGGTTGCGATTATTGCGTTGAGTATCATCGAGTCCGTCCTGCTCAGGCTACTATAGAACGAAGCACTGTAACATGGTGATGTGCGGCGATCGGCTCTGTGTCGCGCCGTGATGTTGAAAGGAATGAATGAAGATGGCTATCAAACCCAGCGACATCCAGGCGCAGGTCTTTTCAGAGGCGAAGCGCGGTTACGATCCCGCCGAGGTCGACGTGTTCCTTGAGCGCCTTGCCGCCGAGGTCGACGCGATGCTCAACAAGATCGTTGACCTCAAGAACCGCCTGACCGATACCGAGCAGCAGCTCGCCGAGGCCCAGGCTCAGCTCGCCAGCACGCCCGCGCCGGTGGCTCCGGTGGCCGCCCCTGCGGAGTACACCGCGACCGCCAGCCAGATTTCCGCCGCCTTGATTGCCGCGCAGCAGTCGGCCGACAACATCGTCGCCGAGGCTCACAGCAACGCTGAGCGCATCCGTAACGAGGCCGACGCCAAGGCTCGCGAGGTCATCCGCCAGGCGCTGGCCGAGAAGCAGAACGAGATCGCCGAGATCGACCGCCTGAAGGCCTCCCGTGAGGAGTTCAAGGCCGAGTACCTCAAGCTCATTCAGCACTTCATGGACGATGCCCAGAATTCGTTCCCGGCTGATCTGCTTTCCAGCACGCCGACTGGTTCCGAGGCTGTTGCCGCGCCGGCACCGGCGCCCGTTGCGGCCCCGGCTCCCGTGGCCGACCCCTTTGCCCCCATCGATAACTTCGTTGCCGACGACCTGGACTAACGGCTGCCCTACAGCAACGTATGCAAAAAGCGCCTCGTGCCCCCACTCGGCACGAGGCGCTTTGTTGTTTTTACGACCCAAACCTTTCCGTGTCCGCGAATCCAAGCCCTGAAACGCAGGTCCCCCGGAGGGGCCGGGACATACCTCGCGCGATTTCTGAGCACAGCGAAGCTGAGCGCGAGATATGTCCCAGCCCCTCCGGGGGACCGGTGGGAGTGAAGTGCCTGTTCGCCCTAGCTGTTTTTCATGACGATGGACATGACGAGGTCGGCCACCAATTCGCAGGAATCGGCGCTAAACTCCAGGAACGTATACACGTCGCGCCAAGAAATGACGGCGATGGGATCGGTCTCCTCGGTATGCAGCTTGCGCATCGCGCTGATATAGATCTCATCGCATTCGCTTTCGATCGTGTTCACGCCGATGACGTGCTCACGCAGGCTCTTGGAGCGCCGGAACTGAGGAAGCTCACGGACAAGCTCGCGCATTTGCTCACAGGCCGAGACGACCTTCGCCGACATCTCGAGCGCCTCGGGGCGCATGCTCTGCACGTTCGTGAAGTAAATGCGGTGCAGGACGCCTTCAATGCGGTCGACCACCACATCGATGCTGCTGCTGAGCGTTGCGATGTCTTCTCGCTCGATCGGGGTGATGAATGCCGTCACAAGCGCATCGTTGATGTCGTGAACCTTTTCGTCGGCGGCCTGCTCGATCTCGTGCATCTCCTCAACGGCCTGACCGATGCAGTCGGGGTTGAAATTACTCATGATGTCATGCAGCTTGTGGGCAGCCTGGCAGGCAAGATCGGCGCACGCCGCGAAGTTTTCGAAATAGAATGCATCGGATTTCTTGGCCATGAGATTGATCCTTTCGTTGGGGGCGACGCCGCTTGCGCGGAACTGGACTGGGCTATGGTGCCGTAGACGGAGCGCTGCCGTGGCGCAGTTGTTACAGGAGCATAAGGAAGAGCTTCGCCATGATGAAGCTGATGATGCCGCAGCCGGGGAAGGTGAACACCCAGGTGAGCATCATGTCCTTCACCACGCCGAAGTTAATGGCCGACAGGCGCTTGACGGCGCCGACGCCCATGATGGCGCTCGTTTTGACGTGCGTGGTGGAGACGGGGATACCGGTGAGGGTCATGACGAGCAGGGAGGCGGCGCTGGCGAGGTCGGCCGCGAAGCCCTGGTACTTTTCGAGCTTGACCATGTCCATGCCGACGGCCTTGATGATCTTCTCGCCTCCCACGGAGGTGCCGATGCCCATCACGGTGGAGCACAAAATCATGAGCCAGATGGGGATGACGATGCCCTCCACGCCGGATTGCCCGTTGCAAAAGGCCACGCCCAAAAACAGCACGCCGATGAATTTCTGACCGTCCTGCGCTCCGTGCATGAAGCTCATGGCGGCGGCGCCGGCGATTTGCGCGCCGGTGAAAAAGCCGTTGGCGCGGCGGCGGTCGATGCGCGCGCAGACGATGGTGATGAGCTTGCAGACGCCCCATCCGAGCGCAAAGCCCGCCACGATGGAGAGAACCAGACCGTAGAGCACCTTGACCCACTCGTTCATATTCACGCCGTCAGCACCGCCCAGGGCGATGGCGGCGCCGGTGAGGCCGGCGATGAGGCTGTGGCTTTCGCTGGTGGGGATGCCGAAGCGCGCCGCAGCCACGCTGTAGACGACGATGGAGAACTGACCGGCGCACAGCGCCACGAGGGCCATCTGCGTGTTGTTGCCGAAATCGACCATATTGGAGATGGTGGAGGCCACGCTTGCGTTGATGCTCGTCATGATGAGCACGCCGAGGAAGTTGAAGATGGCGCTCATGATGATGGCGGCTCGCGGGCGCATGCAGCGCGTGGTCACGCAGGTCGCGATGGCGTTGGGGGCGTCGGTCCAGCCGTTGACGAAGATGACACCGAGGGTGAGCAGCACGGTGAGGGCCAGCACGGGGCTGGTGGTCATCTGCTGGACGAAAAACGAGAACGACGAGTCCACGTTTACTCCTTTTGTGCGTATACATGACGCGCTCGACGCACGCAATCGTGCATCGAGCTGCAGCACAGCATAGCACGTTACCTGTTGGTTACAAAGAACTTGCCTGCTCTTTATCAATATTGGATGCAGGCGCGCGGCGGGGTGCGCGATGGGGCGGAGGTGCGCGCGGCGCCTCGCGTGCGAGCTTGGGGCGCGCTTGGGCGCGTGCGCGCGGCGCCTCGCGTGGACGGCCGGGCGGTGTGCGGGTTCTCTCAAGGTGACGTGCGGCCCGCGCGCACCGTGGTACAATACCGCGCAGTGAAGCGGGCCAGACGATCGCGCGACCGGCGGGAAACCGCCGGCGTGAGGAAAGTC
>CAUWJG010000081.1:0-8123 GCA_963559095.1 uncultured Collinsella sp. | reverse complement strand
TGCCCCGCCGCTAAACTAGCAAAACCCGGGGGCATTGATTGGCCCCGGGTACCACTGGAAAACCCTGAGGTCCATGGTTCAAATCCATGCCCCGCTACCAATGAAAGGCTAGGAATTACAAGGATTCCTAGCCTTTCTTCGTTTCAACTCAGATTGATGTCTCCGCTACTTCTGGACAAAATCTGGACAAAACCGCCAAGCACAACCAACATCGATCAACCCGGATTAGGCGGTATGACTCGCCCTCCTGATTCGCTGCTTGAACTCCTTACTGCCCTCATACAAAACGCATTGAATCAAATCGTCCTTGACTCCTAATCTCTTCAGGCTCTCGTACGTCGGAGCAATCGAATAGTCGTACTGCTTCAAAAAATCATGCATCATCCGCAACTTAAAAACATAGGCGTTGGTCGGATGTTTGGCGTTTTCATTACTATCGCGAACAGCGAGAGCGAAAGAGAAGTAGTTCACAGTCTGTAGGAACTCACGCATAAGATCGGCTTGAAAGTCTCGAGGAACTTCGGCGTCTTGATGACTGAGCAAATATGCGACAAAGGCGTATTCTGGTTTGTTTTTTCTTTCAGCAAATAACTTTTGCTGGGCACTAGCTGCCCTCATAGGCCCCTCAGCCATCAGAACATCATTCTCAAGAGACATGGCAGCACTCATTGTTGTCCTATATTTTTTTACCATTCGATTCAATTTTTTCGCATCAGTTTCAAGCATTCTCGCGATTACCGCATCGGAATTATTCTTTTCTCTAGCAATTATCACGCTTTGTGCTAATTGCATTTTCAACGAATTAAAGAATTGACGGAAACTAAAAAGCTTTGCCAGCAATCCCATTTTTAAAATATCTTCTTCAGAAATTAAAGTATTCCAGATTACCGGAAAGAATGAAATAAGCTCGTTAATTCCTTGATTACAAAAAGTATTTACTTTACTTACGAGAACTTCATCACATTCATTAAGTTCTTTCGAATACAGAGTAAGCATATTTTCTAGTCTCGTACTCACCCCTTGTTTCTCATCATATTTATTACCGATTTTATCGGTATACAAGTTCGTAAAAAAATAATTTGAAAGAACACGAAGTTGCATATCATATTCTTTACGTTCATTTAAAAATTGATGCAGTTGTTCTGCATTCAATTCTTCAATCGCTTGATTACATTTAGCCATTAAATGATTTTGCACACCGGTCAAAGCGACAGCAAACTCGGGCTTTATATCTTCAGGATACTCCGCGAAAAATTTTGCACAGACATCAACTAGCCTGCGGAACTTGATCCGCTTCTGAACTGGCATCCCAACAAGTACTGTCTCATCACCACTCATGTAGCGCTCAAAAATCCTCTGATTAACACCCATCATCGACTCCCAAAACCAATTAACGGCATTTTCCCCAAAAAAATGATTTTTGGCAACATGCGCCGGAAATATGCGGCAAAGTATGAATCGCGCCAATACAAGACGAAAGGAGGTAAGCGAAATGACCGATGAATCCACACCTATTCTGCACGCAGAAATCTTACGTGCAGTCAGTAAGGAAGGACGCCCCTACGAATGCATCGAGGTCAAACTCGGTGACGTCAGCGTAGGCCGTATCTTTCCGCGCCCGCTCGAAATGGCGGCCATCAAGAACGCTCTAGGCTACGCCTGAACGCTTCTGACTAAGTGCCGGGGGTGTTGCAGCGCCCCCGGCTGCATCCATCACAACCCCATCGAAAGGTTCGACCATGGACACACTCACGATGATACTCAACTACATACGAGAGCACCCGGCCACCGTCCTCATACTGGCGGTTCTCATCCTCACCGCTATCGCAGCCTTGATGGTGTTCATCCACAACGCTAAGAAGACCGACGCAGTGACTGCCAAGCCTCTGTCTCTGACTACCGGACAGGCAAAACAGGTCACGATGCGCCGCCGATTCAACCCGACACGCCTCGTGTTCATCATCCCCGCCACGCTTGCGACAGATGACGCCATCAACGAGTGGGCAAACACCATTGCCCCACGGCTTGGCACTGGTTTCCAGACAGTCAAGGTGACTATCATCCCGCAGAAAATCTGGCTCCCCGCTCGATACAAGGTGACGTTTGCAAAGCTGGAGGCACTGCGATGATTTGGTCTCGGCGTAAAAACATCGAACCGGGTAGCCGCTATGTATTGGGCACGGAGATTGCTAACCCTCGGGTCTCTGTCTCCGTGCCCCGCACGGCGCATCTGGCTGTCATCGGCGAAAGCAACAGCGGCAAGGGCAGCGTGCTGGCGAATCTCATTTCGCAGGAAGTCGCTAGCGGCGGCGAGATTTGGTTCGTTGATCTCAAGGCCGGCATGGAAGCCGAAAACTACGCGCAGGTGCTGGATCGTAAAGCGTATAACCTCGACGAAGCTGTGGCTTTGCTCTCCGACTTCAATGTTGGCGTGGACATCCGAGCTGAACAATGGCGCGGTAAGCGGCGTTCCTTAGACGATTCCCAAGCAACCCATCGCCTACTCGTCATCGATGAAGCGGCCGATATGATCCGCTCCGGTGCAAGCAAGAAACAATCAGACATATGCGTGGAACTGGTAAGGTCAGCCCTTTCGCGTTCCCGCGCGTTGAACTGCACCGTAGTCGTCGCCACGCAGAACCCACGTGTAAGCACTAGCTTGCCATATCGGAGTCTATTGCTCACGACTCTGGCCTTGCGGCTGAACTCCAAGAGCGAAGCTGTGATGGCCATGGGCGAGGATGCCGTGCGACGGGGTGCCCGTCCGTGGCAAATTCCATTCAGTCGCCCGGGGGACGGCTATCTGTGGGATACAGAAACCAATCAAATTAAGTACCTGCACGTGCCATTCGTCACCGACGAGGAGATTCACGCTCTCCGTCGAGTAGGCGGGGACGGTGACGGGCGTAGCGATAGCGGTAGCCCGGTGCCGGCCACGCCGTCAGTTTCCGAAAAACAGGGGGCTACTACGACGCCCCCTGTTGAGATGTGAGATGAGGGACGAAAATGAGTGACAAGAAGAACGACCCGAATGAGAAGGGCCGGTATTGGGCCGGCCTGATCTATCCCGGCGACAGCTGCCCGGACAACTGGCAGGAGCTTATGCAACTGTCGGGTCTGCAAATCCTTGTGTCCCCGCTGCACGATCTGGATATTGCTGATGTCAAAACCGGTGAACTGAAAAAGCCCCATCGCCATGTAATCGCAATGTGGATGAACACCACTACGCGCCGGAACGCACAGCGGTTTTTCGAGCAGTTCAATGGCCCCAAGACCATCATTCGTTTGGAAAGCCCTCGGGGCATGGCTCGATATCTCATCCACCTCGACAACCCGGAGAAGGCTCAGTACCTACCTGAAAACGTACTGGCCTTCAACGGTGCCGACTGGCAAAAGATAGCCATCCCCGACGACGACAAGCAGGAGGCGATGTCCATCGTGAATCTTGTCGCCGACAACGGCATCCAAGGATATTACGACCTACTCAAGCTTTGCGAGCAGGAACATCCTGACCTACTGGACTTCGCCGCCCGGCAGACAGTGTTCTGCCGCGAAGTGATATGGAGTTACTGGCACGCAAACAGCAACAAGCCGAAGAAGGAGGCCAATCATGACTGAGAACCAAACGGACAACATCGCCAACAATCAGCCTCAGTTTTTGGATGTGTCCGACCTTCAGACGATGTTCGGTGTCGGACGTTCCAAGGCCCGCCTGATGATGGACGCTCTTCCTTCTATTCGAGTGGGAAGGAAGGACTACGTTACCGCTACGGTCTTGAACACCTTCATCGCTGAAAACAGCGGTATTCCCATAAAATGGCCCAAACGCAAACGCTAATCAACAGGTACAGACCATTGAGAGGCCCTGTAAAGTGCAGGGCCTCTCAATCAGGTCACTTCTTCTTCCGCGAACCACTCGGAGCCGCCTGAGAAAGGGCCGATCCTGCCAGCGCCTTTGTTCGAGCACTCGAACGGCCATCACGAAGGGCCGCAGATGCTTTCCGAGCAACAGCATGGGAAGTTTGCTTTGAATTTCGTCTCGACATGTTTTCACCCCCTTTCAGTCTCTTCTATCTCTCAAACCATGTAACAAGATACCACAATATTCGAACAAGTGTTCGATTATTCTGTGAGCATACTAGACACATATGCAAGCCCGACAACCCCAACCGGTACCATGATAGAAAAACTCGGGAGGCGTATCTTAAAGGAAGCTAGGGAGGCACCTGTGATCAACGCAGACAAACCCAATCGTTGGAACGAAGACACACAAGCGTCGATTCTGCAATACAACGATTGGTTCTTTAACTACGCCCCCAGCACTTATCAGTCAGCTCGCGGCGAATGCATCGAAAGTGTTCAACGTCTTCTTGACGACACCGACTATCTTCGTTCCCTAGACGAACAGTACCTTTGGGACAATCCCGAAAATCTTGCGATAGTTCGCATGTTTTGCGCCCCGCCCATCGCCCGAGAAAGACTGGCCGGACTAGCTCAGGTTAGTAAGAGCATCGTACAGTCCATGGAAAAAGGCAGCGTCCCGCGAGGACGTTCTCGCGTGCAACGCAAAGAGGCCATTAGTCGTATGATCCCCGTCCTTAAACGTTTAACAGATACACAACTTTGTGCATGGCTGACGGAAGGCTCATGCCCATCCGACAGAGAAATCGAAATCGCGTCATGTGTTGCCGGAGATCGCTTGTGCGGTTCCTTAACCGATCCGTTAATCAGAAATGAACAAGAGCACCGCCAACTGTCCAAGCTGGATGCATATCTAGATGCGCGCGGATATCGGAGAGTTGAAGATTCATCCGTACAAGCTTTTGACATGCACCCCGGCACATACAGCCATCACAAAAATGTCAGCATGTACAAAAACGCCACAGACACATCGGACGGCATGGTCAACACCCCTGTAGATATGGCAATCATGCCTTTCAACTCCAATCGTCCATTGCTTATTGAGTGCAAATGTGCTGGAGACGCAACCAATACCAATAAGCGTAGAAAAGAAGAGGACACAAAGGTCTCTCAGCTCCGCGGAACTTATGGCGACGTAACCCTTTATCTATTTCTCTGTGGTTATTTTGAAGCGACATACCTAGGTTATGAAGCTGCCAACCACATGGATTGGGTTTGGGAACATCGCATCGAAGACTTTAACGAGTTGGTGCCCCGTGCAGAATAAAAAGGAAAGCACAAGGCAGCGGAGGCAAGAGCTCTTTGATTCCTCCCACTCCCAAGAAGAACGTAATGAGCATGGCCAGTTCCCCACACCATACCCGCTAGCATCTATTATTGCCGAAGACCTGCTCTCTCGGGTAGGGAAAAATGTCTCCGTACTTGAACCTTCATGCGGCACAGGCGCGTTTATTTCCGCGTTATTATCAATATCTGATCAAATCAAGATCACGGGCGTAGAAAAAGATTTATCGCTTTACGAGACGGCACAGCAGCTGTGGTCCAGCGATACTTGTCACATAATCAATAATGATTTCTTTGACTATGCATCAATGGAATCACAACAGTTTGATGCCATTATCTCCAATCCGCCGTATTCGCGTCATCATCATCTGTCACAGTCCGAAAAGCGTTTTTATTCTCAACTCACCGCCACCTTTTCTGGAGTTAGTCTTTCTGGTTTGGCTGGACTACATGCATACTTCTTGTTGACTGGAACGGGAATGCTAAAAGAAAATGGCGTAGGATCATGGCTTATTCCTTCTGAACTTTTCTCAGTAAATTATGGCGCTCCCATTCGTAAATTCCTCACTCAGAATGTTTCACTTGAGCGAATTCACTTCTTCGACCCGGAAAATTTACAGTTTGACGATGCACTAGTTACATCCTGCGTCGCTATTATTCGAAAACGGAAACCGGACACTAGGTCATACGCTGTATTCACTTATGGTGATTTTCTAAATCCTCGCAAGACAATAGAAATTCCTTTGAAAGAATTAACAAAACTATCGAAGTGGCAACACCTTGAGGGCTACTCAGGCGAAGACGTGTCAAGCGTTCAGATATTGGGCGACTACTTTAAAGCCAAGAGAGGTATTGCTACCGGCGGAAACTCTTTCTTTATTCGTTCCCGTAACGAATGGCATCAAAAAGGTATATCAGACGAATGGCTATATCCCATTTTGCCTTCTCCGAGAACTTTCCATTTGCCAGAAATCACTTCAGATGAAGCCGGATGGCCACAAGAGTCCGATACTGCACTACTGAATATACCCAAGTCCTCCAACTATGCAGCACTTCCGCTTTCCATACGAAAATATCTCGATGATTGCCCCGAAAAAATTAGGAATGGTTACATTCTTAGGCACAGGACTCCATGGTACTCGATTGGCAGTGTAACATCTGCACCTATTGTTTGCACCTACATGAGTCGTTCCAAAGAAACTCCTTTCAGATTCATCAGGAATCGGTCAAACGCAACAATGACAAACACATATTTAGGACTATACCCTCAGACCGCAATGTCTGACAATGAACTTGATAATATGTGCGAAGCATTAAACAACATCCCTCCTGAAATATTAATCAATGGCGGCCGCGAATATGGTGGCGGGCTAAAAAAATTAGAGCCGCAAGAACTCATGTCGTTGCCGATTACTTTTTGAAAATCTCGAGGAGACTCAGTTACAATCAGAGTCTCCTCATTATTTCTTTCAATCTTATCTATCCTTCAAGTAACTTACCCATATAGTCAGCTGCTTTACGATCATTTTCACCAACCTCTTCGGCGTAGATGTTTAATGTGGTGTTCAGGCTCTCATGTCCAAGACGTGCCTGCACAGTCTTGGGGTCAACGCCTCCAGCGACCAGCAGCGTTGCCTGTGCGCGTCGCAGCGCATGGAAGTTCGGGCCGACGTATCCGGTCCGTCGTGTGCGTTCGATACCGCGCCGGTCGATGTAGGTGGTTTCGCTGGCGTAATGGGCGAGTCCTTCCTTGACGAAGAACTGTCTGCGCCATCGGCTGAAGTTGTCAGGGTCAAGGAATCCGCACAACTCGTTGCTGCACACCGGTGAAAACGATGACTGGGAGACGCCCGCCTCCGCGAACAATGCGTGTTGCTTGTCCCGCCATCTGGTCAAGAACTCGACGGTCTGCGCATCGATGGAGATGGTGCGGCGCGATTTGGTCGTCTTCGGGTCTTTCAGCACCTTCTCCTTGCCGTATTGCTTGCGGATTCTCAAGCGTGCATGTTCAAGGTCTATGTCGTCCCATACCAACGCCAGCGCTTCGCCGCGCCGGAGTCCGGTCGCCACACCCAGCCAGACCGCTACGATACGGCCGTCCTGCGGCTCTTGCCGGAGCTTGCGGACGAACGCCAGTGCCTGTTCCTTGGTGATACGTGTCTCCCGTCGTTTTTGGGGGCTCACCTTGGGACGCCTGACGCCTTCCACGGCATCGCATGGGTTGCGGTCTACAAGCTCTTCAAGGAACGCCTTGCGCATGATTTGGGATAGTTTCATGTGGACTTTGTGGATGGCGTCCGGCGAGGCCCCGTCCAATTCGGACATACGCAGGTAGGCGTCCTCGATGGTCTGCGCGTCGAGGTCGGTCACGCGGACGTTTCCAAGGTATTTCGTGATTCGGTCTATCTCATGCTGGTCGCGCTCCAACGTAAGCGGAGAGACCTTGCCCAGCGCCTTGCGGCCCGACTGGAATGCGGCGGCATACTCACCTACGGTGATGTCCCGACCCGCTTGCGAGTCCTCCAGCTCTTTCTTGTAGGCGACCAATGCGGCGGTCGCTTCCGCCTTGTTGCCATAGACCTTGCGCGACTTTGACCAGTGCCATGCGGCATGGGTGTCATCAGGCGCGAGCCTGACCCTAATTGAATACCGACGTCCTCGTTCCAGTTCCGTGATTTGCCCGGATGTATCTCGCTTAGTCATAGTGCATAGGTTACCAAATCTGGACAAATCTGGACAAGTTCTTCTGGACAAAATCTGGACAAACCATCCAAGCAGCATCAAACAAAACCAAACGACACGCCGGAAATCTTAGGGTTCTGACAGTATAAAACATATGATGCCACACTGAAACAATCAGTAGAAACGTGGGCTCATAACCCAGAGGTCCATGGTTCAAATCCATGCCCCGCTACTGG
>CAUWJG010000080.1:0-9029 GCA_963559095.1 uncultured Collinsella sp. | reverse complement strand
GAACCCCCATTGACGGAACCAGAATCCGCTGTCCTGCCATTAGACGACATCCCAAAGGTTGTTGCCTGCGCTCCTCAGCGCGAGAAGGTATATTACGGGAGATACCCCTTTGATGCAAGCCGTCAGTCAGATTTCGTGAAGATAGTATGAACCAAGCAGGTCAATACCCATGCTCGCACAGGTGCGCGCCCATGCATCAGAGCGCATCGAGCCGCAGCGTCCGCGTTGCCACGCGCGCAAGGAGCGCAGGCACATGCGACACCACGATCATACCCATATGCTGTCGTCGCTGCACCGCCATGAGTTCACGCCACAGCTCGGCCTGCGTCACCACGTCCAGCATGGCCGTGGCCTCATCGCACAGCAGATACCGCGGTCGCACCATGAGGGCGCGCACCAAACAGCAGCGCATGAGTTCACCTCCCGATAGCTCATGGGGACGCCGGGCGAGCCACGCCTCCTGAACGCCGAAGCGCTCCGCGAGCTCAACGGCATACGCGCCCTTCGGATCGGAGGCCTCGGCAAGCGAGCGCCCCAATGGCAGGCGCGGGTCGAACGACTGCTCAGGATGCTGCCAGATGAGCTGTACGGGACGTGCGCCACGGCAGGTGTCAAGCGCCGTGCCGTCCACGGTGATGCGTCCCGCAATCGGGTGCACATAACCGGCCAGAAGGCGGCACAAGGTGGTCTTGCCCGCGCCGGAATGTGCGCAAAGCGCCACCCGTTCTCCAGGCTCGACCGCAAGGGACACCTCACGCAGCAGCGGCGCTGCGCCCGGATAGGCAAACGTCACGCGATCGGCGCGTAGACTCATGGGTTGATCTCCTCTCGTACACGCACGGCTTGCGAAGCGGCCGTGAAATCGTGCTCAGGCATCGCATGCCACAGGGAGCGCGAAAAGGGGTGGCGCAGGCGTTCGGGCGCCGCAAAGCTCGCCACATCCGTCTCCTCCACCACCTCGCCATCGCGAAACACCGCCACCCGGTCCGCCACCGCGAGCGCCAAGCGCAAATCATGCGTGATGAGCAGGACGCCTCCCCCAGCATCGGCAAAGGCGCGCAGGTCATCCAAGGCATGGATGGCGAGCTCCATATCCAAGCCCGGCGTGGGCTCGTCGGCGATGATCAACCGCGGCTCCTCCATGAGCGCACACATGAGCAGCACACGTCGCGCCATGCCGCCGGACAACTCGTGCGGATAGCAAGCTGCCACCTCAGGTTCAAGGCCGTACGCCTCGAATAGCTCGCGCTGGCGCACCGCGCGGCGCCGACGATCTACGGCGCGCTGCGAGCGGGTTTCCCCGCGCGGCTCGCCCCTCACCTGCCTGCCCACCTTCATGAGCGGATCGAGATGCACCACGCCCTGGGGCACGAGCGCGATGCCCGCGCCCCGCAGTTCCGCGAGCGAGGCGGCATCCTGGGCGACCCCATCAAACCAGATGCGCCCGCTCACAAAGGCATTTGGCTCGAAATGCCCCATGAGCGCGTCGGCGAGCACGGTCTTGCCCGACCCGCTCGCCCCCACCAGGGCCAGCATCTCACCGGCATGTACGGACAGCGTGACACCGCGCAGCACCTCGTTTTGCACCCGACCGGCCCTGAAATAGGACGCGCTCGGATCGTACATGTCAAAACCGACATGCAGATCCTCCACCGTGAGCAGGTGATGCCGCCCGGGATGGTGCGAGGCAGGCGCATGGCTGTGATGGTGATGAAACTCGGCATTCGCATGGCGCGTTGCCTCGTGGGCGACCGGCGTCCCAGGCGTTGCGCACCGCTTGCGATCGGACACCGCCACGCCGTCGGCCGGCACTCCACAGGGACGCCCCTCATGCAGGGCGGGCGCGCACCCCGTTGTCGCTTTACTCACAACTCACAACCACCCCTACTCCTGTGCCGTACGGGCATCGAGCAGCCTGCGCGCAAGCGCACCGATGCGATCGAACAGCAGCGTACACACCACGAGCGCGGCACCCGGAAAGACCGCGAGCCACCACATGCCCGCCGAGAGGTACCCCATGGATTCCGACAAGATGACACCGATGGCCGGCTTATCGGGCGATAAGCCGAACCCCAAAAAAGTGATCGACGCCTCATGCAGAATCGCATGGGGAAACGTCAGCACCGTGCCGACGACCAGCTGCGGCACGATGGCACGCACCACATGCCCACATGCCAGTCGCAGGCGCGAAGCGCCCAGCGCACGGGAGACCTCCATATATGGCTGGGAACGCAGCTGCAGCATCTCGGCACGCAACACGCGCGTCAAGCTCGGCCAATGCGTAAGCGCGACACCTATGGTCACGCCCCAAAAGCCGCGCCCGAGCGCATAGCTCACCAGGACGAGTAGCACGATATGCGGTATGCCGAGCACCACATCGATCAAAAAACTCACCGCCGCATCGGCTCGTGCGCCGCCAAGGGCGGCAACGGCGGCGAGCACGCACGCCAACAGCGAGGATGCGATGGCGGCGATGACACCCACGAGCAGCGAACCGGTAAGTCCCGCGAGCGTACGAGCCAGCATGTCACGGCCCATCCAATCACACCCAAAGGGGTGCGCCAAACTCGGGCCCGCATATTTCAGCGCAAAATCGGGACGCATGGCCACCTCGCCCATGCACGCCCCCGCAACCGCCACAGCCGCAAGCGCCACGGCAGCCAACACCATGACGGAAAGCATGCGGCGGCGCGTGCCGTCCCCGCGCACCTGCGGGGTGTGGAGCACCGCCGGCTCGGCGGCAGCCGCAGCGCACCCCGCGATCACGCCTTCGCAGGCGCCTGCGTCTACAGTGCCGCGCCCTTTCGGCGCAGTCGAGCTATCAGGAGCCATCCCATCGCCATGACGAAGCCCTACGCGTGCCTCATGAGGCATGAGACCACCCCCGAGCGCGCCGCATGCGCGGGTCGACCACACCGTACAGCACGTTGGCCACCGCGTTGCCCGCGCACACGATCGCCGCACTCGCCAGCGCGATCCCCACAAGCAGCGGCGCGTCACCGCCCGTGCCCGCCACCACGGCGGCCTGACCCAAGCCGGGATAGCTGAACACCTGCTCGACGAGCACGCTCCCGCCGAAAATCTCGCCCACCTGCGCACATTGCAAGGTGATCGCAGGCAAAGCGACGTTGCGCAGCACATGGGAGCGCACGATGCGCCCCGTGCGCTCCCCGCGCGAGCGCGCAAACCGCACGTAATCGCTCTCCATCACGTCGATGACCTTCTCGCGCGTGTGCAGGGCCACGCCGCTCACGCTCACCAAGGAAAGGGTCGCCGCCGGCAGTACCAGATGGTGCAACCGCTCGCCCCACGACACCGCCGCCCCGTCCAGGCCGATGGGAGCTGAGAACCCAAACGGGAACCACCCGAGCGCCACCGAGAACACCATCAGCAGCAGCAAGCCGAGCCAGAAAGCCGGCGTGGCCGACATGACGAAACACCAGGCGCGTATCGCCCGATCAGCCATGCGCCCACGCCGCATGCCCGCGACAAGGCCCAGGGCCATCCCGAATATGCCCGAGAGCACCCAAGCGCTGACCATGAGGAGCGCGGTGTTGCCTGCGCGCTCGGCGATCACCTCCACCACCGGGCGGTTGAAGCGCAGACTATCGCCCAAGTCACCCTGCAGTGCTCGCTCGCCCCATGCGGCATAGCGCTCCCACATGGGCGTCTCGGCACCCCAATACGCCCGCAACTGCTCGCGCTTCTCCTCGCTCATCCGCGCATAGGCCGCCTGCCCGGTGTTGGTTGACACCGGGTCGATGGGTGAGGCCGCCACCAGCGCGAACGTGACGACGCTCACCACGACCATCAATGCGGCGAAACGCAGGGCCTGCCAGCCCAAACGCCGCATCATATGCAAGACACCCCATTCATGGATGCATGCTCCGTCCTATTTCCAGCTCCACTGATCGATGTTGTTCACGACCGACCACCCGTGCCCATGCGGCTGGAGCTTCTGTTCGGCCACGTCCAGACCCTCGCGCACCCAGTAGAGATGGTCGACATTGGCAAACCACGCCCAAGTTGCCGCGCCCTGCGGCGCGATACCCTCCTCGCCATCCCATTGCGCCTTGTGCCACAACGGATACGATGCCTCGACGTCCGGCTGCGCCAGCGCCTGATCGAGATAGGAGTCGGTCACGGGATTCTCGTAGCAGGCGTAATTCATCATTCCGGCCGAATGATTGATCTCGTACACATCCGTCGGCGCGTTCGAACCCCAGCCCCACATGATCGGGTCGCTAAACTGATGCAGATAGATCTCATCCCAAGAGGCACCCGACGGCGTGACCTCGAGCCCAAGTTCGCGCATCTGCTCGGCGAAGTCGTTGGCCATCGCCTGGCGCACCGAGTCGCCCGCCGGATACCACAGCGTCAGCGCGGCGCGAACCCCCTCGCGCTCGCGCACGCCGTCATCCCCGCTCACCCAGCCGTCCTCGTCCAGCAGGCGCTTGGCCGCCGCGACGTCCGTCTCGACACGCATGTCCCCACTTGCCCACGGCATGCCGTCGCCGATGCTGTAGGCCGGCGTGCCATGGCTGCCGAGCGTGTGCTCGATCATCGCATCGCGGTCAATGCCGAGGTTGATGGCGCGGCGCACCGCCACATGGCACGTCACGTCGTTTCCCGCCGCGTAGGCAATGTCGCCCTCAAGCACGCGGGTGGCGCCTGCGGGGATCACGGGCAGGTTGATGCCGCGCGAATCGACCGACGCATAGGACGCGAGCTCATAGCCGTCCACCTGATGATCGGCAAAGGTCGCACTCGTATAGGCCATATCGACCTTGCCGCCCTTGGCGGCCGCAAGCGCGGCGTCCTCCTCCATGAACACGACGCAGAAGCGCTCGATGGCGGGCGCCTCGCCGTAATACGAGGGATTGGCCTCGAAAATCACCTGCTGGCCCTTGTCCCACTGCTTGAGCAGATAACGCCCCGAGCCAATCGGGTTTGCCCCGTAATCTTCGCCATAGGCGTGCTCGGGAACGATACCCATGACGGCCAGCGTGTACAAAAGCGCGTTCCAGGGTTTGGAGAGATGGATTTCGACCACCGTATCGGACACAGCGACGGCATCGGTCACCATGGTCAGGTCGGCCTGCGCCTGCGGGCTTTGCCGAATGGTGTTGATGGTGAACGCGACATCGGCGGCCGTGAGGGGCTCGCCATCGGAGAAGTGCACGTCATCGCGGATCTCAAAGGTCCACACGAGGTTATCCGCCGAGCATTCATAGGACGTGGCGAGGTCGTTTTCGAACTCCATGTCCTTGTTCGTGACAACAAGCGTGGATTGGATGAGCGGCTCGTGCACATGTTCGCCACAGCCCCAATCGATGCAGGGGTCGAAGCCGGCGGCCGGCTCGTTGCTCGTGCTCATCGCGATCGTGACCTGAGGCGCGCCCGTGGCGGTGCCGTCCGATGCCGAGCCAGCCGGCGCTTCCTTACCCGAACAGCCGACCAGCCCCGCCGCGCCAACCAACGCGAACGCAGACGCGCCCATCAAACCCCGACGCGTCACCAGTGCACGTGAATCCATGGTGCACCCTCCCTTCATGGTGTTACCAACGTATCGAATAGTAACACTCATCTTGGGGCGGACTGGGACGGGGCTCAAAAATACTCCGAATTCCTTGGTTTATATGGAGCACGGCGCACCTTGTGGCACGAGGCGTGTGATCGGCCGGCCGTCGTCGCGACGCTCGAGCCGGCTATCGCGCCGACCAGGGTGCCACTGGCGCATCGGCCATCGGGCAGCCAGGGTTCCGCCAACGCATCGGCTATCGTGCAGCCAGGGCCCCACCGGCGCATCGGCTATTGGACTGCGCGGCGCATCCACTATCGCGACGGCCGCCCCACATCGAGGTAGGCCAAAAGAGCCGAGCGCTCGTTGCGCACCGCACCGCTGATCGCACCCTCAAGGCCCCGTTGCAGCAACGCACCGATCGCCGGCCCCGGGCGAACACCCGCCGCAATAAGGTCGGCACCCGAGATGGCGAGGGTGCGCACGCTGTACGCCTCGCCGCACGCCACGAGCTCACGCACCATCTCGCGCATGCGCTCGATTTCCTCGACATAGTAAAAGCAGTGCGCCGCCTTGCCGAGGGTATCCGCGCGCTTGAGGTCGAGTAGCTCGCCCATGCGCTGCGCACACGTTGCATGCGACCCACCGGCACCGGCGGAGAGCAGGTGCATCATGCGCAACAGGCTCTCCCGCTCAGGCTCGATGGGGCGATCGTGATAGCAGATGAGCAGGCAGGCATCGTCCACCAGCTCACCCGGCAGCGACAGCCGCCGCATGATGGTGCGCGCCACCTTGGCTCCGGCCTCGGGATGCCCGTAAAAATGCCCGCGTCCACGCTCGTCCACCGTGAAGGTGGCCGGTTTCGCCACATCGTGCAAAAGCGCCGCCCACATGAGCGAGGGCGAAGGCGGGGTGTTGGGATCGCCGCCATCGATGCGAAAGTCAGACAGCTCGCCCGCGACCGTGAGGACGCGCGCCGCGTGTTCGTAGACGGTGTAGGCGTGATAACGGCTGCGCTGATCGAATCCGCGCATGGGCGCTAACTCAGGGATGGCGGCACACATGAGCTCGGGATAGCGCAAAAGTGCGTCCCCACCATGACCGCTGGCCAGGATGCCCGCCAGCTCGATACCCACGCGCTCGCGGGCAACCTGATCCAGCAAGGGCGCGCACGCGGCCAGGGCCTGCGCCGTAGCGGTGTCCATAGCAAAGTCCAGACGGCAGGCGAAACGCACCGCGCGCAACATGCGCAGGGCGTCCTCCTCAAAACGCCGACGGGGCTCGCCCACCGCGCGGATGCAGCGACGCGAGAGGTCGCCTTGGCCATCGTAGAGGTCGAGCAACCCACGCTCGGGATGCCAGGCCATCGCATTCACCGTGAAGTCGCGTCGAGCGAGATCGTCCTCAATGCAGGCCGCATGGGTCACCTCGTCGGGATGACGCCCGTCGCCGTAGGTGCCATCCAGGCGATACGCCGTCACCTCGATGCGCTCGCCACCGCACACGGCGGTAATGCCGCCGAACTTGACGCCGGACTCGATCACCGTGATGTTGCGCGCTCGCAGCGCACAAGCGCTCTGCTGCCAGGAGCCGCTGCAGCAAAGGTCGACATCGTGCGGGCAGCTGCCCATGAGCGCGTCGCGCACCCAACCGCCCACCAGCCAGGCCTCGAGTCCCGCCGCCTCAAGCGCGTGCAGGACGGTCAACGCAGGTGCACTGGGACGAGCCCCAGCCAAGATGTCGCCCGCAAACGAGGCATCGCTTTTATGCCGCATGGTCTCCCCCTTCATCCGCATTCCAGTATACCCGTCAGTTTGGGGGCAGGGTCGATTCGTATGCCCGGCGGGCGCCCACTGCGTCGCGGGGCGGGCCCCGGATGTCGCGCTACGTGCTGAAAGCGGAAAAACCCTCAAATTGTTTCGATAAGGTTGGAAATCAACCCTACAGCGTCGCGTACGAATCGACCCCGTCGCCATGCCGCAATACAAAGGGCGCCGCCAGCCCATTGGCCAGCGACGCCCCAACGCGACGTATGTCAGCGATGTCCTACTTGCGATCAAGCTTGCGCACGGTGATGCGCTTGCTGTACTCGTCCACATGACCGAAGTCGCCCAGACCCACGGACTCGGCGACGTTGGCGCCGGTTGCCATGGCGAGCTTCATGGCCTCCTCGACGTTGTCGCGGTCGTCATACCACTTGAGCAGGAAGGCCGCAAGCGTGCAGTCACCGGCGCACACCGAGGACACGAGCTTGATGTTGAACTCGCGCTTGGCGTACCAGATGTCCTCGCCGTTCGAGAAGTAGGCGTCACCGCGGCTGCCGCGGGTGAGCAGGACGTTCTGCACACCGGCATCGTGAGCCATCTTCATGGCCACACGCACCTCATCGTCGGTATCCACCGGCACGCCGAAGATGGCGCGCATCTCATGATGATTCGGCTTGATGAGCAGCGGCTTTTTATGCGCGAGCTCCTTGAGCTTGTCGGACGAGAGGTCAAGCACCACATCGGCACCGCGAGCCTGGGCGTGCGTCATGACCTGATCGAGGAAGTCCGCCGAGGCGCGCGGCGGCACAGAGCCAGAGACCACCAGGCAGGACAGATCGCCGGTGGTGTCCAAAATCTTGTAAAGCTCCTGCTCGTACTGCGGGGTCAGCGGGGCGCCGGGGTTCAACACACCGTACTCATGCTCGCCATCGTTGATGTACGCGCAGATGCGGGTCACGCCGTCGACCCAAACGGGGCGGCAAAGGCACCCCAGGTTCATGGTCTCCTCGACGATGAATTTGCCGGTAAAACCACCGAAAAAGCCGAGGGCGACGGAGTCGACGCCGAACTTCTTGAGGGCGAACGACACATCGAGACCCTTGCCGTTGGCAGTGTAGCTCGCCGAGTTGGCGCGCACGTTCTCATCGGGCACGAGCGTCGGGCCGGCAACGGTCATGTCGACGGCGGGATTGGCGGTGAGGGTGTAGAACATATAGCCTCCTTTATGGGCGCACAGGTTCTTGAAGCATAGCGCATCGCGAGCCGAAACGCACGGGTATCATACATCGATAAAGCGATTTACCCCATACTACAAACACCGGCTGCAACCGCCCAAAAAGACAGTTGCAGCCGGATGATCAACGCTTAGCGAGCGGCCGCCTCGAGCAGCGCCTTGACCTCTTCGGCGGTGGAGCAGGCAAGCGCGCGCTCGGCGAGCTCATCGCACTCGGCCTTGGTCCACTGGGAGATGGTCTTGCGGGCGCGCAGGATGCTCGGCGCGGACATGGAGAACTCCTCCAGACCAAAGGAGATCAGCAGCGGCTCCAGCAGCGGGTCGGCAGCGGCCTCGCCGCACATGCCGACCATGATACCGGCCTTGACGCCGCTCTCGATGATGTTCTTGATCGAGCGCAGGACTGCCGGATAGTACACCTGGTACAGGTTGGAGATGTGGTCGTTGCCGCGATCGGCGCACATGGTGTAGCCGATGAGGTCGTTCGTGCCGATGGAGAAGAAGTCGG
>CAUWJG010000079.1:0-10579 GCA_963559095.1 uncultured Collinsella sp. | reverse complement strand
CCGCACCCGCGAGCGCACCCGCAGGGCGAGGGTCGTCGTCATGGGGGAGTAACAGCCCGCCGCAGCGTTCGAGTAGCGAAGGGAGGGGGAACGCGATGCTTAAGATGGCGCCATCGTTTATGAGCGCGAATTTGCTCAATATCCAGGGAGAGCTGTATGCACTGGATCCATATGCAGATTACTATCACGTCGATATTATCGATTGGCATTACGTTAAAAACATGTGTCTCACGCCGCAGATCATTAAAGCGATGAGCTCTGCCACGGAAGTCCCCATTGAAGCTCATCTTTACGTGGACACCATAGATGAGGATCTCGTGGATCTCTGCCTCGAGTCGGGGGCAAAAACCATCACCATGCCGTCTGACGTTATCGGTAGGAGCGTAAACAGGCTTGCCAATCAGGTTCATCATGGAAATGCTCGGTTTGGCGTGTTCCTCAATCCTTATCAAGAGCTACAAACCGTTATTCCGTATATCCATGAGCTGGATTCTCTTTTGATCATGTCGGTCGACCCGGGATTTGGCGGTCAGGATTTCCTGCCTCAAACGTTTGATCGGGTTCGCGAGGCATATGCACTGCGGAGCGAGCACGGGGCTGATTTCCAGATTGCCATTGATGGCAATTGCGATGACGACAAGTTCGCGAAGCTGGCTGCTGCGGGCGCCGATGCCGTTTGTTTGGGGCGCGGTGTTTTTTCCAGGCACCCCGATACGGCAATTGCCGGAAGATTGACGAAAGAAGCGCTTGCGGTGGCCGATGAATCCGCGCGTAGCGCATCGTGCCTTGATGACAGAGGTGTGTAATTCAATGAGCAAGAAGCGTGGAGCAGATTCATCCGTTCGACCTATGCGGGGAAGCGGAATGAGGTCGGGTGTGCTTTACCTCATTGGCTCTGCTGTTGTTTTGATATCCCTCATGTGGCTATTGCCTGAGGTAATGGGCATTGATCTTGCTGGATTCATGCGGAGAGACTCAATTCTTAGCATATTGCGCATTGCTTTGGGCATCGCTTTTCTGCTCATTTTGGTCGTGTCTATTCGATATGTCATTGCATCTTTCACGCTTGAGGGCGAAACGTGGCGTGATGGCCTAAAGAACGCTGCGAAGGCTCATATTTTGAGCCGAGATTTCATTTCGATTGTATTGTTGGCGGCTGCTGGTATAGCGTGCATCGCTTGGGGAGCCACCGGCCTAATCGGTTAGGGGTTTACATGATTGGCGTGGTGATTGCCGCTCATGGAACGCTGGCAAGCGGTATTGAGTCGGCACTGGCGCTGCTCACTGGTCGTCCCGAAAAATTCAAAGTTGCCGAACTTCAACCTGGGATGAGTCCAGACAGCTTTACCGAAACACTCTTGGAAGCAATTGATGGTGTCGAGGACGGCGATGGCGTGCTCGTGTTGCTCGATATCTTCGGCGGTACGCCGAGCAACGTGGCATGTCGTCTTATGGGTGAACGTGACATCTATCCCGTCGCGGGGGTCAATTTGCCCATGGCGATCGACGCGGTTTTTGGGCGTTCAGAAGAGAAAAGCCTTCAGGCTCTCGGTGGGCGGGTGGCAAACACTGCTGGTTCAGCGGTGATCGATGTGTTCCAAAAGCTTTCTGCCGTCGCCGATATTGACGATGACGAGGGCTTCTAAAGAAGGGAAGTTGCATGGAAGCCAGGGGAATGCAGAACATCGTTCTGATTCGTGTGGATGACCGACTCGTTCATGGGCAGGTCATGACTTCGTGGTGCAAGGCCACGAACGCCAACAAGATCATGGTTGTTGACGATGGCGTAGCGGCCGATCCGCTGATGAAAACGGTGCTCAAAGGAGTTGTCCCAGCACAAATTAAGCTGGGGATCTTCTCGGTCGAAAAGGCGGTCGATCGTCTCGTCAAGGGTTTTAAAGATGATGACCGAGTGATTCTTTTGGTGAAAACGCCGGAGACTATTTGGCGTGTTCAGCAGGCCGGTGTTGACGTGCATGCCCTCAATATCGGCGGCATGGGCATTCGGCCCGACCGAACGACGCTCTATCAAAACATCGCGTGCTCGGAGTCTGAGCGCGCGGCAATTCGAGGCCTGCTGGACGCGGGATGCGATGTGACCATTCAGATTACGGCGGATGATTCAAAAATCAACGTGGCGAATCATCTGTAGCGAGACTCAAGACGTTTTTGAATTGGAAGGAAGTGTGGCGATATGGAGATTACACTCCTGCAATCAATCTTAATCGGTGTGGTGTATTACCTCGGTTTCGTGGGAACACCCTGGTTCCTTCTGTTGGGTGGCATTTCAATTATCCAAAAACCGCTCGTCGCCGGTGTGCTGGTCGGCATTATCCTGGGCGATCCCGTTCAGGGAGCTATTGTTGGCGCCGCAGTTCAGATGCCGTTCATTGCTTATGTCTTTGCAGGTGGCGCGCAGCCTAATGATCCGGGCCTTGCGGGTACGCTTGGTGTCGCTTTGGGCATTGCGGCTGGCTTGGAGCCCTCTGCCGTCGTTGCCATTTCGGTGCCCATTGCCCTGATTGGCACGATTGTGAACGTGCTCCGCATGACGCTCGATACCGCTTTTGTGCACATGATTGATAAGGCAGCGGCTGAGGGCGACATGAAAAAGGCAGTTTTCCTGCACATCGTACCCCCTCAGATCCTTTGTTTCTTCCTGTGCGTAGTGCCTGTTGCGCTGGGCTGCTATTACGGAGTGGATGCAGTTACGCAGATTATCAACGTGATGCAGGGTCGACCGCTTTATACGCTTGAAGTCATTGGCGCCATTCTCCCCGCGCTTGGTATTGCCATGAATCTGCGCACGCTCGACCGCCCCGGTACGCTCATTTGGTTCGTATTCGGCTTCATTTTGAGTGCTTACCTTGGCTTGGGCGCGATGCCAGTTGCAATCATCGGCTTTGTTATTGCCTTCTTCTACGTGAACCTTGAAATGAAGGCTGAGACGGCCGCTCCTGTCCCGCAGGTTGCAGCCGCTGCACCTGTCGCATCAAGCTCTGTTGCATCCGATGATTCTGACGACGACTTTGAGTAGGAGGTTGGGGAAATGACTAAAGAGATGACGAGGGGCGCTGCGGGCGAGCGCAAGAGTCTTACAAAGAAAGACGCGACACGCGCCTGGCTCAAGTGGATTGCATTCTCGAATTGTAACTACAACTACGAACGACTCATGGCGTCCGCGTTGCTGACCTCCTTCTCCCATGTCCCGGAAAAGCTGTATCCGGATGATAAGGAAAAGCGCGTTGAGTTCATGCAGCGTCAGATGGAGTTTTACAACACTGAGCCCCACTTTGGCTGCATCATCAACGGCCTGGTTCTTTCTATGGAGGAGGAGAAGGCAAACAACCCCGATATGCCTGCTGAGGCTATTACGGCGGTCAAGACGGGCTTGATGGGTCCCTTTGCCGGCATTGGCGACACTGTTTGGCAGGCAACGATCACGCCCATTCTTCTGGCAATTTGCATGCCGCTGGCAATGAATGGCAATCCGTTTGGTGCCCTGCTCTACGCTGCTCTTATGTACGCCGTTATGGTTCCGATTTCGCACGTTATGTTCTTTACGGGCTATAACAAGGGCAAGGAGGGCGTTGAAAGCCTTATGGCGAGCGGACAGATGAAGCGCCTGATTGCAACTGCATCGATTATGGGTGCCATCGTTTTGGGTTGCCTCGCTTATAGCTTCGTGTCGCTGAACTCCTATTGCCAGATTCCCGTTGGCGAGGGCACGCTTGACCTGCAGGCGACGTTGGACTCTATTCTTGTGGGCATTGCCCCTCTGGCGGTTACGCTGTTCACATGGTTCTTGCTTAAGAAGCGCAACATGAATCCGAACAAGGTCATGCTGATCCTGGTTGTCATCGGTATTATTCTCGGTGCAACTGGCCTCTTTGGTGGCGTTCCCGCTGCGTAGTAGTCGAGCTCGTGCCGTGCGCCACAAACGGCGCACGGCATTTTGTTCTGAAGGGTGGCAAGTTTATGTTGGTTAATCTTCGCGATATCTGCTCTATTGCCGAACAGAACAACATGGCGATTGCGGCATTCAACACTCCAAGTTTGGAGGCGATTCGCGCCGCTATTGATGCTGCTGAGGAAACGGGTTACCCGGTGATCATTCAGCATGCTGAGTGCCATGAAGATATCGCGCCTCTCGATATGGTCGGACCGGCCATGATCGCCCTGGCGGAGCGATCGAGTGCGCAGGTATGCGTTCATCTCGATCACGGTGAGAGCCTGTCGTATATCCATCGGGCGCTTGACATGGGATTTAACGGTGTCATGTTCGACGGGTCTGCGTTGCCGTTTGAGCAGAATGTAGCTAATTCCGCCCGTGCGGCGGCCATGTGTGCCAACTATGATTGTGGTCTTGAGTGTGAGCTGGGTAGCCTTGGTGCTCGCGAAGGCGATGTGCTTTCCAGCGATGGCGAGGCGGGCGGATCGGGCGCTACCTATACTGATCCCGACCAAGCACGCGATTTTATCCAGGCTACGGGGCTGGATGCCCTTGCCTGTTCGTTTGGAACGGTGCATGGGTTGTATCGGGGTAAACCGCAGCTTTCGTTCGAGGTGCTCGAACAGATTCGTGACCGCGCGCCCATGCCGTTGGTTATGCATGGAGGCTCAGGTGTGTCCAACGAGGACTATCGAAGGGCGATTGATGCGGGCATCCGCAAGATCAACTACTACACCTATGGTGTGAAATACGCGGGGGAGTCTGTGGCCGCTTTGCTGGATGAGCGCCGCGCGGTCGATGCCTCTGCAACCGTGTATTGGCATGATATGACGTGCGCCGCATATGAACGTCTGCTTGCCGATTTCGCGGATGTCATTAAGGTGTTTGCGAATGGCGCGAAACCTTTGCCGTAAACCGTTGTGATTAACATACGTGCATGTCGCGCACCCGGGTAGGGAGAATGCCTGGGTGCGCGACTACGTTATGGCGGGATGGGATGGTAACGCCCAATCCCGCCACATATCAATGTTCCTTCAAAACTTCTTTATGTTTTCTTGCGTGAAGAACTAAGAAGACATAGGGCCCCAGATTGACAACAGGGCAGAAAATATGAGGGGTGGGCGGGGCCTGAGATTGAGAGCTCACCAGTGCCCGCAGGAAAAATGATTCGCTGCCGTCTATTCGCCGTCAAATGAGAACGGGTTTTGGTACGTTTTTCGCCACCCGGCGGATATGGCGGTTTTGCGCGGCTCCTCCACCTGCGGTTTCTTTGGCCTGATTCCCCAGTCTACTCGCCTTGGGGGAAAGATCGTGCCAAAACCCGTCCTTATTTGACGGGAAGCTCGGAGAAGTCGGCCCGGCAGGGCCGCGGGCGGGGCATCCGCGGGGCTGACGCACCGCGGGGACACCCGAGCCGCCGTATATGCGGCGAAACTCGCGGGTGGCGGGCTGCGCCCACGCCGCAAAGAGCGCCATCTCGCGGCCTTGACGCACCGCGAGGGCACGGGGCGCTCCCGCCCCTCGTCAAAATTCGGCTATCGTTGATACGTTTTCGCCGCCACCTCGAGCACACCCGACAATCGCGAAAAGGAAAGCGCAGGTCAGGGAGGCGTCGAAAATGCGCCTTGGGGCGATGGGCCCCAAAATGTATCAACGAGAGCCGAATTTTGACGAGAAGGCCAGTAGGCGGCATCTCGCAATGAGCCGGGCGAGGCGAAAATGGCCAGCCCGGCACAACGCCCCCACCGTGCGGGCGGTAAACCCCAGAAACAAGGGGCCACCTGGCGCCCCGCCCGCCATAACGCAGCCGTGCGCCCGAGCATTCTCCCCACCCGGGCGCGCGACATGCACGCGTATGGATCCGATGCGAACAACAGCCCGCAGCCCCATTCAAAATGGCACTCCGCCCGAAAGCGACGGCCACAAAACAAAGAGCTACTTACCGCAAAGTCGCACCATAGTCGCCACCATGCCCTCAGGCGTATCCTGCGCCATGACCTCAGCGCACGCACCCTCATCCATGAAAATGCCCATGAGCGCCTGCAGGACGGCAACTTGCCCCTCGGCATGCTGAAGCAAACCCAGATTCACAATGAGCTCGGCGGGCACCGGATCGCCCATCCCGGCCATCGCATCGAATACGACCGGCTTCGCAGGCTTAATCACGGCAATGTAGGGCTTTTCCAGATGCTCCGGGTCCGTATGCGGAATGGCGACCTTAATGGCCTGGCACGCCAAACCAGTGGGGTAGTTCTTTTCACGCTCGGTAATTGCATCAAACCAGGTATCTTTGATATAGCCGCGCGCAGAAAGCTCCTCCCCCAGCTTTGTGAAGAACTCCGCGCGATCGCTCGCCTCAAAATCAAAGAACACGAGATCGGGTGTAAACAGATCGGTATCAACAGCGGACATAGGTATCCTCTCCTCTAAGCAAAACCCCAGCGACATCAACGCCGCAGGCTCTCGCGGCAACTACGATGGCTACGCTAGCGGCTCGGCCCCATTGGCAAACACCTTAATGACATCGGTGAAATCGGCAAGCAGGCGCTCATAAGCGGCAATGGTCATATCGTGCCAATACACCGTGGCGCTCGCATCTGCGGCACGGCGGGCGTCGGCCAGCGCAAGGACCGCCTCGCCAGCATACTTCACACCATACGTGTAGTAGTTGATTTTGCGAATACCGGCATCGATGGCCTTGTGGTAATCCTCGTTCGAGACACCCGATCCGCCATGCATGACGAGCGGCACATCCGCACGCTCGCGAATCTGATCAAGCACCTCAAAGGAAAGCTGCGGCTCGCCACGATACAGGCCGTGGACCGTACCGAACGAGCAGGCCAGAATATCGAGCCCCGTGACTGCGATAAACTCACGAGCCTGGTCGGGGTCGGTGTAGGTTGCGCCGGCGCCACCCTCGGGAGCCGCACCACCGTCGGCCAGCAAATCGCCCTCGCGAGCCCCCAGGCTGCCGAGCTCGCACTCCAAGCCGCAATCGAAGTTGGCGCACATGGCCGCCGCTCGGGCCGAATTGGCCACATTCTCCTCATAAGGTAGCGCGGAGCCGTCGAACATCGCGCCGTTGAAGCCCATCTCCAATGCGCGACGCATATAAGAAAGATGCTCGCAGTGGTCAAGGTGCACACAGATCTGCGCAGTTGAACGTTCGGCCAGCGCAACCATTGCCGGGCCCATCACATCGAGCGGGCTGATGTTATCGTGGCACTCGGCATGTTGGATAATCACTGGATACCCCGTTGCCTCAGCGGCGTCAATCGCCGCGCGGACCGCCTCGAGGCTCGGCGTGTTAAAGGCCGCAATGGCCATGTTGTTCTGCTCGGCGATCGCACAGATGTCGCGAAGATTCACCAACATGATGCTTCCTTTCTCGCTGAAATGCCCGACGCGACTCGGCGCGTGGGCGCAAACGACAGCACTCTTACTGCTGATCGTTCAAAGGTTTTTGACCGTAGCGGTGGAACACCGCCACCGCTTCGTCGATCTGCGCTTGCGTCATGGTTGCCATGGGCTTGCCGGTCGCCAGCGCGACCGCGACTGTCTTGGCCGCCTCCTCGAGATACACGCAGGAAAACAGAGCCTGTCGCAAATCACGCCCAACGGCGATGACGCCATGATGCTTCAAAACCACAGCAAGACGGTCGCCAATCGCACGCACCGCTTCGACACCCATCGACAAACTGCCGGGGTCTCCATAGGCGGCAACCGTCACCGGACCTTCCGTCGCATTCGCCATGGTGGACAGGTTGCACGGAATCTCATCCATGACCAAACCCAAGCCGGTCGCATAGGGCTGATGCGTATGGATTACCGCATTGACCTCAGGCTTCTCTTTAAAGATATACAGCAGCGCCTCAGTATCGACCGATGCCTTGCGCGTACCTTCCAAAATGTTGCCATCCATATCGACAACCAGCACGTCGTCGGCCACCATGTCATCGTAGATCATGCCCGATGGCGTCACCAGCACTTCGCCCGTCGGCATGCGCCAGCTCACGTTGCCACCGGACAGGGCGATGAGGCCGTAGCGATCGAGCTTGAGCGCCGCATCGAGCACCGCCTGCTTCTCGCTCTCAAACATATTGTCAACCTCCTTATTTTTTATGCCCGCGCCGCGTATGGCGACGCGATGGGCTCGAGGTGGAATCGGACGCCTCCGACGCCTCCGCCGCCAAGTACTCGCTGTTCACCCGCCGTGCACGGGCCTTTAGGCTGTCTGGATGCATGGCATACTCCATGTCGCAGATCCGCTCGAACAGCTCGCGGCCATCGCTCATCACACGCGTTTGCAGCCAATATCGGCCGCGCAGCAGGCCGCCGCCATTAACGCGCACGTACATCTTCCCTGCGGTTGGAAACTCGCGAACGCGGAACTCGTGCACATCGGCCAACTCGTAGCGATCATGCCGGCCCCACGCGCCGAACTCGATAAAACCGTCGGCAAGCGTCACCGTTTCCGGATTCGCAATGGCAATGAACGTATTCCACACCTGATAGGCCGCAGGGATCATCAAGACGACCATGATGCCCGCCATGATGTTGCGCGCGGCAAGCAAGGGGCAGATCACCAGCGCGGCAAGGGCGATTATGCCCGTCGCAATCACTTCAATGGCAAAATATCGCCGGATGTACGTGTATGTTTTCATGCCACCGCTCCAAAAAGCCCAGCGTAGGCGCGCCATGCACCCGCGCTGGGCAAACGTACCGTCACGTCTCGCGCTCAGACATTGCCGGCGCGTTCGTCTATGCGGTCCTTATGCCTGAGCCTCGTGCAGCTCTTCGGCCTCCTTGAGGATGCGATTGCGGTTCCACAGGGCCAAGCCGAGGGACACCACGGCAACCACACCGGCGCCGACGTAGCCGAGCCAGCCATGCAGGCGCGTGATAATCCAGGTCAGGGGGTTCGCACCGTCGCAGATCGAGGAGATCATGGTATCAGCCGCACCCGTGGCACCCGCGATGTCGAAACCGACATTGTTTGCTGCGGTGGTGATCATCGGGGCGAGGTCGGTAGCGATGTACAGGCCAACCGCCAGGACAATGATGCCGATCAGGATGCCGCGGAAGCCGTTGTTGTTCACGATGGGCGTGATCAGCACGAACATCCAAGGCACAACGGCCAGGTCGGCAAAGGGCAGCACCTTGTTGCCCGGAAGCGTCACGGCCATGATGATCATCAGCGGAACCAGGATATAGGCGATGGTCAACGTCGTGGGATGGCCAACGCCCACTGCGGAATCGAGGCCGATGTAAATCTTGCCACGGTTCTTAAAGCGCTTCTGGACAAACTCGGACGCGGAGTCGCTGATCGGAATCAGGCCCTCCATGAGCAGGGCGGCCATCTTGGGGATAAGCACCAGCACAGCGCCGAGCGACACGCCCGTCGTTGCGATGCTCACAATGGATGCCTGGACATCGGCGCCATTCCAGTACGCCAGCGAGCCAATCACCAGGCCGATGACGGTACCGATGATCATCGGCTCACCAAAGATGCCGAACTTGCGCTGCAGCTCGTCAACATTGATATTGATATCCTTAACCACGGGAATGTGATCGAACACCCAGTTGAAGAACATGGCGATCGGAGCATAGGCAGCGGTGAAGCCATGGGGCAGCGAGACGCCAGGCATGCCGAGGGACTTCTCGACCTGCGGGGCGGTGTAGTCGCCCAGCACCATGATGATGACCATGTTGAGAATGGCCGCCACGACGCCCAGCACCAGATTGTCCGTCACGATGGCAACGAGCGCGCCGGTGAACGCAAAGTGCCAGTAGTCCCAAATGTCCACATCGACCGTCTGGGTGGTGTTGGTGAGCAGCATCACGATGTTCACGATCAGGCCCAGCGGAATGATGATGGTGCCGACAACCGAGCCCATGGCGATGGCCGCTGCGGCGGGCCAACCAACGTCAATCACGGACAGGCTGAACCCGAAACGCTCGATCATCTCCTGGACCGCAGGCGCCAAGGTGGTGCCAAGCAGGCTGTTGATGACCAAGTTCAGGCCGATGAAGCCAATGCCGACGGTCAGGCCAGCGCGCAGGCTCTTGCCGAAGCCGGCACCCAGGGCGCAACCCAAAATCGTGATGACGATCGGCATGACAACCGATACGCCGAGGGAATTGATAAAGGAAAAGAAACCCAAAATCGCGTCCATTGGTTAAGCCTCCTTTTATAACCAAACAGCTCGCGGTATTGCGAAGCGTCGCGCTCAGCGATATTCACCGTGCACGACACATTGCCTCATAAGAGGCTACTCAGCCATAAGCTTGAGAATCTCCGCCTCGGCAGCGGCGGTGCCAACGCCCGTCAGATACGGGATGCCGTTGACATAGGGGCACTGCAGCCCCGCAGGTGCCATCGTCGTGGCAATCAGGAAATCAAAGTTCGGAGACTTGGAAGGGGCCTCGGACACCTTGCACTGCGTGATCTCGTACTGGCCCGCAAAGCCCTTGTCATCGAGCATCTGGGCGACCTTCTGGTGCACTGCCGTCGAGGTGCAGATGCCCGAACCGCACGCGAGTAGAATCTTTTTCATGACGGGTCCTTTCTCCTGTTACTCCCCCATGACGACGACCCTCGCCCTGCGGGTGCGCTCGCGGGTGCGG
>CAUWJG010000078.1:0-10925 GCA_963559095.1 uncultured Collinsella sp. | reverse complement strand
GCCGGGTGCCCGCGCCACTACATCATGCGCAGCTCCTGGGTCATCGGCGAGGGCCACAACTTCGTCAAGACCATGAAGGGGCTGTCCGACCGCGTGGCCGACCCGGAGGACGGGCTCGTGCAGGTCACCGTCGTGGACGACCAGCTGGGCCGCCTGACCTTCACGCGTGACATGGCCGAGGCCATCTTCCACGTTTTGGACGCGAAGGCCCCCTACGGCACCTACGACTGCACCGGCTCCGGCGCCGTGAAGAGCTGGGCGGACATCGCCCGCGCCGTCTTCGAGGCCGCCAACGGCAACGGGGGCAGGGTCGTGCCGGTATCGACCGCCGACTACTACGCGAGCGCCGCCGGCCCCGTCGCCCCGCGCCCGGTCCACTCCGCGCTCGACCTTTCCAAGCTCGAGTCAGTCGGTTTCCACATGCCCGACTGGGAGGAAGAGCTGGGGGAGTACCTGGATGCCTTGGATTTGGGAGGTTCTTTCTAAAGATATGATTTCTACAGCATCAAAAGCTGAAGCGCCTCTTGTTAGCATCGTCGTCCCCATCTTCAACGTGGGGCCGTTCGTGCTTCCCTGCATAAGGTCGCTGCTCTGTCAGACGTATCCAAATATTGAGATTCTTATCGTGGATGACGGCTGTACCGATGACACGGTTGAGTTGATTGCTAGCGTCGTCGGGGATGATTCACGCGTCGAGATTCTCCACAAGGAGAACGGCGGGCTCTCATCTGCCCGAAATTATGGCACTCGGCTTTGTCACGGTGACTACTTGATGTATGTCGACGGAGACGATCTCATAGATCCGCGGGCCGTTGAGTTCATGCTCCAGGCGGCTTTGAGATACCATGTGTCGTTTGTCGCGGGATCCTTTGCCAAGATGCCTCCTCTCGAGAGTTATGAAATGCGGAGTGAGCCTTTGTTCACGTTGGAGAGCGGCTGGGAGCATCTGAGGCGCCTTCTTCTGCTCGAAGGGGAGAGCGGGTCTGCCTGGGGCAAGTTGTTTTCCCGTTCTTTGATGCCCGACCTTGTGTTCCCCGAGGGTCAGCTTTTCGAGGATATGGGCGTGACTTCCGCGATTTGCTCCCGTGTAGAGACCGTCGCTGTCACTGACGCCCCTTTCTATGCGTACGTGACGAGGCCCGGTTCCATCACAACGCTTAAGAAGCAAGGCCCTAAGCATGTGAGGGATATGGATGCTGCCATTGAGGCCGTGCGGCGGGTTGCCGAGGGAAATTTTGATGGCGAGTTCGAGTGCTTCCGAGCGTATTGCATTCTGCGCGTTGCCATGCGGGTTGATCTCGATAGCTTTGCCGACAGGGCGGAGGGGCAGGCGTATTTGAGGCTTGCCCGCGACCTTGCGATGCGCGCCTCAAGGAACACCCTAGCTTCGCGCACCTGGAGACTGAGGTGCGCGCTTTTTGCGCTTTCCCCGAAGATGCATAACGCTTTCTATGCCCTTTATGCCGCGATTTCTGGCAAAGCAATCGGATAATCCCTATGAACAAAGGTTTTTAATGTGAGATTCTCGATAATCATTCCCGTTTATAACGTAGAGGAATATCTCGGACAATGCTTGGACAGCATTGCACATCAGGATTATTCCGACTACGAGGTCGTCATCGTCGACGACGGCTCGACCGACGGCAGCGCGAGTATCTATGAGCGCTTCGCCGCGGAGACGGATGTTCCCGTCCGCATAGTCAAACAGGAGAACAAGGGGTTGCTGCTTGCTCGCCGTGCCGGGATCAAAGCCGCCAACGGTGATTATTATTGGCACGTCGACGGCGACGACGGTCTGGCGCCCAATGCAATGTGTGCGGTTTCCGGGATCATTGACGAACTGGATCCCGACGTCGTGTTGATCTGCCTTAGCGAATCTCCGACGTTCGGCTCTGTGCTCCCTGGGGGACTGCCCGGTGAACAGCGTTTCTATACCGGAGAAAGCCTTAACGATGTACGCTCTGCGTTCCTCGATGGATATATTCCTAATATGGTCACTAAAATCGCTCGAAGGTCTTGCGTCGATGCCGATTCAGATTACTCGCCTTATGGGAAGATGCAGCTTGGGGAAGATCAGCTGCAAAGCCTTTACATTCTCGATAATATGAAGAGCGCCGCATGCGTTCGCGAGCCCTTGTATTATTATCGTCCCAACGCAAGCAGCATTACTGCCAATTATCGCGAAGGCCAGATTGCCCAGTACGCCATGGTCAAGGAAGCCGTCCATCGACAGGCCGTCGCGTGGGATTCGAAATGGCCGGGGAATGGATTTGCTGAGACCGCTCTTGTCGGTTATCTGTCTAACGGTTTCTACGACATGCGCAAGAATGCTGATGGCAAGTGGTTTAAAAAGCAGTTCCAGGAGTTCAGGGATACATCGCTGTACGCGGAGGCCATCGGTCGATGCGGGGATTTGAGGCTTGAGCAGCGGATCTTCTTCACTTTGTTGGAAAAGAAAATGGATTATCTTGCGTATGTGTGCCTGGTTGCCTGCCGCGCTGCTACTCCGCTGGCGAGGAGCTTGGCTCGATGAAGATCTTAACTATCAGTTCGGGAGGCATGCCGCAGAGGACCCTATCGATGGCGGGTAGGGGGAACGCGCTCGGCATGGTGTTCTTCCTTGGCGTATGCGCTGTTGTTTCGCCCCTCCTCGCCGTTTTCCTCTCCCTTCTCGTCTTTACCGGGGCCCCTACAAAGAAGATGGCGGTTGCCTGCGCCCTTGGGGTTGGGTTTTCCGCTGCGCTTGTCGCCCATGGTATCGTTTACAACCACCCTGTCGATATGACCCGATGGATGGTTGAATGCGGCTACTACGATGGCAGGAACATTCTCTCGATCGGAACCAGCCTGAACGAGGATCACAACGGCCTGCTCGTCTGGAACTTTCTGTGTTGGGTAACCGGGAATATCGGCGACCTCCGACTTCTCCAGTCGCTCGCCGCGTTTTTCGGTTACGGTCTCATCGCTTGGCTGATGATGGACAGGTGTGCCGAGGAGACGACAGATGCATGGGCTTTCCTCCCGCTCATGCTATTCATCTTTTTTGCCGTCCCGGCGCAGCCCCTGATCGGTAACGTTCGCTCGGCTCTCGGCTGCGTGATTTGTGCGGTCGCGATATGTAAGAGGCAGTCTTACGGGTTCAGGGATTCTCTGCCGTCGCTCGTCCTGATCATCGTCGCATGCCTCATCCACAATTCTATGCTGCTCGTCTTGGTTTTGTTCCTAGTTCAGCCGATTCTCGAGCGTAACCCTGTCAGGAATTCGATTATCTGCGTTGTCGCGGTCGTCACCATGATTTCCGTGGCTTCCGTACTTCTCGCGTCCCATTTGTTTGACGGGGTGCCTGTCATTACGAGCGTTCTGAAGAAGGCGAGTTTCTATACCATCGGCACGGAGTGGGATCAAGAGCAGGCGGACAACCTTCTCAGCAATCTGAGCCATGTGTTTTCGTTGCTGCTGCTCGGGGTCCTGCTGCTTAGGATCTACGCCACGAGACAGCATGATGGACGAACGGCGCTCGTTCTTGTTTTGACGATGTGCGTCATCGCGATGGAACTCACCCTCGTTAACGTCGGCAACCGCTTGAAGTTCATTCCGATCTTGATTGGCTCGACATATCTGCTTAACAACAAGGGAAGGGGCCATGCGGTTGATTCGCGATGGCCGATTCTTGCCGATGCCGTTTTGATGTTGCTCGCTATTGCCGTCTGGTTGATCTCCATGGCAAGCTTCATCCCTTCATTCAACTATGTCGAGGTCATGAAGAGCGCCGTTTTCTATCCGCTTCTCCTTTTCTAGAGGTTAAATCCATGTATCAAACTGTCACGGCGCCTCTAATCACGTTTGTTGTCCCCGCTTATAACGCCGTTTCTACCCTAGAGGCAGCCGTTCGCTCGCTTTCTGAGCAGACGTCCGACGATTGGGAGGCCATCATCGTCGATGACGGATCTGTTGACGGTACGGGTGAGATGGCCGATGCGCTCGCGCGGGGCGATGATCGCATTAAGGTTCTTCACCAGGGGAACGCCGGGGTCTCCGCTGCGCGCAATGCTGCTATCGCGGCCGCCAGTGGGGAATATCTCGCCTTCTTGGACGTCGATGACACCGTCGTTCCCAACTTCGTGGAGAAGGCGGGGTCCCTGCTGGGACGCAGGCCTGTCCGCCCCGATGTCGTCGCGCTTGCGTACCGTGCTCTTCCCCGAGGCACGGTCTTCGGGTACGGGCGGTTCCTCGGGAACGCATCGGAGTTCCTCGAGCTATCGCTCGGGAACAGATACGCCACTTTCCCCTGCTGGCTCTTCCTCGTTTCTGCTCGGCTCATCGCGG
Source organism: uncultured Collinsella sp. (assembly GCA_963559095.1). Classification (GTDB taxonomy): domain Bacteria; phylum Actinomycetota; class Coriobacteriia; order Coriobacteriales; family Coriobacteriaceae; genus Collinsella. The sequence goes on along the minus strand of CAUWJG010000078.1, from coordinate 6,599 downwards.
CGAGTGGGGTCCGGTTCACGGTCGGGAGGCGGACCGGCGAGGACCAGGAGTTCATCCTGAAGCTGCTCTGCTGCGCCTCTATTTGCGAATCTGTCGAAGACAGCGATGTCTACTATCTCTACCGCATGCCTTCCGGGGGCTCGGCCATGGGCCTTAACCTGGAGGGGCAGTTCGATTACCCCCGGGCTATGCGAGACGTTCTCTGCTTCGCCGCCAAGCCTGACGCAGGGATGTCTCCCGATGGCTTGGAGGCAGTCGACCGACTGCTTACTGACAGGTTTGTAGGGGCCTGCGCCTACGCTGCGGAGACTGCGTTCTCCAACGGCGCTTCCGATTCTGATGTCCTTTCCTGGTTGACAGATAGCCTGAAAGGATTTGATTGCCACGGGGCTCTTGAGAACGGCTGTTGCAGGAGCGAGAACCGGCGGTTTCTTCGCCTCTGGCTCGGCTGCAGCGGCATGATTCCGCTGTATATCCGCTTCGGTTTGTACATCCGGTCTATCGGCAGAACCATTAAGTACTGGATTTCACGCCGAGGCACTCGTTAGTTATCTTTGATTGGAGTTTCATTGAACGACAGGCAGATATATATTCTCAGCATTTTTGACCCCACCAACTACGGGAATAGGCTGCAGGCCTGCGCCCTCGAGGCCGCCGTCGCCTCTCTTACCGGCAAAGAGGTTCTTTCGGTCGATTGCCGCCGCCCGGTGAGTAAGCGCGGGGTCTTTAAGATCATGGCGGACCTCAACAGAGTCCGAATCGAGTCGAAGAAGGCGCCCGCCGAGAGGAGGCGGCGTTTCCGAGTTTTTCAGGATGAGTACTGTGCGCCTGTCGTTGAGATTGCCGAGAGAGACGTTCGTAGCATCACTGGTCCCGTCGTGATCGGCTCCGATCAATGCTGGAACCCCGGGTGGGGATTGGGTGCGAGTAAGTTTGGCGCCCAGTGCGCCGTGGGCGTCGACAAGAAAATGGCCTATGCCGCTAGTTTCGGCATCGGCATGTCGGACATGCCTGAGGAGTGGGGTCGGCGCTACTCCGAATGGCTTGGCGGAATCAAGGACATCGGTGTTCGGGAGTTCGCGGGTGCTCAGATTGTCCGCGAGCTTACTGGGCGGGACGTCAAGGTCGTTCTTGACCCTACGATGCTCCAAACTGCCAAGTGGTGGTCCGAGATAGAGGAGCGCCCGATTATTCCGGGCATCGACCTGGAGGGGCCTTTCTGCCTTAAGTATGTCTTGGGAGACGATACAGCTTCGGCAAAGATCGCGGAACGATGTGGCCGCGACGGCCTGGGGCTGGTGGACTTGACGGATATCCATTTGCCGGTCGGCCCCGCGGAGTTCGTGTGGCTTATTCACCACTCTGCTCTCGTTTGCACTGACAGCTTCCACGCTACAGTTTTCAGTCTCCTTTTCCACCGGCCTTTTGTGATTTACGAACGGCAGGGAAATGCTGGGAATATGTCCAGCAGGTTCGATACCCTCCACGCTTTGTTTGGGATTAACTCCAACCGCGCCGGTAAGGATTGCTTCCGCGAGCGCTGCGTCGATGAGTTCGATTGGACCGGCTTCGAGCGAGAGCTTGAGGAGAAGAGGAATGATTCCGTCGCATGGCTTCGCGCTGCCCTTGCCAGCTTATAGGGTGGTTATGTCCAGTGAAATCTGAAACTCTATCTTCGGGAGATACTGTCCATGGTTAGTCAACGCAAGGCCGGGGCGATTCTCGGGTACGCGAACATCATCGTTAAGAATCTCGTCAACCTCGTCTATACCCCGATGCTCCTCGCTTTCGTGGGTCAGGCGGACTACGGCGTTTACCAGACTGCGAATTCCTTCGTCTTCTCCCTAACGCTTCTGACGTTTGGTTTCTCCGAGGCGTATATCCGCTTCTATACGCAGAAGAAGGCTAAGGGGACGGAGGAAGACGTCCGATCACTCAATGGCATGTACCTTGCGCTATATGCGATGATCAGCTCCATTGCACTGGTGTTGGGACTGCTCTTTGCTGCGAACGTTGGGCTATTCTTTTCTGGCAGCTTTACGTTCGACCAAGTCGGGCTTGCGGGCGAGCTCATGGCTATCATGGCGGTGAACGTGGCGGCGGTGCTGTTCTCGACTGTGTTCGACGCATACATCATGGCCCACGAACAGTTCAAGTTTCAGCAAAGCCGTCAGATGTTCACCACGTTAGCGACACCGGGTATCGCTTTTGTCTTGCTCAACTTTGGTATGGGCGCGGTCGGTGTAGCGCTGGCTCAGCTCGCAGTCACCTTGACTCTGCTCGCCCTCAACATGCATTATGCTGTGTCGAAGCTCGGTATGCGATTCAGCCTCAGGAGGTTTGACGGAGCCCTGTTCCACGCGGTCGCAGCTTTCTCGGCCTGGATATTCGCCAACCAGGTTTGCGATTTAGTTAACCAGAGCGTGCCCAATATGATGCTCGGCGCGCTCACGAACGCAGTCACTGTATCTGTTTTCGCTGTGGCGCTGCAAATCCGTCAAATCTTTTACTCGCTCTCGACAACAATGTCGAGCGTATTTGTGCCCAAGATCAATAGGATCGTCGCTGAATCGGATGACAACGGAGTGCTAACTCGGCTCATGACGCGCGTAGGGCGCTACCAGATGTTCCTCTTCTGCTGGGTGTACTGTGGATTCGTCCTGCTTGGACGATTCTTCATTACCAAGTGGGCGGGTGAGGGCTTCCTTGATACTTACTATCTCATCTGTGCGATGACGCTGCCCGTGGGCGTGCCGCTTTGTCAGAACACGGGAATCGAGATCCAGCGCGCTAAAAACAGGCATAGGGCGCGTTCAGTGGTTTACCTCTGTATGGCTTGTCTCAATGTTCTTTTTACATGGTTTGCCTCGCCCGTTCTCGGATACTGGGCGCCCGCTATCGCTTACATCGCGAGCATCGCCTTGGGTAACGGTCTCTTTATGAACTGGTACTATCAGGCGCGTATCGGACTGGACATGGCTTATTTCTGGAAGAAGAACCTGCCTGTGGTCTTGGCTTCCGCTGTGGTCTTGGCCGCATGCATGGGGCTGGCTCTGCTGCTGCCCGTGACTAGCTGGCTGCTTTTCCTGGCTTGGGGCGTCGTCTACACCGTGCTTTTCGCTGCCGCAATGTGGCTCTTCGTTCTCGATTCAAGCGAGAAGTCGTCGATCGCGGCTAAATTGCCCTTCCTGCGTTAGGAGGTTTTTTTATGCTTAAGTCCCTTCCGAAGATCACGTTGCTGGGAGATGCGTGCTGTGGTTGCGGCGCCTGTGCCGCGAGGTGCCCGAAATCCTGCATCGGGATGATTACCGACGGCTGTGGCTTCCCCACGCCAATGGTCAATTTAGATGTCTGCATCGGCTGCGGGGGTTGCGATTCGGTGTGTCCCGCAATGGGGGAGCGCCCCAAGGATGGCGCGCAGTCCGTTCTCTGGGCGAAGTCGAGGGACAGGGGAGAGAGACTTGCCTCCTCTTCGGGTGGGGTCTTCGGGCTGCTCGCCCTTGACGTTCTTGCGGATGGCGGCGTCGTGTGCGGCGCCGCTTGGGATGAGGGCTGCAGACATGTGCGGCACGTGCTCGTTGAAGACGGGTCAGATCTCGATTCCGTCATGCGTTCCAAGTATGTGCAGAGCTCGGTCGGCCGCAAGGCCTACGAGGGCGTGCGGGAGGCTCTGCGCGGTGGCAGGCGAGTGCTCTTCTCCGGCACCGCGTGCCAAGTTGCGGGCATGAGGTCCTACCTTGGGAAGCTCGCCGACTCAGACGGTTTCCTCTCGGTGGATGTCATTTGCCACGGCGTCCCCTCGCCGCTCCTCTGGGAGAAGTGGGCAGCATATAAGGAGGTCGGTGTGGGCGCGGCGCTGCGCGCGGTGAACATGCGGAGTAAGGCAACCGGATGGCTGTCTTACTCCGCATCATACGCGTATGCGCATGATGCGGAGAAAGATGTCGCGAGGGCTTCGTCCGCGGCGGCCGACAGCTGCATCTTCGTGGATGACTGGTACATGAAAGCGTTCCTTGCTAATGCTAGCTTAAGACCCTCGTGCTTTGCTTGTCGTGTCAAGCGCTCGTGCGGCTCAGACGTCACGTTGGGGGACTTCTGGGGGATCCAGTCGTCGCACCCTGAGGTCGACTACGAGGGCGGGGTTTCCGCGGTGCTGTGCAACACCTCAAAGGGCCTTGCTGCAATTGAGAGGCTTAAGTCTGGAATTGAGTGGGGCGAGTCTTCCCTCGAGAAGGTGTTGCCTGGCAATCCTAGCCTGGTTAGGCCCGTTGTGCCTTATGAGAGACGCGGCGAGTTCATGGCCGACCTCGAGTGCGGGAGAGGAATCGATGAGATGATGGCTGTGTATGGCTTTGAACCCTCCCTCGCCCAGCGCGTACGTGGCAAGCTCGGGGGAGTCAAACGAAGGTTAAAGAAATTGCTGGGGAAGGCTTAATGAACTGTGACAAAAATATGTCTGTTGGTGATGGAACTGTCATGGCTGAGGACAAAATCGTGTTTACTGGATGCAAGCATGCATATCTCGTCATGGCTCATAAGGATGACGAGACCCTCCGTACGCTTCTGAGGACCCTTGATGACCCCCGGAACGATATCTTCATCCACATGGATGCTAAGAATACCGGATGGGATGAAAACAGAGCGCTGGCTTCCATTGATAAGGCGGGAATCTTTTTCGTTCCCCGTATTAGCGTCACATGGGGAGGCTACTCGCAAATCGCCTGTGAGCTTGGCCTGCTCAACGCCGCTGTTGACAAGGGGCGTTACACCTACTATCACCTTTTGAGCGGGCAAGACCTTCCCATCAAGAGCCAGGATCGGATCCATTCTTTCTTCGATTCCTGCGGGGGCAAGGAGTTTGTTCGTTTCGAAAACCACAATAGGGACTATGGGAGTAGGATCGGCGGCCATGTAATCTGGAACGCCTTCGGGAAGAGCAAGACCCAAATTTTTTTGCGAAAGGTGGACAGTCTTTTGGCGAGGCTTCTGCAACTCTATAGGAAGCCTGCTGAAGGCCTTAAGCTGATGAAAGGCGACAACTGGTTCTCTATAACTGATGAGCTCGCTCGATACGTCGTAGAGAACGCTTCTCTGGTACGGTCAGTTTTCTGGGATTCTATGTGCGGTGACGAATTGTTTCTGCAGACCTTTGCCTGGAATACAGGCAAGCGGTTCGATTTCTATCGAATGCCCGGGGAGGACAATACGGACGGCATCATGCGCATGATTGATTGGGGCGAGGACGAGTCCCCGCGAGTGTTGTCTATGGATGATCTAGATTCGATTTCGGATTCAAAGATGATGTTCGCCAGAAAGTTCGACTTCGAGATCGATTCCGATATCGTTCGAGCGGTTGAACAGCTCGTCTGCTAATCCTTCGTGTCTTCTCCGTGCCGGTCCGACAATGGGTTTCTGCCAGTTGCTGCCAGCCTCCAGCTTTGCGCTGCCGAGCCGTTCGACTCGTACAGCTGGACGTTGGCGCCGCTCGAGAAGTCGGCGCAATCCACGTCGAGCGCTAGCCCCGACGCCGCGCACATGATCTCGTAGGCGCCCGCGCACTCGTCGTAGGAGATCATGAACCGCTGGGCCCCCGAGCCGTTGGCCTCCCATAGCTGGGCGTTGGCGCCGTTGGACCTCCAGGCTCCTGAGATATCGAGCATCGCCGTGCCCAGCCCTCTGTTGCAGATCATGTATTCGCCGTCGGGGACGCTCTGCACTGGCTTTACTTGAGCGGCTTGATATTTGGCAGTGCAGTCGTACTTTACTGTCAATGTGCTGTTCGGCAGAGTAGCGACATTGGAGGTTGCGGCCAGCTCAACCTTGGCGCCTTGGACTTTCCACCTCCTCTGATTCATCGCATACGCAACAATCCCGTTCTGAATCCCCGAGATGCTGGGCGGAAACAACTGGTTGTCGGCGTCAATGGAAAAGCTCTCTTCCCTGGCATCTAGGTGCTGCTGAATGCGGTCGGCATACTTCTCGACCCATTCATCTGCCTTGCCGTTTCGCACAAAGTAATTGTTGGACAGGTCGGTTGAGCGGTAGGCGTAGCCGTCCTTTTGGTAGTTAGCCGTGTGGTCGGAGTGGGCGATTGTCATGAGCTCGTCGGTCAGGCCAAAGTACAGATGGCGCTGGTCTAGGTCTCCGTACCAGTTGTCGCTGGTGTCGTCCCAGGTTAGGTCCATCTGGCACCATTTGCCTTCGATCTTTACGGCGTTCCAGGTGTGGCCGTTTCCGGTGATGCGGCCGTTGGCGATGCCCGCGGCGTCAAGGAGCTTGGAGTAGATGCGCTGGTAGCTCTCGCAGGTGCCCGTGTGGCGCGTGAGGCCGCTTTCGGCCGAGCACCAGTTGAGGCTGTGGTCGTACTCCAGCTGGTCGAGCGTCCAGTCGTGGAGCCACAGCGCCATGTCGTATTCCGAGCGGTTTGTCTCTTGCCTGCACAGGTCCACGGCGTTGTTGACAATCTGCGTGACGCTTGGGCGGGCGGCGTCGTTTACAGTCACCTCCGCCGTGGTGCGCAGGTAGTAGATTCCCTTGTCGTCTTGGGGGTCGTTTCTGTCGTTGTCCATAAAGTAGAAGTAGATGCGGTACGTGCCCGA
>CAUWJG010000077.1:0-12045 GCA_963559095.1 uncultured Collinsella sp. | reverse complement strand
AGGCGTTTCCGCCGGCCGTCGGCGCTCGAGTGCAGCAAAAACTCAACCGCTACAGGTATTTGCGCCAGTCGTCCTCCTCCTCTTCGGCAGCGGCCTGCTCGGCCGCCGCACGAGCCTCCCGCTCTGCCTAGACATCCTCAAACGGCACGTTATTCTTCTCGGGAAAATGAGCTAAGGCGTGAGCGAAACGCTCATGGTTCTCGTCGTAGCGCGTCGCCGGCACGGCGAATATCACCTCACGAACCCCATGTTCCCCGCATGCGAGCTCATCCAAAAACAACTCGGCGACCTTTGTGGCATCCCAGCCAAACGCCCCGCATCCAAATGCCCCCGCAACCAGCCGCTCATGCCCAAGCTCATCCACGAGCGCCAGCACCAAGCGAATCCGCTCGCGCATCGCACGCTCAAGTGTCGCATCGTCAACGTGGTACTCCTCCCGCGCGCGGCGTGCGTTGGGAGCCGCCGCCACGATCACGTCTGCGTACGCATGCACGTTCTCACGGGCAAAGCGAACGCGCGGCACAATAAGCGCGCGATTGCGGTACAAGTCGCAATTGATGTGACGACGACGATTCTCGGCATACCAATCCTTCTGCTGCGCAAGCACGTTGTAAAGGAACGACTCGGAGCACAACGCCTCTTCCTGCGCCCATGCGCCGCGCTCGTAGCCACCGCCGGGATGTGTGAACGAGGCGAAATCCAACAGCGCCAAATCGCAAAACTGAGCCCTACCGCGACCGCGCGCGACAACCGCAGCCACGCCATCTTCATCGGTCACCGCAACGGTCGGCACGCAAGGGTTTGCCACCTCGAAAGCCAAGGTCCCGTCGATGCGCCGCACCCCCGCTGCCGAGGCCTCGATCTCTCGCGCATAGCGATGCGCCATGTCGTCAATATGGGCGCGCGCCGCTTGGGCACGCGCCTCCTTGCGCCCGGCCGATCCGGCACCCCGGCCAACCAATCTGTTGCCCGCATGATAATCAGCCATGAAATCTCCTCCCAATCACAAGAGCCTACCGCCTCATCCTACCCGCTCCCCGCCCCTTCAGGCAGAGTGAATCGGCCTTATCGCACCGCGGGCAACAACAGGTACATAGAGCGCCAGCCACATCCCCGCCTCGCAAAAACCCGCCAAGACATCACTCAGGTAATGCACGCCCAAATACACGCGGCTCGCGCCGATGAGCACTGCCAACCCAACAAGCGACATGGCCCCGGCGGCTCGCAGCGCCATCCGTCCGCGCCCATGCCATATGAACCACGCCAAAAACCCAAAAGCCGCCATGGACACCGCCGAATGCCCTGACGGGAAGCTGTAACCGGCAGCGTCGACCAAACGGGCCATCTCCTCCGGACGAGGACGCTCAACCAGGGCCTTCAACACTACGTTCAAAAGCGCCACAGCACACACGTTGCACGCCCACGCGACGCCAAGACGACGCATATGCGCGCACGCCACCAAACCAGCGCCCATAACTGCGAGGGGAACCGGCGTCATGAGATCCGAAAGCGCCCGCGCAATGGGCGTGAGCCACGCCGTGCGTAACTGCACCGCGCCATCGTGCACCAGATCGTCCACACCTGCCGTCATGCCGGTAGCCACCAACAACGCGAGCACCGCAAGCCCAATCGCGCACGCCAAGCCAGCGCGACGCAACACGCGCCAGTTCACACGCGGATCGGCAAGAGCCCGCGCGGTTACGCCATCGCGAACCTCGAGCGCGCCGCACGCCATTGCATTGATCGGTGCCTGATCCGAAGCCCCCTCCTGTAATGTGTCGTTTCTGTGAGCAAGCCTCATCCGCTTCGCACCTTTCCTGCGCAATCGCGCCAAATCCTCAGCTCGAACGCTCGGTTGACCCCTCGTTGACAGCAGGATACCATACGAACAGAGGTTCTGGAAACATTTGTTCGAAGAAACGGAGCGATCACATGGGAGCAAGGACGGATGCCCCACAGGAGCAAGAACGCACCTACGTGTGCATTGACCTTAAGACTTTCTATGCATCCGTCGAATGCGTGGAGCGCGGACTCGACCCGTTTTCGACCAGGCTTGTCGTTGCCGATGCGGCTCGTGGCCGATCAACCATCTGCCTTGCCATCAGCCCCGCCATGAAGCGGTGCGGTATACGCAACCGCTGCCGTCTGTTCGACATTCCCGCCGATCTCGAATACATGGTGGTCAAACCGCGCATGCGCCATTACATGGAAGTGTCCGCACGCATATACGGCATATACCTGGAACACGTCAGCCCGCTTGACATCCATCCCTACTCGATCGACGAGTGCTTCATCGATGCAACGCCGTACCTCACGTTATACGGATTGACGGCACGCGCATTCGCCGCTCGGCTGCGCGATGCCGTCATGGCCGTCACGGGCATCACGGCCAGTGTCGGCATCGGACCCAACCTGTTTCTCGCGAAGGTCGCACTCGACATTTCGGCCAAACATGAACCTGACGGCATCGGCATGCTGGACGCGGGCGCATTTCGAGCCGAGATCTGGCCCCACAGGCCCATCACGGACATCTGGGGTATCGGGCCGGGCATCGCCAAGCGTTTGGAACGCTATCGTGTCTACGACCTCATGGGAATCGCCGCACTCGATGAGCGCATTTTGTACCGCGAGTTCGGCGTGAACGCCGAATACCTCATCGACCATGCCCATGCCATCGAACCCTGCACCATCGCGGAGATCAAGGCGTTTCGACCGAGCGCGTCATCGACCGTTAACGGGCAGGTCCTCCCCCGCAACTACGGGCACGATGAGGCCCACACCGTATTGCTGGAGATGATCGATGCGTCGGCGCTCGATTTGGTATCCAAACGCCTGGTGTGCGGTGGCATCTCACTGATGGTCGGCTATGGGAACGAGGCGCGTGAGATCAGGCGCCTCGATGCAAGCGGCAATGCAACGTTCCAAGATGGATGTGGCCGAGTGCGCAGTAGCACGGCAGCGGATGTGGACCTCGGCGTCTCACGGCCGGGATCCGTGCGCCGCAACAACCACTCCGTCGATGGGCAACCACGTGACCTACTTGCCTATGAGCGAGTCCGTCGCGAGCTCTTCGTGGGCGAACACGGCGCCCGCGCCCTGCATGCCGGACGCAGCTGGTCGAGTGCCGGTGGGCAGAAAAAGCTCTCCGATCGGACCAACTCGCGGCGCCAGCTCATCGAAGCATTTGAGTCGCTTTGGACCGAGCACATCGACCCACGTCGGCCCATCAAGCGCATCAACATCGGGTTTGGCGACCTGCTTCCCGAGGAGTTCGCCACCTATAACCTCTTCTCAGACATGGAACAGGAGCGACGGGAGCGCAACCTGCAGCGCGCCATCATCGACGTGAAAGGACGCTGGGGCAAAAACGCCCTTGTCATGGGAAGGAGTCTGCGCCCCGAGGCAACAGGGCGCGAGCGCAACGCGCAGATTGGAGGACATCGTGCCTAAAAACACCCCTGTACAGGCATCAATCGGCAATGGTAAAACCACGGCGGCGGGGCGCCCGCGCGCGAGCAGGGCATCGCAGTTCATGCCATTTGCCGCGCTCACCGGCTATTACGAACTCACCCGCCAACAGGAGCGCATCGTAGAGCCCAAGCATGAGCTCACCGATGAGGAGGCGCGCCGTCTCTCCGAGGCCATAGAAAGCCTGCAGCGGCGCCAGATTGCGCGGGTCACCTATTACGACCACGACGCTTATCAAACCATCACGGGGACGGTCGTGCGCGTCGATCCCATATTCCGGCAGCTGCAAATCATCCGAACGACCATCGACTTTGACGACTTGCTCGAGGTGATACCGCTCGGCCCAGCGGCGTGCGACAATGCCATATAAGCAAACAGACCAGCCAGCGCAAACAGAGAGGAAGCACCGATGGAACAATCCCAGCTCACTGCATGGAAAGCAACCGCGAACCACATCATCAAGCATCTTGCACGCCGCAACATGACCGGCCATTTCTGCGAAACGGCGGCCGATGCAGTACGCGTTGCGCAAGACCTCATTGAACCGGGTGCCTCCGTCACCTGGGGCGGCAGCGTCACCCTTGAGCAAACGGGCATCAAAGACATGCTGCGCGCAGGTGATTATCATCTTGTCGACCGTTCACGCGCGCGCACCGATGACCAGCGTCGTGCGCTGTGGGAGGCAAGCGCCACGGCGGATTGGCATCTCATGAGCACCAACGCCATCACCCTCGATGGCCAACTCGTCAACATCGATGGACGGGGCGACCGCCTCTCGCTGCTCATCCATGGGCCGCAGCACGTACTCGTCGTCGCAGGAATGAATAAGGTGGTCCACGATATCGACGCGGCGCTCAAGCGCATTCGTATCGACGCGTGCCCGCCCAACGCCACACGCCTGCACACCAACACACCCTGCGAGCTCACCGGAACGTGTGCCGAGTGCCATAGCGAACGCTGCATGTGCTGTCAGACGGTGATCACACGACACTCGCGACCCGAGGGGCGCATCCACGTCATCCTCGTCGGCGAATCCCTTGGTTACTAGTTAGGAATCTCCATGAACAACTTCACTTTCTTCTCCCCCACGCGCATCGTGTTTGGCCGCGGCGTCACCGATTCGGTTGGCCCCGCGCTCGCCGAGCTTGGGTATCGCCGCGCCCTGGTCGTCTATGGCAAAGGATCGGTGGTTCGCACCGGCACGCTCGAGCGCGTACGCGCCTCCCTTGCGCGGGCAGGTGTGACTTGCGTCGAACTCGGCGGTGTACGCCCCAACCCTGAGATCGGACTCGTGCGAGCGGGCATCGATATCGCCCGGGCCGAACAGGTCGACGTGATTGTTCCAGTCGGCGGCGGCTCGGCGATGGACTGCGCCAAGGGCATCGCCATCGGCGTCCCCTATGAAGGCGACGCTTGGGATTTTTGGCGCGGACGTGCTACACCGCACGCCAGCGTACCCGTCGCCGCCGTCGTGACAATTCCCGCCTCCGGCTCCGAGGCCTCGAACTCGTGTGTCATCAGCAACGATGCGGAAGGGCTGAAATCTGGCTGCAACAGCGATCTCATCCGGCCGGCGGTCGCATTTTTGGACCCCGAACTCACCTTCACGTTGCCGCCATATCAGACGGCGGCGGGCATCACCGACATCATGGCGCACATAATGGAGCGTTTCTTCTCCGGTGAACCCGCGGTCCACGTCACCGACCATATCGCCTGCGGACTTGTGCGCGCGGTCATTGAAGCCGCCAACGTCATCGTTGAGCATCCTGACGACTATGACGCCCGCGCTGAGATCATGTGGGCGGGCACCCTTGCCCACAACGGGCTCGCCGGATGCGGGCTCGGCGTTCCGGGCAAGCGCGATGGCGACTGGTCGTCCCACGGCCTGGAACATGAGCTCTCCGCCTTCGATCCGGCAATCACTCACGGCGCCGGACTCGCCGTGATATTCCCCGCCTGGATGCGCCATGTGTGGGCATGCCACCCCGAGCGCTTCCTCACCTTCGGCCGCGAGGTCTTCGGCATCGAACCCGTTGATCCCGCCATCGACGACCTGGCCGACATCGACGAAGACATCACCCCCGAACGTGCCATCCACGACGCCGTCGAGGCAACGATTGATGAACTTCAAGCGTTCTTCATCTCGCTCGGCATGCCCGCGACCCTGGGTGAACTCGGCATCGAAGAGGCGGATATCGACCGCCTCCTGCAAGGGCTGCGCATCAATCGCGGCGAGGCGTTTGGCACCTTCAAGACCTTGACGCTTGAGGACGCCCGTACCATCTACAAACAGGCACTGTAGGACGAACGGAGACCCATGCGCATACGCTGAACACACACATCGCCTAAGCGATGTGTCCCAGGAAATCTTTGGTGCGCTCAGATTTCGGGTGGTCGAAGACCTCCTCCGGCGTGCCCTCCTCCACAATCACGCCGCCGTCCATGAACACCACGCGGTCGGCGACATCGCGCGCGAAACGCATCTCATGTGTCACCACGATCATGGTCATGCCGTCACGCGCCAGGTCGCGCATGACACCCAAAACGTCGCGCACGAGTTCGGGATCGAGGGCACTCGTGGCCTCATCGAACAGCATGACGTGCGGGTTCATGGCCAAGGCGCGCGCGATGGCGACGCGCTGCTGCTGGCCGCCGGAGAGCTGGGACGGCATGAAGTCCACGCGGTCAGCAAGCCCGACTTTCGCAAGCTCCTCAACGGCGATGCGCTCCGCCTCCGCACGACCGCGCTTGAGCACTTTTTGCTGCGCGATCATCACGTTCTTCTTGGCCGAAAGGTGCGGGAACAGGTTGAACTGCTGAAACACCATGCCCAAGCTCGAGCGCACCTTGTTGATATCGACGCCTCTACCGGTGATGTCGACCCCCTCGACCTCGATGGAGCCCGCTGTTGGCACCTCGAGCAGGTTGACACAGCGCAGCATCGTCGACTTGCCGGAACCCGAGGGGCCCAACACCACCACGACCTCGCCGCGATGCACGTCCAGGTCGATCCCGCGCAACACGGTATTGTCGCCATATGCCTTCTTCAGGCCCCGAATCCGAACCACTGGGGCATCATGCGGAGCCGCACCGGCACTGGGCATATCGAGCCCGCTCATCTCATCTGTCATCTCAGGCACTCCCTACAGGTTCGCGATATGGTCAGCGGGCGTGGGCACCATCGTCCCGGCGCTCTTGGCGGGCCTCTTACCCACGGGCGCCGCGTTCGTGCCGGCGGTCGCACCGGTGAGGCGCGCCTCAAGCGCGCTCACCACGCGTGCGAGCGGCAAGGTGACCACCAGGTAGAACAGGGCGGCGACCACGTACGGTGTGATGGAGCCGGTCGTCGCCACGATGGTCTTGGCATACATCACGATCTCCATGACGCCCACGGCGGCAAGCAGCGACGTGTCCTTGTACAACAAGATGAACTCGCTGGTGAGCGTGGGAATCACGTTCCTGAAGGTCTGCGGGATGATGATCGACACCATGGTCTGCGTAGCGCTCATGCCAAGTGAGCGGGCGGCCTCCGATTGGCCCTTGGGGACGGATTGGATGCCCGCACGGAAGATCTCGCACAGATACGCCGCGGAGTTCATGGCCATGACAATGACGCCGAGCGTGTAGTTGTCGATGTCGACCCCGGCGAGCGGCAAGCCGAAAAACGCGATGTAGATCTGCAGGAAGGCAGGTGTGCCGCGGATGAGGTTCACGTACACGCCCGCCACCGCCCGCAGGATGCGCGACGTCGAGATGCGCATGAGGGCGAAGACGAACCCGAAGGGAATCGCCAGCGGGAAAGCGGCCAAAACAATGGCGACCGACATCAGAAAGCCCGAGAAGATGATGGGCAGGCTGCTCACGATGAGCACAGGGTTGAAGAACAGACGCAGGAACGTGTTGGAGTTCCATGCCGCCACCCAGGGCTGTTCCTCAAGAAACACCTTGAACTGATCGAACGGCGTCACACCTTCGACCTCGACGGCGGGAATACCATCCACATCGCTCTCCGTGCCATCCGCGAGCATATAGGCGCCCTCGCACTGCATCTCGCCACCGGCAACCGGGAACACCACGCCGTACAGCTCGACGCGGAAGAAACGGCCCGCCGGCGCCGCCTGGGGAAACTCCAACGTGAGTGTCTCGCCCTCCGCCTCGATCTCAGGCTCAATGAATTCGCGGTCCATGAGGTCCTCGCCCGAGAGCATCGTCACGCGCAGGTCCTCGGTCGTGTACGTCGTGCCCTCGGGCACGGTGAGCGAGAGACCCGCCACCGCCTCGTCGGCGTCCGCCTGGACCTCCCAGGTGATACGCGTCTCGGTGCCGCCGAGCACCTCGCTGCCCGAATCCCCGTTGGGCTGGCAGGTGAGCTTCTCGACCTCCAGGGCGCGTGCGGCCGCAGGCGCCAGAACGCAGGCGAGCACTGCGCCCATAAAGCATGCCGTCGTGCACCAGCGCGCCACACGACGGCGCCGAGGGCAAGCCGGCGCCCGTAAGCCCGCCTTTGCCGATGCGGCCTTGATATCCATAACCATTCCCCCTCGCAATCAAAAGACACCTGCGCGCCCGCCGAAAGAGACGCGCATGCGCCCAGCACCCCGTGCCACGTGCGCCCTCCCGTAATTTCACGCGAGAGGGCGCACAGGCGCAGCGCGACCACCATCCGAACTACTTGATGTTGTACTTCTCCATCAGAGCATCGATGGTGCCGTCCTCAGTGAACTTGGCGATCGACTCGTTGATCGCGTCCTTGAGACCAGGGTTGTCCTTGTTCACGGCGATGGCGTACTCCTCGCCGGTGGAAATCAACTTGATGACCTGCTCGTTATCGAAGCTCGAAGAGGTGAGCTGCGCGGCGACGGAACGGTTGGTCACCAGCGCGTCGGCCTGATTGGATTGCAGGGCGGCGAAGCAATCGGTGGCGTTTTTGAATGGAACGGCGGTCGCCTTGGGGAAATTCTCGTTGACGAACGCTTCGGCGGTGGAGCCGGACTGCACGGCGATCTTCACCCCCTCGGCGTTGAGGGCGTCGGCGTAGTTCTCACCCGTGATGTCGACGTTGTCCTTCATGGTGACGATCGCCTGGTCGTCCATGTAGTAGGAATCGGAGAAATCAACCTGCTTCTCGCGCTTGGGCGTGACGGTGATGGCACCGAACGCGGCGTCCATCTTGGTGCCCGAGGCGACAGCCGCGCACAGCCCGTCGAAGTCCATATTCACGATCTCGAAGTCCAACCCGAGGTCGTCTGCGATCAGCTCGGCGAGCTCGAGGTCGAAACCCTTGTACTCACCGTCCTCCATATACTCGAACGGCTCGTACTCGGCGGACGTGCCGATGGTGAACGTGCCCTCATTGACCAGCTCATAACCCGCCTCGGTGGTGGTGGGAGCTGCAGCAGAGCCAGCATTTGACCCGGATGAGGCCGCAGTCGAAGCGCCACAGCCCGTCAATGCCAAAACACCCGCCACCGCAGCCGTCGCGATTCCATAGCCGAACTTCTTCATAGTCATTCCCTTCCTCAAACATGCATATGAGCAATTGCTTGGGCAAGGAGTATACATTCATTAGAATTTATAATGCTTAAAGATGCAAAATATTTCTCGTTTGTTTCGTGGACGTGCGTTTAAGCGCATTTTTAAGACACGTATATTCATATGAAAACACGCAGTCGAAGACCCCTTCACGCGGCCCCGACCCAACAGGCGGATCAAGCCAAACGCCATGCAGCTGCAGGGCAGGCATGTGCAAGCTGGGGCTCATGCAGGTCGGGCCCACAAGGGCCAAATCTCGCGCCGACGGGACTCCGCACAGCAAAAGCCGGCTCGCGTGCACGCGAACCGGCTTTCATCCTCAGGCTGCAAACAGCCCATCATCTCTCACACAGCACGTGCACGCACGCGCCGTCGCGCAATATCTACACGCCTGCCTCGGCAGCCGCGTCATCGCCGTCGGATGCGCCGCATCCGCAACGACGGCATCCTCCCCCGCCGCCGCATCATCATCTTCGGCCGCCACCACAGCGCGCTTGCCACCGATGGCCGTTACGCGCCGAGGCTCGTCTGTGGCCTGCGCACCGGCCTGACCGGCCTCATCATCTGCAGACGCCTCCGCATCAGGCACATCACCTGCGGACTCCTTCGCATAGCTCAGGGTAATCTCGCTGCCCACGCCGTAGCGCACGATGTCAACCAAACCCGGCAGCGCGACGTCGTAAATCGCCCCATCGCCCTCGAGCGTCAGATAAAAATGCGAATTGCCGTCAATGACCGCCTGCGCCATGCTCGCAATCGTGCCCGTGACCTCGACCTCGGCACCGGATGCCGCAGCCTCCTCCTCAGACAACGCGCCGGCCGATGCGAGCATCTGCAGGTAGTTCTCCTGACACGCCGCCACCGTGGAGCCCGTCGCCACGCTCTGGTAGTGCTCCACGTTGATCATCGCGTACATCTTGACCAGCCCGGCGCTGTCCTTGAGCGCCATGAAATACGTCGGTTGGTCGGCCACGTTCAAAAGCAGCGGATAGGTTGCCTCGTAGCGCAAGTTCTGCACCTGGCCCTCGGCGCTCGCCTGCGCCGAATCTTCGGTGGCACCGGCCACCGGATAATAGTGCGACTCGCCGGTGCGCTGGTTCACCAGGATGAAGCCGACGTTAGAGCTGTCCGCAGTCACCGAGCTCACACCCGTGTACAGATAGATGTCGCCATCCTGCGCCAGATAGTTATACCCGAGCTCGCCGTCGGTGCCCTGCGTGGTGTGGACCACGCCCTGCTGGCCGAGCCAGGAGTTGAGCCAGCCGTTCTTGTACGCGCCGCTCCAGTTGTACTGCTGAATGATGAGGTCGCTCGGATAGGCGCGATCCACCCACGTGGGGCAATCCTCGATCGCGTAGTCCTCAGTCTCACCCGTGCAGGCATTTACCAGCACCACGCGTTGAATCGTGGTGCCCTCGAACAGGCCGATGGTACGGCGCTGCACCGGGAACACCCACCAAGGCGTCCCCTCCTCATCGAGCTCGAAGCTCTTCTGATCAAACATGTAGGTGGGGTACTTGAGCTGCACGTAGCGATCGATATTGCGCGCAAGCGGCTCGCTCTCCGAATAGCGGATGGGCTCCTCAAGGCGCACGACCTCGGCTTCCTGCGTGACCATATCCACCAGCACGTAGGCCGGAATACCCGTATCGCGATTGCTCAGCCATTTGAAGAGATCTGCATAGGTAAGCGGGCTCACGCGCACCGGACGGCCCTGGTAGTTGATCTGGCTGTAGGCATCGGAGATCTCAAACTGGCTCACGAACTCGGGGATGGAGCCCATGGCGCGCGAACCGAGCAACTGCGCGGAAGCGCGATCGATGACCGGGACCTCGTCGTAGTCGACCTCCTGGATGTCCTTGGCAAAATCGCCCTCGGTCGTGTCGAGCACCGTGGCGTACCGCTCGGCGTTGCCAGGCATGAACGGCTCGCCCAAAAGCAGCCCGATGAAGAACGCCGCGATGACCGCAAGGGGCACGAGTGCAAGCCGGTTGTACAGCACATCGTGTTTGCGCGTGCGCAGCGCAGCGATCTTGAGGCCGACCAGTGCCACAATCGACGCCATGATGATCCAGCTCCACACCTGCGGACTTTGCAGATTGAGCGCCGGATGGAACCACCAATAGCAGCCCACGGCGGCAACGACGAGCACGGCGAGAGCAACGATGAGCGCGCGGCGACTCCATTGAGCCAGTCGCTCCATGAACGGCGGGACGGGACGCTCAACGCGGGCGCGATTGGATTTCGAAGCCGCCTTTGCGCGGCGACGCGCGGCTTGAGCGGCTTTCTTGCGCGCACGGGCCGACTGAGGCCCCGCTGACGCAGACGATGTCCCCGACGTGGAAGAACCCACAGATGGGCCATCCTCGACCTCCGCCTCCACCTCAACGGGCCCGTCATCGCCGGGCACCTCGACGCCGGCGCGGCGCAGCATATCCAAGAGCTCGTCGTGGTTCATAAACCGATCAATCCTTCCCAATATGAGACAAACTGGATGCATGATACCCATAAGAGGGATGCGCCAACGCGGGTACGCGGTGCGGCCGGACGCTTGACCTGGAGCCGAGTTCAGGGGATAACTTTTTGCAAACATCGCGCGCAAGGGGCGGCGCAATGCGCCAGGGCCCTTTCGCATGCAGGCGTACAAGGAGAGATGCATGTCGCAGAGAAACGTCACAAAGCTCGAAAAACCCGCAGTCAAGCGCACGCTGCGGCGCTTTTGGGAGGTCACCCGCATGAAGCCGGGCGCGGCGGCGCTCGCCGTGTTCACCTCCGTCGCCTACGTCGCGCTCCTCATCTTCGTGAACACCTGGGTGATGGGCCTCATCGTCGACCGCGTGCAGGCCTCCCCCGTCGCACCCGACCAGGTTTGGGAGGTCTTCGGGCCCTACATCCTGGCGCTGCTGTTGGTGAACCTCGTGGGCCAGATCTGCTCCAAGCTGCAGGATTACGCCGTCTACAAGCTGCAGATCAACGGCAACTACCATCTGGCGCGCCTGTGCTTCGACACGCTCTCCAACCAGTCCATGACCTTCCACACCAGCC
>CAUWJG010000076.1:0-12155 GCA_963559095.1 uncultured Collinsella sp. | reverse complement strand
GCGCAGGCGGAACATCTCGTCGTCCATGGACAGGAACATGTTCTCGAACATGGTGGAGGCGTCCACGAGGGCCTGCTCGGCGCAGGTGCCGCCGTCGATGGCGCCGTTGATGGCGTCGGTCATGCCGGGGTCCTGTGCCAGCATGATGTGACCGGCCATGATCTCAGCCTCGGCCTCGCCCACAGCAACCTTCATATGGTCGGCCTGAGCCTGGGTCTTTTCACAGAACACCGCCAGCGCGGCCTGGTAGCGCTCCTTCTCGGCCGCAGGGTCGGCGACCTCGTGCGGCTCGAAGGTCAGGTCGGGGTCGGTGGCAACCATAACGGTGCCGATACCGATGCCCTCAGAAGCGTTGACTCCCTGGTACATTGCCATTCCTCTCTCCCGCTTCCCGCACCCGTGCGCACGGGAAACAAAACACAGGCGCCCACACATGCGCGGACGCCTGCTGCTTACCATCTATGATGAGATGAGTGCCATGAAAAACGCGCGCCGCGAGCTACTCGCCCAGGCCGCTCTTGATGAGCTCAATGGCGGCGGCCAGAGCCTCGACCTCGTCGGCGCCGTCGCACTTGACCTCGACCTCGGTGCCGCAAGGAATGCCAGCAGCCATGAGGGCCATCGGGGACTTGCCGTTGACCTCCTTGTCGGGAGCGACGACGGTGACGTCAGAGGCAAACTTGCCCATGGTGGAGGCGAAGAGGCCAGCCGGACGCATGTGCAGGCCCTGCGGGTTGACGAGCGTAGCCTTCTCAGAAACCATAACCTGTCTCCTTTTGAGTGATGCCCGGCCGGCGCATCGCCACCGGACACGTAAACACGACGCTGCCTATTGTAGTACGAACCCATGCGTTGCGGGAGTGAGAAAAAACGCGCGCCGTCCAACGCCCGACATCGCCTGCAGCTCGACATGCAGCCACGCCCCGCGATGGACGTTTCGCGCCCTCGCCGCCATGGCGACGTCCACAGCGGCGCCATGGCGGCGGGAAACGCTTCGTTTTGCAAAGGCTTTCGCCACCATCGCACCGTCCTGTACCAAAAACTCAACTTTTGTATGGCTCTTGACGGGCAGATGACCCGAAACAGGCGGTAATGGGCGGCGTTTCGCGGCAAAATCGGGCAGAACGACCCCCGGCGCCGCCAGAGTCACCCTCAGCGAGCAGTTTTCAGGGTGGGAAGCCATACAAAACTCGACTTTTTGGTACCGGCAGGCCCAGACAACCGCGTTTTCCAGCTCTACGGGCGAACGGCGCCGACTGCAGATGGCTGTACCCGCAATTTGGCGTGTCCCAACACACAACGCGACAACCTCAACGAGCCCGCATCTCTGCGCGACACCAAAACGGGCCCGCTCCCAGGTGGAGGCAGGCCCGTGGCAATCGGGTGCGCCATGCCGGATTCGAACCAGCGACCATCGGATTAGAAGTCCGGTGCTCTATCCAGCTGAGCTAATGGCGCATGAGGACGCGCGCATCGCAAGTCAGCGCGCACGAAAGATTATAGCCCAGGAGGCGGGCCGAAACTACCTTGAGGCGTCAAGCCAGCGTCGGCGGCTCCAGAAGTTCCAAACCATGACGATGGCGGTCGCCCCCACCTTGACCAGCAGGTAATGCAGGCCGGCAGCGACGCCCACCCACATGATGAGCTCGTTGAGCCCCAAACCGACCAGCGACAACACCACGAACACGGCAAGCTCGCGCGCGCGTGACATGTCGCTGCGCCGCGTGAACACGAACCGCATCGAGGCCCAATAGTTAAAGAGCAGCGACACCGTGAACGAGATGCCGGCAGCAGCAACGGGATGAAACGCGAAGCCCTCCGTCAGCAACGCCAAAACGCCGAAGTCGATGAGCGTGGCCGCCACCCCCACGATGCCGAACCCGGCGATCTGCTGTCCCAGCTTTCGCATGCGCACTCCCCCGCCTGCCATCCCAACACGACCAACCATTACGCGCTAGAATAGCCGTACCGCCATGGGTCGCGCAATGCCCACATGCCACATGCGTAACCCCGGCATGCATCAACCAGGAGGCATCCATGACCGCATCGCACAAGATCTCCGTGGTCGTGCCCTGCTTCAACGAGGAGGAAAGCCTTCCGATGTTCCTCGATGAGCTCGCACGCGTGGCCACGGCCCTGAAATCAGCAACCCCCCCCCCCGCTAACATTTGAAGTCGTTCTCGTAGACGACGGCTCACGTGACGGCACATTGCGCGTCATCGAAGAGCAATGCAGCCGTCACACCGACGCGTTCTCCATCACCTGGCTGTCGTTCTCGCGCAACTTCGGCAAAGAGGCGGCGCTGCTCGCCGGCCTCACCAACGCGACGGGCGACCTGGTGGCGACCATGGACGCCGACATGCAGGACCCGCCCTCGCTTTTGCCCGAGATGTATCGGATCCTGTGCGAAGAGGACTACGACAACGTGGCCACGCGGCGCACCACCCGCGAGGGGGAGCCGCCCATCCGCTCCTTCTTCGCGCGGATGTTCTACAAGATCATCAATCGAATATCGAATGCCGAGATCGTGGACGGCGCCCGAGACTTCAGGCTCATGAAGCGCCCCATGGTCGACGCCATCCTCTCGATGCCCGAATACAACCGGTTCTCGAAAGGCATCTACGGCTGGGTCGGCTTCAAGACGAAGTGGCTTCCCTACGTCAACGTCCAACGTGTGGCGGGCGAGACGAAATGGAACTTCTTCTCCCTGCTTCTGTACTCCATCGACGGCATCGTGGCGTTCTCGACCGTGCCGCTGTCCATCGCCTCGGTCGCGGGGACGCTGCTGTGCATCGCCTCCCTGTTCGCGCTCGTGTTCATCATCGTGCGCGCGCTGCTGTTCGGGGACCCGGTGAGCGGCTGGCCCTCGCTCGCCTCCATCATGGTCTTTCTCGGCGGCATCCAGCTGTTGTGCCTGGGGATCATGGGCCAGTATCTCGCCAAAACGTACCTTGAGACAAAACGACGCCCGCCCTATATCGTGAGGAGCTCGAACATTGATACCAAATAACCCGACGCATGGCGGCGCCGCCGCCAGCACGCCTGGCTGCCGCACGGAAAGCCGCAATGGCGCGGCGCCGGCGAAACGAGTCCGCGCCATCCTCTTCTGGAACATCTGCGCGGTCCTGCCCGTCTTGCTGCTCATCGTCCTCTCCATCTGGGGAGGCACCTACCCCTTTGGCCCCGAGTCCTTTCTCACGGAGGATTTGAAGTACCAGTACATCGACTTCTTCACGTGGTATCGCGAGGTGCTCACCGGCGACGCCAACATCTTCTACTCGTTTGCACAGGGGATGGGGTCGAACACGTGGGGGCTTTTCAGCTATTACCTCGCCAGCCCCTTCAACCTCATCATCCTGTTGTTTGACGAAGCGCACCTGACGCTCGCCATCTATGTGATCGTCGCGCTTAAGCTGGCCTGCATGAACGTCTCGATGGCATGGTACCTGCGCCGTCGGTTTCACCTGGGCCATGCGTGGGCGCTCGCGCTGAGCATCTGCTATACCTGGTCCACATGGACCACGACCAATCTGCGCAACCCCCTCTGGCTCGAAGCGCTCATCCTGCTGCCGCTCATGGCATGGTGCTGCTACCGCCTCATCCGAACGGGCTCGTTTATACCGTTTGCGCTGTTGGTCGCCGTCAATGTCATGTCATGCTGGTACATGGCCTATATCACGCTGCTGTTCTGTTGCCTGTTCGTGCTGTTCGAACTTGCGGTCATGATGCTGGACGAGGGCGAGCGCCCCGGATGGGCATGGATCGCGGGCAGAGCGGGACGCTTCACAGCCGCTATCGCGCTTGGTCTGGGACTCTCTGCCTGGACCTTCGTCCCAACCGTCCTTGCCATGATGGGCGGCGAGGGCTCGCAGGGAATCTCGGCGTTTCTCACGTACCCGACGGCGCTCATCCGAGGGTTTTTGCCCGGAGCATGGAACTTCTCGAACACCCCGCAGTTCTACACTGGCCTCATTCCCCTGGTGCTCGCCGTCGGCCTGCTTATTGACAGGCGCGCCAACGCCAAATTCCGAGCGGCACTGCTCGTCTTTGCCGGTTTCCTGGTCACGAGCTCGGTGCTCGGCGTCCTCATGTATATATGGTGCGGCTTCAGGCAGCCCAACGGCTTCTATTCCCGCATCGCATTCTTGCTGAGCTTCCTGGAAATCTGGGCGGCGGCGTATCTGCTCATGATACGCTCGGCACGCCCCGCCCCAGGCGCCCATATGAAGCACCGGGGCATTCAGGAACGCGGCGGTCTCGCATCTATTGCGTGCTGCGTGGCTGTGGTCGCGTTCGCCGTCGCCGACATGGGGTGGAATGCGCATTGCGCGTGGGACGACCTCTACACCGGGTATCCGCAAGCACAGCACGATGCCTATGTCGAGGAGGTGAACCAACAGACGCAGGAGATCCGCACCCACGACACCGATGCGTTCTACCGCATCGACAAGACCTACAACCGTGCGGGCGCCGCGTTCAACGAGGGCATCTCGCATGGATTCAGCCAGCTTTCGACGTACTCGTCCGCGCACAACCCGCGCGCCGTGGCGTTCCTCAATGCCATGGGCTACAGCACGGAAGGCGAGTTCTCGAGTGTGTACGCCGCGCCGAATCTCGTCATGGACAGCCTGCTCGGCGTCCGCTACATCGGCACATGGGGATTGCCGGCCGGCACGAAGCCGACCGAGGTGACGCGCGCGTCGAACGGGGCGACCATCTCGTATAACCCCTACGCTCTGTCACTCGGCTTCGCGAGCGCCACGGACCTCGCCGACAGCCCCATGCCTGCGGGAAACAATCCCTTCGAGCGGCAAAACACCCTCGTTGAGCAGCTCATCGGCATCACAACCCCACTCTACACGCCCATCGAGGCGCAGCGAGGCACCGACGCCTCAGGAATGCCCACCTGGGATGTCGAGGTGCCCACCGGAACCATCGGATACGTGTTCGTCCAGCGTGGCGAGAATGCCGGGAGCCACCGCCCGGTCACGCTCACCATCGACGAGACGGTCATCGGGCAGGAGGGCTGGCGCTTCGCGAACAACGTCCGCGCCCTCGGTCCCGTCGCAAGCGATCCCGCGCCCCACACCATCACCATATCGCCCGCCAGCGAAACCGACGCCATCCCCGAGCACACGACCTGCCTGTTCTATGCACTCAACATGGACGTCTTTGAACAGGTGATCAACACGCTCAAGGCGGGCGAGTTCACCCCGTCCACGTTCCAAGACGGGCACGTCGCCGGAACGTATTCGGCCGCAGGCGACACGAACCTTGTCCTGTCCATCCCCTACGACAACGGATGGAGCGCAACGGTTGACGGGTATGAAGCCGAGCTGGAACCCGCGGCGGGCGGAGCCCTGTCCACGCTCGCACTCACGGCAGGCGAGCACGCGATCGAGCTGTCGTACCGCTCCCCCGGCATGCTCCTTGGGGCGGCGGCCTCCGCATGCGCGCTCATCATCGTTGGCGGATGCGCGGTTGCAGGAAAGCGAAAACGCACGAGCGAAACGCAGCTTTTATGAGATCCGGCCGCCGCTGCTACACTAGTGAACGAACCGTACATCACGAGCAAAGGTACTGCACAGATGGGTAATCACTTCGCTCAAAACCAAAAATCGACCACCCCGAGCTCATATCAGGGTCAGCGTTTCCGTCAAAACCCCCAGCAGGGCGCAGCGTCCCCAAGCCCCTATGCGCGCAGCGGGGCAAACACGCATGCCCAAGGTGCGCGCCGCAGTACCTCGGACGCCAATCCAGCCCCGTATGCCTCCGCGGGCAATCCGTACGCCCGCGCCAACGTCGCAGGTGGTGGCCCGCGCAGCCGGCGCGCCGATGCCGGCGCGTCATATGCGCCGCAGGGCTACGGCACCGGCTACGGAATCAATGGCACGCCGCCCAAAAAGCGCCGCGGCCCGCTTGTCGCCGGCATAATCATCGCCCTCGTACTGGCGCTCATCGGTGCCTCGGCGGGCGCCGGGTTCGTACTGCTCAACGAGGTCAAGACGGTCAAGAACGACGCCCTGGCCATCGTGGACAGCGCGGACGGCGTCAAGGACGCGCTCAAGTCGGGCAACAACAGCACGCTTGAGGCCGTTGCCAACGACATCGACACGCGCGCCTCGCGCATGAACGAAATGACCCATGGCCCGCTGTGGAACCTCGCCACCCTCGTGCCGGTCTATGGCCAGGACGTGCGCACCGTGCAGACGGTTGCTGCATCCCTCGATGCCATCTCGGGCGATGTCATCGTGCCGCTCGCCACAAGCATGCAGGGCCTCGAAAGCTCCTCGCTGTTCACCGCCGATGGCGCGATCAACGTCGATGCCCTGAGCGTGCTCGCCGACACCCTCACCACCTCCCAAGGCACCATCAACCGCGTCGCCGCCGACATCGAGGCGCTGCCCGCCGCCCACATCGGCCAGCTCCAAGATGCCCTCGACAAGGCCAAACCGCTCGTCGCCACGCTCAATGACGGCGTCAACGCAGCCGCCGAGGTCGCCCCGTATCTGCCTCAGATGCTCGGCGCCAACGGCCAGACGCGCACCTACGTCATCGTCGCACAGAACAACTCCGAGTTGCGCGCCACCGGCGGCTTTCCCGGCGCCACCGGGACGCTCAGCGTCACCGACGGCAAGCTTGAGCTTGGAGAGTTCCAAAGCATCCACACCTTCGGCGGCGCTGAGGGCGGCGCGATCCCCGTGTCCGAAGAGGAGCTGTCGCTCTTCGGCGAGTCCATCGCGAACACCCCACAGCACATGACCGCGAATCCCGACTTCCCCGCGAGCGGCCAACACGTGCGCGACCTGTGCGCTCAACGCCTCGGCATCCAATCCGACGGCGTGATCGCCCTCGACCCGACCTTCCTGCAAAACCTCCTCTCCCTCACCGGCGGCACCACCCTGCCCGATGGCACGACCATCGACCAGACGAATGCCGCGCGTATCCTGCTGCACGACGTTTACCTGCGCTTCGACGATCCTGAGATGCAAGACGCCTACTTCGCCGTAGCGGCTGACGCGGCAGCCGGCCAGATCATGGGCAACCTCGGTTCCATCGACATGGGCGCTCTCATCCAAACGGTGGCCGATAACGCCAAGGAGGGCCGCCTGCAGGTGTGGATGGCCAACGAGGACGAGGAGCACGCCATTGAGCGCCTGGGCTTCTCCGGCGCGATCGGCACCGACCCCACCACACCGGAGCTCGGCGTGTACATCCACGATGAGACGTGGGCGAAGATGGGCTGGTATCTGAGCCGCACCACCACCGTTGGCGACCCGGTGCAAAACGCTGACGGCACGACGAGCTACCAGGTCACCACGACGCTCAAGAACAACATCACCGAGGCCGAGGCCGCCGAGATCCCGCCCTACATCTACGGCTACAGCCCGCTCAAGCGCGACCAGTCCGACATGGCCGTCAAGCTGTTCTTCTACGCACCCGCCGGCGGCAGCATCACCAATATGCAAACCGATGCCGACTTTGCCCCCAGCTCGAGCCTGAGCGAGAGCAGCTACAACGGCATCCAGGTGTCGACCTGCATGATTCGCCTGAGCGCGCAGCAGCAGGCCACCTTCACCTACACGGTCACGACCTCCGCCGAGGCGACCGAACCGCTCGAGGTGCGCTCCACCCCCACCTCGCAGGTGGCAGCCGGCTGGGAAAGCGCCTAACGCTCTCGCGCGCCACATAGGCAAAAACGTCAACGGGCTCCCACACCGCCTGATGTGGGAGCCCGTTTTCATGCGAGAACACTGCTGCAGGTCGTCCGGATGGATGAGGCGCGGGCAAGACACGGCCGTCGAGCGCAGTGTAGACTTGCAAGCGCAGCGCACACCTGCGAGTGCAGCCGCGCAGCACCTCACCCGTATGCCCGAAAGCGCGCGATATGCTCCTACCGCCTGCCGGTAACGCGCTGAGCTACACGCGCCGCCAGCTCGCGAACGCCGTACACCCGCAGGTAGCAGCGGGCATCCTCAAGCACATAGCGCGCGCGAATCGGATCGATGGCAGGGGTGTACGCACGGCCCAGCACCTGGCAGAAGAGCTTCTTGCGCCGACCGCTGATGCGTGGACTGCTCATCACGATCCGCTCGTCCATGCGACCAAAGACCCGCTTGGCGCCCTCGACCACGAGCGGATTATCCGCCCCATCGTCGTAGATGGCACCATCAACATAGGTGAATCCGCGGGCATACAGGGCCTCGAGCACGTCGCGCTCGGCGCAGCCCAGCTCCTCCACGCGATCGAGCATGGTGAGCCACCGATCAAACGGGCGCGTCACCGCATCGGGCGTCGCATGGTTACGCGTGGAACCGGGTAGGTCGGCACGGTACCGGTAAAACGGTCGATCGAGATAGACAATCCCGTGAGCCTGGCACAGCGTGTCGATAAGGAAGGGGTTATCCGCCCAGCCCGCACCTGGGTACTCGGGAAAGCGAATGCCGGCACCCAGCAGAAAGTCGCGCCGGTAGAGCGCCGACCAAATACCAGGATGATAGGCAAGCAGCTGCGGCAGCTCACGGATGGTAACAGGCGCCACCGAGCGGCGCACGCGCCCGGTGAGCAGACAAGGATAGGGCTTCATGCGCTCGGGGTCATCCCAGAACTTGATATCCCACCACGGCGTCTTGATGACGTCCACGGGATCGGTAAAACCAGCGGCGAAGGCAAGCATCTCCTCGTACATCGTCGCATCGATCCAGTCGTCCGGCTCGACGATGGAGATCCACTCGCCGCGCGCCTCCGCGATGCCGCGGTTGCAGCCGGCACCGTACCCGCCGTTCTCCTTATCGATGATGCGAACGCGCGCATCCTCGGCCGCGTGGCGCTGCATGATGGCGAGCGAGCCATCGGTGCTGCCGTCGTTGACGCACAGGATCTCAAGCTCGGCATGCGTCTGGTTGCGGATGCTCAGCAGGCACTGATCCAAAAACGCCTCGGTGTTATACGTCGGCACAATCACGGAAACGAGCGCATGGGCGTCGTGGTGCATGGGTCCCCCAACTCTGCGAGGTCGTGGTGTTTGCTATGATTCTAACGATTACGAGTGTAGCCGACCGAGGAGCGGGCGTGTTTTCCAATCGCGATCCCAAAGGGACTTTTATACAAATCTTGCAAGCCGACCACGGCATCGTGTACCGTCTGCTCATTGAGCACGGTACGACTGGCCTCGACTGCAAGCATTTTGAGGCGCATGCGGGCACACGGCAGCTGGATGCAACGTTCTGCCTGCCCGAGGGCAGTGTCGCCTCGCCTTTGCACGACGAGTCCACGACAATCGTCTCCATCACGCTTCCCGCCGAGGAGCCGCGCCTGGACGTCCGCTACCAGGGCGCCCGCGTGGCCCGCATGACGCCGCGCACCCATGCCCTGCTGCGCAACCGGCAAAACCTCCTCATGGTGAACCCCGGTATCGACGGGGCGTTCCATAGCTACCTGCCAACGCACGACGCGATGCTGCACGCGGCGGCGGAGTGCGAAGAACCATTCGGGATGCAACCGCTCATCAACATCGTGGTGCCGCTCTTCCACACCCCCGCGAGCTACGCCCGCGCCATGCTCGACTCCGTGCTGGCACAGAGCTATCGCACCTGGGAGCTCGTGCTCGTCAACGCGAGCCCTGAGGACGAGGCGCTCGCCCGTGTGCTGGCCGAGTATACCGACGAGCGCATCCGCGTCATCCCCATGGACGAAAACCTCGGCATCGCCGGCAACACCAACGCCGGTATCCGCGCGTGCACGGGCGACTACATCGCCTTTCTCGACCACGATGACACCCTCGACCCGCTCGCGCTGCACATGTATGTACGCGCGCTCAACGAGCACCCCGAAACCGACCTCTTCTACTGCGACGAGGACAACTTCCGCGAGACGCTCGCCGACCGCTACGCCCCCATCTTCAAGCCCGATTTCAATATCGACCTGCTCTACTCGCATAACTATGTGGAACACTTCCTCATGGTGAGCAGATGGGCCATAGAGCAGGTCGAGCTCTCGCCGCACGACGTCCGCGGCGCGCAGGACTACGACCTCACGCTCAAGGTAGCCGAGATCGCACGGCACATCCACCATGCGCCGTACCTGCTGTACCACTGGCGCGCGCACCCCGGCTCGACCAACGGCGGCAACATGGGCAACAAGCCCTACGCAATCCAGGCGAGCATCCATGCGCTCGACCGGCACTTCGCGCGCATCGGCGTGGCGGCCACCGTGCACGAGACAGACATTCCCTGCGTGTTCTCCATCGCCTATGAACCCCTCGCGGCTCCCATCCACGTCGCGCTGCGCTATCGGAACCTGGAAACGCTGCGGGCGAGCCTTGCCGGCCTGGCCGCCCAGACGCACCGAGCCTGGCTGCGCATCTACGCAATCGGCCCCGCACCCGCCGAGGCGCGCCGGCTTATCGAGGAGCATGGCCTGCTTGCATCCGGTGTCCCCACACCGGCAGGCACCACGTACGCGCAGGCGCTCGCCCCCCTGTTCGACGCCGCCGTGCGCGAGGATGCCGCCGTCCTGCTGTGCACCGACGCCGTGCAGTTCAACGAACAGCACTGCATCGCACGTCTGAGCGGCTGTTTGCGCCGCGCGGACATCGCCATCGCGGCACCGAAGCTCTTCTCCCCTGACGGCCTCATCCAACATGACGGGTGCCATCTGGGACCCGAGGGCGGCGTACAGGCCATCCTCATCAACCAGGGTTTTGGCGCGCATATGGGCGGCGGCTACCTCGGCGTTGCGGAATGCTGTTGCGACGTCGGCTCCGTGGGCCCCGGCTGCCTCTTGATCGCGCCCACTCGCCTTGCGGCCGCGCGCCCTGAGCTCGAATCATGGGCAAGCGACGGGGCGCTCGTGCATCATCTCGCCTGCGCCGCGCGAAGCGAAGGCGCAAACGTCGTCGTGCTGCCCGAGGCCACCGCGACGGTGCAGGCACCCGTCATATGGGACTGGCGTGATAAGCGGGCGCAGGCCATGCCCATGCCCGACCGAGAGCACCTTGATCTCTGCTGGGCCGCATGCATCGGTCGCGACCCGCTCGATAACCCGCACGTGCGCTTTGCGAGCGGCTATGCGAACCTGGCGGCAGAGCGCGATATTGACCGGGAAGCGCGACGCATCTACTGGCGCGATCGGCTCCTTGGCAACCGATAGCGCACCCCCTAGACGCGAAGCGCTCCAGAGCCAATACGCCGGCATAAAGAAGCCTCCCGTGGCACGACATCCATGCGATGTCCTGCCACGGGAGGCAATGCGTTACAGCCGAAGTGGATGGATACGACCGGCAGCCAACGAGCTCTATAGCGTCGCCAGGTACTCGGCGAGCTCCTCCTCCCAATCGCGCGGCTCAAAACCAGCCGCGCAGATCTTGGAAAGGTCGAGGTCGGAGTGCTCGGGGCGCGGGGCGATGGGGCCCTCGGCGCCGTCGTAATACGTAGCGGTGGAGACGGGCTCGACCGCCACACCGTTGCCGTTGGCGGACTCGAACACCGCGCGGGCGATGTCGGCCCAGGAGCGCACGGCGCCCGTGCCGGTGAGGTTGTAGGTGCCGTACGGCGCCGGCGCGGAGGGCTCCAGGTCGCCATCGCGATAACCGAGCAGGTGCAGGAGCCCCTCGGCCATCTGGTCGGTGAAGGTGAGACGGCCGAGCTGGTCATCGACCACGGTCACGCGCTCGAGTGCATCCGCAGGATCGGCCACGCGGTCGGAAAGGGCCTTCATGGTCTTGACGAAGTTCTTGCCGTCCCCGATGACCCAGGAACTGCGCACGACGTAATGGCGCGTGCAACCGGCCACGGCGAGATCGCCGGCAGCCTTGGACTGGCCGTAGACGGACAGCGGCGAGAGCGGCTCGTCCTCGGCGTGATTGGCACGCGTGCCATCGAACACGTAGTCGGACGACACATGCACGAGCGTGATGCCGTGCTCGGCGCAGGTGCGAGCCATGAGGGCCGGGCCGGTCGCATTGGCGGCCCAGCACACCGCGCGACCTTCGGCCGTCTCAGCGCGATCCACGGCGGTGTAGGCGCCGCAGTTGATCACCGTACCGTAAAGCGACCAGTCGTACGTGGCGTAATCGTCCGGATTCGACAGGTCGAAGGTGTCGATGTCGCAGTAGTCGAAACCGGGCAGCCCACGAGCCTCGGCGGCGGCGCGCA
>CAUWJG010000075.1:0-12823 GCA_963559095.1 uncultured Collinsella sp. | reverse complement strand
AGCCGTGGTCGTTGATGTAGAACTCGCGCTGGATGTCATAGCCGGCATGGCTCATCACGCGGCAAAGCGAGTCGCCCAGGGCGGCCCAGCGGCCGTGGCCCACGTGCATGGGGCCAACCGGGTTTGCGGACACGAACTCGACCTGGGTCTTGACCCCGCCGCCCACGTTGGACTTGGCGAAATCCATACCCTGCTCACGAGCCTCGGCGAACACCGCGTTTTTAGAAACCGTCGAAAGGTAGAAGTTAATGAAGCCAGGACCGGCGATCTCGACCTTCTCAACCTCATCGTTCTCGGGCATATGCTTGACGATGGCCTCGGCGATCTTGCGCGGAGCGCAATGAGCGAGCTTGGCGGACTTCAACGCGCACGTAGAGGTCCACTCACCATGAGAAGTGTCGGCCGGTCGCTCGATGCCGCAATCCTCCAACTCAAACGCGGGCAGGTCGCCAGCTTCCTGAGCTGCGGCAAACGCGGCGCGAACCAGCTCCTCGATCTTCTCCGGCATGGGTCCTCCTTACGTGGGCGGCCCTGCGTGGATACGCATGAGACGCTATCACCACACAGGTTCGGGATAGTAATAAAAGGTACTGTATCACAGTCAAGCTGGCACGCAGGTCCAGTTTCTCAACGCCGGCGTCGAGACGCCGATTGCTGCTTCCACCCAGTCCGAATGCCCCAGTGCACCGCCTTCTGCTTTCCTGCCGTGAACTGCGGAAATATATTATGCTTTTACAGTATCAATTTCTTGATGGCGACCATGGGTGCGCTATGATGAGAGCAATGTATTTCAAGCACGTTAACTGGCAGTTCAGCACACACGAGGGAGACAGCATGTACGCAATCGGAGAGCACGTTATCCATCCCGGGCAAGGCGTCTGTACCGTCATCGACATCAAGCTCGACGCACCTACGCCTATGATCGTCCTGAGCGCGCGGTCGGGCCACAACGAAACGCGCATCCAGTATCCGCTCTCCCAACAGGACAAGCTGCACCCTGCCATCTCGCCCGCCCAGGCCCACGAGCTGCTCGAGTGCTACGACCACGTGGAAACGGACTCCTTTTGCGCCCGCAACAGCGCGCTCGAAGAGGCGCATTTCCGCGAGCAGATGCGCCTGGGGGCATCCGAATCGGTCCGCGTGGCCAAAACCATGCGTGAGCGCATCGCCGTCGCGCAGCACCGGGGCAAGAAGCCAAGCAGCTATTACGCGCGTGTTCTCAAAGAGGCGCACAGGCGTGCACGCGCCGAAATCGCCTGCGTGCTCGACATGAGCGAGGATGAACTCGACAACCAGATCGACGACGCCGTCGCCCACGCCGCGCAGTAGCCCTCTGGCACCGGCACCGCATGCGGTGTATTTTTGGCGCAATGCTTCAAGCTCCAGTTTAAGGTGAAGCTTCGTCATGCCAAACCGCCTATACTGGATGAAACCGTATGTCCAAGGAGCCTGCCCCTGATGCGCAACAACCGACTCTCCCTCATGAACGCAACCTGGCAACGCCGGGCCGCCTGCACAGCGGGACTGTGCGCCCTGCTTGTTGCCTCCGGACCGATGGCTTGCACGCCCGTCGCCGCATTTGCCGCCACAACGGAAACGACCTCGGAGCTTGCGCGCCTGCAGGATCAAGTGAGCGCCGCAGCCGAGACATACCGCGAAGCAGTTGCCAACGCAGATGCCCTCAATGCGCAGGTTGACGAGATCGCCACCGAAATCCTGCGCATTGAGCAGGAAGAGCTTCCTCGCTATCAGCAGCGGGCGCGAGATGCCGCAAGCACCCTGTACAAGATGCGCATGGGCTCGAGCAACACCTTGACCGCCCTGTTCAACACGGAGACCTTCATGGAATTCGTCACGATGGGCAAATACCTCAACACCATCCAGAGTGAGAACATCGCCGCACTCGACGAGCTCGACCGCATCGAACAGGATCTCAACGGCAAGCTCGATGCGCTTTCCGAAGCCAAGGACCAGGCGCTCGCCGAACAGCAGAAGGCCACATCCGCGCTGGCGGGAGCCAAAGATGCCGCCGCTCAAATGCAGCGCAAAGCCGATGGCGAAAACGCGGCCGAAGCGGCAGCGGCGGCGGAAGCGGCACAGCAGGCCGCCGCGCTCGAGGCGCAGGAAGCGCAGCGCAACCCGGGTGCGCAACAGCCCACAACCGAATCGCAGGGAACGCAAGGCGAAGGCACGGCCGGCGCAGGGCAATCAGGCGCAACCGACGGGGGTGCCGAATCTCCGAGCGAGCCCGCGCCCGAGACGCCCTCCCCCAGCCCCGATCCCGCGCCCACTCCCACACCCGAGTCGGAACCCGAGGCGCCCTCGCAAGGCGGTTGGCTGTCGGGCAAGGCATCCTACTATGGAATTGGCGACGGCTTCATGGGTGGCACGACCGCCAGCGGCGACATCGTGACCGAAACCTCCATGGGCGTGGCCATGCTCAACGTACCGCTGGGCACGCGTGTGGAGATCCGCTACAAAGGGCGCACGGTGATTGCGGTGGTCAACGACCGCGGGCCGTATGCGCATGGCCGCGTTATCGACATGCAGCCCGCCGTTGCCCGCGCGCTCAACTTCCTAAGCGTCGGCGTTGACACCGTCGAATACCGGTTCCTGTAAGCATTTTCAGGTCGCGGCGCAGTGAATCCGCGTTCTGTTTATCGCATTTCCTGCTGGCATGCGCATGGTCTCGCGCACCGCTAAAGCGGCTCAGGATGCGCCGTGCACGCATCCTGAGCCGTAGTCCATCAAGCCGGTTTTGCCGCTCCCAACCCACCAGACAAGCCGTTTTCCACCTAAAGCGGACAGCAAAAATCAAAACTTCACGAAATGTAGATTCATTTTCGCGTTCTCCAAGTAGGCGAAAAAGCGGCACGCTCTTTACCTGCGGTTTTTCTAAGCGCAAATGGCCGTCTACTCAGCGGGAACAGATTAAAGTCTACATTTCATGAAGTTTTGCAAAACCACCCTCCCACGTGCGGCAAAACATTCCAAAACCACCCACTCTCACGCACGGCCAAGCGTCCATGCAAGAGGCGGCGCACGGCCGAATACCCAACGTACGAATCAACGCTCGTAGCCGTTTTAACAATCTGAGATACATGAACACGACGTTGTTCGATGATCTGGTGTTTTTCACGACCGCACGGGAATCCCACTGTGCTCAAGCTACCTACAGACAAACAAGAAACCGCGCAGCACCGACATACGCGTCTAGGTCAGCCCAATAAACCGCACGGCGTTGTACAGACCGATGCAGATGATCGCGGTCAGCGCCCACAGATACAGCCGATTGATCATGGCAGAATCCATACGGGATGCCGGGGCACCCCCCATGTGTCGATATACAAATCCGCGAACAGGCGCTTAGCCCTGGACAAGCCCACCTTGAATGTGAAGCTGCTTCGTTCACGCGCGCCTCGACACCACGATGCGAGC
This sequence comes from uncultured Collinsella sp., assembly GCA_963559095.1. GTDB lineage: Bacteria > Actinomycetota > Coriobacteriia > Coriobacteriales > Coriobacteriaceae > Collinsella. The sequence goes on along the minus strand of CAUWJG010000075.1, from coordinate 9,385 downwards.
AGCGTGTAAAACGGGTATCATCAAACTGAAATGAGGGGCGCATCGAGGTCACGCGAGGTGCAAGACGGCATGATTCCGATTGAGGACGTGTATGAGCAAATCCGCCATATGGCGGCAGATGCGCACGCCGAGCGCGTGGTGCTCTTTGGGTCGAGGGCGCGCGGTGACAACCGGCCCAAAAGCGACATTGACATTGCGATAGCAGGATGCGAATCGTTTGATCAACTGGAAGATCGCCTGCAGCATGAGCTCTGGTCGCTTTTGGAGCTCGACGTCATCAATCTCGACAGCTGCACATCGCAGGAGCTGCGCACGGAAATCGCCCGGGATGGAAAGGTTCTCTATGAAAAAGTACGATAACTTTGCCTCGGCGCTCAAGACGCTTCGCCGTTCCAGCGAGCAAGACCTCGACAACGAATTCGTCCAAGGCGGCATTATCGCTAAGTTTTCTCTCCAGTTTGAGCTGAGCTGGAAACTGATGAAAGCCCTGCTCGCTTACGAGGGAGACAGGACGGCGGCGACTGGTTCTCCCCGCGAGATCTTGCGCGCCTCGTACCAGTACTTCGACTGGATGGACGAGGAACTATGGCTGCGCATGCTCCGCGATCGCAACGACACAACGCATATATACGATGCCGATTTGGCGCAGCGTTTGGTGCAGACGATCATTCAGCGCTACATCCCCGAGTTTGAACGCATGGACGATGGCGTTCGCGCCCGCTATGGTGAGATGCTGACGGACGATTAACCAGACGTGGGCTTTTTCGAATCGCTACGCAAGCAGGACAAATGTGACAATTGTACAGCTTCACGAGCTGCGATGTGCTCGCATCCTTGCTGCCTAGGACATGAAATCGAGTTTCACACGTGCATAGAGGGCAACCGCCTTAAAACGCCGGATCTCGCCATGGATTCCGTTGTTTGGGAGCAGAAGCCACCTGAAAGCTCCAGCATCAAATCAATCCAGTGAATCCTTCGCCGAGAATCTCACCAAAGTCAAAACGTCATTATGTTTCGTAGCGAGCGCTCTATCCAAGATGCCGCCAACGCCAGAGCAATCGTCATCGCAATCACAAGAACCAGTAGCAAAATCACTGGAAAGGTATAAATCACGCCTCCCGATAAAGCTCGCGCTGCCGCTTCCAAGACAATAAATATCACAATATGCTGGAATAGATACATATAATAAGAAAGATCTGACAAACGCGCCGCCACTATAGCAATTATCCGAAGCCCCCCCTTTTTCTCGATAGCAAATCACCCAAAGAGTCAAACACTAAAAAGTAACCCACACCACATAATTGGAAAGCAATTGTCGGTGCAATTGGAGAGCTCATCCTGTGCACAAAGACGCTATTTGCAATCAGGATCATCCCTATGAGCATACGCCACTTGAGCCTAATTTTTCTCTTCCCATCGTTTAGCACGCGAGCAAGCGCCATTCCGATTACAAAACTCGCCACTGACACCATCGGCGATCGCCAGTACAGAACCTGGCTTCGCCCAACATCAATATTCATTCCAAATGCTAATTCAATAAGCACAACCAAACCAAACGCCCACCAAAATTTGTTTTTTATTAATGGGCGCAACATTGGCATGCAGAGCGTTACGCACAACAATGCGCTTGTATACCACTCTCCCACCAAGGCATAGGAAGGCATTCCGACATAAGTCTCATAGTATCCGTCTAACCCCAATACGGTCAAAATAAATGTCCAGCCCTGAGCCTGAAGTAGACGTCCATGGAACAACCAGAGGGCAAATCCAATTAGCCAGGCTATCCACATCGGAATCAAAAGGCGACTAAACCTTTTCCGCAAATATCGAAAAGGCCTGTAGTCTGATCGCATTAGACCGTTATATGAAAAATAACCCGACAACATAAAAAAGATTGCGACAGCAAGGGACCCATCCAGTAAATAGCTGCCCAATCCATTCCTGAATGGCATGATATAGTTTTCAACGCGAAGATACTCTGGTAGATGAGTATCAAAATGAGCTGAAATGACCATAAAGGTAGCCAACAGCCTTAGAACATCATAACGTAAGAGCCTTCTCTTGCTAGAGTCGCCAGCGTAGGCCACTATTCCTGCTTGCACCACTTGTCCATTTGTATTCTCTGACATGTTAACCCCTACTAACATGTTCGACAATGTCCATCAAACGACTTCTCGAGGCAAGTACATACACGAGGTACACCATCAAAAACACAAGAAACGCTGTTGTGACAGGAAGCATTGCAGCGGTAACAACAAATACGATCGTAATGACGACTTCCCTAAATATATCGCCTGATCCAGCAGCTAACCCAAGATCTGCCGATATGAGACACTCTGATATAAGGCTTCGGATCGCTATGACCATGGAAGCCATGACTATCACCGCGAGCACTGAGTGCAAAACATATGCGCCAAGTAATGATAATGCAGCCCCGATTAATCCTGCGATTAGGTTCACATGCAGCAATCTATCTTCTTGGCGCGCAACTTTATAATATGTTGTGCAGCATACGCTCATTCTGCTTTCATAAACACAAATCGGCAGCAAAAATGGTAGATACGCCAAGCTCTCCCTGTATTGCGGTAGCCAGAGCGATAGCACAACCGTTGCTGGATAAAACAAAAAGTACACAGCTGGAAGCGTTATCCGAAGAAAATCTCGCGACATCGAAAAAAAGTTGGTTAACCCCCGAAGGTCAACTTGCCTCAGGGCGGGAAACAGAACCATTGCCAACTGAGTGATGAAGGCAAGAAAAAAGTTGACCAAGGATAGCATCAAGGACAGCTGGCCGAATGTCTCGATGCCCCATGCCAAGTCAATTGCATATCGCGCCACGCCCAAAATCAAGGTACTCGCAATATTCGCCAACATCAATTTCGATCCAACGCGGACGCTACCAATCGCCGATACAAAACCTGCATGCAATTCGCCCAAGCCTTTAGCAAGAATTGCTCTCCCATGCCACACGCAATAAGCAAGCTGCATGAATGCGGCCACCACATATACGGCTACATATGCTCTAAAATCTTCAACCCCTATTATCAATAACAGAAATAGAGGGATGCAGAATCCGATGCGCTCCAATATGCATGAAGTACTCCACGCCCTTGTCTCGTCAAGAGACTGAAAAAGATAGCCCAGATAGGTCGCAGCATTTTTTGCAACCATATATGGAGCGATGGAAGCCAGAACGAAAGATCGCTCCGCATCCATCGGACCTGCCAGCGCAAAACAGACGATTAGAAAGGCAAGAGTACTTTGAAAGGCGATGCCGACAAAGAATTGACCGTTGATGTTCTCGGAGTCTATCTCATTACGACTAAGTCCGCCATTTAAGAGATATACGCCATCGTTTAATCCTAAGTGGAAGAAACCCACGTAGCTAGCATAGAAGATAAACAACTGCCAATAACCAAACGACTCTATTCCGAGGATTTTTGGAACGATGAGCGTGGTAATCAAACTTACCAGCATCGATATCCCCTGCGCAAAAAAGGCAGCTAATGCGTTACCGATTATGCGCCGATGATTCATGCTTCATCACCTGATTGTTTGAAGGTTTTCTGCAGTCGCTTGAGCTCTATTGGCCTCGTAAGAATGCAAGTCACAAGCACTATCAAAGCAATTGTAATTAAATACGTTGTGCCCATTAATCTGCTGAACACAAACTCCTCTCTAACCATGTCAAAAGTAAAGGCACCAAGATAGCCAGCAACTGCCAACAATGCAGGATTTGCATAGCATCGTGCACAGCGATAAATTACAGAGAGAATCGCCCCAGAGGCCGCACTCAGCAAAACTACGCCAATATACCCAAAATCAAGATAGTATCGAGCGAAGCAAGTGAATATATTGCTGCTATGACCCCCAACATCAATCCAAGAGAGACTGTAGCTTTGCAGATTGTCAATTATTCCAAGCTTATAAAGCAGGCTAAACATCCCATAGAAAGTTGCTGACCCCGGTGACACCTGGTTAGGCGTCTCCTGCAACAGTTCTTGAAAAGATGAGAGCGCCCCGCCAAAGTAAAAGCTAATATACTCGACTAAACCTGAGCTTAGATTTCGCCCCAAGGCTGGGGCAATCGCATAGAAACCAACGGCAGCAATGGCTGCTCCAGCCAAACAGCCCACCAATACTTTTATTGCAAATGACCTAGCATTGGCTATATTACGCGCTTTAAGAATGAACCAGACAACAACCCCCGCCAACAGGTAATACAATATCTCCGTTCGACTGCCCTTTAATAAAGCAAAAAGCACGCTGAGGATTAAGAGCACGAAGCTCCATGCAGTTCTCCTATTCCTATTGCCCCGTGCAACATCCGCCGCAATTAAACTAACGCTTACATAACCTATAGCTACTGCAACTTTTTCCAATTGCTTTTCAAAAAAACTAAAGCCATGCTCCATCTTAATGGATTCACTGGTAAAGATACCATCCGTCACGTTTCGGACTGCGTTCACCCGTTCAGAAAACGCCCCTGTTAATCCCATTTGATCTGAGATCTGCATTGTTTCATATACGCGAAGGCATATTGCCAAGCACATAATCAATGCAAATACAGCATATTTGACCCATGAATTGTCGGAGTCATTCCCTGCATTCGCCCTGCCATTTATTTTTAAATCTTTGATTGGCGGCACCCTTTGCACCATAATTGAGGCTGTGACAAACGATACCGATCCAGCCAACACAATCAAGACAACTTCGGGCTGCAACAGTACTCTGTTCCAAGTTGAAAATCCCACCATGGCCAACGCAGCTGATATTGTCAATCCGATCATGAAAAGCGGAGCTGGCGCGAATATCGAATATCCGTCAAAATGAAGGGAGATGAGCCACATTACAATCGCGCACAGTAATACAACTGCGTACATAAACATATTATCTCCGATATATCTGATAGTTTTCCAAAACGCTGTTTATTGCTAGTAGCGTCCTAGAAGTAATTTGATTTTCATCATCAAAGTGTCGGTTAGATTCAACGAGGTATAGTCGGTTCTGAATACCCAATCCATCTTCGAGGAGATAGAGCTATTATATGAGACAAACGATTCGATTACCTTTAAATCAGCCCGTTCGATATAACTCTTATAATCCGACAGAAGCATCTGCGCCATTTTAATGCAGCCATGCTTAGACTTCTGAAACATGCGACGTACCGAAGAAGCGCGCGCATCGCGACCTGGAAATACAGCGCCCTCTGTATTATTTCCGGTGATTCTTCTTAAAATATGTGCACTGTCAGAATCGAAAAACACATTTCCACAATAATACGCTAAAAGATATACCCATGTGTCATGTATCCTTGGAAACTCACCGTACTGTTTCTTGCAAATGAGTCTCAGCATTGCCGGATTGAAAACCATTGTGCATCCTGAATACCAGTTTCTCAATAACGGAGTTGCCCGCAATTCAGGATTAATCCTCAAGCCGGCAAGCTCACGCCTGGCATCGGACAAGCCCGAATTGACATTTTGCAAATCCGAACAATATAGAACAGGCGTCCCGATCCCCTTGATTCTACGAACCGTCGAATCGCATAAATGCTTCTCGATATATTGAATCGCAACGGACAGCTTCTCGGGAAGCCAGACATCGTCTTGGTCAGCAAAGGCATAGTAATCAAAGGTAGCTTCGTTCGCCCGATACACCATTTGCATGAAATTAAGCGCGACACCGCGATTCGTCTCATTACGATGCACCTGGACACGAGGGTCATCTTCATATCTCTTCAATAGCTCCATCGTGGAATCTGTGGAACAATCATCACTTATCCAAAGGGTTATTCTTACATTTTTTTGATTTAAAACCGAATCAACCTGGTCAGCGATATAGTGCTCGCCATTGTAGGTTGCCATCATAACCAAGACATGCGGCAATTCTCTATATTCCATAAGTTTGAAACCCCATCGCTATCCAATTACCTCTGTCGAGTGCTTGTTTCGCTGGCTCTCTGGAGGGGGTGTCATGTAGCCGGAGCCATAAATACAGCGACAAATCGTGTCGTAGTCATCGGGGCCCATTATCTCCATTCCCTCAAATTCATATCTCGTTCCACTTCCCATGGATGACCTAGGAAATATTTCGTCATATCCATACGCTGCCAAATAATTGACCACATCGACCGTCGATGAATCATATGGAACAGACGCAAGAACCCGATTTAAATGCTGTCCCACCTTAATTGGATCGATGCATCTATTGAGCCATCGAAAAAGGCTCGCAATCTTGACGGAAATCGTACCTATGAAACTACGTTTTCTTCTCACATCAACGATTTCATCAAAATGCAAAATCTGGTTAAGGCTACCCCAAAAACTTACGCGTAACTTATGCAGGGTTCGCCCTAATCCTTTATCTGGCATCCCATCCAAGGGAATAATGTCAATCCAAGCAGATTCGACCGCATCTATATTAGAAGCATGATTTATCAACCTGACCGACGGGTTTATCAAACACGAGAAGGGCCTGTTGCGCGATGTGCCCGACTCAAGACGACCCAACAAGAAAGGAGGTCTGAACTCGCTATCTGGCAGGGAAAGCAAAGCGTCGTAGTCAGGTCTCGGCATTCCGATATCGATATCATCATCCCAAGGAATAAAACCCTTGTGGCGAACAGCGCCCAAAAGTGTTCCTCCCAGAGCGTAATACCTCAGATGATGCTTCTCACAAATTCGCACAAACTCCCTCAGAGCATCCGTCTCTGCAAGCTGAACCCGCCGGAGCGGAAATTCTTTTTCACTAATTTCGCTTTGCATATCTCCGCTAAATGCGGCTCACCCCTTCTTCGTTGAAAAACTGCTCGACTATTTTCGCTATAGCACGTGATACTTCGTCTGCAACCAATAAGGAACTACCGTCCTCATCAATTGCGCGCACGAAATCAACAAGCTGCCCTCTAATTCCCTGACCGTCGAGCTGCCAAAAGAAACGCCGGTTATCGGCGGCATCTTCAAATCGAAGTTCAAAATAATCAGTTTTCCACCACGGAGCGGGAACGAAAGCGTATCCCGCTGTACCTGTGATCACCAAAGTCCCTTCCGATTTTGCCCCACGTGCAACTACGGCACTTGCCACAGCGTCGCGAAACGTCAGGACAATTCGCGTGTACGTATCCAGCTTTCCCGAATCATCGAAACTGGACATCATCTTGCATTCTCGACAATCGACTCCCAAAAGATTAAAAATTGGAAGAAGGGCAGTGGGTGCCCATTCGTAGACACTTCCCCAAGAAGCCGATGGTGCCAACCCACTAGAATAATCTCTCATGCTCGTGCAAACTGCATCAATAGACAGGACTCTTCCTATTGCACCGCCCTCGATTATACGAGATAGGCGATTGAAAGCCGTGCAGCTTGCGGGCCGAATGGCCTCCATAAGGACCAGACCATTTGCATTTGCCAAATCAAATAGTCGATCCCTCTCATCAACGGTCGTCGCTATCGGAGACTCGCATAGGACATGAACACCAGCGGACAAGAATCTCGCAACGTCCTTCGATCGCGATGATGGCTCTGTTGCAATATAAACCGCATCAACCTGAGAGAGCAGCCGTTCAAATGACATTGATGGAATCTGGCCAGCATCAGGCCCCGAAGTCTCCTTCTCCGTTGTCGACCGACAAGCGCCTACGACATCAATACCGTTAACATACTTGGATTCCTTTATGTACTTCGACATGAAGGGCGTACAGCCCAAAAGGCCCAACTTAACATCGATGGACGACCTGAGCTCAGTGCTGGAAACCCCCGCCGTTCTCTCTAGATAAATAACTTTGCAATATTTAGAGAGGTAGTCGAATTTCCCCCGCCAATCAGAACCGACTGTAAATATATCGACACCCATACGACGGATATCGTCAATTTTTTGTCCCTCATACTCCTCTACAATGATCTCGTCAGCCAGGCCCGTTGACCTAACTGCCTCCATACGCTCCGAAAGGGACTGCCTAACGTTAACCTTACCGCGCGCTTCATCAAAATCATCCGCTGTAACTCCCACAATGAGATAATCGCCCAACTTCTTCGCGCGTTCGAGAAGTCGCCGATGCCCACAATGGAGCAGGTCAAAAGTTCCATATGTAATAACCTTAATCATGGTTTCACCATGTACTTACGTCAGCACGAGCCAACAGATCTTTAATGGCTGCAACAAGCTTCGCATTGTCAGAGATTGAATGCTTTCCGATATGCCCCACGCGAAACGATGAATCCGCATATTCTCCGCCATTAGGACAAATCCAAATTCCATATTCATCTTTTAACTTTTCAAACAACCATTTTGCCGACAAAGTCCCCGACTCAAGATATGTAACGGCATTTGAAGGGGAATCCAACCTCATTGAGAATGGTAGGGATCTTGCGCGATGACGAAAATCTTCAGCTATCAATCTGCATTTCTCGACCTCTTCTTTTGCGCCGCCATTCATCAGAATCAAACGAAGGCGTTCATGGATCTGCATCAAGATCCCGACCGCTGGCGTAAAGGGAGTCTGTCCTCTTTCTCCATCTTTCAGCATTTGACCAAAGTTGAGGTACATGCATTTCGACGATATTCTATTCGCTCGGTCAATAGCGGCAGGGGAGAGAACAACAGGCGCAACACCAGGGGGACAGGCGAGCGCCTTTTGCGCATCCGCAATCATGACGTCCGCGCCCATCTCCTCCATATCAAAAGGATCGGCTAGAAAAGAGCTGATTGCATCGACTATTAGAAAAAGATTCTTTCTTTTGCAGAACTTAGCTATGCAGTTGGCATCGTATAAAATACCCTGGGATGTCTCCCCCAGATTTACCAAAAACGCTGTATAGCACCCATTCTCAAATGGCATCAAATCTTCTTCCGTTAGAGCTGTGCCAGACTCCAGCTCGATCGCATCATGAGGAATGCCGTGAAGTTCAAGCATTTTACGGAATCGATGGCCAAAGCTTCCACCGTCAACTACAATGGCACGATCACTGCTATCCAAAAGCCCCATAACGGCAGCTTCCATCGCAGCGGTGCCTGATCCCGTGATACAACACGCGCGCGACCCTTTTGGAGCACTCGCCAGCTCACAAAGCATCGATTCAATCTCAAGCATCATCGCCGAAAACTCTTTAGTGCGAAAATACGGCACATCTAGAGAGCCGATCGATCGGATTTCTTCGCTGGAAGGGACAGGGCCAACTGCAAAGTTCATATACTTGGTCTCAAGCATCCGACTCACCCTTACTTAGAAACTACTTTTATACTTTTTTCCAAGGAACTTCGCCGATAAGAAGCCACGAATCTTTGCATTCCAGTCGACCGGCTCGGGGCTCACGACCGGCAGCTCCGCGAAGCCCAGGCCGTTCGCGTCGAGCCACGGGTCGAGCAGGCGCTCGGAGACGCGGCC
>CAUWJG010000074.1:0-13961 GCA_963559095.1 uncultured Collinsella sp. | reverse complement strand
TGCGCGGCGTCGATGGGTCCGATGGCGTGCCGGGTCGCATGGCTAGGATGCTCCAAATTGCTCGTTTTGTCTGATCTCAACCTTGCCATGTTTGGGCTGAGAGCGTGTGCTGTTGTCTTGTGCGCTCTTCTTTCGGTGTATACTGACTGCCTACTTTTCTCGAACTGCAAGGGGAGCAATCTGTGTTCACCGTTTTTGTTATCGGCAACATCGCTTCTGGTAAATCGACTGCGTCCCGCTATTTGGAATCTCTTGGCGCGCAACGCATCGATTTGGACCAGATGGCAAAAGACTTGTATATTCCAGGCTCTCCATTGGTCCAGCAACTTGCGGATGAGTTTGGTTGGGAAATCCTCGATGCGGATGGCGGGATTCGCACGGTCGAGCTTGCGAAGCGTGCGTTCGCTGACGTTGAATCGACGGAACGCCTGAATGCCATTGTTCATCCTGTTGTGCTCCATCAGCTTTCACTTCGCCTGCTTTCTGTGAACTGCTGCTCAACGGTTGTCCCAACATTCGAGTTAACGGTTGTTGAGATGTCGGCTCCCATGTCCTGCCTGGATGCGTTCGGTTTGGCGGACGATGTAATTGCCATTACGGCCCCTTTGGGTGTTCGTCGCACACGTGCGATCGAGCGGGGCATGCGGCCTGATGATTTCGATCGTCGGACCGAGATTCAGCCATCGGAGGACGCGCTTTGCGCCCTGGCTGGTACGGTGATTGATAACACGTGTGCCGATGATGGCCTGTTCACCGCACTCGATGCGTGGCTCGACCAGCACGATATGGCGCACCTGCGGGTTGGACGTGCTGATGCGTAGACGAGGGGGACTGCTCGCTTGGTACCGCATGTTGCCGATTGTTTTCGTATGCGCTTTGGGCATTGTTGCCTTTGTGTATTCGTTTGGCCCATCACTCCTGTTTTCTCATTTGTATCCGCTTGAGTATCAGGATTATATTGCGGCTTCGAGTGTTGAACACGGTGTTGATCCCTATTTGGTGGCGGCGGTTATCAAGACGGAATCAAATTGGAACGAAGATGCGACATCGGGTCGTGGTGCTCAGGGGTTGATGCAGCTGATGCCCGCAACGGCGCAAGACATGATAGCTAAAGGCCGTGTCGATGGGGCGCGGTTTGATGCGACTGATTTGCTCGATCCGGCCACGAACATCGAATTCGGCTGTGCGTACCTTTCCTACCTGCTCGATTATTTCCATGGGGCGACGGACAAGGCGGTTGCTGCTTATAATGCAGGTATGGGCAACGTGGATGCCTGGGTACAAGATGATGAGTTGCCGCATCATGTGATTGAGTTCCCTGAAACGCAGACCTATGTGGTGCGCGTGAATATGGCTTTGACGCGTTATCGCGATTTGCATCGTGATGCGTTTTCATAAGAGTGGCGTGCGTGCTTCGGCGCAGGACGCGGTGTGTGGGTTGAACGTGCATTATGGCTCTGCCACACGGAGGGTGGTGCTCTCTTGCTTCTGTGGCCATTGTATCGGTAAAGTGGCGTCCATCCTGGGGTGAGGGGAGAGACGGATATGGCCGGCTTTGAAGTTGAGCGTGTGGGCGGAGAGCTGCGTCGATTCGGCGTTACGGGTAAGGACGCCGAGTTTAGCGTTGTGTCTCCGTTTGAGCCGTCGGGCGATCAACCGGAGGCCATACAGTCGCTTGTGGATGGCGTCAACGCCGGTGATCGCTATCAAGTGCTGCTCGGTGTGACGGGTTCGGGCAAGACGTTCACGATGGCAAAGACCATCGAAGCGTTGGGCAAGCCGACGCTCGTGATGGCCCCCAATAAAACGCTTGCGGCACAGCTCGCCAGCGAGCTCAAAGAGTTCTTCCCGAACAACGCCGTAGTGTATTTCGTGTCTTACTACGATTACTATCAGCCCGAGGCGTATGTTCCCTCAAGTGACACGTATATCGAGAAGGATTCCTCGATCAACGAGGAGGTCGAGAAGCTGCGGCATCAGGCGACGGCATCCTTGCTGTCGCGCCGCGATGTGATTGTGGTGGCGAGCGTTTCGTGCATCTATGGCATCGGTTCGCCGGAGGATTATGCCGGTCTGGCGCCCAATGTGGACAAGAAGGTCCCATTGGAGCGAGATGAGTTCATCCATGCGTTGATCGATATCCAATACGATCGCAACGATTACGATCTGTCGCGCGGCACCTTCCGCGTGCGCGGCGATGTGGTCGACGTGTATCCGCCCTACGCCGAGCACCCACTGCGCTTTGAGTTCTTTGGCGACGAGGTGGAGCTCATTGCGGAGATTGACGAGGTGACCGGTGAAATCCTTCGCGAATATGATGCCATCCCAGTATGGCCCGCCTCGCACTATGTGACGGAAAAGCCCAAGGTCACAGCGGCGCTCAAGACAATTGAGGACGAGTGCGAGCAGCGCGTGGCCGAGCTTAAGGCGTCCGACAAGCTGCTGGAGGCGCAGCGTCTACAGCAACGCGCCGACTATGATCTCGAGATGCTCGAGACGATGGGTTTCTGCACGGGTATCGAGAACTATTCGCGGCATCTAGATGGGCGCAAGCCCGGTGAGCCGCCCTTCACGCTTATCGATTACTTCCCAAAGGATATGCTGTGCATCATCGATGAGAGCCATGTGACGGTGCCGCAGATTCGCGGCATGCACGAGGGTGACCGTTCGCGCAAGGTCACGTTGGTGGAGCATGGGTTCCGCCTGCCTTCGGCGCTCGACAACCGTCCGCTGCGTTTCGATGAGTTCGAGGCGCGCATCCCGCAGTTCATCTACGTGAGCGCCACGCCGGGCGATTATGAGCTGCGCGTGAGCCAGAATAACGTCGAGCAGATCATTCGCCCCACGGGGCTGCTTGACCCGAAGATCGATGTTCGGCCGGTGCGTGGGCAGATCGACGACTTGCTGGATGAGATTCGCACGCGTGTGGCGCGCCACGAGCGTGTGCTCGTGACGACACTTACCAAGCGCATGGCCGAGGATTTGACCGACCATTTGCTGGACGCCGGTATTCGCGTGAATTATATGCACTCCGACACGGCCACGATGGATCGCGTTGAGATCCTGCGTGATTTGCGCCAGGGCAAGATCGACGTCCTGGTTGGTATCAACCTGTTGCGCGAGGGACTGGACTTGCCCGAGGTGTCGCTTGTGGCGATTCTCGATGCTGACAAGGAGGGGTTCCTGCGCAACCGCCGTTCGCTCATCCAGACGATCGGCCGCGCGGCGCGCAACGCCGAGGGCGAGGTCATCATGTACGCCGATCGCGTGACGGACTCCATGCGCGAGGCCATTGACGAGACGTCTCGCCGCCGCTCGATTCAGATGCAGTTCAACGAGGAGCATGGCATCGTGCCCAAAACGGTACACAAGGCCATCAACGACATTTCGAGTTTCATCGCCGAGGCGGAGGAGACCGTGGGCGGCAAGGGTCGTTCGCGCGGGGATTCCTTGGGTCACGGCGCGTTTTTCACGCCCGCCGAAGGGGCGGAGCAAGACGGCGTCACGCCCGGCGCGAAGCTTGCAGAGGAGTTGGCGGCCCTGCCCGCTGAGGAGCTGCGCGATGTGATGGACACCATGGAGGAGAACATGCGCGCGGCGAGCGAGGCGATGGACTTTGAGGAGGCGGCGCGTCTGCGCGATACGCTCGTTCATCTCAAGGCTGCGCTTGAGGGCACCACGGAAGATGAGGTGATCGAACTGCTGCGACGAGACGCGCGCAAGGGCTCGGCGTTTGGCGGCGGCCGCAAGCGGTCGGGCGCACGGTTCGGTCGGTAAGGCTGGCGGTGGTATACTAACCCCATTGTCATGCGGAAAGGGAGGTCCTGATGATGGATGCCGTGGTTCGGCGCCTGTGGAGTGTGAAATGGAACTTGGTCGTGATGGCCGCGTTTTGTTTCCTGTGCAGCGTGTACATGTATGTGACGCCTGCCGAGGGTGGCCTGGGCATGTTCGTGATCACGCCGCATGACGGCCTGGCTGGCCTGCTGGGAATGTTGCCGTGGATCGGTGTGTTTTTAGGTGCACTCACGTTCATCTGCTCGTTCGTATCCACCTCGACGTGGGTGCTCGGCTGGACGGAGCCGGCGTTGGGCGCCGTGATGTTTATCGCCGGGTTCTGGGAGCTGTTTTTCCCTTATGACATCAAGGTGTTTTCGTTCACGTGGGCGGTCCTGGGCATTTTCTTGGCCTTCTACGTGATGTTCATCGCGCTTGAGATGATGCGCAAAGAGCGTGGGCATTGGTTTATTGAGCTCGTGCTCGCTGCGGTGATCTGGGCCGTGTCGTTTTTCAATATGATGAACTTTGCCGGTGAGGGCGCACAGGTGGCGCTTTCTTGCCTCGAGTTGTTCTTGGCTGGTTGGGGCTTTGTGTATGGTGCCGTGGTGCTGACGGGCGTTGCTCCGACGTGGGGTGATAACTGCGTGTGCCCCTGCAAGGGCCGCAAGGCTGCCGCCGTGGCGAAGTAGGTACACGAAAGGTTCGTGCCGTAAGGCGGCTGGCTATGGGCATGTTTACCCAGCAATGTAATAAGGAGCGCCCGCGCGATGGCTTGCTCGTCGCGCGGGCGCTCCCTTCGTGTTGAGAACCACTGGAAAAGGGCGGTGCCAGCTGTCTTGGCGCGAAAGGACGGGGCCAGCCGGCTTGGTGTGGAGGGACAGGGCCGTGGGGCAGCGGGAGAGCCATGGGGCACTGCGCCTGTTGCGGGCAGGGTACCCGTTTTGCAGCTTTCTATTAGGCGTTTGACCTCGCCAGAAGCGCCTGCGCCACGCGAATGCCATCGGTGGCGGCGCTCATGATGCCGCCCGCGTATCCGGCTCCCTCTCCGCATGGGTAGAGGCCCGGCGTGTTGCACGAGACGCAGGTCTCGCGGTCACGTACGATGGTGACAGGTGAGCTGGAGCGCGTTTCCACGCCGGTGAGCACCGCCTCGGGGTCGTTGTAGCCGTGCAACTTGCGATCGAGCAGCGGGATCCCAGCGCGCAAGGTCTGGATCACGTGGGTGGGGAGCGCATCATCGAGTGCGGTCCACGTCACGCCGCGCGGATAGGTGGGCGAGATGCGCCCAGCTCGCGTGCTGGGTCGTTGGGCGATGAAATCGCCCAGCAGCTGCGCGGGGGCCCGAAACGCCCCTCCGCCCAACTCGTAGGCGCGTTGCTCGCAACTGCGTTGGAGACGTAGCCCTTCGAGTGGGTCGGTGCCGGGCAGATCCTCGGGCGTGATGTTGACGAGCAGGGCGGCGTTGGCGTTGGCGCCGGCGCGGGCATTGAGGCTCGCCCCGTTGGTCACGACGCCGCCGGGTTCCGATGCGGCTGCCACGACTTCACCGCCGGGGCACATGCAGAAGCTGAACAGGCTTCGACCGCTTGGCAGGTGGGCGACGAGACTGTAGGGTGCGGCGCCAAGGGCGGGATGGCCTGCGGCCGAGCCGTAGAGCGCGCGGTCGATGTCGGCCTGCGCATGCTCGATGCGGACTCCCATGGCAAAGGTCTTGCGTGCAAGTGCCACGTTCTCCCGCTGCAGAAGCTCGAATACGGGGCGCGCCGAGTGTCCGCAGCATAGGATGACCCGAGAGCATGAAATGCGCTCTTGTGCGCCCTCGTGCTCAGTCGTGATGGACGCTATGTGGCCATGCGCGTTCCGTGAGAATCCGACAAACCGAGTCCGGAATCGCACTTCGCCCCCGAGCGCCTCGATACGAGCGACAATGTTGGTGACGACGGTGGGCAGGACGTCCGAGCCGATGTGAGGCTTTGCGTCCCACAGGATCTCGCGTGGAGCGCCCGCGTCCACAAGGGTTTGAAGCACCAATCGATGTAGCGAGTTTTTTGTGCCCGTGTTGAGTTTGCCGTCCGAGAATGTGCCCGCACCACCTAGACCGAATTGGATGTTGCTCGCGGTGTCGAGTTCGCCGCTCCGATTAAAGCGCTCGACCGCCTGTGTGCGGCGCGTGGCGTCATCGCCCTGCTCGATGAGCAGGGGCGCGGCGCCGGCTTCGGCCAGGGCAAGGGCGGCGAACAGACCTGCGCAGCCGCCGCCGATGACGACGGGGCGCGAGGCTGCTGCACGAGTGGCTACCCGATGCGGAAACGTGGGATTACCTGCCTCGACGGCGCGGATGCGCCGGGCATCGCGGGCGGGTACGCGCTCGAGGAGCTCGAGTTCATCAAGTGGTGGCGCCAACTCGACGCGCACACTCAGCGTGAAATGAACGTCGCGCTTTTTGCGGGCGTCGATGGATTTGCGGCGTAACTGCACATGGGCGATTTGGGTCTGGTCGATGCCGAGGAGCCTCGCGGCATCATGGGCACCGACGGCCAGGCAGCTTGCCTCGGTAGCTCCCTGGCTGAGTGGGCAGTATATCTCGGTTATCTCGAGCATGTGCTTCCTTAGGGTCGGGACGGTCGGCAGCGGGCCTCGTTGGCCAGAAGGTCGGGGCGTCGGGGTTCGGAGATGTATTGGCACTAGGGGCGCTGGGGTTCGTCGGCGTTTGCATTCATGTTGCCGCGTGCGACCTGTGCGGCCGAGGTACCGGCACGCAGGCCGCTGAGCCAAGCCCACGCGAGGTTGTAGCCTCCGCAGTCGGCATCCATGTCGAGAGCCTCGCCGCAGGCAAATAGGGCGGCGGCTGGTGGCGTGGGTCGCGTTGCGTTGCGGGTGAGCGCCAGGGTGCCCAGGTCGACGGCGTCAAGCGGGATGCCGCCGCGGCGAACCTGCGCCTGCGTATGCTCGGCGGTGCCGGCAACGCTCAAGGGTAGGTGGCTCAAGAGCGCGGTCATGTGCTCGAGCGGCTCATCGGCGCCGTGCAGGGCGCAGGTGATGAGGCGGGCAAGCGGTCGGGCGAGCAGCCCATCGAACCAACGCACATCGCCGGTGAAGGGGCCGAGTGCATCCGCGCGTCGGGCGAGCAGCGTGTGCAGATCGCTCTCGTCTACCTGGGGCATAAGGTTGAGTTCAAGGGTATCTCCCGGCTGT
This sequence comes from uncultured Collinsella sp., assembly GCA_963559095.1. Lineage (GTDB taxonomy): Bacteria > Actinomycetota > Coriobacteriia > Coriobacteriales > Coriobacteriaceae > Collinsella. Next base: position 6,986 of record CAUWJG010000074.1, on the reverse strand, counting down.
ATGCGGCGCGAGAGGTTGAATGCGGCGATGCCTGATATGCCGTAGGGCCGAAACAACACCTCGCCTCGTTCGTGCGCAACGGCGCGGGCATCGCGCAACAAGGTGAGCGCGGCCTCGATGCGCAGCCCGTCGAGATGGGCCAGATCCTGCTCGTGACTCGAAATCTCTCTACGGGGTATATCGAGCGCGCAGGCAATAGGGCATAGGACGGGATGTTCGGTGAGATGGGGGAGGTCAAATGCCCGGCAGACATCCTCGGACGCTCCACCACACGCCATCACAACGCATCGCGTATCGACGGTGTGCATCGTTCGCTCCGCCGTCGCAAGTGCCTTGCGCGCATGACGAACATGCGCCTTCGCATCGCGCGTGTGTTTGTAGGCGAGCGGGCGTGCGGGCACGCTTAGCGTGAGAAGGTGCCTTGCTCCCGTCGCGCAGTTGGCATGCGAGACGACTTCAGCGCAGGGCAGCATCTCGACGCCTGTACGCTCGCAGGCGCCCAGCAGCGCATCTCGAACGGATTCGGCGCGCCGAGTGATGGGATAGAGCCGACCCTCGCCCTCCTGTGCAAACAGTACCCCGATGCTTTCGAAAAATGCGGCAATGTCGCGCTCGGGATGGGTGCCCATGAGCGTGCGAGCCGCATCGGGATGATGATGGCGGCACGGGTCGAGCCGGACATTGGAAACGTTGCAGCGTCCGTTGCCCGTGGCGAGCAGCCCCAGGCCCGCCTGGACATCGCGCTCGACGATGCAGGTACGGGCACCGCGACGTGCGGACGCGATGGCGGCGGCGAGACCGGAGGCACCGCCGCCGATGATGACGACATCGTAGGAGGGGTGCGCGGCCACTTAGGCGTCCTGGGGGATCTCGGCGTGCTCCAGCACGGCGGCCACCTTCGCGAGGGCCTCAGGTAACAGGCCGCCGGGCAGGTCGGTCTCGATGGCGCCGGCGTCGCAGGCGGCGGCGAAGGCAGGGTTGATGGGCAGCCGACCGAGGATGTCGAGGTCATAGCGCGCGGCCACCTCGTCAAGCTTGCTGGGGCCGAAGACCTCGAGCTTCTTGCCGCAATCGGGGCACTCGACGTAGGCCATGTTCTCGACGACGCCCAAAACGGGGATATTCATCTTTTCAGCCATGTTCACCGCCTTGGCTACGATCATGGAGACGAGGTCCTGGGGGCTCGTGACGATCACGATGCCGTCGACGGGCAGCGACTGGAAGACGGTGAGGGCAACGTCGGCGGTGCCGGGGGGCATGTCGACCAGCAGGTAGTCGAGCGGACCCCAGGAGGTCTCGCTCCAGAACTGGCGGATGGCGCCCGCGATGACCGGGCCGCGCCAGAGCACGGGATCGGTCTCGTTTTTGAGCAGCAGGTTGCTCGACATGACCTTGACGCCGTGATCGGAGATCTCGGGGAGCAGGAGGTTGCCGAGGCCCATGGCGTGGCGGCCGCTCATGCCGAACATCTTGGGGATGGAGGGGCCGGTGATATCGGCGTCGAGGATGCCGACCTTGTGGCCCGCGCGCGCCAGCTCGACGGCGAGCGTGCCGGTGACGAGGGACTTGCCCACGCCGCCCTTGCCGGAAAGCACGGCGATAACGCGCTTGACCTCGGACAGGTTGTTTTCTTCAAATTCCTGCGGGGCGGTTTGTCCGCCGGCCGCAGCCGCATGTTCACAGCTCATGGGTAGATCCTTTCGGAGGTGCTTGGGGTGTTTGGTTGCATGGCTCCCATTGTACCCGTCTTGCGGTGGCCGGTGACATCCACGAATCGTTGACATGTCGGTGATTCCTATGGGGAGCTTGTCGTTGGCGGGGCGCCGTGACACGCTATGATGCGGTGTGGGCGTTCGCGCAGGTGGCGCCCCGTTCGATTGAAGTGAGGTACATGGAGCAGACGGCCCAACCCATACTCGCCATCGTGCCGGCGATGGCGGCTTTTGCACTTGCCTGCCTGGCTTGGTTGCGCCATCGCCGTGCGGACATGACGTTGCGCCAGCGCGCGCGGGCGCTGTGCTGGCCGTTGGCTTTTGCGAGCTACCTGCTTTTCATGGCGTATTGGTGCGCGCGCGGCTGGATTGACCTACGCGTGGGCACCTTCGGCGTTGCGCTGTGGACGGCCGTGCAGTTTGCGTGCGGCGTGGCCGTGCTGGGTCGGCGCTCGGTGTTCGAGGCGATTGAGCGTTTGCAGCCCAAGCGCGCTCGGCAGGCGCGGGCGGTGCGCGACGCGTGCGTGCTGGTTGGCGTGGGCTGTGCGTCCGCCTGGCTGGTGGATGCGGCCTGGCTGGGCGTGTCGCATGCGGTAGGTGCGGCGTCGTTCGCCTATACCGCGTCGCTGCTGTGCATCGCTGCCGTGGCGCTCTATCTGGTCGGGCAACGCACGGGGCTTTTGGCGTGCCTCGTCCCGATTGCCGCCGGCGCATTCGGTATCGGGCAGTATTTCGTTGTCGAGCTCAAGGGCACGGCGGTGTTGCCGGGAGATCTGCTTTCCTTGGGCACGGCGGCAGCCGTGGCGGGTGCCTATGATTTCATTTTCACGCCGCAGATTATGGTGGCGCTCGGTGTGGCGGGGGCCTGCGTGTGCGCGCTGGCGTTCGTGCGGCCCGGGCACGTCGCTGCGGCGCGCCGCAAGATGTGCCCGGCGATGAACTTGGGTGTGGCCGCCGCGCTCATTGCGGGGCTGGTTGGCGCCTGTGCCACCGTGAATGTGGGTCAGCTGCTCGGGTTCACCTACGACCGGCTTGAGCCCATCAAGACATACCGGCGCTATGGCTTTGTGCCGGGGTTCATGGCGTTGCTGCAAGACCTGCCGATTCCCGTGCCCGAGGGGTACGTTTCCGCCGATGCGCAGGCATTGCAGGATGAGCTTGCGGCGACGTTTGACGCCGGTCTTGGATCTGAGCCGGGTCGTGTGGCCGCCATGGCGCAATTCGAGGAACTGCGCCCCTCGGTGGTGGTCGTTATGAATGAGACGTTCACGGATCTCTCGCGCTACGAGGGCCTACGTGCAGCCGGCTACGAGGGGCCACAGACGTTTTGCTCTCTGCCTGACACGCTGCGGCGCGGCACCCTCATGGCATCGGTGGTGGGCGGTGGCACGGCGAACACGGAGTTCGAGTTTTTGACGGGTAACAGCACCGCTTTTATCGGTTTGGGCAAGTACCCGTATCAGCTCTACGATTTGGCTGATGTCCCGAGCCTGCCCGATCAATTCGCGGCGATGGGCTATGGCACAGTGGCCATGCATCCGCAGGACCGCGCGAACTATAGCCGGGATGTCGTGTATCCGGAACTCGGCTTCGATACGTTCATGGCGCAGGAGGCGTTTGAAGGGGCGCCTTGGTATCATGCGGGCGTGCGCGATCGTGTGACCTACGACAAGGTGCTCGAACTGCTTGAGGATGAGGATGCTCCGCAGTTCGTCTTCGACCTCACCATGCAGAACCACAGCGGCTACGAACTCGATACGGTGCCGGCGCACGATGTGGTTCGCTACGAGCCCGAGGGCGTGAGCGACGAGGAGCTGCTGGACGAACTGGGGGTGTACGCGGCTTGCATCCGGACGTCCGATGACGACCTTGGGTATTTCATCGAGCGCTTGCGTGAGCTGAAGCGGCCGGTGGTGCTCGTGTTCTTTGGCGACCATCAGCCGAGCATGGTCTCGGCGCTCAACGATGCGCTCTACCCGGGGGAGGACGCGTTTGCGCATGAGATGCGAACGTATGAATCGTCGTATCTGGTATGGGCGAACTATGAGGTGGCGGGTGCGGGACTTCCGTGCGATGCCGAGGTGGGTGCCTCGCAGCTTGCGGCACGGGTGCTCTACGAGATCGGTGCGCCGTTGTCGGCGTACCAGAAGGCCCAGCTGGTGCTTGGCCGGCAGGTGGCCTCGATCAATCTGCTGGGGTATCGCGGTGCGGATGGCGCGCGTTACGCGCTGGATGAGTGCGGGCCGTATCGGGCGGCCATCGAGCAGATGCAAACGGTGCAGTATCTCAATTTTGGGAGCATAGTGCAGTGAGGGGCGCCAGGGTGACGATCGGGCCGCGCCGGGGGGGTCGGATTGTCGCGATGGGACCGCCGTGCGCATGGAGCGGCCGGGGCTGGGCATTGCGGTTGCACGTGCTGTGCGAGAGGGCATGGACGAAACGGGACGCGGGAGCATGCAAGGGTTTAGGCGGTTGCGCGTGCGGGTATCCTCAAGCCTAGGGACGCGCCGCCGTGCAGGCGGCTTATGTGTGAAAGGAGCGCGTAATGCTGCTCGAAGGTAAGAAGGCAATCATCACCGGCGGTACCCGTGGTATCGGCTACGCCATCGCCGCCCGTTTCATCGAGGAGGGCGCGGTCGTGACCGTGTTCGGCTCCCGCCAGGAGACTGCGGACAAGGCGGTCGCCCAGCTGCTCGAGAGCTATCCCGAGGCCAAGGTCTGGGGCCGCACGTGCGACCTCACCTCGCTCGAGGCCGTGACCGAGGCGTTTGCTGCCGCCGCTGAGGACATGGGCGGCGTGGACACCATCGTCAACAACGCCGGCATCTCGCAGTCGACCCCGCTGCTCGACTATACCGCCGAGGACTGGAAGAAGATCATGGACCTCAACGTCACTGCGGTGTTCAACGGTTGCCGCGCGGGCGCCGAGCTCATGATCGAGGCGGGCCATGGTGGCACCATCACCACCACCAGCTCCATGGTGTCCAAGTACGGCCAGCCCTCCGGCTGCGGCTATCCCACGTCGAAGTATGCCGTCAACGGCCTGACCCAGAGCCTCTCCCGCGAGCTCGCCCCCAAGGGCATTCGCGTCAACGCCGTCGCCCCCGGCATCACCAAGACCGACATGGTCGCGGCACTTCCCGACAAGATGATCCAGCCGCTCATCGCCACCATCCCGCTGGGCCGCATCGGCGAGCCTGAGGATGTGGCCAACGCCTTCGTGTACCTGGCGAGCGACATGAGCTCCTACGTCACCGGCGCGGTCATCCCGGTCGATGGCGCGGCGCGTTCGTAGGCAAGCGGAACTGCATAAGCCGATTCGGGCGGCTCGGGGGCGACCTCGGGCCGCCTTCATTTCTATCCATGGCCTTCCATGCCGTAAAGTCATGGATTTCATGCGCGTAAAATCATGGATTTCATGCGCGTAAAATCATGGATGGAAAACACGTAAAATCATGGATGGAAAACACGTAAAATCATGGATGAGTAAGCTGCCGCAGGAAGATGCCTGCTTGCAAACGGGCGTCGACAGGGGGATATGATGATGGGCGAGAAAATGCTTACAGAAGAAGGATACAAGCCCCGCCTCATTGAGTCGCGGCTGGACGCTTTGATGGGCGCCTTCGGCTGCGTGGAGATTAACGGCCCCAAGTGGTGCGGCAAGACGTGGACGGCGCTCTCGCGTGCCCGTAGCGTGACAAGGCTTGATGAGTTGCCGGAGCGCGCCGCCGCGCAACTCGATCCAAAGCTCGCGCTCATCGGTGACGCGCCGCATCTGGTGGATGAATGGCAGGAGGTCCCCGAAGTTTGGGATGCCGTTCGCCGCTTTGTTGACGATTCGGGCAACAAACGGGGCAAGCTTTTGCTCACGGGGTCTACTGCGCTCAAGAGTGAAGAGCGCGAAAAGGTCCGGCATACGGGTGCTGGACGCATTGCCCGCCTGACCATGCGCCCTATGGCTCTGTGCGAATCGGGTGACGGCGAAGCTGCCGTATCCCTCTCTGCTCTCTTTGATGGGAAGAAGTTGGAGCCTGCGCGTTGCGCCACGGAGCTTTCTGATGTGGCACGCTGGTGTTGTCGTGGAGGCTGGCCCGCCAACCTTGGACTTTCCGATGATGCGGCTCTCGAGGCCCCTGGTCAGTATATTCAAGCGGTTCTTGACGTCAACGTGATGGATGAGGGCAAGTCCCCGGCTACGGCGCTTGCGCTCATGCGAGCACTGGCCATGAACGAAAGTCAGGCGGTCACGTATAAAACGCTCGCCCGGGACATGTCGTTGGGGGAGGCGGCGCCGGATGACAGCACCATCAAAAGCTACCTCGAGTTATTTGAGCGCTTAAAACTTACTGAGGATCTCTATGGCTGGGAACCTCCCATGCGTTCGAAGGCACGGGTGCGCGTGAAGCCCAAACGGTATTTCGTTGATTCATCCTTGGCGGCCGCTCTTCTTGGGGCGACTCCTGTCGCTCTTCTTGGTGATACGCAGACCCTCGGCATGCTCTTTGAGAATCTGGTTATCCGCGATTTACGCGTGTTCCTGTCCACATACGCCGGCATTGGCAATGAGGTTCATTATTACCGTGATGAGTCTGGGCTCGAGGTCGATGCAATCGTTGAGCGCGGAGGGTCCTGGGCGGGTATCGAAATCAAGCTCAGCGATACGAAGGTTGATGAAGCGGTGACGAACTTGGGCGCGTTGCGCAAGAAGGTCATCTCGAATCCCGCCGCTCAAAATGCGGAGCCGGCATTTTTGGCAGTCGTCGTTGGAAGGGGGAAGCTGGCGTACACCCGTCCCGATGGCATCCATGTGATTCCTGCAGCGCTGCTCGGGGCGTGAGGACGCATGCGATAGGTTTCCCGTAGCTCGGGAGCGGACGTATTCTCGAAGGGCGTTTCGTGGAGCGAAGCGGAACCACGCCCGAAGAGAATACGACCGCTCCCGAGCGGTCGTGAGGCGCCTGGAATCGAACAAGCCGTGCAGGAACGGTGATGCGCTAATGACGAACACATGTGCGTCAAAATGGCAGTACACTAAGGAGTTAGACGCAAGTACGTCTATGAGCCATATTCGATTTCACGTCAGATAAGGACCGTCCATGTCTGATTCCTCCATCGTTATCAAGGGCGCCCGCGAGCATAACCTCAAGGACGTTGATGTCGAGATTCCGCGCGACAAGCTCGCCGTCATCACGGGCCTGTCCGGTTCGGGCAAGTCGAGCCTCGCGTTCGACACCATTTACGCCGAGGGCCAGCGCCGTTACGTCGAGAGCCTCT
>CAUWJG010000073.1:0-17857 GCA_963559095.1 uncultured Collinsella sp. | reverse complement strand
TCACGTTGTCCTCGGTTTTGACGTCGATGTCAAAGCCGTTCTTCATGGTGCGCAGCGAGACGGTGGCGGCTTTGCGGTCGATGAACGGGATCTTGGCGTGGAAGCCCGCGCTCACGATCTTGTTGAACTTGCCCAAGCGCTCGATGATGACAGCATGCTGTTGCTTCACCACGAAAAACGTGTTGGGAAGCAACACCACTGCGAGCACCACGAGGATGATGAGCGGAACGACCAGGGCGCGGAGTAGATACGAGAGATACATGGGGTCCAATCCTTAGAACGCCAGATACGATACGGACATACTACCCTGTTTCGCCATCATTCCTCACCAGCTCGCTCATATTTAGGCGAACGGTCGGCGCCAACCTGCACATTGGGGCAAAGCCGAAGGCTGCGGATGAAAGCCGGGCGCCCCACGTGCAGAAAATGAAGCTTTTAGAAACCACGCCACTCCGCGCACAGCCGACACCAGGCCGTTATCAAACCGTTATCAAGCCGCCATGCGCGCAAAGTGCTTTTGGAAAAGCCTCGCCCCCAGCCACGCCCCAAAAAGCGATGTCGGAATGATGGCGCCACCTGCCACAAACGCCCAAGGGGTAAAGATAACGTTCACCATTGCCCATGCATACGAAGCATCCAGGCCCGACGCGATGCACATATCCACATACGCCTGTCCGCCCATGAGAACCACCAACGAGATGAGGCCAATCCAAGAACAAATCACGAAGATGAGAAACGCTATGGCGACTCGCATCGCAGAACGCCTTCCAGATGCGCCCATCAACGCCTCAGCCAGCAGTGCACCCACGAGCATCCCAACAGACCCCGTCCAAAACATCCCCATCAGATAGCCCACCACGGCCATGATAACCCCCATGATCGCTGCGGCGCCGCGCTTGGGCACGCGCTGGAACAGATACATCCACACGACGCCCGCAGGAAGCGCACCCAGAGCATGGGTGAACCACACCAAACTCGCATTCATGCTGAGCGCCATCGAACATGCCATGAATACGACGAACAGCAGCAGGCTGAACACCGCGATGAAGACGAAATCCTTGACCGTGAGCCCGCGAGTCATGCTCGCTTGGGAATCAATAGTGCGCTCCATACTCGTTACCTTTCATCCAAAACCACGCACGCATCCAATTGCGCGCATATGCCCAATCACGCGTGCATCCCCTTACATGCACGCCTTGTCACCCCTTGCGATGTCCCGGCGCTCACGTTGATCCGTGCGGTTAAAACCGAAGAGCGCTTCAAGATGCGCAAGGTTCGATTGCTCTATCGAAACCTTCTCGACGATCTGACCCTGGTCCAACCACGCAACCTCGTCACAGACGGCGCAAAGGAACTCAAAATCATGCGTAATGACGCATATGCCCACCCCCTCCCGCTTCAGCGACCGCAGCTGCGAGGCGATACGCACCATATTCGTCCGGTCCAGTCCGCTGGTGGGCTCGTCAAGCACGAGGACTCTCGCCCCGCTCAACAAACCCGCGCCAATCGAGAGCCGCTGGCGCTGCCCGCCTGAAAGCGCGAGCGGGTGTATATCCTCAAGCCCCTCAAGGCCCAAATTGGTCATCATGCACCCAACTCGATGCGCCGCCTCGTCATCAGACGGGCAACGACGTCCGAGCGCCGACCGCAGCTCATCCCATACCGTGCTGGAAAACAGCTGGTAGCCGGGCTCCTGTAAAGCCAGATACACCTTTCCCGCGCGCCGGCGCCATCGGAGCGGACGACCCTCCACGGACACCGACCCGCCCCGTTCTCCCATCAAGCCCGCCATGCACCGCGCAAGGGTGCTTTTGCCAGCACCGTTTTGCCCTGCGAGCGCGATCGCGCGGCCAGCGCCAACCGAAACGCCGAGTTCCCTGATCACCGCAGGGCAACGCCGATACGCCACCGTAAGCGCCTCGGCCTCCAGGATAGGCCGCATCCCCGTTGGCGAGGCCTCACTTCCCCTGATCTCGTCCGCCATTTCCGCCACGCTGAGCGCTCGCAGGCCCCATGACCGGCGACGCGCCGCTGGGATACCCGCAAATTCCTGCAGAGGACAGTCGAGTCGGATGCGCCCCTCATGCATCACCACAATCCGATCGGCCACATCCGCCAACCACCACAGCCTGTGCTCGGATATCACCACGGTCTTGCCGGCCGCTTTCAAGCGCTTCACGGCGTGGGCAAGGCATTTCATGGCAGGCACATCAAGCGACGCCGTGGGCTCATCCAACACGTACAGCTCAGGATCGGGCATCGCCGCACACGCCAGCATCACCAGCTGCCGCTGCCCTCCCGACAGACCGTCCACACTGCGCCCAAGCAGGTCGGCAATACCGAACAACTCTGTCGTCTCGGCCAGGCGGTGCTCCATTTCCGTGCGCCCCATGCCTAAGTTTTCACATTCAAATACCATCTCGGAAAGCACATCGGCGCTGACAAACTGGGTACGCGGGTTCTGGAACACCGACCCAACCGTACGCGCGAGCCCGCTCGTGCTCCACGACCCCACCGTGCGGCTTGACACGCGTACCTCCCCGCGCTGCCGCCCCTTATACGCCAGGGGAATCAGGCCGTTCGCCATGCGCGTAAGCGTTGTTTTCCCACAGCCCGACTCGCCGGTAACGACCACCACTGTCCCTGGAAGCACACGCAGAGATACATCGCGAAGCGCATCGCGCGTCGCCCCTTCGTAGCGAAAGGTCACCGAGTGAAATTCCAGAGCCGCTTCTTCGCGAAACGATATTCCGACCTCGGTCATACCGTACTCCACATGCTCGAGACAGCTGAAGCCACGAGCAACGCCACCGATCCGAGTGCCACTTGAATGTCGATAGGCCCGATAGCGCGATTGAAATACGACGTGCGCCTGCACTCCGCATCCGCGCCGCGCACCACGACCGCATTGCCGAGCTCATCCGCGACAATGCCCAATCGCCCCATAACCGGCACGAACACGCGCTCGACCGTTTGCACTGGATGCCGTAACACCGAGTATGGCGTCAGCGCGACGCCACGCGTGCGCATGGCGTCGCGCACTGCCGCGAACTCACGGCCCATGGTGGGAAGGAATCGAAAGGCCACACAAAGAGCGATTGACAGTCGAGGAGGAAACCGAAGCGCCTGGAATGCACAGGCGAGTTCTCCGGTGCGCACGGTAGCCATCATGTTTGTGGCGAACATTCCCAGCGGCAATACACGGCGATACATCACCACCACCGCCGCGAACGACGGCAAAACCGTGCCCGCACTCGATGCGAGAGCCAGCCCCAATACGAACAAGGCGATATAGAGCGCGCACCAGCGAATCATCGATCGGACACGACCACTCAACAGCATGCATGCGGCGCATAGCATGCATGCCGCACATTCACTCCATTGCGAAGCAGGCATCGCCAGCTGCACGTTAAGCAGCGTCAACACCAATAAAGATATCCGCGCGTCAATTCGATAATAGTGCGATGAGCCAAACGAGACCGCGCTGCCGTCTCCGCGCACGCGACCCATAGGTGCGCCCATCATGCACACCCTCGTTCATGCATTGGAAAGGCACCTACGGAATGCCGGCGGCCCCATCCGAAACACCAGCGGGGCGAGCCCAACATCGCCCCAGTCGCACACGCAGGCCTCCCTACTCGGACCGTCCGGTTCAACCTTTTATCCGCAGTGCCCGCCCGTCCTTTTCCGCCCATATACCCATCCCTTTTCTGCTCAGCCTTATAAGTTAGCTTAATCTTACTTTTATTATATTGAGCGCCGAATTACAGGATGCAGAAAGGACGAACTTGTGTTTAGAAGTACCGCGTATTCTCGTATCGTACTTTTCTTGCTATGAAATCATGCGCCGAAACGACCCGTAACACTGAACTGCACCCCTTTTCTTGGACATGAGAAAAGGGGGGCGGTTCACACACTCGGACCTGAAAACAAACCTGCCCACTTGCTCGATTGAGCGCAGGGCAGGTTTGCTATATCAGCGTTCGGTTTGCACGCGCAAGCATGCCGCGTCCCAGATTGAGAACAGATGCGTTGGGCAAGTAACGGGGAATCGTTCGCTCAACGCCCTTCCCGCCGGCCGCACTGCTATCTCTCCTATCCAGCATGCTAGACACAACAGGGAATCCTGATAGGCCCGCATCATCCGAACGAGACTGTTCAGCCCTGCCCTTGAGGCCGTTTTGCAGCAAACAAACATGGGCGGGCAGCAACACGTACCGCCCGCCCACTGTGCGTGAGCCGCACTATGCTCCTAGCGCTTCTTCCGACGCAGCGCCACCGCGCCCGCACAGGCAGCAAGTGCGCCAGCGCCCGACATCATACCGACAAGCGCCGCCGGGTCACCCGTGCTCGGCAAGGCGCCGGCAGAACCCGCAGCCGTATCGTCATGATCCGAACCCGCAGGAGGTGTCGAGCCACCTGAATTGCCGTCCTGGCCATCATCGTCACCCGTGGGGCCTCCGGGCTGCTCGCCTTGATCGCCCTGGCCGCCATCAGGATCGGTGCCATCACCGTCCTGGCCGCCCTGGCCGTCGCCATCCGGGTTCGTTCCCTGGCCGCCCTGGCCACCCTGGCCATCGCCGTCCGGATCGGCGCCGGAACCATCGCCCAACTTGCTCCACTTGGCATACACGGTTGTGTCCGCCAGCACCGGAGCAGCCGGGTCAAACGGCGTCGTGCCCGCTTCATCGGCAAACCAGCCCTCGAATTTCCAACCATCGCGAGTCGGAACCGTCACCTGGGACACATCGACACTTGCGCCCCACGGCAGCACGATGGACTGGTTCTCGGTCTGCGGCAGCCCATCGTCAAATACAACGGTCACCGTCGCCGGCTTCAGACCATCGAGCGCGGCCTGCAGCGCGCCTGCCAACTTGTCGAGCTCCGCTTGAGCGGGAGCGAGCTGTTGCAGGCCCTGCTTGGCATCGGCAAGCGCGTCGGCCACGAATGCCCAGCTCTCAGAGGTAAAGTCCTTCTCGCTCAGGGCTTCCGCCTTAGCAACCAGCTCGGAAAGGGCGGTCTTGTCGCCCACCTTGAGCACCAGGGTCTGCGAGGCCCTGGCCAGCCCAGCGGTCGCAAAGGTAAAGGAGCCGTCGCCGTTGTCGGTCACGCCACTGCCAAGTTCAACCACGCCCTCATGCGCAAAGGCAAGCTTGAGCGTGATCTGCCCGCCATCGCGGTTGGGGTTGCTCAAGGCAATCGTGAGCTCGCCGCCCTTGTTCTGCATGTACACCGAACACGGGGCGCTCACGCTCAGCCCGGCCACCTCCTGCGTGCCGCTCCAAACGTTCATCGCAACGATGCCCTCGTCTGCAACGCGCACCGCCTGCACGTCGGTATCATTTCTGATGACCTCGACCTCAGGCGCCTGCGCATATGCCGCCGTCTGGTCCTTGCTGGCGCCCGGCAAAATCACGTACCCATAGGTGCCGTCCTGCACGGTTTTGCCGTGGTTGACACCCATCTTGAAGTAGGACTTGGTGTAGACGGTATCGCTGGGAAACACGCCGTTGATATCGGAGTAGGAACCGGTGCGCGTCTCGCGCGCCACGTCCACGTTGCCGCCCTCGATGAAATAATATCCGAGGTCGTTGCCCTCGCCCGTCCCGGTAAGGTGCGCCCAGGCGCCATCTTCGAGCTGCATGCTTTCCGCCGCATCGCCCGCGGCGGCAAACGCCATGCCATTAATGGTGATGGCGTTCTCGTCCGACGTCATCATGCGGTTTTCGACCGTCGTTTCGATGGAGGCATCCGTGCTGCCGTCGATATCGGCGCCAAGGGCCACGATCTGGCCGGGCAGGAAGAACCACGACTTCTTTGCGGTCACGTTCATGCCGCCGATGCCGTTGGCGTTATACCCCATGCATGCAACGCCGTTCTCGCCATCGGTCGCACCGCCGACCTTGCGTTCAGGCGAGGTCTTGTCGTGCAGGCTGCTCAGCGAAATCCCCGAAAGGTCGCGCGTGTCAACGGTGGTTCCGGGCAAGCGCGCGGCGTCGACCGTGGGCCAATAGCCCTCGTCATATTGGGCGAGGTCATCGTTGTAAATGTAGAGCATGCCGTCGCCCGTGTGCCAGCCGCGGCCATTTTCCACGCCAGACCCCACGGCGGCCTCGAAATTGCAAATCCACTTGGAGTACATCGACAGGCCTGCCTGGTATGCATCGGTGGCCTGCACCACGCGGTTGGTGGAGTTGTAAACCTTCATGCCCGTCCACGAGCTCGCCGTGATCGAATCGTCCTCCATGACCGCCTTGGCCTGCACCAACGCTTCAAGGTCGCGCGCGTTGGCATAGTAGTCAAACGTGCTCTTCCAGGCGGCGCTGCTCTCAAGCCAGCCCTTGGCCGCGCTGTTGAACGCCGATTTGTACGGCTCCGGCGCCGCTTGGGCAATGAGCAGGACGTTTGCGATGGTCTGTGAGCCCGACCAGAACTCCGTGCTGAAATCGCTCTTACCCGGCGCGCGGCTGATAGAACGCCCGCATACCATGGCCATCTGCTGGCCTTGGTGCATAAGAGGAATGTAGCCATTCATGACGGCCTGGTAGACGTTCTCGATGCGCGGATCGGTTATCTCCCACGCGGTGTCGGCGACGATCGAATTGATGCGCCCCACGCCCTTGAGCACCTGGTTGCCGTAGGCGCCCATGTAGGCAATGTTGCTGTGCTGGACAAGCGACCCGTCGGCGTAATAGCCATCGCCCGAGGTCACGAGCTTCATGACATCTGGCACTTCATCGGGAATCATCTGCATGCGCGCATCGTTGCGTGCAATGATTGCGCTGCCCAAAACGGCCAAGCCGGTATCAGTGCGGTTGGCCCCCGTTTCGGTCACACCGTTGAAGCGCTTGGAGGGGCGCTGGGCATACCCCTCAATCGCCTGCACGGCCGGCTCAAGATTGCTGTAATCCGTGTAGTCGTAGATGACCATCATGGCATCGCACAGCGGCTGCGTGCAGCCGATTTGCCAATCCCACCAGTTGCCCGTGTGGTAGGTGCCGTTGTAGTTCTTTTCGGTCACCATGAAGTCGATGGCATCCACGATGTCCTGCAACAGGTCGGCGTTGTGGTACAACGTGCTGCCCTGCACGCTAAAAGCAAGGGCAAGCTGCTTGATCTTCTTGAACTGCGTGGTGTAGTCGGCACTCACTGAGTCGCTATCGACCTTGGGCCACAAACGATCGCGGCTCGGCGAGGTATCGAGCTCCTTCCACAGGGTCTCACCCTCGGAGCTGATCTTGGCTACATAGGCCTTGATGTCCGGATCGGACACATCGAGTGTCGGGCCACCCGTCACGCGCGTGATCCAACGGTCCATCATGGTGTCGTAATCGGCATTGTACGCCGGATCGGCCACGCGCAGCGTCAGCGTATCCTGCTCGGCACCGTCCACAAGCAAGGACACCGTCGCCGTGCCCGCCCCCGACGCAGACAGCAGCGCGGCGCTATCGATGGTGGCGACCTGGTTGTTGTCGATGGTGAAGGTGACGTTGGCCCCCTCCGGGATGTCCTGCGCCACGTACTGGGTGAGGTACCGATGGCCGCGCGGGGTCAGTTCGAGCTCATCGACCGTGAAGGAGAGCGTGGCGGCGTTCGCGGCGGCATCAGCTGTGGGCGCCGATGGCGCGTCTACTGCAGATATGGCCGCCGTCGAGGTGTCCGGCGCGCCAGGCGCAGATGCGTCTGCGGGCGCGGCGCCCGTTACATCGGATGCGGCTGCACCTGTGGTCGAAGCGCTCTCAGCAGCGGATGCGTTTACGGGTGATTCTTGGACCCCCCCCCCGCAGCATATGCAGCCGGGACTCCAACGAGCATCGTTGCGCCAAACGACGCCGTCACGAGCGTTCCGAAAAGCCGTCGTCTCGTTTCCATCCTTTCCCCTTCCTGTTCGTTTTTGCTATGCCGTCATCCGGCGCGCACCGTACCAAGTACCGTCATTATTCGCATAATCGAGCACTTTTCTCAGATTATGCGACAGAGTTACTGTTAGATTCTGTGTTATTGCACAAGTATTTTGACTACATTCGAACATGTATGTGAAGTATTTCAAACATATACGAACAACCGAACAAAAAATGATTACTTACCGATTGGGGACGGGGGGTTCGTTTGGGGGACGGGGGGGTTACTCGTGTGTTTCTACCGTTGGGAACGGGGCGGGGTTGGTTCGTGCGCCCTGGCACCGGCGCCTTCTCCTCTACCGTTTGGGGGACGGGGGTGGGTCGCGCGCCCCCAAACCGAGCCAGCGAGCCCACGGCAACTTGGGTACACTCGAACCAAGCCAAACGCACGACAAAGGAGGCCCCATGGCAACTGGCGAAGAATTGACCGGCCGTTTGCGTACGCTCGAGAACAAGCTCTGGACCCGCTCCTATCTCATGAAGATCGCCGAGTTCGACGGCGCCACCATCGCCCCCGAGAACGGCGCGGCGGCGCGCGGCGAGGCCATGGCAGCCCTCGCCGGCGAACACCACGAGCTGCTCACCGGCGCTGACGCCGTGGCGCTCGTGGCCGAGCTCGAGCGGGCGGTCGCCGGCGACATCACCGACCCCAAGCTCGTCGCTCAGATCCGCACGCTCGCGCGCGACCAGCGCGAGGCCCTCGCCCTGCCCACCGAGGAGGTCGAGGCCTGGAGCCGCCTGACGTGCGAAGCCGACGCCGTGTGGCACAAGGCCAAGGCCGCCGACGACTGGGCGAGCTTCGAGCCCTACATCGACCGCATCGTCACGGCGCTCAAGCGCCAGGCCGGCTATCTCGACAGCACGCGCGACCCCTACGACGTCTGGCTCGACCAATACGAGCGCGGCATGGACTCCGCGGCCTTCGACCGCTTCTTCGGCCAAGTGCGCGAGACGGTCGTGCCGCTCGTCCAGGCAATCGGCGAGCGCGGCGAGCAGCCCGAGGCGCCCTTCCTCACCGCGCACGTGAACGACGCCACCCAGCGCGCGCTGTCCTTCGACCTGATGCGCCTCGTCGGCCTGAACGACGCCGACACCTGCCTCGCCTTTACGGAGCATCCCTTCTCCGAGGGCTTCTCGGCGGGCGACGCCCGCGTGGCGACCCACATCTACGAGGACAACCTGATGTCCAACGTCTACTCGATCATCCATGAGGCGGGGCACGCCGCCTACGAGCTGGGCGTCGATCCGGCATACGCGCGCACCTGCCTGGAGGGCGGTACCTCCATGGGCATCCACGAAAGCCAGAGCCGCTTCTTCGAGAACACCGTCGGCCGCAGCCGCGCGTTCATGACCCCGCTGCTGGGGCTGCTGCGCCGTCATGTTCCCGAGGTCTACAACGCCGTGGGCGAGGACGAGCTGTACCGCGCAGTGAACATCGCCACGCCCTCGCTCATCCGCACCGAGGCCGACGAGCTCACCTACCCGCTGCACATCATGATCCGCTACGAGATCGAGCGGATGCTGTTCTCAGGCGAGGCGAGCGCCAAGGACGTCCCCGGCCTGTGGGCCGAGCTGACCCGCAAGTACCTCGGCCTCGAGGTGCCGAACAACGCGCAGGGCGCGCTGCAGGACACGCACTGGAGCGGCGGCAGCTTCGGCTACTTCCCCACCTACGCGCTGGGCTCCGCCTACGACGCCCAGTACGTGCCGGCGATGGAGCGCGACGGTGTCGATCTGGAGGGCGCATGCGCCACGGGCGAGCTGGCGCCGGTGCGCGCCTGGCTGGGCGACAAGGTCTGGCGCTGGGGTCGCGGCAAAGACGCGCCCGAGATCGTGGAGGGCGCGTGCGGCGCGCCGTTCGACGCCACGTTCTACTGCGATTACCTCGCCAAGAAGTTCGGCGACCTGTATAAGCTGTAAGCACGCCTACGCGGGCGGCCGCGCAGCTCGCTGCTCGACTGCCCGCAGGCCATGCCCCCCGCTTATGAGATCCGCGCCGCAAAAACATGATTTAGCGGCGCGGATTTCCTGTTTTCGTCGTTTCCGTGTCGGTAAATCATGATTTACCGACACGCCCGTGCGCCGGCCGCAGCCGTACCAGCCGCAGCCGCGCCTGTCCCGTTTCGCCAACCGCACCAGCGCCTGCCGAGCCCGCGCCAACCGCACCAGCATCGTTGCAGCAGCCGCAGCCTCACCTGTCCCGTTGCCGCAGCCGCAGCCGCGCCAGCCGCAGCCGCGCCTACCCCATCGCGCCCATGCCGACGCCTGGCTCCGTCGCGGCAAACTGGCTGCGGTACAGCTCCGCATACAGGCCATCTGCAGCCAGCAGCTCTTCATGGGTCCCGCGCTCGACGATGCGACCGTCGCGCATGGCGAGAATGCAGTCGGCGCCCCGAATCGTCGAGAGGCGATGCGCCACCACGATGCTCGTCCGCCCGCGCATCAGCTCGTCAAACGCCGCCTGGACCTGCAGCTCGGTGCGCGTGTCGATACTCGACGTCGCCTCATCGAGCAGTAGGATCTCCGGATCCGTCAGCATGACGCGGGCAATGCAGAGCAGTTGCCGCTGGCCCTGCGACAACGTGCCGCCGTCCTCGGGCAGCACCGTGTCGTACCCCTGGGGGAGCGCACGGATGAACGTGTCCGCATGCGCCCGCCGCGCCGCCCGCTCAACTTGCTCGCGCGTGGCGCCCGCGCGGCCGTACGCGATATTCTCGTGCACCGTCCCCTCAAACAACCAACTCTCCTGCAGCACCATGCCAAACCGACGCCGCAGGTCGGCGCGGGCATAGGATTCGACCGGCGCGCCGTCAATGAGAACCTCACCGGCATCGACCTCGTAAAACCGCAACAGCAGATTGATAAGCGTGGTTTTTCCACAGCCCGTGGGCCCCACCAGGGCCACGCGCATGCCCGGGCGCGCGTGCAGGCAGATGTCCTGCAGCAGCGGCCGATCCGGCGTATAGGAGAAGTCCACGTGCCGCAGCTCCACCTCGCCTGCCGGAGCAGAACGCAACACCGGCCCCATAGCTAAGGACGGACCTGCATCAGCGCCGGGGATCGGGAAAATCGGCTTGCCTGCAGCAGCCGCGTGAATATCTGGGCTGGAAGCAGCGTTTGGGCAGGCACCCACCGTCACATCCGGATTCACAGCTGCCGACGCGCCCGCAGTCGACCGCATTGCCGCATCACGCCCCGCCGCCGATACATCCGGCTCCGTATGCGTCGCCGTGTGCGACCCCGCATCCGGCTCCGCATGCGTCGCTACCAGCGACTCCGCATCCGGCTCCTCCTCGACAGCATCAAGCAGGGAAAACACGCGACGAGCCGAGGCAAACGCGCCCTGGACCTGCGTCACCACGCCTGAGATCTCGTTGAAGGGCTTCGTGTACTGCGTCGCGTAGGAGAGAAACACCTGGACCTCGCCCACCGTCAGCGCCGCCGGCACGCCCGTGATGACCCCGATACAGCCCACTGCGGCCACCAGCGCGTAGATGAGGTTGTTCACGAAGCGCGTGCCTGGGTTTGCCAGCGAGCTCAGGAACTGCGCGCGCTCGCCCACGCCATACAGCTCGCGGTTGATGTCGGCAAAGCCCGCACGGGCGCGCTCGCCATACGCGAAGGCGGTCACCAGGCGCTGAGCGCCCACGTGCTCCTCGACGTACGCCGTCAGCCGACCTTGGATGGCCATCTGCTCGGCAAAGCTCTTGCTCGCGAACTTTGCCATGGCCGCGGCCGCCAGCGCCGAAGCGGGCGTGACCACCACGACCACCAGCGCCATGGGCACGCTCACGCTCAGCATGAATCCGCAGGTGCCCACGATGGTCATCACGCCGGCAAACAGCTGGGTCAGCCCCTGCAGCAAGCCGTCTCCCACCTGGTCCACATCGGTGATGACGCGGGCGATGAGGTCACCGTGCGGATGGATGTCGATGGTGGAAATCGGCACGCGGCTCAGCTTGGCATGCGCCTGGATGCGCAGGTCGCGCACGGTGACATACGACAGGCGGCTCACGCTGCAACCCTGGATCCATTGGAGCAGGGCCGCCGCCGTCACCACGACGGCCAAGCGAACCAGCAACGGCGTCAGGCCCGCGAAGTCCACGCGCCCGGCGCCCACGATGAGGTCGATGGCGCGGCCGATGAGGATGGGCACGAACAGCTGCAGCCCGATGAACGCCGCAGAGCACACGAGCGCCACCGCCAGCAACGCACGATGTGGCCGGATGAGGGTGAGCAGGCGCGCCGCGACCTCGCGGGCGGACAACGGCGCGGCCTCGGCGCCCGGGCGCGACGAGCTCCCGTTGCCGGGCGAGCTCGTGAGGTTGTCGTTACCGGAAACGGTTGCGGCGATGGTCGATGCGCCCGCGGTCGAGGCGTACGGATTAGGCATGGCGGCCCACCTCCTCGCGGTTGTGTGCCGGTATGTTCTCGCCAGCAGGTGCGGCGGCAGGTACCGCAGCGGGCGCCGCAACGTTTTCGCCGTCTGGCGCCGCGACGTGCTCGCCAGCAGGTGTCACAGCAGCCGGCACAACGGACGCGGCAACGCGCTCGCCAGCGGGCACCGCAATGCCTTGAGAGCGGCAGATCTCCCGGTAGAGCTCGCACGTTGCCACGAGCTCCTCGTGCGTTCCCAAGCCGGCCATCTCGCCATGGTGCAGCACGCAGATCACATCCGCATCACGCACCGCCGACACGCGCTGGCTCACCGTCACGGTCGTCAGCGGGGCGGAATCGAGCGCGGTCCGTCGGGCGGCCTCAGGCATAGCGCCCCGAGTTGCATCACGGGCCCCGCCAGGCACAGCACGCCGTGCCGCACTCGGCATGACGCCCTGCGTGACTCCGCAGGACACCCCAAGCTCGCCGTCACAGGCGGCTCCGCAAGACGCCCCAGGCGCGGCACCCCGAGCAGCCTCGCGACGCAACGCGCTTCGCAGGGCCGCGTCGGTTTTGAAATCGAGCGCCGAGGCGGCATCGTCGAGCACCAGCACGGACGGGCGCGCCACTAGGGCGCGCGCGATGGTCAGGCGCTGGCGCTGGCCACCGGAAAAGTTGCGTCCACCGGCTTCAACGCGCGTGTCGAGGCCGTCGGGCAGCGCGCGCACGAAGGCGGCCGCCTGGGCCGTCTCGAGCGCACGCCACAGCTCGTCATCGCCCGCGCGCGCATCGCGCCACTGCAGGTTGGAACGAATGGTGCCGCTCAGCAGCTGCGCGCGCTGCGGCACAATCGAGACGGCATGGCGCAGCTCCTCGAGCGGCCAGGCGCGCACATCGACGCCACCGACCTCGACCACGCCCGTGTCCACGTCGTACAGACGCAGCAACAGCGCAGCGAGCGTGGACTTGCCCGCACCCGTGCCGCCGATGATGCCCAGCGCGGCCCCCTGCGGCAGCTCCAACGAGACGCCCCGCACCGCCGGCGATGCCGCGCCCGGATAGGTGAAACGCACGTCGCGCAACCGCAGCCCCAACCTGTCATGCGGACGTGTGTCCACAGCCGTGTGAACCGAGGGAGTGCGGCCAGAGCCCGCCCCCTCCTGCGCAGAAGCCGAACCGACCTCTTGCCCGCAAGCCGGCGCAGGCCCCTCTTGCGCATGCGAAACGGCCCCATCCCCAGCCCAAGGGTCCCCAACCTGCGAAACCTGCGGCTCGCAGTCGAGCACCTCGAGGATGCGGGCCGCGCTCGCGCTGGCGCGGGTGAACACCACGACCAGGTTCGCCACGTACACGATGGCAAGCAGCGTCTGCGTCATGTAGTTCACGAACGCCACGACCTGCCCCTGCGTCAGTGCGCCCACCTGCACCGACACACCGCCCGTCCACAAAATCGCGCACACGGCCAAGTTCATGATGAGAAAGGTCGCGGGGTTCAGCACGCTCGACAGCGCACCGGTTCGAACCGCCGTCTGCGCTTGGCTCGTCGCCGCCCGCGCAAAGCGCTCACGTTCATCCTCTTCGCGCACGAATGCGCGGACGACGCGCGCGCCGCCCAGGCCTTCGCGCACCAGCAGGCTTAGCCGATCGAGTTGGCCCTGCAGGCGTTTGAACAGCGGCACGCACGCCGCCATGACCACCCAAAACACGATGCCGATCACCGGTGTTGCCACCAGGAAAACCAGCCCCAACTTCGCGTCGATCAGCAATGCGGCAATCATGGAACCAACGGCGAGCAGCGGAAACCGTGTCAGCTGCCTGATGCCGAGCGCCACCGCCAGCTGGACCTGATTCACGTCGCTGGTGATGCGCGTGATGAGCGAGGGGGTTCCAAAGTGGTCGAGCTCCGCGCACGGCAGCTCGTTCACGCGGGTAAACAGCGCATCGCGCAGGCTCGTGCCAAGACCTTGCGAGGCACGCGAGGCCATCTTTTGGCAGATGAGCGTCGAGGCGAACCCCGCGAGCGCCATGAGCGCCAACGTCCCGGCGCCCGCAAGCACGCCGCCGACGCTGCGCACGGCGACGGCGCGGTCGATCATGGCCGCCACAACCAGCGGAGTCAGCAGGTCGAACACGACCTCGATCAATTTGCTCGCCGGCCCGATCGTCAGATAACGCCGATACGGGCCACCAAACCGTTTAAGCAGCTCAAGCATGTAGAGGGCTCCCCCTGGGCAACGCCCGCGCGCGAGCATTCACCCCGCGCGGGCAGCTTGATTCACATCGTTCATCTGCCGATTATTGTACTGCCCGCACCTCGCGCGGCGCGGCGGCACCGTCCCATGCCATGAAGCCGAAATAGAAAAACGCCCCGTGTGCTCGATGGATTCGGATGCCCGTCAGAGGCTCCTTATGGCTGCTTCCTTCCGGACCTGACCAGATTCGGAACATATCGTCACCCGAACCCATCGAACGCGCGAGGCGTGGCTTTCAACTTTACCACGGCGCCCCAGTCGCCACAAGTCCCAACGGCCCGCACGCTCCGGCCCGTGCATGTGGCATCTATAGAACTTCTGTAAGCAGCTCAGGCGCCCTCTATACTCTTCTGTACCGATTGGCTCTACCGAGCTGAGCCGCCTGCGCGTCGAAAAGGAGATTCATGGAAGCCGCGTTCATCGAGTTCATCAACAACTTCGGCTATATTGCCGTGGCTGCGCTCATTTTCCTCGAGAACATCTTCCCCCCGATCCCCAGCGAGGTCATCCTGCCCATGGCGGGTGCCCTCACGCAGACGACCTCGATGGTTCTGCCCGGCGCCATCGTTGCGGCGACGGCCGGCTCTGTGATCGGCGCCTTCGTGCTGTACGGAATCGGCCGGCTGCTCTCACGCGAGCGACTAATCAACTTCTTCGAGACAAAGCCCATGCGCATGCTTGGCTTCAAGGGCAACGACATCGCCAGCGCGGTGGACTGGTTCGACCGGCGCGGCCAACTGACCGTGCTGTTCTGCCGCTGCATCCCGGTGGTTCGCAGCCTCATTTCCATCCCGGCCGGCACCGCCAAGATGAACCCGGTGCGCTTCGCCCTCTACACCCTGGTTGGCTCGGCGGTGTGGAATACCGTGCTGTGCTCGCTGGGCTTTGGCGCGGGCGAGGCATGGCGACGCATCAGCGCCGAGGTCGAGTGGTTCTCCGATATCGTGAAGATCGTCATCATCGTGGCCGTTGTTGCCGTGGCCGCTTGGTGGTTCGTCAAGCGCATCCTGCCTAACCTGCGCGGCGAACAGCAACAGTAACGCACGAGACAGACCGCAGCACAAGCCGCCCGCAGCCGCAGGGTCCGCGCAATCAGCACGGATCCTGTTTTTGTATGAACGCCTCGGGACGAGCGCGGGGCGCGTGCGGGCGCATATGTTTATGAATCCCATGGTTGCGCGCGAACGCATCCGGTGACGGATCCGTACGCGAGGGGCGTTCAAGCGCACCGAGGTTGCCCTACGGACGATCACCGCGCTGCGCGCGGGCAGCAAGCTATTCGGCCTGACGAACCATTCGGCCTGATCTGTTCGACCTAACGTATGCGGGCGAGATGCGCAATGACCTCACCGATGCAGTGCAGATTCTCGCGCGTCTCATCTGGCGAAAGTGCAGCCGCAAGCGTCATGGGACGACGCGCGATAGGCAGCACCAGATCGACGCCCGTGCGATACACGCCCGCAAGGTCATCTGCTCGAGCACCGCACACCGCCGCAACCCGGACCTGCGGGTTTGCCATCTTGGCCCGACGCGCAACGCTTGCCACGACCTTGCCCTCAGCCGTTTGGGCATCCAGCGAACCCTCGCCTGTCACCACCACGGTTGCCGAGCGCACGGCTGCGTCAAAACCGCCCGCCCTAAGAACCGCCTCGGCTCCGGACGTCAACGTGGCACCGAGCGCCAGCAATGCCGCGCCCAACCCGCCCGCCGCACCAGCGCCGGGCACGCCCACCAGCGACTTGGGACGTTTGCCAGGCACGCCGACCTGCCACGGCGTCGCATCAAGCGCATCGCGAGCGGCTGTGAGCTTGATGCCATATGCGCGCATCCAGCCGTCCGCCTCGGCAAGCACGGCGGCGCGCTCACTGGGAGCATGGCCGGCGGCAAGGCCCTTTTGCGGACCGAACATCCGCACCGCACCGCACGGCCCCACCAAAGGTGACGCGACGTCGCGCAAGGCCACCAAGCGCACGCCATGCAAGGACGCGAGCGCTGGAGCCAAATCGATACGCGCGACATCTCGCACGCCGTGCAGACCGGCCCCGATCGATTCGCCCTGCGCATTGAGCAGATGGGCGCCCAGCGCCTGCAACATACCGGCGCCCCCGTCGGTCGTGCAGCTGCCGCCCAGAGCGACCGCCACCGTACGCGCCCCGCAGCGGATTGCATGCGCGATAAGCTCGCCCGCCCCCGCCGTTGAGGCCGCGAGCGCCTCCTCATGCGAGGGCGGCTCGGCAGCGCAGCGCCCATCGACCCCAGACGGCTGCGCCAAACCGACCACTTGCGCAACCTCGACCACAGCGACGGAACCCTCATCATCTCCGCCCGCAAGCCACAGATAGGGCACGGACCGCTCGGCACCATGCGCGTCGTGGACGCTCGCGAAACGGACCTCCCCGCCTGTGGACACCCGCAGCGCCTCGAGCGTTCCCTCGCCGCCGTCGGCCATGGGAACGCATGCCACGCGCAGGTCGGAATCGATGCGCGCGATGCCCTCTTGCAGCCACGCCTCTGCCTGCTCGCTTGATGCGGAGCCCTTGAACGAATCGAGCGCCAACACGATCTGCGGCGCGGATGCCCACGCCGGGGCGGCTTCGGTATGAAGCGGGGCAGCGGCCCCCTGTGCGACGGCCCCCCGTGCGGCGGCAACTGCAAATCCACCAGAGGCAAGCTCAGGCGCACCAGCGCAGGGCCCTTCGGCCATGACGTCGCCATGCAACCCCTGGCGCCGCGCACGCAGCCCCGCAAAGAAACGCTGCAGCTCGTCCGCGCATGCCTCCCCCAGCACGCCGGGCGTCACCTCAAACGAATGGTTGAGCCGTGCATCGCGATGCACCTGGTAGAGCGTACCGGTAGCGCCACCCTTGGGGTCGGGCGCGCCATACACGCAGCGGTCCACGCGGGCGTTCACCATGAGACCCGCGCACATGAGGCACGGCTCGAGCGTCACGTACACCGTGCAGCCCGTCAGCCGCCAGCGACCCAGATGGCGCGCGGCGGCCAGCATGGCGGAAAACTCGGCGTGCGCGGACGGGTCCTCGTCGCCCTCGCGTCGATTGTGCGCGCGGGCGATGACCGTGCCCTCGTACACCACGACGGCCCCGATGGGCACCTCGCCCTCAGATGCAGCCGCCCGCGCCTCCGCAAGCGCTTCATGCATAAAGCGTTCGTCGTCTGTCATGGCAACCTCGCGCTCCCATCGGACCGGGCCCATACGGGGTCTATACACAAACCCCCGCCCGGCCAAATGACCGAACGGGGATGCTTCATCGCCGACCTGGCGGAGAGAGGGGGATTCGCCGGGCGGCTCGCGCCGCCCTCCTCCCG
>CAUWJG010000072.1:0-20394 GCA_963559095.1 uncultured Collinsella sp. | reverse complement strand
CACCTTCCCGCCGGCACCTACAGGCCGAAGAAATTGCCTATCGCATCGATGCCGTCAGATATCTTATTTGCAAGATCCTTCTTAAAGCCCGTCTTTTCGAGATGCTCCTCCCCCATCTTGATTAACTCGCCCACGCCCCAGCCCACAAACGCGCCGGCAGCAATACCGATGGGGCCGCCGATGGCGCCGACCATGGCGCCAACGCCAACGCCAGCACCGAACTCGACAAGCCCCTCCGTGACCTCAACAGCCGCAGCGCCGATCTTGTCGCTCGTGTCACCAACGGTCGAATTGTACGCCGCGCCGGCCTGACCCAACGTGTCGACGACTTGGATTGCATTCCCAAGATAGCCAAGCCCTTTCACTGCACCCGCAGCGTCATCGGCCATCGAGGCAAACGAGCCGAAGTTTTTACCGGAAGCTTTTCCCGCCCCTTGAGGACCAAAGAAACCCTTCGCCTGCTCCCCAGCAGCCTTCAGGAAGTCTTTAGCATCACCGGCCGCTTCCGCCCATTTGCCTGGCTTGATCCAATCGGTCGCTCCCGCAATGAAATCACTTTTTACCATGCTCCCAAATTCACTCCAGCTCGATGGAATGATATGGATGCTATTCGACAGACGGAAGCCCAGCCACGCATCGCTCGCGCGCTCCAGCAACGGCGCACCTTTGTCGAATCCGGTATTCGCCAGACATGCAAACGCGGTCTTCAAAAATGCGATGTTCTGCTTGTCGACCTCGCCTGCCGCGCCCGCGATTCCTGAAAGAACTGTCGTTATATTGCCGTACACTCCAGACACCTGGAATGGGACAGAGCCAAGAACCTCTTCCCTTGCGGCCTCCATCTCTGCCTCTATCTGAGAGACCATCTGCTCAGTCAAGAAGTTCTCAGGCGCAAGCGCCGCGCCATAGGTGGACTCAAAGGTCTCAATAGACTGCGTGTATGTTCTATAGGCATCTGAAACGGACTGGAGCGTTTGCACCCTGCCCGGAAGAACACCAGACAGCGCGTTCAGCTCTGCGGCAATTACAGAAGCATTGTCCAATCCAGCAAGCGCATCAATAGCAATAGAAACCCCGCTTTGCGCGTCCTTCACCGAATCGCTCGCGTATTGGCAGTAGCCATCGACATTGTTGCCCGCCTCGAACATGAGCCGCTGCTTCACAGCCGCCTGCGCCGACACGGACGAAAGCAAAGTGTCACGAGCGGGAATCAAATCGCCCTTGAGATACTCTTCGGCCGATGCATACGTGTCCGCCATACCCTCAAGACCCTTGCTCAACGCACGAAGGGTGAGTTCAAGCACATTGAACGACCTGGCTTGCGCCGAAACCCATGCACCGGACATCAGGTTTGTAAGGCTCATGTTCTCTTGAGAGAGGCGATTGACCAGGTCCGCTTTGTCCATTGATGCATTCTTAATATCGGTGACCGCCGCGGAGAACGTCTCAACATCAACCTCGAACACTGCGCACCTCCTTAGTGCACTGGTTTTCCACAATATGTCTCCTCTCGACTGGCCTTTCATCTCGCCGAGACATCGTCACATCCCCCCTTCTGCCGTCTCTTGTAGTAAACGGGTCCATATGGACTCACCGCGTAGGAACACAAACCCTTCAGACGCGGGGATTGAACGGCGATGCTCCGGCAGGGCGCGCGGCACTTTGAACACCGTCTGATCCAGCACGCCAGATCCAATCCATAGGCCGTTTCCGTATGCCGTAAGGGCCTTAAACCAATCGTCGTATTTCCCCCGGATGCGCCACATCTCGCTCGTTGCGATAACGCCCGTTCTGCCCTTCCCCTTTTCCTGGGCCACATATGCCGCAAGCGCTCTGGATGCCTCCGCCGGCAACGAACCAAGCAGGGAGGAGATATCCATCAGGATTAGCATCCGAGGCACTGCCTCAGTATCGGCAGAGAGGCCGTCCACAAACGATGCGATATCCTCAGGTTCGTTCAGCACATGCGGAAGCGAATTCAACTCCCCACTCAGGTCCGCCGCGCGATACGGAATGCCCTCAGACTCAAACAACGAACAAACTGCACGCATATACGCACCAATCGGAGTCATTTCATTCGAAACAACCAACATGCTCGGAAGGCATTCAAGGTCAAACCACAACGGAGCAACACCTGCATGCGCAAACCCGACGGGAACAGAATAGGCACTCGGCGCCTCAGACATATCCCGCTCCGTCACCACATCGGGCAGCACGGGAATCGTAGTTGCTTGAGCTCCACCGTTTTCCATCCTCAACCTAGAAGCAAGTGCGGCAATTGCCTCGGCTGCCGTTTGGTTCTTATCGCAGAAATCCGCGCCCTGAAACTCATACAAGCTTTTGTCACGCTGCGCGACGCCGCGCATATTCCCTTTTGCAACCTTCACATCAGGTCGATGCCCAAAGATGGTCGCATAGTCCCCTTCATCGTTTAGTACCGTCGTAATGCTCATCGAGAACGCGGAACGGAAACGCAGTCGCGGTACCGTTGCGCCCGTTGCAGTAACCACAAAGTAGATACCGTATCGAGCGGCATCGCGCACCAGGGCGTTGAGCCGATCTTCGAGATCAGCATAGGCCTCATAAAACGCTGCAAGGTTTGCGATCGCCACAACGATGCTGGGCTCGTGCCCCCGACGCGCCCCAGAAGCTATGCGACCCCGACGAACAACTATCTCCTCTTCGAGCATCTTAAAGAGGTTGCGTGCCAATTCGTCATTCCCCGGCAACACAATGCCACCGCAACATGGCAAGGCGCGCAAACAACTCAGCATCCCCGCATCAAAATCAAGCACATAGAAGGAGAACTCTTCCGCTGAATAGCCTCGCGCAAACGAACAGATCGCCGTAGCGATAAGCTCATCGGTACCCGTCCCCTGGGCGCCATATATCATCAGGTTGCCATTGTGACGGAAATCAACAATGTGAGGAGCCCGTCGCTGCTCGGCAGGCATATCGATTTCGCCCAGCATCGCAGCAAATCCATTGTCCATGCGCGCCGCTTCGAGCTCGCCGGCGTAGCGCCCCTCGAGCTCCGCAAGCCCCAACCAGTCGGGCAGGGGATCCAGCCATAGCCGCGCTGCGGCCAGCCGATGCACGGACGCCTGGCGCTGGATCTCGTCCAACGCCGCGTTGATCTCGGACAGGCCGCTTTTGACTGCCGCCGCTGCCGGACGGGCAGATGCGACGGGGGTGCCCTCGTCGTCGATGAGCTCCACGGCGTCGTCGCGTTTGGGCGCGAACCGCTCCACCGGCGCGTAGGGGGCGCCGGCATAGGCCGCCTGGCCCCCGGTGAAGTACTCGTTGAAGCCCACCAGCAGGTAGAAACGCCCCGGCTCGCGAATCTCGGCGGCGTCCGCACGGCCGATCATCTCCTTGGAGTCACCGGCGTCGGCCACCTTGAGGCAGACCTTGAAGCGCATGTTGGAGCGGATCTGGTCGTTCACCACACCCGAGGGCTTCTGCGTGGCCAGGATAAGGTGCACGCCCAGGGAACGGCCGATGCGCGCGGCGCTCATGAGCTCGTCCATGAACTCCGGCTCCTGCTGCTTGAGCTCGGCAAACTCATCGGCCACGATGAACAGGTGCGGGATCGGCTCGGAGAGCACCCCACGCAGGTAGTACGAGATGTACTTGTAAATATCCATCGTGGCCTCGCCCGTGGCCTCGCGGGCGCGGTTGAAGGCGTCCTGCCTGCGCTTGAGCTCGCTTTTGATGGACACGAGGCTGCGCGAGATCGCCGCGCCGTCCAAGTTGGTGATGGTACCGGCCAGGTGCGGCAAGCGGAAGCGCTCGTTGTCGAAGGCGCCGGCCAGACCGCCGCCCTTGTAGTCAATGAGCACGAAGGCCACCTGGTCGGGTGGGTAGCACGCCGCCAGGGACAGCACGTAGGTGATGATGAACTCGCTTTTGCCCGAGCCCGTGGTGCCCGCAATCAGGCCGTGCGGGCCGTGAACCTTCTCGTGCAGGTTGAGCATGGCCGGCTCGCCCTGCGCATCCACGCCCACCGGGGCCTGGAGCGTGCGCGAGGCGTCCGCTGCGGCCCAACGCGCGGCGATGCCCAGCTGCCCCACGTTGCCCGCCTCGAACATCTCCAAAAAGCCCAGGGACGCCGGCAGCGCGCTGCGCTGGCTGGGCATGTCCAAGTGCACGCGCGCCATGCAGTGCGCGAAGGCCTCCATGTCCTGCGGGGAAACACCGATGTCGCTGGAAAACGGCAGCATGGTGCCCGAGACATCGGCGCGGTCGAACATGCACGCGCCCGGCTGGGAGGCGCCACCCTCGCCAGCCACCGCGCCAGCGAGGTCGATGACGTAGGCGCACTCACGCGGCAGGTCCTTGAGCTCGTCGCCCATGAAGATGAGAGAGACCCCCCGGTACGCGCGCAGGCGCGCCAGCCGCCCAATCGTGTCGGACGGGTCGGTCAGGGCCTTGTTGGCGCACAGCACCACGTAGCGCGGGCCGGCCTCCAGCGCCTCCTCGCCGCGCTGCGCGCCACGACGCTCGAGCTCACGCTCCAGGTGCATGGTAAGCCCCATGAGCCCCTCAGGACCTGTGGCCAAAAAGCGGGTCCGGCCCGCGTCGTCGAACAGGTGCGGCAACGCGCGCATGCAGCCCCATTCGGCCTCCTCACCCGCATCGGCCACGAGCATGAGCTTCACGTCCTGGTAGCTCATGAGCGCGCACAACTGCACCACCAGGCCGCGCGCAAAGGCCCATACCCACTCAGCGGGACCCACAACGCCCGCCACGTAGTGCTCGGCCGGGTTGAAGGCCAGCGGCACGCCCGCCAAGAACGGCGGGCGGTGCGACGCCTCGATGACCTTCGCCAGCAGCCGGTCGCGGTCGACCGCGAACTGCTCCGCAGGCCAGCGGACGTCGGCCTCCAGCGGCAGATCGCCCGTGCCAACGCGCAGGTCCATGAAGTCGCTGTGCGCGCTCGTGCGGTTCATGAGCTCGGGCGACAGCGCCGCTGCGCGGTCGAGCAGTGCCGGCACGGTCACGCGGTTCTCGGCCAGCACGCCGCCCTGCACGGCGCACTCCTGCTGCAGGGCGTGCTCGATGGCGTTGAGGTAGTCGGTGTAGGTGCTCTCGCGCCGCGCCTCCTCGCGCTCGTCGCGGCGGCGCTCGTAGCGCCTGGACACGAGCGGCCACACCAGCATGCCCGCGATCATGGAGATCGACATGGCGAGCATGGGCAGCGTGGACGTCACATCCGCACCGGCCATCAGGCGCGAGACGGTGTTCGCCACCATGAATACCGAGGCCAAGCCCATAATGAAAGAGGGACCGAGCTGCATAATGGCCGGGGACTCGTCGCGCTTCCTGCCGGGCGGCGGACCGTCCACGGAAAAGGCGCGCCGATGCACCGAATGCATCAAGCGCGGGGCGGGGTAAAACAGGTGCTCCTCCCCCGTCGGCTCAACGGGATCGGGGCTTGCCGCCCTGAACGCGGCATGTTCGATGGGGCGAGCAGCCTCAATGGACACCTCCAACGGAACGCTCCGGCGGCAGTTGGCCACCACGTAGCGGTTGCCCACCATGCACGTGAACGCCGCGATCTGCACCACGTCGCCCGCGCGCAGCCGCAGCGGCGTGCGGGCGGGCAGTGCCCGACCGTTCACGAGCGTGCCGTTGGTGGAGCCCAAATCCTCCACCGTGAACGCATCTCCGCGCAGGGTCAGCCGGGCGTGACCGCCCGAGACCTCGGGGGCCTCGTAGCGGATCTCGGCGTCCGGCGAGCGCCCGATCACGCAGCTGAAATCGTCGGCGAAGCCCACGACGCGGAACTGCCGCGCCTCGGGCTGCATGGTTGATGCATGTTGCTCTGCCATGGCGATACGTTCCCCTTGCCACCTGGGGTGGCCGCGCGCGACGTTGCGGCGCGGCCACCCGTGCGGTCAGTTCCTACCCGCGGAATGCGCTTGCGATATTCGCGTCCGTCTCCTCCAGCGCCTGGGCGGTGGAGTCGAGACTCTGGGCGATCTCGGTGATGAGCTCCTGGGCACGCACGAAGCTGGGGCGCAGCTCCTCGAAGCGGGACGCATAGGCGTTGGACGCCTCGCCTTCCCACTCGCTTTGCAGCGCGGACAGCAGGCTGTCCATGCGGCTGATCACGTTGCCCACGTTGTCGGCCTCGACCCGGTACTCACCGGCGCGAGAACGCATCTGATCCGGGGTAATCCTAATCTGACCTGCCATGAGAAACTTCCTTTCTCTCATGCGCCGCCCATCTTGAACGGCGCGGTTCCACATGTGGTGCACGGCCCGCTATGAATTGAGCCGCTCCCTCAGCTCGCGGATGCGCCTGGCGCGGCGCCACAGCGCCCAGCTCACGCCAACAACGGCGCCTGCCGCGAGGATCACGCCGCCCACGGTGCTAAACAGCAAGCGGGGTGTGTTGAGGATGAATGAGATCCAATCGCCGGTAACCACCACGTCCTCGTAGCGGGCATACGCCGTGTTGCCCGCGCGGTCCGTAACGGCAAGCTCGTAGGTATGGGGCTCGGCATCAGGCGGCAGTTGCCACGTGGGTGCACCGTTGACAAGGTCGGAGGCATCCCAAGCTTGGACGTCGCGACCGTCCACCGTGAGCGCCACGCTCGCAAGTTCGACGTTATCGTGCGCGTCGACATGCACCTGCTTTTGCGGGTCAAGATACACCCCGCGAGAGCCGATGCCGGCAAGGCCTGCCACCGGCGCCGTGGTGTCGACGGCGAACTTGACCTCGAAAGCGCCGTCGCGCGTGGCGTTTTTGCCGTCCATGGTGTTTTGCGACAGGTTGCCCGCACGGTCGCGCGAGGTGAGCAAGATGCGATAGAAGCCGTCCTCATCAAAAAGCTGCTGCCCAAAGCGATACGTGGTCGCGCTCCATCCGCCCGTCGAGCCGTCGACCAACTCATAGTCCGCGCCGGCCTTGAGTGCCTGCGTGCGCGAGTCGTGCACGAGCTCAGCGTGGGTGCGACCGGTATCGAGGCCGCTCACGTTGACCTCAACGATGTCCACACCCTGCGGTGCGGCCAAGAACTTGCCGGCAACGTCGCTGCCAGGATTGGCAAAGTAATAGGTCGACCCAAAACGGTTGACCGAGAAGGTCACGGCCTGTTCGGCCGAATTACCGGCAAGATCGTCGACGCGCGCCGTCAGGGTATAGACGTCATCGCGCTCCAAGACATGCTCGAAATCCTCGTAGTGCACGGTCTTTTGACCTGGCAGCTCCTCCTCGCCGGCCGGCGCATACACGTTGCCCTGAGCAGCACCAACCAACTCATAGGTCGCAAAGAGCGGGTCGAAGTTCACATCGGCGTAGCTGATGGACGGCTGCACCGCATCCGCGTACGCCGCATGGTGCTCGACGCCCGAGATGGCAAGCGCCGGCGCCGTGAGGTCGATCACGAACTCGGGCTCCTCGAACACCTCGGCGGCGTTGCCGGCCAAATCGGTCGCCTGTACGGTGAAGCCATAATGCAGCTCGCCGATAAACGAGATGACGGCATCCTGAACCGCGCGCGGCTCGCGCTCGCACCATGCGGACGCCGCCGGTGCACCCACCGCAGCACCCGAAGCATCTTTGGCCCACGCCGTGACGCCGGACTGCGCCGCGTCGAAGTTGCGTTCGTCCACCGTGACGGTGGCCGTGCGCGGGGCCTTGTAGTACATGCCGTTGGCGACGTCGCTGTTGTCGAACTCGACCATGATGCGCGGTGCGGCCGTGTCCACCACGAAGTCCTCGCGTGCAACCTGCGCCAAACGCCCCGTCATATCCTCAATCGAGGCGGAAAGCGCCCAATCGGCATCGGAATCGCACGCCACCGTGGCGATCCAGGTCGCCCCGTCGCCCGAGGGGTTCTCAAAGTCCTCGGCCAAAACCGAGGTGGCGGAGCCATTGCGCTCCACCTGCACGACCTCGCGATGCGGGTCGGACGCGCGGATCAAATCAAAGCTGGGCTCGACGAGCGTTACCGTGGCCGTGCGGGGAGCCTTGTAGTACATGCCGTTGGCGGCGTCGTTGTTGTCGTAGGCAATCGAAAGCTCAGGGGCGCTCGCATCGATGCACACGCCCAGGGCGTCTTTGGGCAAATCGGTGCCCGCACGCAGGGCAAGGGAGCCGGAATCGACCACGTTGCCGGCCCGATCCTCCACGCCCAGGCGCGTGCCCTCGAACACCAGGCGCTGCGCATCGCCGGTCAGCGCCAGCCGGAACTGGCCGTTGTTAGCCTCATCGGCAGGCTCATACGATAACTCCGGGGTCGCCGTTCCCGCCACGGACAGCGCGGCAGAGGCGGGCTCCACACCCGAAAGGTTATCGCTCACCGCCAGCGTGATGTGCTCGGACTCTGGCGCAAATACCCAGCCCCACTCGTAGGGCTCGCTCACGGAAAGCGCCAGCTCGCCGAAGGACGGACCGGTGTAGTCGATGCCGAATTCCACAGGAGATGCCGGGCACACGGTCCCCGAGAGCGCTCGATACCCCAGCTCCAGCCGATACATGCCCTCGAGCGGCAGCGCATGGGCGAGCTCATGCGTACGAGGCAGCTCGTAGCGGGCGCTCCATGTATCGGAATCCGGCAGGTGGGTGAAATCCGCAAGCGCCAGCGCGGGCAAGGCGGAACCGACAAGCTCGCCCGGCCGCTGCAGGGTGTTGATGGACAGCAGGCCATCGCTTGTGGGCAGGGCGCGGCGTGCCTCGAACCAGCGGTCCTCGATGCTGGCCGTGACATGCACGGCACCGCGGTGGTACGCCGCATCCTTAGACGACGGGGTGCCGGGCGCATCCACCACGCTCAGCTGCACGGAGGGCAGGGTGTCATCGGTGTCCACCAAGATGCCATCGACGCCCCACGTGGCAACGTCGCTCGCACGCAAACGATCACCGCGGCCGTTGCCGGCGTTATCCGGCAACACGAGCTGCAGGTCGGCCAAGTTGTAAACGCCCTCGTCCGTCAAGGGGATCGAAACCCAACCATGCTCGTCCACCGTGAGCGCGCGTTGCATCGTCGGGGCGTGCAGGCCGGCCAAATCGAGCAGGCGCTCCACATAGGCAGTCAGGGCGCGCTCGTCCAAACCGGCCGTGTTGTCCTCTTGCGAGCCCTGTACGTCCGCCGGGGCATCGCCCTCGCCGCGCGGCTGCAAATCCTGCACGCGCAGATGTAGCGTGCGCGCCCCGCCCACCGCCAGACGGCCCCTGCCGTCCAGCGCCGCGACATCGCGCGCGGGGTCGGGCCGGGCATCCATATAAGCATCCGTCACCGCAGGGGCCGTCGTGTCCACCATGAACTCGCGGGAGACCGAGGAGCTCAAATTACTGCCTCTAAATGACACCTCATACAAACCGTCACGTACGCCGCCGTCGGGGTCGAGCGGCAAGGTGAGCACCGCCTCGTAACGACCGGTGGCATCATTCATGACGAAGGTGGGCTGGACATCCTTAGAGGCAAGGATCTCCTCGCCCTTCCACGAAACATAGCGGGCCTGCACCGCCCGGCGAAACGCCGGCGTCATCTTGAACAGACCGAAGCGCCAGCCGCCGCCCCACAGCGTCACCTGTACCTGGTCATCCTGGTAATAGCGGTCGTTGCCCGCCGAGCCCTTGGGGCCAATCTCAATGCCAAAACCCTGGTTGGGCGCCGGGGCGTCCGCGTTCTCCACGGCGATGCGATCAAAGGTGACATCGCCCGCGATGCTCGCCAGCGAAATAGAGGCGCTCGTGTTACCCGCACGGTCGCGCACGGTCAGCGTCGCCTCGCCCAGGATATAGGTGCCCGCGTCCTCAAGCGGAATTTCAACGGTGCCGTTGTTGCCGATGGCATAATCGCGCTCAGTGAGCGTCTCGGTTACAGAGGCTCCTGTGCCGTCGATCTTGTCGTGCCGCACCAAGGTGAGCGTATAGCCCGCCACGCCGGAAGCCTCGATGCCTTCCGCCGCCGGGGCATCCGCAAGCGAGAGCGTGAGCGTGCGTTTGCCGCCAAACAGAACGTTGTAGGCGGGCTTGCCGTCTTGGCCGGGAATCTGCGCCACTTCGCTGTCGGCGTCGTAGCCGCCCTTGACCCGCACCGAAGCCGCAGCGGGCGCCGTACGGTCGATTACCACCGAAACGCTGTCGGACGCCTCGAGCTGCATGGGCTTTTGCTGCTCGGCAGCCAGGCTCGCACCCGTGTAGGATACGCTTGCCGTATGGCGGCCCTCCGCATCCCATGTGACGAGCACGGCGCTCTCAAACCGCCGCCTTGAGCCGCGGCCTGAACCCGTGAGCGTCGCAGGATCGAGCGTTTGGGCGGCGCCGTCAAGCACGGCGGAAATAGGATACTGTTCAAACCACGCGGCATCGCGCAGCGCCTCGAACAGCGGGTCGGCAATGCGGGCACTCACCTCCACGGAGGCGGCATTGGTATACACCACACCCTCAGCATCCGCTCCAGCTGGTTTACCGCCGAGCAGCACCCATGCCGCCGGAAGCGCATCCTCCTCATCCGTGCGCACGAAACGAATGCGCTCGATCGAGGCATCCTTGAACAGCGACAACTCGGACAAGGGAGCGGAGGTGACTTCCTTGCCCTTGGCGTCCCGTACCCGAACAGTCACGCGGCTCAAATCGACAACGTCCGTCCTGCACGTCGTCGCATCAAAATCGAACACGAAATGGTTTGGCGCGGGCTCTTGTGGGTGCTGCGGCTCCTGAACGGGGATCTCAACCTTATCCACCACCAGATGGATCTCGTCCATCTGCTCGCGCAGCTCTTCGTCGACCGTGCAGGAGACGGACAATCCCGGGCTCACAACCGCCAACCTCTTATCGTGCAGCCAGGCACCCTTGATGTCGATCGGCTCATGATCAGCCCCGAGCACGGTGATGTCCGCAATCTGCGCATCGGCTGGGCCGGCGGCATCGGAGCCGGGGTGGTCCGCATCGGCGTTATCAGAAGGCGTGCTGGCAGTGGAAACATGCTCGTCCGCCGCGCCCGAGGCTGCCGGGGCGGCCCAGGCAAACGGCGTCGCCGCGCCCAACAGCGCGGCGCAAAGCACCAGAGCAGGTATCACACGTTTGTGCATATGCTATTCACCTTCTTTTTTGCCGAGCCGCGCAGTCACGAACTCGGACGCCGGCTCGCCCTGCGCGGAGGCAAGACCTTGCAGCAACGTGGTGTGCTCCTCCGAGGCCGTCGCGGGCTCTTCGGCGCCCAACAGCATGGTGCCCGCCTCGGAAGCCGGCGCACTCCCCTTGCCGGCAAGCAACGTGGTGCCCAGCTCGGAGGTGCCTTCCTCCGCGGCAGTACCCGACTCGGAGACGCCCTTCTTGCCGATGGCGCCCAGCAGCGTGGTTCCGGCCTCCGAGGAATCCCCCTCCGCACCGTCATCGCTCAAGGCAGCCTTGGACTCGCGCACCGCCGTAGGGGCCTCAGCCGTCAGCGGAATGGAGGTGGCCCCGTGCCTCACCTGCAGGCTACCGCTTTGCACACCGGGCACACGGCCACCCGATGCCGCCGATGCCGCGGCTCTCATAGCACGGTGCCCCGAGCGCAGCTCCTCAATGGCGCGAGCCGCCGCACGGCCCGTCAGCTCGTCGCGCACCTCACGAACATGATGGGTCACGCCGTATGCGGCCGCCGCCACCGCAAACACCACGGCAAGCCCAAAACCCACAACGGCGATCACGCCGAACAAATCCGCATTCATCGCACTTACGCCTCCACATCTTCATAGGCGTCCGTCACCGCTTGGCGCGCCGTTCCCACCAGCGCCAGTGCACGCGCCCGCTCGCCATCGAGCGCATCCGTCGTGGGATGCACCGATGACACCAACTGCTCGGCCCGACTTGCCAGCTCAAACAGCTGCTCCTGCTCAACATCATCGGCGCGAAACTTGCGCGGATAGGTGCACAGTGCATCCAACGCGAGATTTGCCGTCTCGAGACGGACGACGTCGTTTTCCTCAGATGCCAGCTCGTCAACCAAAAAGGAAAGCTGTTCAAAATAGGGAGCATACAAACCGGCGTCCGAGCCCTCATTGATGAGCGGCACGATCCGCGTCTCAAAATCCGCGATGTCGGCGTACGCCTGCGCCAGCGCATGTTGCTCGAACTCGGCATCCGATGCGGCATCGCGCATCCACTGCGCCGCCGCGCGAATGCGCTCCGAACGCGTGGCGGGCGCGCCCGTGCCATCGGCCGCGTAGTTGTACCAGTACAGTTTTCCCACATTAAACGCCATGGCAGCGTATTCGCTCGAGCCGCGCAGCGCCTCAAGGCGAGGCAACGCCGCCTCGCGGAACTGGCGTTCCTCGGCCAAGGTGAACACCTGGTCCGACCGATACAGATCGGCGAGGCCCTCATAAGGCGCCACCTCACCCGGTTTGATAGAAGCGGCGCGCAGATACGCCTTGGTCGATTCAGACTCTACCGAGGTGGTGCGGGCAATCTGCATCCAGTGCTCGTAGTCGGAGTTGAGCGAGAGGTTGTAGCCGACCGTTCCCGCAACGCCCAGCACCAAGCCGAGCGCCGACGCCGCCGCCAGCGCCACGAAGCGCCGCCACGTGCGTGTGAGCTCCTGACGATGCCCCGCGTCCTCCTCCCGATAATGGGACAGCGCGTAGGCCATCTCGGCGCAATCTTGGAAGCGATCGGCCGGGTCGGGCTGGGTAGCCTTCGCAATCACCCGTTCCAATCCCGGTGAGAACGAGGCGTCAATCTGGCGCAGCGGCATGATTTGATAGGGAGGTTCCGCCGGGTTCTTGCCCGTGAGCATGGTGTAGAGCGTGGCACCCAACGCATATACGTCGGCGCGCGCATCTGTTTGGCCGCTTCCTCCATACTGCTCCGGGGGTGCGTACCCGCGCGTCCCGAGCTGTACCGTGTCGCCCACCGCCGCCGTAACGGATTGACCGTCCGCGCGGTATTCCCGCGCGATGCCAAAGTCGATGATTTGCACCAGGCCGTTGGGCTTGAGCATCACATTCGATGGCTTCATATCGCGGTAAATGACCGGTGGGGTGCGGCGATGCAAGTACTCAAGGGCATCGCACAGCTGCAAGCCCCAGCCCACCACATCGTCCTCGGACTGCGGGCCATCGGCCGCAAGCACGCTCGAAAGCGCACGCCCCTCCACATAATCCATGATTACGTACAGGGTGCCGTGTTCATCTACCAAATCAACGATGCGCGGAATGGCCGGGTGATCGAAGCTCTTGATCATATTCGCCTCGGTCACGATGCTTTGCACAATCAGCTCGCGCTGCTCGGGGTCGGACACATCCTTGATTTCCTTGGCCGCCCATTGCTTGTTGAGCACGGTGTCAAGCGCAAGATACACCGTGGACATGCCGCCAACGCCGATCTTTGCGAGCAACTGATAGCGTTTGCCGATGACGGTCAATTCACGCCCCATCGCCTATTCCCCCCCAAAGAACACATTGCCGATGTGAAACACCTGACACATAGTACGGCAGCGCGCGGACAAAAACCCGCGCCTTTCGGCGAACGGCGCGATTTGTACCACGAATAGAAGTCGTTGTATATCCAGGTTTACATCCGGGCGCGGATTCGGGCTCGTGACGAGCTGATCTGGGGAATAGCGGGCGTATTTCCGATAACGTGCGTGCGGATGTGGGGCGCCACGTCTATACTTGTTCCATCCATTTTCCCACTTGGAGTCACGCATGAGCACACCGCACCCCTCCACGCCCGAACTGCTCGCGCCTGCCGGCGGCCCGGAACCGTTTTACGCCGCGCTGGCTGCCGGCGCCGACGCCATCTACTGCGGCATGGGCGCATTCAACGCCCGGCGCAAGGCCGCGAATTTTACCGACGAGGCGTTTGCCGATGCGTGCCGTGCGGCGCACCTCGCCGGCACGCGCGTCTACGTGACGGTGAACATCGTCATCAAGCAAACGGAGATGGCCGAGGCGCTCGCGCTCGTGGAGCGCTGTTGGCATCTGGGTGCGGATGCCTTCATCATCCAGGATTGGGGGCTGTTCTTCGAGATTCGCCAGCGCATGTCCGAAATTGAAACGCATATCTCCACGCAGGCGAATATCCACGACGCACGGGCAACCGTTTGGTGCCGCGATGCCGGCGCCGACCGCGTGACGCTCTCTCGCGAGCTGCCCATCGATGAGATCTCCCACATCGCCCGCACCGGCGTCGAACTCGAGGTGTTCGCGCACGGGGCCATCTGCTTTTGCTACTCGGGCGTTTGCCTGCTATCGAGCTTCACGAGCCACGGGCGCTCGGCCAACCGCGGCATGTGCGCCCAGCCGTGCCGCCTGCCCTACGAGCTGGTGGACGAACGCGGGCGCAGCCATGCGCGGCCCGGGCGCGAACGAGCGCTGTGCCCGCGCGACACCTGCACGGTCAACCTGCTGCCGGAGCTGCTCGATGCCGGTGCGCACGCACTGAAGCTCGAAGGCCGCATGAAAGCACCGGACTACGTGTACTCCGTCGTACGCGCCTATCGCGCGCAGCTCGACGACATCCTGACCGACCGCGGCACGACCCCCGCCGAAGCCGAGGCGCGCTACCGCCTGCTCAAGCGCTCGTTTAACCGTGATTTCACCACGGCCTATCAGCTGGGCACCTCCGGCGACGAGATGATGAGCTACGAGCGGTCCAACAACCGAGGCCAAATCGTGGGCGAGGTGCTCGGGAGCCGCCCATTGGGCGGGACGCGCGGCCTCAAGCCCGACGACAAACGGCGTCGCGCCGCCTGGTGCACGCTGCACGTGGACGAGCCTGTGGGCAAGGGCGATTTGCTCGAGCTGCGCCACGACGACGAATTCGATCAGTTCCTCACCACGCGCGCGCCCAGGGATCTCAAGCGCGGCGAAACCGTGGAATGCCGCACGGCGCGCCCCATGCCGGCGGGCGCTCGCGTGCGCCTGATTCGCAGCCAGGCGGCAATCGACGCCGCCGAAGCCGCACTCAAACAGCCGGTTGCACGCAAGCGCGCCGTTGATGTCCGCATACGTGCTCGACTGGGCGAACCGTTTGCCGTGGAGCTTTCCTGCGTGGATGCGCCGGAGCTGCACGGCGAGGCCGAGGGCTTTGTGGTCGAGGCCGCGCGCACCCGCCCCGTCCAGGCAGCGGACTTGATTGAACATGTGGGGCGCATGGGTTCCTCGCCATTTGAAGCAGCGCATTTTGATGTTGAGCTGGACGAGGGCTGCGGTATGGGCTTTTCTGCCGTGCACCAGGTACGTGCGGCGGCCTGCGAAGCGCTCGAGCGCGCGATTCTTGCCCCTTACGCAAAACGAGCGCAGGACGGGAAGGCGGCCTATGCGCCGGCTGCGGCTGCATCTGGCGAGCATGACGCACATGCGGCGTCATCGGGTAAGGCGCCGTCCGGTATAGAGCTGTGCGCGCTCGTGACCTCACTCGATGCCGCCCAAGCGGCGCGTGAGGCCGGGGCGGAACGCATCTACATGGCCGTCGATGACATGGTTGCCGCCGGCCTCCCCCCTGCCGACGTTGTCGATGCCCGCATCGTCCCCGTGCTCGATGAGGTGTGCCGCGAGGGCGACCACGAGCGACTGGATGCCTGGGTGCAGCGCGGGTTGCCCCTCGCCGTTGGCAATATCTCCGAGCTGGCACTTGCCGCTGAGCGCGGTGGCATCGCGGAAATCCGAAGCTGCATCCCCGTGCACAACACCTCGTGCATCGATGCCCTTCAAGCACACGGCGCTGCGGGCTTTTGGCTCTCGCCCGAGCTCACGCTCCGCGAAATCGAGGAGCTCGGCGCCGCTCGGGCCGCAGCCGGCCTCGGCGTGTGCGTGCTCGGCTATCCGCGCCTCATGACCAGCGAGCACTGCATGCTGCAGGTTGCGGACGCCTGCATCCACGACTGCGAGCGTTGCAGACTGCGCGCCCGTAAGTTCAGCCTCAAGAACATCGATGGCCGGCTGCTGCCGGTGCGCAGCGACATCCGCGGCCGCAGCCATCTCTACGATAGCGAGCTGCTCGACGTCACCCCGCACATCCCGCAGCTCATGCGCGCCGGCATATCCCGCGTGCTGGTCGATGGCACCCTGATGGATACCGATGAACTCACCCGCATGGTGGTCCGCGCGCGCCGCGCGATAGTCGCCGCGCGCGATGGTCGCACGCCCGATCGCCGACTGCCCGGCTCGAGCTCGGGCTGCCTGTTCAACGGGATCGAATAGCGATGGGCGTATCAGCCGGGTTGCGCATGCTCTATCGCGATCCGTGGCTTATGGCGGTCGATAAGCCTGCGGGCATCATCGTGCACGGCGATGGCACGGGTGCGCCAACGCTCACCGACGCCGTGCGGGCGCATCTCGTCGCCAGCGGCGAGGCCAGCGCGAGCGCCGCTGCGCAAGCGCTGCAACGCCTCGATCGGGACACCACGGGGATCGTGCTGTTCTCACTGGATAAAGAGGCGCAGCCCGCCTTTGACCGCATGATTGCCGAGCGCTCCATTCAAAAACGGTATCTTGCCATCGTGCATGGACGCTTCCCCGCTGCCAAGACAATGTGCCAGCCCCTCGGACGCGACCGCCACGATAGCCGCCGTATGCGCGTCAGCCGCACGGGCAAGCCGGCGTACACCGATGCAAAGCGCATCGCCTACGCAAAAGCCGATGCACGAGCACCGGAGCGCTCCCTGCTTGCCATCGATTTGCACACGGGCCGCAAACATCAGATTCGCGTGCACCTGGCGCACGCGAAGTTCCCCCTTTTGGGCGATTCCCTCTACGGAGGCCCCTCGTGTTCAGGCGGGTTGATGCTGCATGCCAGCGAGCTGTCCTTCACACACCCCATCACCGGGGCACCCACCCATATCCAGGCTCCCTACCCCGCCCGGTTCCAGCGCATCATGTCCCAGTAGCGCAAGCAGAGCGCCTTTGCCTCCGTGACGCCCTGCATGGTCATACCCGATGAGAACCCGTGATTCAGCCGCTCTTGACAGCTTTTGATTCCTTTTGCGAACCTGGCTCGCACGGGTGCCTACTCCTCTTCGGGGTAGATAACGCCCCACTCGCGGCGCAGGCGCGTCATGATATCCATGACATCGGCTGCAAAGTCGATGAGCTGCAGCGCTCGCGCATCGCCCGCCACCGCTCGCTCAAGATCCGCCACCTCGTAGCACAGCGCGTATGCCTCAACGCCCTCCTCGACCTCCTCGCGCCGACCATCGGCCGTCCAGGTGATGGTGGCGCGATCGGCACGCGGGTAGCCCATGACTTCAATGTAGCAATCATCAAAGCAAAGCGTGGCTCGCTTGGGCTGTTTGGCATGCATGGTGAGCGAGAACACGCCAAGCTGGCCCTCGGCGTTGCGTGTGACAAAACCGCTTTCCTCATCCACGCCCGTGGTAAAGCAATTGGCGAGCGAAACGACCTCTTGAGGCTGGCTTTCCATAAACAGGCGGGCGACTGAGAGCGCATACACCCCGATATCCAGCATGGCGCCACCGGCGAGGCCGCGATTCCAAAAGCGGCTGTTTGCATCGTCGTAGCTATGCCAGCTGCCAAAATTCACCTGAGCTAAGCGCATCCGGCCAAATTCGCCCGTATCGGCTCGGCGCATGAGCTCGGTATACAACGGCATGTGCAACACGGTCGTTGCGTCCATGAGCACCACATGGTGCTCGACGGCAAGGGCGCGGGCCTCAGCGAGCTCCTCACTGCTGAGCGTAATGGCCTTCTCGCACAGCACGTGCTTGCCGGCCGCGAGCGCCGCCCGTAGGTACGCGATATGCGTGTTGTGCGGTGTGGTGATGTAGATGGCATCGACCTGCGGATCGGCGTAGAGGTCTTCCACCGAATCGTATACCTTCTCGACCCCGTATTCCCGAGCGAACGCCTCGGCTTTGGCGCGCGTACGATTGGCGATACCGTGTAGCTTGCGGCCTGCCAGTGCGAGTGACTGCGCCATTTGGTTTGCAATGACACCGCACCCGACAACGGCCCAGGTAAGCTCGGGCGCCGTAAAGATATCCTGCGGGAACGGCTTACCCGCAACGGCGGCAAACGCAGCCTTGGCCGCAGCCGCGGCATCCTTCGGAGCGGGCGCCCCAATCGCATCGGCCATTTCAAACCCCTCACCTCTAGGGTCGAACAGAACATGCCCATTGTGTCACAAACAATTCGAACGCCTACTCATGGCGATTATCTTTCATATTATTTAATTTATAAGAAAGTATCTTTCACTCTGCCGTCACAAGGGCGTTTGGCTGCACGCCCACAACACCCGCTGCGATGGCCGTGCAGCAGCATCCGATGTGCCGCTTGCAAGGCGGAAATTCAGCATGCGAATCGACTCAAGACGCAAGCGCGCACCGCCTCATCTCGAAAAGGCACGCAGCACCTTGAGCCTCGGCTCAATATCTGCAATCAGATCATCGGCAACGTAGGGCGTCGACTCAAGAACGGGGCCAGCATCTCCCGACCCCGCACGATCGAGCGCACCGACGAGCGTGCCGGCGATCTTTTTTGCAATACGACGAAGCGCATGATCCTTGATGCCAAGCTCCCGCGCCAGGTTCTCTAAAGTCTCCGGTGTTACCTCGTCAATCGAGCGAGCGCCGCCCAAGTCCATCGCAAGGTCCCTGCTGTATTTTGGATACAGCGTCGTACACACCAGATCATAGGCGGGGGACAACTCGAACGAGACACCTTGTTCTCCGTTCGATTCCCGATACAAAAGCGAGTAGTTTTTGAGATGCGCGTCGCAGTTCCCAATGACATACGAAAAGAGCAACTGCTGCGCGAACGCCATGATTTCACGCACGGGGCGCGCACTCCGCTCGCGCAAGAACGATGCGATGCGCCGAACGCTGCCACCCTCCAGCTCCGCATATTTCGACCCGGGCAACATGCGAAACGCTTGGCAGAAATCCTCTTGGTGCAGCCGTTCAACATGCCAGCCCTCGCGCGCCTCCACGATGCGGCGATCAAAGCGCTCAACGACCAAAACGGGAGTCGCGTAACTCAGCAGCGACACCTTGGCCACATTCAGTCCGCATGCGCGCGCCGCTTGCATACATAGAAATTCGTTCTCGGGGACATCGCGCATTGAGCTCGTTTTCAGCATATGCGTTGTGGCCGCCAGGCCGCGCGGAGAAAGCCAACCCGCCTCTATGGTGCAATCAGGTCGGTGCGCGAGGCCGGTCTTTCCCTGCGCACCAGCAAGGGATAATCGCCTATCTGCATTATGCTCCGCAATCTGAGGAAGACTTTCGAGCATATGCATAATCTCAGCTTGCGTAACGGATACGTATCCCGCATCGACTGGCATTGGAGCGTATTCATCGGCTATGACAATGTCCCCTATGCAGTCACGCCCGCAAGCCACAAGCATCGCGAGCCAATCGTCCTCTCGAAGCTTCAATTCCGCCGCGAGCGCCTGGCGAGCAATCCCCTCGGCTAGCAAACCTTCA
Source organism: uncultured Collinsella sp. (assembly GCA_963559095.1). Classification (GTDB taxonomy): domain Bacteria; phylum Actinomycetota; class Coriobacteriia; order Coriobacteriales; family Coriobacteriaceae; genus Collinsella. Next base: position 1,006 of record CAUWJG010000072.1, on the reverse strand, counting down.
AAATACGGACGATATTGCGGCTGAGAAAACGGCTCGGAACGAAGCGGAAGAGATGCTGAGAGTGGAGTGGCGTGAGGGTTCGACAAATACGCCACGTCATAGATAAATGTCGATCCGTCCGCCGCGATTCGACCTACGGGCTCCGGCACGCGATACGACACGCGCGACACAAGCAAGGCGCCCATTAGCCACGCCTCCGACCTACAAGATCGATTCCAAGTGTGTTCAGAACCGTGAGCACTTTGCCGATCTCGGCGGTTGCTTTTCCATTTTCCAACTGCGACAAAAACGTAACGCCGACATTGGCATAATCGGCGAGCTCAGCCTGCGCAATCCCCTGGCGCTTGCGCTCGGCTTTAATCAGCTTACCAATGGATGCCACTGACCCCAAATACTCTTCCATAGTTCCTCACCATCTTAGGCGTTCGCGTACGTTTAGCGTAAAAACTCAAAAGTTTTCGCGTTCGCATAATTGATAAAAGATACTATCAGATTTTATGCGTACGCAAAAGATAAGAGTAGGGCACCTAAAAGCGGTTAGCTTTGCATCATCTCAACACTCAGAGCCAACAGTCCGTAAACGCAAAACCCCGTGGTATTCCTTAGCAATCACTCCACAGCTGAACACGTTTCATGCTCAGAAAGGACGCTTGCGTGGAATACCACGGGGCTCCGATGTTCGTTCTAGCGGTTATGCTTTAGAACTTGTGGCCGCACTTCTTGCAGACACGCAGCTTGGTCTTGTGACCGTCGAGCTCGCCGGCCTCATGACCAACACGGGTGCGCTTGCCGCAGGCGGGGCACACCAGGTTGACGTTGGATGCATCGATGGGCATCTCGGTCGGGACGATACCGCCCTGGTTGCCCTGGGTCGGCTTCACGGCCTTCTTGGCCACGGCGACGCCCTCGACAACAACCTTGCCCTCGGAAGGCAGGGCGCGCAGGACAACACCCTGCTTGCCGCGATCCTTGCCGGAGAGCACCTCGACCTTGTCGCCCTTCTTGA
>CAUWJG010000071.1:0-21076 GCA_963559095.1 uncultured Collinsella sp. | reverse complement strand
TGAAGGACGCCGAGTCCCACGCCGAGGAGGACAAGAAGCAGAAGGAGGAGGTCGAAGCTCGCAACCAGACCGACTCACTGTGCTACTCCACCGAGCAGACCCTTTCCGAGCTGGGCGACAAGGTCTCCAGCGACCTCAAGAGCAAGGCCGAGGCGGCGATCGCCGACGCCAAGAAGGCGCTCGAGGGTTCCGACATCGAGGCCATCAAGGCCGCTGGCGAGGCCCTGCAGTCCGTTGCCTACGAGCTGGCCCAGATCGTGTACGCCGATGCGCAGGCGAGCGCCGATGGTGGCGCCGGTGCTGCCGCCGCCGATGACGACGTGGTTGATGCTGACTACGAGGTCGTTGACGAGGACTAACGCCCTGTGTGAAGGCAAGCCCCTACGTGTGGGCGAGCGTTTGCGCACAATGTGATCGTTTGGGGCGGCCGGCCTGCCAGCTGGCGAGTCGGCCGCTTTGGTAGTGAGGAGACGGACGTGAAGATACCCGTGGAGGACACCGCTGAGGTGTCTGCACAGGCACCTGAGCCCGCCGAGCAGGTTGTTGAGAAGGAGGAGGCCGCCATGGCCGAGGAGCCTACCGAAATGACCGAGGACGAGATGGTGGAGGCTGCGATTCGCGCGGGCGAGGAAGCTGCCGAGAACGACTTCAAGATGAAGTTTGAGGCGGCCCAGCAAGAGCTTGCCGAGGCACGCGCCGATCTTGAGAGCGCCGCCGAGGCACGTGAGGCCGCCGAGGCGAAGGCAGCCGACGCGGTGAATCGCCATGCGCGCCTACAGGCCGATTGGGAGAACTATCGCCGCCGCACCGCCCAGGAGCGCCTGGACGAGCGCGCCCGCGCGACCGAGAAGCTCATCGAGGCGCTGCTGCCCGTGGTGGACGACATGGAGCGCGCGCTCGATCATGCGCGTACACAGGATCTCTCCGATGACTTTGGGCAGTTTGTGGACGGCGTAGACGCCGTACGCTCAAAGTTGCTGGGCGTGTTTGAGCGCGAGGGTGTCGAGGCGATCGACCCCAAGGGCGAGGCCTTCGACTGCAACGTGCACCAGGCCGTCGGCCGCGTGGAGGATGCGGAGCAGTTTGACGAGACCGTGAACGACGTCTACCAGAAGGGGTATCGCATGGGCGGCAAGGTCCTGCGTCCCGCTATGGTAACGGTGACCTACGGTGGCTCCAAACGCCCGGCACCTGAGCCCGCCACTGAAGCAGAGGATGCAAATGAGGCACCTGCAGCGGATGAGGCGGCCGCCGAGGCGTAAGGCGCAAGCGTAGATAGGCGCGTGTGCTGTTTGCAGTGCACGTGGGACACAGCGGGCCCTGGGGCGCAACGGCCCTAGGGCTCATTGCATGATAATGGCGGCGCGGCGTTGGGCGCGCCGCGTACAGGAAGGGGGCAGACGAGCATGGCTGCGGGTAAAACATTTTACGATGTCCTCGGCGTCTCGAAGGACGCCTCCGATGAGGACATCAAGAAGGCGTTTCGCAAGCTTGCGGTGAAGTACCATCCCGACCGCGGCGGCGATGAAGCGAAATTCAAGGAGATCAGCGAGGCGTACGATACGCTCTCCAATGCGCAGAAGCGCAAGGAATACGATCAGATGCTCATGTTCGGTGGCATGCCGGGCGCGGGCGGAGCGTATGCGGGAGGCGCTGGAACCGGTGCCTGGGCCGATATCTTCGACAGCGTGATGCGCGGCGAGGGTGTTGGTGGGTCGAATTGGGCGCAGGGTTTCGGCGGCTTTGGCGGATTCGGAGGCCAGGCGCGTCCGCGTGCCCGCAGGGGCGGCGATTTACCGTTGGCCCTTGACGTTTCGTTTGAGGATGCTTATCGGGGTTCCAGCCAACAGGTAACGTATCGGATTCCGTCTACCGGTGAGCAACAGACGCTCATGGTGACTATTCCGGCAGGAGCCTATGATGGCAGTAAACTGCGGTTCAAGCGGCGTGGAGAATATGGCTCGGCGGGTGGCGAACGCGGCGATCTGCTCGTGACGTTCCACGTTGCCGACCATCCGCTGTTCAAGCGCGTGGGCAAGTCGGCCGATATGACCATGGACGTGCCGATCTCAGTGTTCGAAGCGGCGCTTGGGTGCACGGTCGAGGTGCCGACGCCTGGCGGTGCGACGGTGCGCATGAAAGTGCCGGCGGGCACGCAATCGGGCAAGACGTTCCGCTTTAAGGAGATGGGCGCGCCCGATATGAAGCGGCGCGGGCGCATGGGCGCCTTGATGGTGAAGGTCGTGGTGCAGACGCCCACGAGGCTTACGGACGAGGAGCGAAGCGCACTTGAGAAATTGCGTGATGCCGATACGCGCAAGTATCGCGAAAAGGTCAGTCGGTATCGCGCAAAGATGTAGGTGCATGCGTGCCTTGACGTTTGGCGGTAAGATGGGTGCGTTGGCGGTCGCACCGGCATGAGGGGAGACGCGATGGGCGAGGATGCGCGCACAAAGCCGTTGTACATGATTTCCGTAGCGGCGGAGCTTACGGGTATGCACCCGCAGACGCTGCGCGTATACGAGTCCAAAGGGCTTGTGAATCCCAAGCGCTCGGGCGGCAACACGCGCCTGTACTCTCAGGCTGACATCGAGCGCCTGGAACTGATTAACCAGCTGACGGATGAGGGCATCAACCTGGCGGGCGTGGTTCGTATTCTCGATATGAAGGAGCGGGCGGAGGAACGCGAGCGCGAAAATGAGAAGCTCAGGGCTCGCGTGCGGCAGCTCGAAGACGAGCTGCATGAGCTCAAGATGCAGAAGCGCATCACGGCGCTGGCTCCGCGCGACGGCAGTGCCGATCCTGAAAAGGTGCTCCGCGGTCTGCTGAGCGGTGGCGGTATCTGAGGCGTGCGTGCGCTCAGGTGCCAAGCGCGCGGCTACTCGAGCATTGCCAGAATGTCGGCGACGATGCTCTCCATCGTGATGCCGCAGGTGGCCAGCAAGTCGTGTGCGGGCACGCGATCGGGGAAGCCCTTGTGGATGCCGTAGCATTGCACGGCTAGCTTACGGGGGCCAAGATGGCGCGCGACCTTTTCGCCCCATCCGCCCTCGAGAACGCCATCCTCAAGCGTGATGACACAGCGATGATGCATCGGCAGGGAATCGAGTAGCTCGGTGTCCAGCTCGGTGGCAAACTGCGGGTTGATGAGTGTGGCATGGATGTCGTGCGCCCGCTCAAGTTCATCGGCAATACGCTGGCCCAGCTCAAAAAAAGTGCCGAGGGCAAGAATGGCGACCTGCGAGCCACTGCGGGCGACCTTGTAGCGCGGGTTGTCGAAAGCATCGGCGGCCGGCCGTGGTGCGTGTACGTCCATCGTGGTGCCAACAGGAACGCGAATCACCACGGGGCCGCCGGTGTAATCGATGGCCCAGGCGAGCATGTCCAGGTATTCCTCGCCACAGGTGGGGGCCAGACAGCGCAGATTGGGTAGGCCGCCCAGCAGGGCGAGATCGAAGAAACTCAGGTGCGTGGCGTCCGTGGTGCCAAAGACGGATGCCCCAAAGTCGAGCAGGACCGCCGGCGCGTTATTGAGGCACAGGTCGTGCCAGAGTTCATCGTAGGCGCGCTGCATGAACACGCCGTACAGGCCGAGCACGGGTTTGGCTCCGGCCCGGGCCAGGGCCGTCACATAGGTGACGGCATGCTCCTCGGCAATGCCGACGTCGACGAATTGGCGTCCAGCCACAGCCCGCCGTTCGGGTGTGAAGCCCATGATATAGGGCGTGGCGGCTGAGACGACGACGAGTGCGGGGTCGACAGCCATGCGTTTGACGAGGTGACGGCCGGTAAGTTCGGCATAGGTGATGGGCGCGCTCTCATCTGCGGGTGCCTGCGCGGGCTTGTCGGCGTCGGGCACCCGCGCAGGCTCGGCGTCGTGCTCGCGGTCATTCGTGGCCGCCAGTTCGAAGGGGCCCACGTGGTGCCAGCCCTCGGCATCCGCCAGCGCCGGCTGATAGCCGGCGCCCTTTTCGGTGCAAATATGCAGCACGACTGGATGATCGGTGCCCTGCAGGTCACGCAGGGCTGTCTCGAGGACGAAGACATCGTTGCCCTCGCGCAAGAATCGATACTCCAGCCCCAAGGCGCGGAAGAAATTGTGCTCGGCGCGACCCTCGCTGGCGCGTAGATCGGCCAGGTTGCGATAGATGCCACCGTGGTTTTCGGCAATAGACCAGCCGTTGTCGTTTACGATGATGATGACACCGCTGCCCAGTTCGGCAAGTGCATCAAAGCCCTCAAAGGCAAGCCCGCCGGACAGCGAGCCGTCGCCGATGACGGCGATGACGTCATGGTCATCGCCTGCGAGGTCGCGTGCCTTTGCCAGGCCGCAGGCGAGGCTGATGGAGGTCGAGGTGTGGCCCATCGAGAACAAGTCGTGTTCGGACTCGGCAGGATTGGAAAACCCGGAGAGTCGCCCGAAGAGTTCGGGGTTGAGGTAGTACGCTGCGCGTCCCGTGAGCATCTTGTGCGGATAAACCTGATGTGAGACGTCGAACACGAATTGGTCGCGCGGGGAGTTGAATACGCGATGCATGGCGCAGGTGAGCTCAACCACGCCGAGATTGGACCCGATGTGCCCGCCCACGGCCGCAGAACTCGTAAGGATGGCCTGGCGAATCTCGCGGCAGAGCTGGGGTAGTTCGGAGGCGTCGAGTGCTTTGATGTCATCGGGGGATGTGATGCGCTCAAGCAGCATGTGGAATGTCTCCCGGTTCACATGAGGGCGCGCGGGTGCGCGAACGGTTCGTACATAGGACCTATCAGTGTGACACACTTGCGCGGGGAAGATGTGGCGGTGCTGCGTAGTGCATGCGAGCGGCGCTTTGCGCGGGTTGGGTGGCTCGCGTGTGGACATGGGTGCGGAGGGACGATCACCCGGGTATGTGGGGGCGATTGGGACGGGCTTTCGGGCGACTGCCACGTGGGCGTGGCGTGTTCGCCGTTAAAACGGGAGTCTTTCGCGTTACAACGCGAGCGAAGTGGGAATAACAATTTTTAAGCGTTTGCAATAACGTATCATTTATCTTCAAGATGCCGCTCGGGCGCAGCTCGGGTGGCCGAACGAAAGGAACGCGCATGAGTGCTTCCACGCGTGAGTTCATGATGAGTCGCCGCACCTTGCTTGGCGCTGGCGCGGTTGCCGGTGCCGCCGCCCTGGGGCTTTCCGCCTGCGGCAGCGAGCCTGCTCCCGCCCCTGCCGGCTCCGCTTCTACCGATGACGCGGCCGAGGATCCCGTGGCGCTTGATGCGGACGCCTACGACAAGCTGGTCGCTGCCGGTTCGGTCGCGGACGATGCGGCCATCACCGCGAACACGTGGGCGAGCAAGATCAAAGATGCCGGCACCATGCGCCTCGGCGTGGTTCAGACCTCTGCGCTCTTCTCGTTGCTCAACGAGAAGGACGGCAAGCTTCGCGGTTTTGATGCCGGCTTGTCCCAGCTGCTGGTCCGCTATATCTTGGGTGACGAGTCCAAGTTCGAGTCCACGCAGGTGACCTCCGACACGCGCGAGTCTGTGTTGCAAAACGACCAGGTTGACGCTGTGTTCGCGACTTACTCCATCAATGAGGACCGCAAGAAGCTCATCTCCTTTGCCGGTCCATATTATGGCACCCAGCAGTCGGTGCTCGTCCTCAAGGATAACGATGACATCACGGGTGTGGACGATTTGGCGGGCAAGACCGTTGCGGTGCAGTCCGGCTCCACTGGCCCCTCCATCATGGAGGAGCTCGTGCCCGATGCCACGCTGCAGGAGTTCAAGACCGATGAGGAGGCCCGCAGCGCGCTGTCCCAAAAGCGCGTGGATGCTTACGTGATCGACACGAACATGCTGCTCGGCGACATGGTCAAGCAGCCTGGCAAGTACAAGCTCGCTGGCGAGCCCTTTGGTCCGAACGACCTGTACGGCATCGGCCTGCCGCTGGATTCCGATGGCGTTGCCTTTGTAAATGACTTCCTCACCAAGATTGAGGAAGACGGTACCTGGGAGGAGCTGTGGAAGATCTGCATCGGCGATCGCGCCGGTGTGGAAGAAGTCCCGCAGCCGCCGGCGATCGGTGCGTAAGGTTCGCGTGAACGCGTGAAGCGAGGGGCGCTTCGCCCGCCTGGCCAGGCATGCCGGGCGACGGGCGGGGCGCCCTTGCTGTTCGGGGGAGTTAAGGGGAGGTGCCCGTGGGGCTTACTGAGCTTTTGAGCACATATGGGCAAAACTATGTGGACGCCCTGCTGTCCACCTGGGGCATGACGGCCGTGTGCTTTGTGTTCGTGATGCTGGTTGCTGTGGCCATCACGGTGCTGCGCGTGTCGCCCTTCAAGCCGCTACGTTGGCTGGGCGACCTGTATGTGCAGGTGTTTCGCAACATTCCTGGCGTGTCGCTGCTCATCATCATCGTATACGCGCTGCCAAGTTTGAACGTGGTGCTGCCGTATCGTACCTGCGTGATCCTCACGGTCATTTTGGTGGCGGCAGCCTTTGGGTCGGAGAACTTCATGACCGGCATCAACACGATCGGTGTCGGCCAGATTGAGGCGGCTCGCTCGCTGGGGCTTTCGTTTGGTCAGATGCTGCGTCGGATCGTGATCCCCCAGGCGTTGCGAACCACGGTGCTGCCCATGACGAACCTGCTGATCGCCGTCATGCTTTCCACTTCGCTGGGTTCTCAGGTCCCCTTGACGCCGTCTGAGCTCACGGGCGTGGTCTCGTTCATCAACACGCGCGCGACTGGCGGCATCCTCGCCTTTGCAATCTCGGCGCTCGGCTATGCGCTGACGGCGGTTGCCATCGGTTTTGTGGGCAATATGATTGACCGGAAAGTGAGGATCAGGCGATGAGCGCACAGGGAAATGGGCAGGCGCTGAGCATGCGTGATGCGCTCTATGAGGCGCCGGGTCCAAAAACGCGCGCGAAGATCCGTATCGGTACCGCCGTGGCGGCGGTTGCCGTGGCGGCATTGCTGGGGCTTGTGGTGTATCAGTTCTGGGTGACCGGGCAGCTCGACCCGCAGTACTGGGTGTTTTTTACCTGGGGTAGCACCTGGCGCTTTTTGCTGGAGGGCCTTGCGGGCACGCTGAAGGTGGCGGTCTGCGCTGGCGCGATCGCACTGGTGCTGGGTTTGGCGCTCATGCTCGGGCGCATCAGCGGCATCCGCCCGCTCTCCGCGTTTTGCCGTGTGGTCACGGATTTCTTCCGCGGCGTGCCGAGCCTGCTGCTGATCTACTTTTTCTTTTTGGTGGTTCCGCAGTACGGCATCAAAATGTCGGCATTTTGGATGATCACGCTGCCGGTGGCGCTCGCGGCCTCCGGCGTGCTTGCCGAGGTGTTCCGCGCTGGCGTCAACGCGGTGCCGCATGGGCAGGTCGAGGCGGCGCTCGCCCTTGGCATGCGGCCGTTTCGGGTGACATGCAAGATCGTGTTGCCGCAGGCCATCCGCTACGTGATTCCGTCGCTCATCTCGCAGCTCGTCGTGGTTGTGAAGGACACCACCGTGGCGTATGTGGTGAGTTACCCGGATATGCTGCAAAACGCGCGCGTGCTCATCACCAACTACGACGCGCTGGTGAGCACCTACTTGGTGGTGGCGGTCATCTACATCTTGTTGAACTACGCCATCAACCAGCTGTCGGTGTATGTTGCACACCGCAGTGGCACCCGCGTGGTGAGCCGCTATAGCACCAACCCCGCCTAATCTCGAGAACGGATACGATATGTCTCTTCAAGCAGAAACAAGCACTCCCATCATCGAGCTGCGTCACGTCGAGAAGCACTTTGGCGATTTGCACGTGCTCAAGGACATCAACCTGTCCGTTGCAAAAGGCGAGGTCGTTGTGGTGATCGGTCCGTCGGGATCGGGTAAGTCGACGCTGTGTCGCACCATCAACCGCCTGGAGACGATCGATTCTGGCGAGATCATCATCGATGGCGAGCCGCTACCCGAGGAGGGGCGCGAGCTGGCGGCCATGCGTGCGGAGCTCGGCATGGTGTTCCAGAGCTTCAACTTGTTCGCCCATATGAGCATCTTGCAGAACGTGACGCTTGGACCCATCGATGTGCTCGGCATGAACAAGGCCGACGCTGAGGCACGCGCCATGGAGCTGCTTGCGCGCGTGGGCGTGGCTGAACAGGCGCACAAGGTGCCCGCTCAGCTTTCCGGTGGCCAGCAACAGCGCGTTGCCATCGCCCGTTCGCTTGCCATGCACCCCAAGGCCATGCTGTTCGATGAGCCGACCTCGGCGCTTGACCCCGAGATGATCAACGAGGTGCTCGACGTCATGGTCGATCTGGCGCGCCAAGGCATGACCATGATCGTGGTGACGCATGAGATGAATTTCGCCCGCCGTGTAGCCGACCGCGTGGTCTTTATGGCGGACGGCGCCATTGTGGAAGAGGGGACGCCGGAGGAGTTTTTCGATCATCCGCAAACCGAGCGCGCCCGCGATTTCCTCAACTCGATTAAAGGGCATTAACACGGCTCGCGAGGAGCTGCGCCCAGTACGATAGAAGCCGAAGAGGAGCGATATGACCTCGAACGATACCCGACCGTTGATTTTGGTGGCGCCGCGCTTGGAGCAGAGCCCGCCGTGCCTCTCCATGCCTGAGCGCCTGGCGCCCGAGGAGTCGGGCGCCACGGTGTTTTTAGATGCGATTTTGTCCGCAGGCGGTATGCCGCTCATCATGGCGCTGACCGAGGATGAAGCCGTGATCGCGCGGTATGTGGCAATGGCCGACGGCATTGCCATTCCCGGTGGCCATGATGTCGATCCGGCGCTGTGGGGCGTGACGGAGCCCTACGATGAGCGTTTGCTGTGCCATCCGCGCGATGCGTTTGAGCTCAAGCTCATTCGCGCTGCGCTGGCGGCCAACAAGCCGTTGTTCGCGACGTGCCGCGGCATGCAGATTCTGAACGTGGCGTTGGGCGGCACGTTGAGCATGGATGTTCCGAGCTGGCCGGTGCCGGAGGGCATGATGCACTGGCGGCACGCGCCGATTTTGCACGACCCGGCGCATCCGATTGCCGTTGAGGATGGGTCGCTGTTGTCGCGCGTTTTGGATTGGCGCGGGCAGGTGCAGGTGAACTCGAGCCACCATTGCTGTGTGGACAAGCTGGGCGAGGGCGTACGCTTGACGGCTGCCGCAACTGATGGCGTGCCCGAGGCCATTGAGGTCGAGGGCCAGCGGTTCTGCCTGGGTGTGCAATGGCATCCTGAATACACGTGGCGGACGCTTCCCACCGATGCGGCGCTATGGAGGGCGTTCGTGGCGGCGGCTGCCGCGTAAGGGCGTCGCGGTGCGGTCGGCTGCCGTGGTGGGCGGTAGCCATTGCGGTGGCGAGGGCGGCCACTGCGGCACATGGGACCGCTGCAGCGCAGATGGCCGTCGCGGCCGCGTCGGAGGCCGCGCTCTTCCGTTTTATACAATCGTCGTGTGCCAGACTGAATATGCTGGGGCAGTATGATGCGACATGCATGCCGCCGTCCTGTGCGGTTGGCGGGGCATGGCTGACGGGGCAACGGGAGGGACTATGAGCAACGATCGAGGGGCATCGCCGAGCTGCATTCAGGTGCGCGGCGCGCGCGTGCACAATTTGACGAACGTGAATATCGATGTGCCGCTGGGGCGCCTGGTGGGCATCGCCGGCGTTTCCGGCTCGGGCAAGAGCTCGCTGGCGCTCGGCACGCTGTATGCGGAGGGGTCGCGGCGATACCTTGAGGCGCTTTCGACCTATACGCGCCGCCGCCTCACGCAGGCCGCCCGCGCGCAGGTGGACGAGGTGCTGCATGTGCCGGCGGCCCTTGCCTTGCATCAGCGGCCCGCAGTGCCTGGCGTGCGCTCGACCTTTGGTACCATGACGGAGCTCAACAACAGCCTGCGTGTGCTCTTTTCGCGGTGCGCTGAGCACCGCTGTCCCACCTGCGGCGGATATGCACAGCCCAGCCTTGCGGTGGCTGCGGGCAAGCCGCTCGTCTGTCCCTCGTGTGGCGCCGCGTTTTGGGCCCCCAGCGCGGAGGAACTCGCCTTCAACGGTGGCGGTGCGTGCCCGACCTGCTCGGGGACGGGCATCGTGCGAACGGTGAACGAGGCGTCGCTCGTGCCGGACGAGTCAATCTCTATTGCCGACGGCGCGGTGCTGCCGTGGGGCTCGCTCATGTTCGATTTGATGAAGAACATTTGCGAGGCCATGGGTGTGCGCATTCACGTGCCGTTTTGCGAGCTGACGCCCGAGGAGCGCGAAATCGTGTTTCACGGCCCGATGGAGCGCAAGCACATTTTGTACAAGGCAAAGAAGGGCAACGACTTTGCCGAGCTTGACTTCAACTACTACAACGCGGTGTATACCGTGGAAAACGCGTTGGCCAAGGTGAAGGACGAAAAGGGCCTCAAGCGCGTGTCGAAGTTTTTGGTGGAGCGTCAGTGCGCCTCGTGCGGGGGCACGCGCTTGTCCGAGGCGGCGCGCGCTCCGCGCCTATGCGGCAAGGGGCTGGCAGATGTCTGCGCGATGACGCTGGATGAGCTGGCGGCATGGGTCGATGGGATTCCGGCTACGCTGCCGCAGGAGATGCGCTCGATGGCGGAGGAGATCTGCGAATCGTTTGCGGGCGCGGCGCGGCGCCTGTTCGACTTGGGCCTTGGCTATCTGACGCTCGATCGCGGTGGCGCAACGCTTTCGACGGGCGAGCGGCAGCGCGTGCAGCTTGCCCGCGCGGTGCGCAACCGAACCACGGGCGTGCTGTACGTGCTGGACGAGCCATCGATCGGCTTGCATGCGGCGAATGTGGATGGCCTCATCGGCGTGATGCGTGATTTGGTGGACGACGGCAACTCCGTGGTCGTCGTCGATCACGATACGCGTGTGCTCGAGGCGTGCGACCATCTGATCGAGATGGGGCCGGGCGCGGGTGCCAACGGCGGTCGCGTGCTGGCGCAGGGAACGGTTTCGCAGGTGCAGGAAACGCCGGGGAGCCGCATTGCCCCGTTCTTGCACGCGGTGCCGCCCCGCCGCCGACCTCGGGTGGAGCCGGAGGAGGTGTTCGATGGCGGCCGGATTGCGCTGGCGACGCATCGCCTGCACACGGTGCGCCCCTTGCAGGTTGAGATTCCGCGCGGGCGTCTGGTGGCCGTGACGGGCGTGTCGGGCTCCGGCAAGACGACGCTCGTGCTGGAGGAGCTGCTGCCCGCCCTTTCGGCATCGATTGCGGGTGAGGCCATGCCGGCGCATGTGAGCTGGTTGGACGCGGAGGGCATTTGCCGGGCGAACCTCATCGACGCCACGCCGATTGGGGCCAACGTGCGCTCGACGGTGGCAACCTATGCCGGCGTGCACGATGAGCTGCGTCGTGCATTCGCGCGGACCGACGAGGCAAAAGCAGCCGGCCACAAGGCGGGCGATTTTTCGTACAACACGGGCAAGCTGCGGTGCCCGGCGTGCGATGGCACGGGCGTGATTTCGCTGGACGTGCAGTTTTTGCCCGATGTCGAGGTCGAGTGCCCAGATTGCCGCGGGTCGCGTTACGCCGCCGCTGCCGAGCGTGTGCATCGGGTGGGTGCGGATGGCAGCGAGCTCACCTTGCCGCAGCTCATGGCGATGAGCGTGGACGAGGCGCACGATGCCTGCACGGGTTTGAAGCGCGTGCAGTCGCGTCTGGCGACGCTCTCCGAGCTCGGCTTGGGCTACTTGACGCTGGGGGAGCCGACGCCGGCGCTTTCCGGCGGCGAGGCTCAGCGGCTGAAGCTCGCCAGCGAGATGGGGCGCGCGCAGGCTGATGCCGTATTCGTGTTCGATGAGCCGACGATCGGCTTGCATCCGCTGGACGTGCAGACGCTGCTGGCCGTGTTCGACCGTTTGGTGGGTGCGGGCGCGACCGTGGTGGTCATCGAGCATGATTTGGACATGATTCGCAACGCGGATTACGTGATCGACATGGGGCCGGGCGGCGGTGAGGCCGGTGGGCGCATCGTGTGCGCGGGAACTCCCGAGCAGGTTGCGGCGTGTGCGGAAAGCGTGACCGGCCGGTATTTGTAGGGCGCCGGCGCAGCGCCGGGGTCGTTGCCAGCGGTACGGTTTCTTGCAAAGAGGGTTCGGCTTGAGGCCGTTTGGAGCGCAAAAATGGCTCTGGATGGCCCAAGGCCGAACCCTCTTTTGGTTGGTGGCAGGCGGCGAGCGGGGCGCGGTTCCCGTGCGGGGCGGGCGTGTGGCCTACCGGATGAAGTTGGTCATCTCCAGTTGCGCATCGGGCGCCGGCAGCTCGATACCTGCGGCGCGCCCGGCTTCGATGCACTTAAGCATCCACGCCATGTTTCGCGCGAGCATGCGCATGGTGGCAAGGCCCTCTGCATCCTGCTCGACTTCTTCGGCCGTATTGCCGTGGACGTTGTTCCAGTAGCGCGAGCTTACCACGGGCATTTGGCGAATGGTGAAGAATTTGTTGATGTTGTCGAACGAGGCGGTCGTTCCGGCGCGGCGTGCACTGACCACGCAGGCTGCCGGCTTGAACGAGAACGCATCGGGGGCTCCGGCGCGCCCGTTCGAATAGAAAAGGCGATCCATGAAGCCGAGTAGGCTGCTGCCCGCATGCGCGAAGTGAACCGGAGCGCCAAAGATGAACCCATCCGCCTTGAGCGCCAGCTCTCGGCATTCGTTCACTTTGTCATTGAAAACGCAGCGTCCGAGCTTGGTGCAGCCGCCGCATGCAACGCATCCTCCCACGGGCTTGGCACCGATCCAGAAGATCTCAGATTCGATTCCCATATCGGCGAGCGTCCGCGCGATTTCCTCTAGCGCGCGGTTGGTGCAGCCGTCTTTGCGCGGGCTTCCGTTGACGAGCAGTACGTTCATGATGTCGCCGTTCCTTTCGTTGTGGATGTTGCCGGTGAGATTATTTCCGATGATGCGCCGCGATGAGCTCGTCATAGTGTGCGATTTTGTAGTCCAAGCGGTCGTGTCCCTCCTGGATGCGGGCAAGGCGCTCGCGCGCGGCTCGATCAGGATCTGCTTACGGGCTTCAAGCGTCGCATCGCCCTCGTCAAAGAGCTGCATGTATTCGATGAGGGCCTCGATAGAGACGTTCGCGCCGCGCATGCATTTGACAAAGCCGATGCGTGCGCAGTCCTCCTCGCCGTAGTCGCGCACACCGCTGCCGTTGCGTTTTACGGGGCGCAGCAGGCCGATGCGCTCGTAATACCGCAGCGTGTCGGCGCTGAGGTCGTATTGTTCCGCAACTTCCGCAATGCGCATGGCATTCCTTTCCGTACGGGGTTCTCGCGGGTAATGGTAACCCTTGGAGTTTACTCAAAGGCAAGCGCAGGTTTGGTGCGGGGCGCGCTTGGCGGTTGTTTACAAAAGAGGGTCCGGCCTTGAGCCGTCTGGAGCGTAAAAATGGCTCTGGATGGCCCAAGGCCGAACCCTCTTTTGGTTGGCGGTGGACAAGCGGGGCACAGCGTCACCCGGTCGCAGCTGCCCGGAATCTCCTGGGAACATTGTGGGTATAACAACGATATACCAGGCTGTTTGTGCAGGAGGATGTCATGAAGAGGTTGCTGTTTATCGTTGGGTCGCAACGCCGCAATTCGTTTAACTTGAGGGTCGCGCGTGAGGTCGCGCAGATGCTGAAGGGCCGCGCGGACGTCGCGTTTCTCGATTATGCCGACGTGCCGCTCATGAACCAGGATGTTGAGTTTCCGGCGCCGGATGCTGTCGCGCGCGTTCGCGAGGCCGTTGAGCAGGCCGATGGCTTGTGGTTCTTTACGCCTGAGTACAATTTCAGCTATCCGGGTGCTCTCAAGAACCTGCTTGATTGGCTGAGCAGGCCGCTTGATGCGTCCGATCCAAGCCGCAGGACATCCGTAACGGATAAAAAAGCGACCCTGAGCGCCGCGGCGGGCCGTTCGGCCGGTGCCGGCACGCGCGCCAAGCTGTCCGAGCTGTTGACGGTCATGAAACTCGACCTCATGAAGGAGCCGCAGACGGGCATCGCGCTGCCAGGATCGGCGTTTGGAACGGACGAGTTCGAGCTCGATGCCGCCCAGCGCGCCGAGCTCGCTGTCCAGGCCGATGCCTTTTTGGCGTATCTGGGCTAGCTCTCTGCCTTTGCATGGATCACGGGGCAACGCGCTACAATGCTGATCGGGGTGCATGTCCCACGGCAACGGCGCAATTCGGGGAGGGCGACTATGTTTCTGGCACACCGCGTTGAGGAGCTGGCCGCTCGGTCCCTGGATACGAGGCGTGCGATTGGGGCGTTTGTGCTGCGCGAGCGCATGAATCTCTCCAAGTACACCATTGCCGATATAGCGGCGGCAACGCATTCCTCCAAGGCATCGGTTACACGTTTTGCGCAGAGTTTGGGGTACAGCGGATGGCGCGACTTCATCCGCGACTATATGGCTGAGGCGCGCTATGAGGCGAGCCGCGAAACCCTTGTTGATGCAAACCGGCCATTCCCACCCGGCGCGAGCGCAGATGAGATTGCCGAGCGCATCGCCGATTTGCATTACGAAGCGGTGGCCGATACGGTGCGCCTGCTTAATCGTGAGATGCTGGAGCTTGGCGCCCGGTTTATTGACAAGGCGAAGCACGTTTGGGTGTTTGGCGTGAGTCCCAACAGCTATATCGGCGGGTTGTTTTGCCGCAAGCTGCTCGCTATCGGTAAAACGGCCTCGGTTGTCCACAATGGCGAATATGGCGTTGTGGCGCGGTCGCTCGAGCCTGTGGACTGCGCGGTGTTCATCTCCTATTCGGGAAACAACCCCGACGCCAATCCCCTGGCGCAAATCCCCGAGCTCAAGCGTCGCGGCGTGCCCATGATTGGCATTACAAGCGAGGGCGGCAGCTACCTGCGCCAGCAACTGTGTTGCGTCTTGACCGTTTCGTCTCATGAGGCGCTGTATTCCAAAATTGCGACGTTTGCGACGGAGGCATCGATGCAGTATCTCTTGGATGCCCTGTTTGCCTGCGCGTTTGCGCGCCATTACGACGAGAATCTCAGCCATAAACTTAAATACTCGCAGGAGCTTGAAGGAGCGCGCAAAAGTCAGGTTGAGGCGTAGCGACTCTCTTGGCGGTGCGCGGTGACGCCCTTGCGCACGTGCGTTCCGCGAAGTTTCCCCTGTCTCGCCGGGCTCTCGAAACCTTGTTTCATGATTGCTCGGCCCATCGGTCATGTGCAGGCGGCTTCTTACAATGCGAGATGTGCCACGTTCCGATAGTTGAAAGGGGAAGGCATGGGCAAGTATGCTGAGCTTGCGCAGAATATCGTACGTCTCGTTGGCGGTCGGGAAAACATCTCGCGCGCGTATCACTGCCAAACGCGCTTGCGTTTTTCGCTCAAAGATGAGGCGGCGGTGTACGAGGACGAACTCAAAGCGCTCGATGGCGTCATGAGCGTGTTGCATGGTGCTGGTCAGCTGCAGATCGTCATAGGTCCGCATGTTGCCGATGTGTTTGCCGATGTTGAGCCGTTGTGCGACCCCGCGACGGTCGGGTTGCCGGGCGGCGAGCCCGCATCGGACGATGAGAAGCCGACCGCCAAGAAGAATGTCGGCGAGATGGTGATCGACTTCGTGGCGGGAACCTTCCAGCCCATTATCCCCGCTTTGTCGGGTGCTGGTATGGTTAAGGCTGTTATGGCCTTGCTGGTGGTCTTTAAACTTATCGATACGACGTCGCAGACTTACTACATGTTGAACGTGTTTGCGGATGGCGTGTTCTACTTCTTGCCGATGTTGCTAGCGTTTACCGAGGCGCAAAAGCTCAAGTGCAATCCGATTCTGGCGGCAGGCGTGGCGGCCATGATGCTGCACCCCAACTGGAGCGCCTTGGTGAGTGCGGGCGACCCGGTGAGCTTCTTTGAGTTCATTCCGTTTACGCTGGCTTCCTATGGTTCGAGTGTCATTCCGATCATCATGGTCGTGTTTGCGCAGTCGTATGTTGAAAAGTTCTTCAATAAGTATATTCCCAAGAGCCTGAACCTCGTGTTTGTCCCGATGTTGACGTTCTTGGTGATGGGTGTGCTCGCGTTTGCGGTTCTCGGCCCCATCGGCTCCATCTTGGGCGGTTATTTGGCAACGTTCTTCACCTTCTTGTCGGAGAACGCCGCATGGGCTCCGGCCGTTC
Source organism: uncultured Collinsella sp. (assembly GCA_963559095.1). GTDB lineage: Bacteria > Actinomycetota > Coriobacteriia > Coriobacteriales > Coriobacteriaceae > Collinsella. The sequence goes on along the minus strand of CAUWJG010000071.1, from coordinate 4,968 downwards.
TGATCGGTGGCTTCCTGCCCATCATGGTTATGTTTGGTATCCATAACGGCGTTGCCCCGCTCGGCGTGATGCAGATGGCCGAGCTTGGCTACGACAGCATTTTTGGCCCCGGATGCGTGGTGTCGAACATGTGCCAGGCAACGGCCGGGTTGGTCGTGGCGCTGCGCTCCAAGAATCTCAAGGTGCGCGAGCTTGCGCTGCCCGGCGCCATTACGGCCTACATGGGCATCACCGAGCCGATCCTGTACGGCGTAAACCTGCCCAAGAAGTACCCGCTTATCGCCTCGATGATCGGCGGCGCATGCGGTGGCCTGTTCGCCGGCCTCACGCAGACGCACCGCTTTGCAACGGGTTCCTCTGGCCTGCCGGCCGTGCTGCTCTACATTGGCGATAACTCGATGACGTGCCTGATCAACATCATCATCGCCATGCTGATCGGCGTTGCGGTGACGGGTGTGTTGACCTTCGTGCTTTATTCCCGCTTTGAGCGGGAGGACGATGGCGCTGCGCCCGTGGCCGGTGCGGTGGGTGACGCTTCTGCCCGGTAAGTGGCGATGCATGATGGTGGTGCGGAGGTGCCGCTGCGCCATGGTGCGCGGCGGAACCTCCGCATAAGGAGGCATGGAGGCAATCATGTTTTACACAACGAACACGCCGTTTCCCTCCGGGTTTTTGTGGGGAGCATCCACGTCGGCCTATCAGGTCGAAGGGGCATGGAATGAGGATGGCAAAGGCATGTCGCTGCAAGACTTGCACGAGCCCCCTGCTGGCGTGACCGATTTCAAAGTTGCGAGCGATCATTACCATCACCTGGAAGAGGACGTCGCGTTGATGGCGAAATTGGGCCTCAAGGCGTATCGCTTCTCTGTAAGCTGGTCGCGCGTGATGTCGCAGGGGACGGGAGGGGTGAACGAGGCGGGCCTGCAATTCTATGATCGCCTGGTCGATGCGCTTGTTGCCCATGGCATTGAACCGGTTGTGACGCTCTTCCACTTTGACTTGCCGCTTGCACTGCATTCCCGAGGCGGCTGGGGCAATCGTGCCACTATCGATGCGTTTTGCAATTATGCGCACGTGCTGTTTGAGCGCCTGGGTGACCGCGTGAAGTACTGGCTCACGATCAACGAGCAGAATGTCATGGTGATTCACCCGAACGCGATGTATCCGGCATCGCTTGGCGGCGTGCCCGACCGGAAGAGCTTGTACCAGCAGAGCCACCATATGTTTGTCGCCTCGGCGCTTGTGACCAAGATGCTGCACGATATGTGGCCTGCGTCAAAAATCGGCCCAGCGCCCAATATCACGGCGATTTATCCCGCCACGTGCGATCCCTCCGATGTTGTTGCGGCCGATAATTGGGAGGCGATTCGCTGCTGGAATTACCTGGATGTGGCCGTGTTTGGTCGATACAACCCGCTGGCGTGGGCATATTTGGGCGAAAAGGGGCTGCAACCGGAGTTCGCCGAGGGGGATGAGGAAATCCTTGCAGAGGGCAAGCCGGATTTTATCGGCGTGAATTACTATGCAACGGCGACGGTTGCCGCGGCTCGCAACGACGGAACCGATTGCGCACCGCGCGCGGGCGACCAGCAGGTGATGCTTGGCGAGGAGGGCGTGTATCGAGCTGCCGAGAATGGGCATCTTGCGGCATCCGAATACGGCTGGATTATCGACCCCGTTGGCTTGCGCACAACACTTCGTCGTGTTGCGAGTCGCTATGGCTTGCCGCTGCTCATTACCGAGAATGGCTTGGGTGCTCGAGATACGCTCGAGGAGGACGGTAGCGTGCATGATCCGTACCGCATCGAATACCTGCGCCGACATTTTGAGCAGGCCAGGCTCGCCATCGCCGATGGCGTCGAGCTCATTGGCTACTGTCCGTGGTCGTTTATGGACCTGGTGAGCACACATCAGGGATACGGTAAGCGCTATGGCTTTGTGTACGTGAATCGCGGCGAGGACGATTTGGGTGATTTGCGGCGTATTCCAAAAGATTCGTTCTATTGGTATCAGAAAGTCATCGAGACAAACGGACTTGCCTTGGAGTGAGCTTAAGGGATTAGAGTGGGGGACGTCTGGAGATGCTGGGTGCGTTCTTGTGAGGACCACAGGGGGTGCGCGCTGCGGGCATCGGTCTTATTCAGGTGGAAAGGAGTGCGACATGGCGATTAAGCAGACGGCGGGTCGGGACCAGTTGGGTGGGTTTGCGCCTAAGTTCGCGCAGCTCAATGACGATGTGCTGTTCGGTGAAGTGTGGGCGCGCGAGGACAAACTCTCGCCTAAGCTGCGCTCGATCATCACGGTAACGACGCTTGTGGCCAAGGGATTGGTGGACAGTTCGTTTGCGTATCATCTCCAGACGGCCAAGGCCCATGGGGTGACGCGGACGGAAATGGCCGAGATTCTCACGCATGTGGCGTTTTATGCTGGGTGGCCCAATGCGTGGGCGGCATTTCGTGCGGCGGTGACTGTGTACGGTGCGGAAGCTCCTGAGAGGGAGCTCGACTTTGCGCCCATGTTTGGCATCGGTGAGTTTAACGCCGTCTATGCGGAGTACTTTACGGGCAATTCGTACCTTAAACCTTTGACCGATTCGGCTACGCAGGGCATTGGCATGTCAAACGTGGTGTTTGAGCCGGGCTGTCGCAACAATTGGCATATTCACCACGCTGAGCGAGGCGGCGGACAGATGCTCATTTGCACCGATGGACATGGTTGGTATCAGGAGTGGGGCAAGCCCGCGCAAGAGCTTGCGCCCGGAACCGTGGTGTATGTGCCAGCCGGCGTCAAACACTGGCACGGCGCGGCGGCGAATTCCTGGTTTGCGCATATTGCTTTTGAGGTACCAGGTGAGGGCTGTTCCAACGAGTGGCTTGAGCGAGTCGCCGATGCGGAGTATCCACAAGATTAAGTGAGGGCGGCGCCGTGCGGGGCGCCGCTTTGGTATTGAATTGACATTGAAGAGGAAGATGGATGCAGTACACAGGTTTGGGGCACTCCGGTATTCAGATTTCAAAGGTGTGCTTGGGCGGCATGAGCTTTGGCGAGGCATCGCCCGATTTTCACCAATGGACGGTTGGCAAGAGCGAGACGCGCGCGGTGATTAAGCGTGCGCTAGAGCTCGGCATCAATTTCATTGATACTGCCAACTGCTATGCGCATGGCACAAGCGAGGAATACATCGGCGCGGCGCTGCGCGACTTGGGGATTCATCGCGAGGACGTGGTGCTGGCGAGCAAGGTGTTTTTCAATGAAGGACATCTGTCAAGAGAGGCTATCAATCGTGAGATCGATGGGACGCTTAAGCGACTTGGTACCGATTATCTTGACTTGTATATCATCCATCGGTTCGATTACACGACGCCCGTTGAGGAGACGATGGAGGCTTTGGACGCGCTTGTGCGCGCTGGCAAGGTTCGCGCGCTCGGTGCGAGCGCCATGTATGGGTACCAACTGCACAATATGCAGCTGGTGGCCGGGCGCAACGGGTGGACGAAGTTCACGAGCATACAAAACCACTACAACCTGCTCTACCGTGAGGACGAGCGGGAACTGATTCCCGTATGTCGTCAATTTGGGATGGCGCTCACACCGTATAGCCCGTTGGCCTCGGGTCATTTGTGTCGCACGAGCTGGGATTCTGACTCTAAGCGCAGCATGACTGACACAACGATGCGCGATAAGTATGATCACGACCGAGGCAAAGACGAGCCTATCATCGCCCGCGTCTCCCGACTTGCCGAGTGTCGTGGTGCGCCCATGGCGCATATCGCGCTTGCATGGCAGTGGGCTCGAGGGGTGGAGGCGCCCATCGTCGGCTGCTCCAAGCCCGAACGCGTGGACGATGCCGCTGCGGCGCTCGAGCTGGAGTTGACGCCCGATGAAGTTGCATGGCTCGAAGAGCCCTATGCAGCGCACGAACTGGTGGGACCGCAGGCTCGTCCGGGTGAAAAGCCGCTGGCGGGTACCACGACGCCCAAGTTGCGCAAGACGCTCTAGAGCGGGCTGAGCACCTTGCGCTAGATGGGGTGCTGGGCGTTACGCCTCGATGACAACCTCGCGATTATCTGCCGTAACGAGTTCCTTGACAGCGATGGTGGCACCGAGGTGGCGCTCCACGAGCGCGGCAAGTTCATCGGTGGCGGCGCGGCAGTCCTCGGTACGATTGGGGTCTACGCATTCGACAATCAGGAAAGCGTTGCGCGTGGTGTCAGTAAGGGCGGTGCGCACGCCGTCTCGCCAATTCCAGCAGCGGCACACGGCACCCGCATCGTCTAGGTAGGCAAGCTCGCCCGGCAGCGTGGGGTCGTTCTCCGCGTGCTCGCCGAGTGGGGTGAACGGATCGCCGCCTTCGGTGATGGTTAGCCGCAGGTCGCCCTCGAACGTATCGATGTCCTCTCCGCCGAGCGGAAGGGCGAATGCGAGTGACACGGCGTTGTAGATGTCTACAGACGGGGAGATGGACCCTACGGGATTGTCCTTGAGCACGCGTTTGAGGAGGTTCTCGATGGAGCACCGCGCGCCAGACGCGCACGGGAGCATTTGCGGAAAGCGTAGGCGAGTCGAGATGGCGCTCGGCTTGCGCGTTGGCCCGGGTGAGCAGGGCGCGGATCTCCTCAACCGACTCAGGCGCGATATCGCCGGGCGCCTTCATGCCCTGCGCCACGACGACACCAAACGATGCGCCAGGAAAGAGCTGCCAAAAGGAATCTTCTGTCACGAACTTCTTCATGTGGCCTCCTTTAAAAAACGCCCACCTGCCGACCACCTTCTATGTCCTACGGTGCCGGCACGTGAGTACTTGTGTGCCGCCCCCACCCGGAGAAGGGTCGTGTATGTCACAAAAAATTATAGGCAGCTGGCGGGTGGCCGTCTATGCATTGCTGCCATGGCGCCGCGCTCGATTATGCAAACTTGATTTCCAACCTTAGCGAAACGCCCCCAACACTCAGCGCGACATGTATCGCT
>CAUWJG010000070.1:0-21828 GCA_963559095.1 uncultured Collinsella sp. | reverse complement strand
CGAATATGCCTCAAAGAACAACCACTCCTCTCTCTATTGCGTCCGTAATCGTCTAGCCAACACATATATCTGCTCCTCGGATGATTATTTTACCGAGAATCCTTTCGAGCCGTATGTCTGGCATGCATATTACGCCGCGCAATGGTCGGAAGGCCCCACGAAGGAATGGTGCATGTCGACTGGTCCGCATAACCGCATCGTGGGCGTCACGGTGGGCGGTGAACAGTCTTGGTATATGCTCGGCCATGTCTACTTCGATAGTCCTTTCTCCTCTCATATGCGGACTTTACTCGAAGAGACATACGACCTGCCGGAGACGGCTGACAAGCTTTGGGAAGATCTCTTTGTCGAGCACATCAGGGAATTCGATATGGTTGTGCGCCCCTATGATGACGGCGTGATTAACGAGTTCGACTCTCTTGATGAGCTCCGATCTTTCGATCCTGCGTTTATCGAGAATGTCGATTCGGAGATTTTCGACAATATCGTCAGCGTTCTAGGGTGTTCCAAGACAGAGATTCACGACGTCTACCCTTTGAAACAGGGCCTCACAAACCTTTCGTGCCATTTCAGCACGAATGATGGCGAGTATGTTTACCGTCACCCCGGTGTTGGCACCGAGCTGCTTATCGATCGCGAAGGGGAGGTTGCTGCGCAACAGACCGCTCGCGATTTGGGTATTGATGGGACGTTTATTTTTGAGGACCCAAAACGGGGATGGAAAATCAGCCATTTCATAAAGGATTGCAAGAACCTAGACCCCCGGGATCCCGTCCAGGTCGCCACCGCCATGCGCATGGGGCGCGAGTTGCATGAAAGTGGCGTTACGGTCAGCCGATCCTTTGATTTTTACCAAGAGGCCGAGCGCTATAAGTCCTTGATACTCGAGCGCGGTACGCTTGATATTCCCGGTTTTGCAGAGATGGCGGGCCGCTTTGACAAGCTCGAGTCGTTTGTAAAGAAAGACGAGGCTCCAGTATGCCTCTGCCACAACGACTTTTTCATGCTCAATTTCCTGATCGATGGAGAGGGTAAAAACTATCTCATCGATTGGGAGTATGCGGGAATGAGCGATTACGCGAACGACTACGGCACCTTCTGTGTTTGCTGTGAGCTGGATGAGGATGAGGCATATCGCGCGCTTGTCGCTTATTTTGATCGCGAGCCGACCGCCGAAGAGCTTCGCCATAACTATGCCCATATCGCTTTGGCGGGATGGTGCTGGTATCTTTGGTCGCTTCTGAAAGAGGCAGAGGGTGATTTTGTCGGCGACTGGCTGTACATCTATTACAACTACGCCGTCAAGTATCTGGACAAGGCCCTTGCGCTGTACGAGGAGGAGTAGGCATGCGATTCGGTCTTCTGAGCGGCATTTTATGGGGCCTCGACACGGTGATCCTCGGAATCGGTCTTGCTATGTCGCCGTATATCGGCTCAGCGGAGGCGCTGGCATTCGCTTCGATCGCCGCGTCGTTTTTGCATGATGCATTTTGCGCCGGATGGCTCTTCATATATATGGCAGCAAAACGCAGGCTTGGGGAGACGTGGAGAGCGCTCCGAACGCGTTCGGGCGCCGTCGTCGTTGCTGGTGCGTTGCTCGGCGGTCCCATCGGTATGAGCGGCTATGTGATTGCAATCGCCAATCTCGGTGCTGCATACACCGCCATCATTTCCGCGTTTTACCCTGCTTTCGGTGCGTTGCTCTCATATCTCATCCTCAAGGAGCATATGGGGAAGGGGCAGCTGGTCGCACTGTTCTTCGGTTTGCTCGGCGTCATGGGCATGGGGCTGTTGAGCGCCGGTGATTCCCAGGTCGTCAATGCCCCGCTGGGCCTTTTGGGCGCTGCGATGACGGTCGTTGGCTGGGGCTCCGAGGCTGTGTTGTGCGCCTGGGGCATGAAGGACGACAGTGTGGACAATGAGACGGCGCTGCAAATCAGGGAGACGGCCTCGGCGCTTGTATACGGCATCGCTGTTCTTCCCGCAATGGGGGCATGGGCCTTCACCATTGAGGCGGCACCCAGCTTTGCCACTTGTTTCATCGCTTTGTCGGCTCTGGCGGGGGCGGTGTCGTACCTGTCCTATTACAAGGGCATTTCCGATATCGGCGCCTCGAGGGCCATGGCTCTCAATATTTCCTATTCAGCCTGGTCGGTTTTGTTCGGGTTCCTCTTGCTCGGGTCGGTTCCGTCTTTCGCGACGGTTGTTTGCTGTGTTGTGATCTTGGCGGGGACCATTTTGTCGGCATGCGATTGGAATGAGCTGTTTGGACGGGCCTGATGATAATTGGTCTGAATGAGACTTGCTCGATGCGGCGTTTAGCGTGCTTATAATGGTATTGTTTTAACTAATGTAAGAAGCATGGTTCTTACTGGGCCGGCGATGGCTTTGCGTGTTTGATAAATGGTGATGGCTGTGGAATTCGATGTAGCTCTTAAACGTCTTCAAGAGACGGAGCTCGAGATCCTCAAGGCGTTTGCGTCGTTTTGCGACGAACACGATCTCGAGTGGTTCATTGATTCCGGCACGGTCCTCGGCGCGTTGCGACATGGTGGATTCATCCCTTGGGATGATGATATAGACGTCGGCATGCTTCGGGAGGACTACGATCGGTTCCTCGAAATTGCTTCGCGTTCTTTTGTAGAGGGCTATTCAGTGCATACGCCTAACAACACCGAAGGCCTGGCCGGCATGTTCGCGAAAGTGTATAAAGATGGAACGCTGTTTGAGACCCAGGAGACTCGAGATGCGGGCCTGAAGCAGGGCATCTTCATCGACATATTCCCCTACGATCCTCTTTCTTCCGATGAGCGAGAGCAGGGGAGACAGCGCTCCGGTGCTCGTTTTTGGCAGAGCGTATCCTATCTCTACCATTCCGGCACGATCATTGTTCCGCACAAGGGAGTGTTGGGACGTATCGAGTGTCTTGCATGCAAATTGGCTCACCCCGTCGTTCATGCACTGTTCTCTCCTAGTGCCATCCAGCGCAAGTTCGATGCCTCCGTTCAGAGGTGTGGTGCGGGCCTCTCAAATGTGATGTTGCCTTTTGCCTGGCCGAACATCGACGGCATCCCGCAGGACGTGCTGGTCCCGCCTGTTGCGGTTTCTTTTGAAGACTCGACATTCCCGGCACCTTGCAAAACCGAGCGCTACCTTGAGTTGATGTATGGTGACTGGCGTCAGCTTCCCGCTCCGGAAGACCGCAGGACCCACCTGCCCCAGATTCTCGATTTTGGCGATGGGGAGATTTGGGAAGCGTAGGGCTCATCGTGCATTATGGGGCCCGGCATCTTGTGCCGATTTTGCCATTTTCTTACGAAGGATTATCTGATGAGGATATTGGTTCATGGATTTAGCTCCCATAGGGGCGGCGTTGAATCATTTTTGATCGCGTATTGTTCCAAGATGATGGACGCCCATTGCGATACGAGCTTTGACTTCATCCTGTATGGTGACGATCGACCGGATTATCTGGACGAGCTTGTTTCATATAACGTAAAGATCTTTAATGTTGTTTCTCGCACTCGAAATCCGTTTAAAAACGCTCAGCAGCTGAAACGAGTGGTAAGTGAAGGTAACTATGATGTCGTTTGGTTCAACGCGTGTACCCTAAGCGACGTTACGCTTCTGAATGTAGCGAATAGACAGGGCGTTCCCTGTGTTGTTCATAGCCACAATTCTGCCCCCATGGGCAATAAACTGAATGCGATCCTTCATGGATTGCATAAGTGCGGCATTTCCAGCAAGATAGCTTTTGGTATCGCTTGTTCTGATTATGCGGCTGAGTTCATGTTTCCAGAGCCGTTTATTGCAAGCGATAGCTGTAAAGTTGTTTCCAATGCTGTTGATTGCGATCGTTTTCGTTTCAATCAAAATGAGCGTTCGTCTTTACGGCGAGATCTCGGTATGGAGGACAATCTGGTAATCGGTCATGTTGGCCGATTTGCAGAGCAAAAGAATCACGCCTTTCTAATTGATGTGATGCATGAAATTGCGAATATGGATGATCGGTCGAAGCTTCTGCTTCTCGGTTCCGGTCCTCTGGAGGCGCAGATTAAAGAAAAAGTGGATACCCTCGAACTGAGTGACCGAATTATCTTTGCGGGCGCCGTCTCGGACTCTTATCGGTTTTACTCGGCAATGGATTGCTTCGTGCTGCCTTCCCTGTATGAAGGCATGCCTCTAGCGCTTCTTGAAGCGCAGGCGAATGGTCTGCCCTGTGTTGTGTCCGATGTTGTTTCTCCCATGTCGTTTGCTTTAGATAGCGTCCGCACTGTTTCACTTAATGAGACCCCGGCTTCTTGGGCGCATGCGATTTTAGAATCTGCCGTTGAGCCAGTTGATCGACAATCTGGTGCGCAAATTGTCGATGAAAACGGATACGGTCTTCGTGCTTCGGCTGAGTCGGTTTATGTCGCATTGAGTCGGGCGGCCAAGTGTCGCAAGTAACGTTACTATACTGAGAAGTGACTTCTTGCCTGCTTGAAAACGCCGAAACAGCTTACAGCGATCGAGCCGAAGCATCCTGCAATTAATGAGAGAGTTGCGCCGTTCATTCCAAAATGCTCAATGCACACCGTTGCGGATACGACAACGATTGCGAAAGAAACGCCGCTTCCGACTATCATGGTTGGTAGTGCGCGCACTGCTACAAGCAGATTACTGAGAAAACCGGAAACCCCAAGAAGTACCGAACTTACGATGAGAGGCATCATAACCGTTGAGTATGAGGCCACTTCGTTCCCGTACAGCAACGTAAGCAACGGGCGACCAAGTATCGCTGCTCCAAAAAGGGAAACGAGTCCAATTGCAATAATGCCAAGTACGGTGCCCTTGATTAGCTGGACGAACTTTGACCTATCTCCAGAATGAAAGCTTTCTGCGAAGTATCCGATGAGCGGATTGTAAATATAGGTTGAGCCGACCTGAATGATGGCGACCGGAGTGGCGATTGAAGCGTAGATTCCCAGCGCCGCGTCACCGAGTTCTTGGGAAAGAAATTGGCGAGGGAGTGAGGCGAATGCTCCGTTTAGCACACAAGACAGAACAATGAGGCTGCAGGCACAAAGAATCGTCTTGGCCTTGCCGAAGCTGATGCCGAGGTGTAGATGGTGAAGCATTCGGGTCCTAGGCAGATCGTAAATCAAGCCGACGGCAAGGGTGCATACTCCCATGGCGATAACTGAGTGAGTTAGATTGCAGCTGATCGAGTAGACAACTGCAAAAGAAGCTAACGACAGCAGCCCCTGTAAAGCCAAGGAAATCCCGAGGTAATCCATCCGATGCGATTTCTGATCGGCAGCGTGAAGGATGTCGATAATCGTTGCGATTCCTTTATATATGGCAAATGCGATTATGATAGACCAGGAGTTCGGACGGCAAGTGACCAATGCATAACCGGACGTCAATAGAAGTGCCGCAAAGCCGGTCACAATTGAGAGACTGATGTATTCTCCAATACTGTTGCGCCCATCCATGTCGGTAATGATGTACGTGTACATACCGAATTGGGCAATGGGGGAGAAAATTCCGTAAACGGACATTGCCAGGGAGTAGAGACCCGCGCTATTCAAATCGGGTGCCAGGCGTACGACAAGGATGCTGATTGCCCATTGGCAGGCAAGTCCAACGGCTGATCCGAGCATGTTCCAAAGCATGTTCTGCTTGAGAGTGAGTGTCTTTTGCGATTGATGTTCCATGGTCGCTTCCGATTTATCGATTGATGAGCGAGAGCGTCAGTTTCTCCATCTTTTCCGGGAAACTGAACAGCGGTGTGTGATTGAGCGCAAGTGTTCTGAGTGCGCTAAGGATGAGCGAGGCAATAAATATCAGGGCCACCAAACATATACAGGCAAGTATTGCGTACGGTGTCGACAAGCTCAAGATTGCAGAGGACAACCTGGGCAGCACGTAAATGCCCACGAGGCGGTGGTCATGAATGAGATATACGCCAAAAACGTAGGGCGTAATACGGCGGAGCCCTGTTTGTAGCGTATCTGGGACATTGATGGAAAGAAAGTAGCCAAGCAGGGATACTGCTTGAAACAATATGAAAGGCGATACGTAATTATCAAGTCTCAAAGACCAATTGAGAAGATCGAGCGGTTTTGATATCTCTTCCTGGAAAGGAAGAATTGCCCTAAGAATGACTGTCACGGCAACACAGCAAAGAAAAATCGCCAGATACCTGTATCTGTTCAGTTTGGGAAGCCGGTATTTTTTGAAAAAAGCCCCAAGAGCATAGAGGTATGCGAGCCAGGTCATGCTGTACCCACCCTCTAGACTATATGGCGCAGAGTCCCAAGGAAGGAGTGAGCAGCAAGACGCAAGGAGGAAGAAAGCAATGAGGGCAAGTTTGACAGAAGAGAAGCTGCAATGTTCGATTGCCGAATCGATGAGAGGCATAAAAAAGCAAAGTGCAATGTACGCCGATGCGAACCAATAATATCGAGTGGTGATAGGGAAGAGCGACTGCAGTAATGCGGTCTTTATATCGATCGCCCCACAAAAGACGAGCACGCAGTTTCCAATAAAGACTATAGAAGCGATTTCAAGCCATAGTTTAAAGACGCCGGAAAGACGATGGCGCGATTTGTATCCAACGTAACCGCTGATCAATCCAAAGCAATTGACACCGCAAAGACATATGGCTTCAATTATCCAATATGCTGCAAAGCGGATTGACCCCGGTTGGGAGCTATCGATCAAGCTGCATTTTCCCAAAACGTGAAGCGTCACGATCATGCACATGGAGATGGCCCTGAGCAAATCGATACTATAGTTTCTGCTGGGTATATTTATGCGGGGACGAATCTCGTTGGACACGATGCAACCTCGATGCCTTCGTTACGAATTAGATTAATCAGAATGGTTCAGATACAGATCACAGAGCCATGACGCCGAATCGCGAATATCAAAACCTGCATTTCTGGCGTCAAAGATAGCCGCAGAACGAGACGCGAGGGGGTTGCGATACAAATCGACGGCGGTTCGAGCCCACGTCTCCACGCCCGATGAAAGCGGTTCGAATACGGTTTGCTCGCTTATCCGTGCAAGTTCGGGCACGCCGGTAGAAATGAGACAGCGAGCGCCAGAGGACTGGGCTTCGACGACTGCAACAGGCAGCCCTTCCTTGATTGATGGGAAAACAAATACGTCGACGGCGCTTAGTATCTGCGGTATATCCGACCGTACTCCCAAAAAGTGAACGCGACTTTGCAAGTTTAAGCTCACGACTTTGTCGCGAATGGAGTCCTCATCGTCGCCTCTTCCAGCCAAAAGCAAATGAGCGTTCGGCAACGATTGAGTCACGCGATGAAAAACGTCAATCAGAAATGGATGGTTTTTAATATGCGTAAGCCTGCCGACATGTCCAAATACGGCCGCATCAGGCTCAATGCCAAGCTGTGCGCGTATCTCCTTCCTGTTTTCTTCACTGAATTGTGCACGCTCTAGGTCGATGCCGTTCTTTAAAATGTGAAAGGCATTAGATGACGTTGTAGACCTGCCGTATCGATCGATTCCCGCCTGCTCGGAACAGGCGATGAAATAGTCTGCGACAAAACGAGTTGGATAGGCGCAGGCTCGAAATACGAGCTCCGAAGGGGAGATGGGAAAGTTTTGTGCATGGCTGTGAGCGATGCAGAACGCTCCCGTTTTGCGAGCGGCTTTCAAGTAGATTGGGGCTGGTAAGCCGATGTGCCCGTGGACGACTGAATAGCGGTGGGTCTCGAAGAAATTGCGGCAAGCCTTGTTGTAGCTGAGGTAGTTTGCCACGTTGTAGCGAGGTATCTGATACAGGCGCCCTCCCAGCTCCTTTATTTCATCGTCATAATCGCGACCGTCTAAATCGTTAACCAAAAAATCGAATTGGACCTTATTTCGGTCCATATTGCGATATAGGTTCATGACGAGCGTTTCCGCACCGCCGCGATCCATGGCGCCAATGACATGTAAGACTCGAAGTGGGGTTGCAGTCATTGGCTATTCCTCAGTTTCTTTCGCTTCAGAGCGGGTTCGCAATGCGGTCTCCTGGGCCAATGCAGTCATCTTGCGACGAAGTTGAGCGAGCTGGACTTGAATTGTGAATTCTCGAATCGCCAACAGTCCGATGACTGCAAGGAAGATGAAGTTCGATGGAGACTGAATTCCGAGCAGGTCGGAAAAGAGGTAGGCGATCTGGGGGAATATGGCGACAATGAGCAGACAGCCGATCAGAAGAAGCCAGAAGAGCGAATCTGAAGTGTCAAATTGGGCCTTGCGAAGCTTGTGAATGACAAAAATTAGCATGATGAAGGCGCAGATGACCAGCGCGCCGCGCAGCACAGGGTTCACGATTACCTCCTAAACCAAAGTGAAAAGAGAATTGCCGAGCACGTGTTCGCCATGTATGCGATGGACTTGGATAAAGTGAAATAGCTTTCTCCGGCAACTCGGTCTCTCATATTGACTTGTCTTTCGATTACAGAAGCGTGCTTGTGACGAATAAGGAAGGCAAGGGTTTCGGGTTCGGGTGTTAAATCGCCCCTGATTGCGAACTGCTCGATCATCGACCGGTTGTAGAGACGCATCCCAGAGGTGGGGTCATTGATTTTCATGCCCGTGGTGATCCGAATCAACGCTGAAATGAGATTCGAGCCGAGCATCCGCAGGGTTCTGGGCTTCTTTTCGGTTACGAATCTCGATCCAATGACAATATCTGCCTGCGTTTGTTCCATAGCGTCTACGAGGTCTTCGATAAATGAAGGGGAGTGCTGCCCGTCTGCGTCAAATTGAATGGCTTGATCGTATCCATGACGATACGCGTACTTCATGCCCGTTTGAAATGCTCCTGTTAATCCGAGGTTTACGGGGAGGTCGATAAGGTTAAAGCCGTTTTTGCGGCAAAGCTCTGCCGTGCTGTCTTTTGAACCGTCGTTTACGACAACGTAATCGAACTGTGGCGCGACTCGGGTGAGCTCCTGAACCGTATCGACGATGCACGCCTCTTCGTTGTAGGCGGGAATTATTACGAGAGTGGAAGCCACGTGCCCGTTCCTTACTTTCGCAGCCGAATAAACTATATTGCGTGAACAATGATACGCTATTGAGGCGTTAAGAAAGATCTTTCATGCATCTTGCGCATGTTTCGATGCTTGGAGAGGACATTATTCGTGTCGTGTATCTGTGTGTTCTCGGCTCTGTATTTACCGAGCATGGGTGGAGTCGAGCGCTTTACCGATAGCCTTGCTGCGGAGCTTGTCGCGGAGGGTCATTCCGTCATTGTGGTCACTAACAACACGCACGGTCTCTCCAATAGTGAGGTGCTCGACAACGGGGTCGAGGTCCTTCGTCTCCCATGTAAGAATCTCATTAACGGACGCTATCCCGTGCCGATCAAGAATTCCTGCTATCGCGGGCTTATGACGGATCTGGAATCGAGGCAGGTTGACGGCGTGCTCGTCAATACGAGGTTCTATCTTCATTCACTTATCGGCGTACGCTTTGCAGAGAGCAAGGGTTTGAGGGCGGCTGTGCTTGACCATGGATCCGCTTACCTTACGCTTGGGTCCAAGCCGCTAGATTGGGCTATCGAGCGATATGAAGATGGAATTACGGCTTGGCTCAAGCGACGTGATGTTGACTTTTACGGCATTTCGAAAAAGAGCGTTGAATGGCTGAGCCATTTTGGGATTTATGCCAAAGGGGTTATCAGCAATGCTATTGATGCCGAGGCGTATCGGGCTCAGGCTTCCGGGAGGCAATTTCGTAAGGAACTGGGCATCGAAGATGGACTGCTAGTGTCTTTTGTTGGGAGGCTTATTCCAGAGAAGGGGATTGATGCCCTACTGGAAATCATGGGACGACTTCAGGACCGTTCAATTCATTTGGTTGTTGCGGGCGATGGTCCTCTTTTCGATCAAGTTGATGCCTCGCCCTTGCTGAACGTTCACGCTGTTGGAAGGTTGAATTCTTCAGATACGGCCGCTCTGTTAATGGATAGTGATTTGTTCTGTCTTCCCTCCAGGTCCGAAGGGTTTTCAACTTCCCTTCTTGAGGCGGCTGCGTGTGGAACTGCCTCTCTGGTTCCGGATGTGGGTGGAGCCAGGGAGGTGGCCCCTGATGCTTCATTTGGGTTTGTTACTGATGGCGTAGACATCAATGAGTATTCGAGTATTTTACGAAGGGCCTCTGAAGCGGAATTTGATTTGTCAGCAATGGGGCTACGCTGTCAAGCTCGTCTAGAAAAGTTATTGTCATGGACGGACGTTGCTAGACGTGTTGTTGAGGCATGCGGTTTGAATGATTTTGCTTAAGCTTGCTTATTCGGTTGTGTTTTGTTTGATGGCATTATTTTGGGAGACTTTATGTGGCGCTTCTTTTTAGGCGACGTTGCCTGGGCAATTGCCTTCTTTTATATTCCGGGCTTTCTAGCTTTTAGAATGATCGGCATTCGACCCCTTCTTTCATTGGGTTTTTCGCCTCTCCTGGCCTTCCTTGCGGTTTCCATCGTTGCCCATACCGCATCATGCGCATTAATTCCTTTGTCGCCTTTTGCGCTTCTCTCTCTTTCTATTATTTTGATCTTTGTGCTTGCGATTTGCATCCGTCTTTTCGTCTGCAGGCGGAAGGTCTGTACCGACTTTAATGTGCCGACGTTTCGTCAAATCGCCCTGGCAGTCGGCATAAGTCTGGTGATTGGTCTCCTATTCTTCATCCTGCCACTTGATGGTGCGGAGTCCTTTTACCAGGAGAATGACAACATTGCTCATCTTGAGGTCGTGAAGCAGTATCTCGACAGTGAGATTTATGCCGATGGGGGATCTTTCTTGGCCTCCTATCCCTCTCTGTGGCGTACGCTTGCGGCGATGGTTGCTGGGCTTGGTTCCAGCAGTGTTACGATTGCAGTTAACGCGGTGAATTTTGCGATCGTTGCTTTTCTCTTCCCCATTTCAATGCTGTTCTTCGTTTGTTCATTTATCAAAGACAAGCGTGTTTTGCGCCTGGCGCCTCTTCTTGCGCTCTCGTTTGTTGTTTTCCCTTGGGGTTTCCTGTATTTCGGCCCTCTTTACCCCAATCTCATTGGTTATTCTGTGCTTCCACTGGTAATGGCCCTTGTTGTATATGCCCTGTATGCGGTTGACTTCAAATCCTTTTTGTTTCTGGTTGTTGCTTTTCTTGCGTCCTGCTCTGTGCTCGCGCGAGCTCATCCCAGCGCTATTTTTGTTGGCATCGTAGTGATGTCCCCCTATATCGCTTTTCGAATCAAAGAAATCTTGTCGGAAAAGGGGGTAAAGCCTCTCGTACGTCGTGGATTTGTTGGCCTGTTTGTCGTTTCGATGATCTGCCTTTGGACGTTGTTGTTCGCTTCGCCCATGTTTCATGGAGTGGTGACGTTTGATTGGGTTCCATATACAGGTAAAGTTCAGGCCGTTGCGAACGTTCTGTTTTTGGGCCTGACAAAAAGTAGCGCAGTGCAGCTTAGTTTATCGCTGCTGGTGCTGATTGGCGCGATGTATTGTTTGGTTATGCGTAGGTGGCAGTGGCTTTTGTGTTCGCACCTGCTTGTTTCACTCATATATATTGCTTGCGTTTCCTTCCCAGTCAGCCTGCAGCATTTCTTTGCTGGCTTTTGGTATAACGACAGCTTCAGGGTTGCCGCAATGTTTGTATTTACTGGAATGCCGCTTGCGTGTATCGGCTTGGCTTCTGCAATTCGCGTTGCCGAGGCATTTGTAAAATTGGTCGTTAACGCTAGGGAGGAGCAAGTTTACGTCACAAACTGTCTTACATATGTCATACCTGCAGTTGCTGTGATAGTCATCTTTTTTCCGAGCTTCACTTTTGCTCAGAACATTACGTGGACAACTGGATTTGGAAAAGCTTTCCAGATGCTTCGATCGAGAAATTCGCTTGCGGAGAACACAAACGCCATGGATTCTCATGAGCTGGAATTTCTTGAGATGGTAAAAGATGAGGTTGGGGACGACATGGTGCTCAATTACCCCTATGACGGCAGCGCTTATGCTCAGACGTTGGCAGATGTGAATGTTGTTAATCGTGGGTGGTTCGGATACTCGCCTTCAATTGATGGGAAGAAAAGCAATTTACAATTGCTGTGCGAATCCATTGATAAAGTCGCTTCGGACCATGAGGTTTCCGATGCCGCTCGTAGCGAGGATATCAAGTACGTCCTTCTTCTCGACAACGGTGCTCCTGATGTGGGGGGGTGTTACTACACGGACGGCTATGACGGATCGTATTGGCATGGTTTGGAAGTGCTGGATGACTCTACCCCTGGTTTCTCTATAGTCCTGTCGCAGGGAGATATGAGACTTTATAGAATCGATTAAGCCGCCCTAGAAGTGCTTGTTTCTGGGATTGAAGGCCCATTTTGATATACTTGGGTAAATTTTGCTAACGGGAAAGCGATCATATATGTCAAACCCTTCTGTCTCTATCCTTATTCCGATTTGCAACGTCGAGCGCTATTTGCGCGAGTGCCTCGACAGCCTCGTGAATCAGACGCTTAAAGACATCGAGATCATCTGCCTCGATGATGGTTCGACGGATGCTTCGCTTGCTGTGGTTGAAGAGTACGCTCGCCGCGATCCGCGCATCGTGGTTCTCTCCAAGCCCAATAGCGGTTACGGCGACTCGATGAACAAAGGGCTCGATTTGGCCCGTGGCGAGTATATCGGCATCGTCGAGTCCGACGACTTCGCCTCGGTTGACATGTTCGAGGTGATGTACAAGGCTGCGAAAAAGCACGATGCGGACGTCGTCCGGACCAATTATTTTGCGCATCGTAGCGAGTGCGATCCCAGTGAAGATGTACTGGTCGATAATTTGTTTGGGTGCAAGACGGGGCGTCCTTTTGCTCCTATGGAGCAAAAGGAGGTGTTCATGCGGCAGCCCGCTATTTGGACGGGCATTTATCGCAGGGCGCTGCTCGACACTGAGGAGGTCCGATTCCTGCCCACTCCGGGTGCATCGTTCCAAGACACCGCCTTCTATTTTAAGGTCTTTTATACCGCATCCAAAGTGCTGCTGCTCAAAGAGGGATACCTGCACTACCGAATCGACAACGCGGGCTCTTCCGTCAAGAATCAAAGCAAGGTGTTTCCCATTTGCGAGGAATATGCCGAGGTCTGGCGCTATGCGAAGCGGGACTCCAGCAAATTCGACCAGATTAAAACGTGGATTCCCCGTCAGCAGTACAACGGATACACCTGGAATCTCAATCGCCTCTCTCCCGAGATGCAGCCCTTGTTCTTCGAGCGCTTTGCGCGTGAGTACGGCCAAATCAGCGAGGCTGGGCTTCTTTCCAAGGAGCGTTTCGATGAGAATAACTGGGCGAAGATAAGCGCCATTGTGGATGACCCTACTGCGTATTTCGAGCAGGCGTACGGGGTGCAGGATATCGACCGGTCGATTGTGCTGTCGGTTGGTGCTTTAAGTTATCCCGAGGCTAAGCAAGAGGTCCTTGGTGCGTCGGAGGCTCTGTCTTCGCACGATGAGCTGTTCGTCGTGCACGCCGAGTCCGAGCGGATCGTAACCGAGCTTCGCGAGGAGCAGCTGCACCTTGGGGCTGTTCGCTCTGATTCCGACATTGTCACATGTCGTTCCTGTGGTCTGATTAACCCCAGCGCGATGAGGGGGGACCTTGTCCGCATCATCGGAATCGAGGGCGGCGCCTCAGGAAGCGTCGCGCGTGAGCTCGTCGCGGCTCGAACCGACGCGAGTGTTGGGGTCACCGTAAACGGCTTGGGCTTTGTCGTTGATGTTGAAGCGGGGGCTTTTATCACCGATCCCCATGGCCTCGCCTCAATTCCCCAGATTGTGGCAAATTGTCTTCTGGGTGCGCGAGCGGGATACGAGCTGCCGGCTAACTGGGGAGCTCTTCTGTGTGCTGCAGATACCGTGGATGTTGACTTCGTTGTCGCGGCTGAGAGCCTCATCGACATGGTTCATGTACTAATGGCCTTCGATGCCGAGTATGAGGTCAAGGAGGCTGCGTACAGGGGGCTGCTGTCCGTTTGGTCAAACATCAGGAAGATGTACCTTGCTCTGCCTTGGAAGGTGCAGGAGGAAGTCAGGGCGACTTATCTGTCCATGGCTGATGTCCCTGCATTGGAGTATATGGCTCGTGATGCCTCGGTTGCCGAGGCAGCTCCGGTGGTCAGCGTCATTGTTCCCGTTTTCAACCCTGGTGAATATCTCGACGAATGTGTTGACTCTATTCTTTCCCAGGATGTCGAAGGACTTGAGGTCATCTTTGTCAACGACGGTTCAACTGATGATTCTCTGGAAGCTCTCAAAGGCTATGCGCGGCGAGATGATCGCATTCGAGTAATTTCCCAGTTCAATTGCGGTGCAGGTGCAGCGCGCAATCGTGGCATTGATGCCGCGCGCGGCGAAAAACTTGCTTTTATCGATCCGGATGATCGCTATCCCTCGGCGACTGTTCTATCGTCTCTGGTCAAGGGTCTTGACGCTTCTTCGTATTTGATGTGTGGTGGATCGTTTGCGATTTTGGAACCTGACGGGCGGATCAACTCCGATTTCCCGTTTTGCCAGGCAAACTATAGGGTTCCTTTTGACAGAGATGTCACAGCGTCGGAAGTCTGGTCGGATTACGGCTGGATTCGATTTATGTACGACTCTTTGCTCTTTGATGATGACCTGAGGTTTCCACAGCTCAATTGGTATGAGGACCCAGTTTTCTTCCTGAAGGCGGTTTTGAAGTCGGGTGGCTATCATGAGATCCCCAATGAGGCGTATCTCTACCGCTACGGATACAAGAAGATCGATTGGACGCCTGGTCGTACGCGCGACCTGTTGCGGGGTATCTCGAGCAACCTCCGACTTTCTTACGAGGGTGGGATGTTTGAAGCTTACGCCCTCGTGATTCAGAGGCTCGATGAGGACTATATCGATGCGTTGATTGATAATTTCGGAGACGAGGGTGTATTCTCCCAGTTGTTTGAAGTTCAGGACTATATTAATCGTCATTCGATCGCGAACCGTCCTGGCTATCGCGATTGGAATGGCAGGTTGCGAGTGCTGTCCTTTAGTCCAGGCTTGGAAAAGCGTGGCGAGGTGCTGGTGGAGCGTATTGCGCATAGGATTGCTTCTTCTGCCTTGTATGCATCGCTGCAAAACTTTATTCGAAAAGTTCGCCATCGGTAGTTTTTGCACTGCAGTGATTTTGCATGGAGGGTCAGGCTGTCGTGGAAAAAATATCAGTCATCATTCCTGCTTACAATGCTGAAGAGTTTATCGGCACTTGTCTTGACAGCGTCCTAAAGCAGTCTTTTCAAGATTATGAAGTGTATGTTTGCGATGACGGTTCGACTGACGAAACGCGTGAAATCGTTTCTCGGTACTCCAGCCGCGATCACCGTTTTCACTGCCTTGCCTTAGAGCATTCGAACGCGGGGTCGGCTCGCAATGCCGGAATGAAAGCCTCTGGTGGCGAATATCTTTATTTCCTCGATGCCGATGATTATTTGTCGCCTGATGCACTCGAGAAGCTGTATGAGGCGGCTTGTTTCGCTTCGGCAGATGTGGTCGTTGCGCGATCGATTATATTCGACAATGTCACTGGGGACATGCAGCCACTAGGCTGGGCGATGGTCGATGTTGAGACGGGAACGCCTCTCAATGGGGCAAAGTTGCCATCGAGACCATTTCAGAGCTTTATTGGATGGCCCTGGGATAAGCTTTTTTCTAGAACGTTTGTCAATGAGCATAATCTTACATTCCAAAGTCTGAGGTCGACCAACGACGCCTACTTTGTGTTCAGCGCGCTTTGCAAGGCAAGTTGCATGATTTGCTTGGATGACGAGCTTTTCTATCATCGGACAAACAATGCAGGCTCTCTTGAACGAACGCGTTCGAAGAGCTGGCGCAATGCAATTTGTGCAATGACTGCAATCAGGGATTCTCTTACACCCGATACCGATCAGTGGGTGTCTTTTGCTAATTGGGTCTCGGATTTTTCCTTTTGGAGTATGGTCTCCCTTGATGGGGAGGTTGCCACTCATGATGTTATCGACACATTTCTGCAGTTTCTCGCAACGGTTCAAATGCCTGAAGATAAATATTTCAGTCGTCGAGACTTTGAGTTCGCAAAATCTGCGGTTGCCGATCGATGTGAGCTGGTGAGGACATACATCTCGCTTCGCAAAGACAAGGATGAATCAGATAGAAAGATGGCGCTGCAGGATCTAAAGGTTGCTGAGCTTCAGGATGCCTTAGATAGGGTTCAGCTTGAAAAGGATGCAATACTCAACTCAAATTCTTATCGTCTTGCCCGCGGCATTTCCAGGCTCGCAGCTCCTTTGAGAGGCATCTTCTGCAAAGGCTGATGATAAGTTGCCCTCCTTCGAGTTTGAAGGAGGGTTTCATCTTAATCGCGTTGCCATAGGTCGCGGCTATATACCTTTGTTTCTACATCCAGCAGCTCGTCGGCGAGACGATTGGCGAGGATAACGTCGCATGTGTCTTTGAAATCATCCAAGGAATGGATGATGGTGCAATCTTGAAACGTCTCCCCATCGATGGATGGTTCGTAAACAACAACCTCGATACCGGCAGTCTGAATGCGTTTGATAACGTCGAGCATGGCGTTCTGCCTGCAGTTGTCAGATCCTGCCTTCATGATGAGGCGATACGCGCCGACAACCTGCGGCTTCATGTCGATGATTTGCTTCGCGATGAAGTCCTTGCGAGTGGTGTTGGAGTCCACGATCGCCCGGATGAGGTTCTGCGGCACGTTCTCGTAGTTTGCCAACAGCTGCTTTGAATCTTTGGGAAGGCAATATCCTCCGTAGCCAAAGCTTGGGTTGTTGTAATGGTTACCAATGCGGGGGTCGAGGCAGACGCCTTCGATGATCTGGCGAGAGTCCAGCCCTTTGGAAGCTGCATAGGTGTCCAATTCGTTGAAGAACGACACGCGCAGGGCAAGGTAGGTGTTAGCGAACAGCTTGATGGCCTCAGCTTCTGTTGAGCCTGTCACGGAAGTGGGAACATCGAGATCGAGTGAGCCCTCGCGGAGGAGCTCGGCGAACCGTTCGGCATGCGGAGTATCTTCTGGGCGTGTGACGCCTACGATGATGCGAGAGGGATGCAGGTTGTCATGAAGCGCGTGGCCTTCGCGAAGGAACTCGGGGGAGAACATAATTCGCAGATCGGGGTAGCGACCTGAGATCGCTGCCGTGTATCCGACAGGGATGGTCGATTTGATCACAACGTCGGCATTGGTTCCACTTAAGATAATTTGGTCCAACACGGCCTCGATGCTTGAAGTGTCGAACTGATGGGTCTCGTCGTCATAGTTCGTGGGCGTGGCGATGATGATGCATTCCGCCTTGCCATAAGCGGCCTCCGCTTCGGTTGTCGCGGTGAGCGTTTCGGGCATCGATGCGAGGTACGGTTCGATGTCAGGGTCTTTGATGGGGGAGGCGCCGCTGTTGATCGATGCGACACGCTGTTCATCGATATCGATGGCGGTGACCTTGTTGTGCTTTGACAGTAGGCAAGCAAGGGAGAGCCCAACGTAGCCCAATCCGGCGATTGCGATGTTCAAATATCATCAGCTCCATTCGGGCCTTGGATTTTTACGGGACAAATTATATATGTCGTACGACCCTTAAGGTTCCTCGTGTGACTTCAATGAGAGCGTCGTTGCCATATCGTCATAAAGTAAAATGAATGTCTACGCATGCCGAAAGGATAGCTTGGTGCTCAAAACTGCCATCAAAAAGATCGTTCCTCCGTCGACGTCCATGATGGATGCGCGGATTGCAAAGCTGGAACGAGAGAACGAAGGCCTTCGCAGTGAGATCCGTGAGCTACGCTCCGAGATCTCTGCGAGTCTATCTTTCATTCATGCTGATGTTTGCTCGGATAGACTGTT
This sequence comes from uncultured Collinsella sp., assembly GCA_963559095.1. Classification (GTDB taxonomy): domain Bacteria; phylum Actinomycetota; class Coriobacteriia; order Coriobacteriales; family Coriobacteriaceae; genus Collinsella. The sequence goes on along the minus strand of CAUWJG010000070.1, from coordinate 3,926 downwards.
GGTTGAATAATCTGCCTCTCAGGTCAGGCCGTTCATCCTGAGCGTCGCTACGTATGCGCCGCGCTTCTCAAGCATCTCCAAAGTTTTCCGCACTTTGTCCGAGCAGGATGTTCATCCGATTGAAACGCATGTATGGATTCCCCGCAAGGATGCGCCCAATGGTCTTGCCAGTCTGCCCCATGAGGCATTGAGCGCATTTTTTGAATGCGGGGGGGGGGTATCCGTTCATTGGGTTGACGACGACCTGGGCCCTCATAATAAATATTTTTGGATTATGCGGGATCGTCCTGCATACCCTGTTGTAACCATAGATGACGATGCGATTCTCCCCAAAGGCCTCTTCAAAACTCTTTGGGACGTTCATGAGCGTTTCCCCGACTGCGTCGTAGCGACTCGCACACACAAAATGATGCTTTCTGATGAGGGCGGTCAATGTAAGATCTTGCCATATCGCGAGTGGGATCAAGAGCAGGACGCTTGCGTGCTGAGTCCGAGCTTCGATTTGTTCCCCACTGGTCTCGGAGGGGTTTTATATCCTGCGGGTGTTATGCCCCCGTACTGCTTCGATGCGGATGCCATTAAAAGAACGTGCCTGTTCGGCGATGATATTTGGCTTAAGGCCATGGAGTTGTCGGCGGGTGTTCGAGTTGTCGACTGCGGATGCGGCTTTGTTCAAGATTTGGTCGCCGATTCGCAGGAGTGTGCACTGTTCCATGAAAATCAGGAGCGCGAGCGTAACGACATATACCTCGACAACATACTTAAGCATATTAACGAGAGTGAAAACATCGAGATGTCTTCCGTTGAAATAATCCAACGCGTTGCGTCGTCTTGAAGGGAAGGGAAATGATGAGAAATCGCAATAAGTATATGAAGCTGGTGGCTGGTCTTGCAGTTGCTGTTGCCATCGGATCGCCTGTCTCCGCATATGCCACCGTTGAAGGTGACCAGACGCCTTTGACTGAAGAGGAAATTGCGTCGTCGATTGCCAATGGCGAAGTCTTGGATGCGGATTCCGTGTCCATGACGGTCGGAATCGATCGAGACTACGCGGTTAAGACGATCGGAGGTAACAACCGCTATCACACATCGGCGGTTGAGGCTCGCTCCGCATTCTCTTCAAGCGAGTGGATTGTCGTCGCCAGCGGAGCCGGATACGCCGATTCGATTTGTGCCGCGGGTCTTGCGGGAGCTCTGAATTGTCCCATCGTTTTGACGGAGCCGGGGGCGCTTACCGACACGACGGCTGCTGTAATTCGCGATTTTGGTGTCTGTGACGTTATCCTACTTGGCAGTGAGGCCGTTGCCTCTTCTGCGGTTCAAGCATCTTTGGAGGGCATTGTCGGCAACGGGCACGTAACGCGTCTGTTTGGACAAAATCGCTACGAGACACAGATGGCGGTCTATTCGTATGGCGTTGATATAGGTCTTTGGAACGCGGATGGGAAAGCCGTAGTCGCGTCTGCCGCCGGGTTTGCCGATGCGCTCTCGATGTCACCCGTTACCTTTGCGCTCAAGGCTCCAGTTTTTTATTGTGATGAGTCTGGCAATCTTCCTACGGCGCAGGCTGATGCCGTGAAGGATTGGAATATCTTTCTCCTCACTGGTAGCACTGTGGTGACCTCCAATGCATGCGAAAATTACCTGAGGGGTATTGGCCAAGTTAAGCGTCTTGGCGGCAGCGATCGCTATTCGACGAGCCGGGCAATCAATGACTATGCAGTTGCCAATTTGGGATTCACGTGGGATGGCGCCGCCCTTACGTCCGGTCGTGCGCCTTACGACGCGCTTGGCGGAGGTGCGGTGCAAGGAAGTAAGCGCTCAGTCCTCGCGCTCTCCGACGAGGGAAGTCCCAAAGATGACGTGTCTTCCCCTCTAGGCGGTACGCCCTCCCGAGTTGCGTTCTTTGGCGATCAGGTGATTTACTCGATGGCTTATAAGACCAAGATGGCGCTTGCCATGGGTTTCGACCTCACGGATATTCAGGGGTTCCGTGTCTATGTTGATGCTGGCCATGGTTGGAATGACGCCAATACGGGCGTTTACGATCCCGGTGCAATTGGAGTCAACGGGTATCGTGAGGCGGATTTTACGAAGGAGCTCGCCAATTTAGTCGCGGACAAGCTTCGTTCCAGGGGAATCGATTGCTTCGTCAACGACGATGGCGGCTGGTATAAGCTTAGGAACGCCGAAGCCAACAACCTTAACTGCGGTCTGTTGGTTTCTATTCACTTCAATAGCGGTCCTGGGCGTGGATTTGAGTCTTATAGTCATTCGGTCAATGCCGCTTCTGGTGCCCGGAGCCTACAGCGCAGCATTCACTCGCATCTTGCCCCTGCATTGGGAATTAGCGATCGAGGCATGAAGTCGGCCCAGTTTGCGGTTTGCAGCGGTCGAGTTCCCGCTACGCTTCTTGAGATTGCCTTTATCAACAACCAGCCAGATATGAATACATATCTGACAAACAAAGACCGGGCTGCAGAGGCGATTGCTGCGGGAATTGCCGCACTGTAAGAGCGTTGGGAGTACTACGATCAGGTTTGACTTGCCTGCGTAATGATAGATTGATTTGAATGGTTGGATCAGTGGTGTCAGGCGATGTTGTTCATATCGGTTTCTCGTCCGCGCATGAGCGCATCGCTTGGCTTGATCGCCTCAAGATCGTTGCTGCTTTTGCGGTCGTTGTAACCCATATTTCTTCGATATCTTGGCAGGTCCTCCCTACAACTTCTTTTGCCTGGGCCGTATCCAGTGTTTATGAGGTCGCAACTCGGTTCTGTGTCCCCGCGTTCTTTTTTGCAACGGGAGCGATATTGCTCAATCCTAACAAGAGAATCGCGCACAAAAGACTCGTGGGGTATATTGCTCGTGCTTTAGTGCTCGCATTGCTTGTATCAGCGCTCTACGTTTTGCTCGAAGCTGCATTTGATGGGTGGCAGGGGTGGAGGTGTTTCATTTCCAGGACAGTGGATGGCCCATATTTTATTTGGTATCTATGGGCGCTTGTAGGGGTCTATTTGCTCTTGCCCGTGCTTCGCGCTGTGGCAAGTGATCATAGTCTGCTTACATATACGTGTGTCCTTGCATTTATTGTGATTATCGGTAAGAGCACAGCGATTTCCATGATTCCAGGATCGCTTATTGATGTTGCATATGGAAATATCATTATTATCAACAGGGGGTCGGAAGCCCTCTTTTACTGTCTTTTGGGTGGATGGTTCATAACACACAGATTTTCTCATCGGGTTGAGCATGGCATTATAATCGCTGGGTTTGCATCACTTGCGTTTGCTTTGTATCTAAACTGGAGGCATGCGGTTCTCGTTGAGCCTGATTTATATTATGTCGCCCGTGACAACGTGCTAATCGCGCTGTTTTCCGCGGCGGTGTTTATGTGCTTCTCAAAATGGGGAAACGGGCGCCCCTTGTCTCGCCATGAGACGATCGCGTGCCAATGTGGGATGGCGATATATCTCGTGCATCCATTTTTCAGATTGGCGTTTGAGAGGCTTTCTCTTTTTGTGGATGCGTATGAGCTCCTACTGGCACATCCGCTTATCATGATCCCGCTGGTATCTCTTGCCTGCTACCTGCTTTCGCTTTTTGTTGGCTTCGTCATGCGGAAGTTTTACATCGCGCTGAGCTTGCGGCGACAGTGCCCAGCTGGTCAGCGTCCACGGTGATGCAGCAGTGTGTGTTGCATGTGACTATCGATGCCCGCTATTGAGTCCGAATAAGAGGGATTTTCCCAGTATTTGAGAGAGCGCTCGCCAATCAGTCTTTGCCAAAAGCGCCAGCGAAGAAAAGAATATGTGGAGATCCATGATTCAGTTGGGTGCGAGACTCTCAAATAGTTCGAGTATTTGATTGATGCTCGTTTTATCATAATGAGACCAATTGGACAGTATGTTCGCTCGATGCGAAGG
>CAUWJG010000069.1:0-28446 GCA_963559095.1 uncultured Collinsella sp. | reverse complement strand
TGGCGAGCATCGTGTCCATGGCCGAGGTGACCGAGCACCTGTACAACCGCGAGGTGGCCGGGCGCGTGGTGATCGACGACGAGCTCAAGGCCGCGATCGACGCCTATTACGAGCTCTACGGCGCCAAGGAGTAGCCGGGCGTAAGGCCGCTCGATTCGTGCATAGAATGCGCAAGCGCGCAGCCGGCCTGTCCAGCTGTGCGCTTTTTGATAGACAATCTACCTCATTAAGTGATGATACAATTTAATCAAAAGTAAATGAAAACTATTATTTAACGAGGTATAGATATGCATGATGATATTGAGTTTATCTCTATGGGGGAGGCGGCACGGGCGCTTAAGGTGAGTAAGCCGCGCATCTCGCAGCTGTTGTCCGCAGGCAAACTCGATGGCATGTTGCAAAACGGGCGGCGCATGGTTACGCGCGCGTCCATCGAGCGCTACCGTCAACATGTGCACGAGGGTTCGTCTGCACCGTCTGGTCGGCGTTTTACGCTCATGTCGGCAAGCCATGAAATTGCGCAGGTGACATTTGAGAGCACGCGCGAGCACCCCCTGTCCGTGTTGGAGATCATCGATCCGGCGCGCATGCCGTTTGGCACAGTGACCTCGAACGATACACTGCGTCGGAAGCGACTGAACGACTGGTGGTCCCATCGGTCTGTGCCCAGTACACGTCCAGGGTTGATCGCCAAGCTGTCTCAGCTTGACATGGTGGATGTTTCAGGGCTGCCGGTGCGCAATTTGGGCCTCTCGCTTTCGGATTGTTATTGGTTGCGCCCGCACGATGGGGAAGCGTTGACATGGGACGCTATCAATTATTTTGATAACACGTTTGATGACGCTGCCTCGGAGCATTGGGACGAGTGGCTCGGTGCTGTTGGACTCGATTCGCCTGACAACACGTCGGAAGGTGAGCTTCCGAAGCGATGGGCGATTCGAGGGGGCGAGCGTGTTCTCATCAAGGGTTGCACGCTGGACGACCAGCGTCCCTATAACGAAGTGGTGGCGACGGCGTTGCACCGCCGCTTGCTGCGGGAAGGCGACTATGTCCCGTATGAGGTGGCGCGCGTGCGCGATGAGCCAGCGTGCCTGTGCGCTGATTTTCTGCGCTCGGAGGAGGAGTACGTGCCTGCGGTCTATGTGAAAGAGTGCTTGGGCAACACGCGGGGAACGTCGATGTACGATCGGTTTGCAAAGTATGCCGGACGATGGACGGGGGATGAAGAGGAGGTTCGAGTTTCGCTATCGAAGATGATCGTTTGCGATGCGATTATCGCGAATACCGATCGGTATTGGCGCAACTTTGGATTCATTCGCTCTGTCGAGAATCTGGGCATGCGTCCTGCGCCGTTGTTCGACTCCGGTAATAGCCTGTGGTACACAACATCATTCGAGCAGCTTGAACGCGGTGATTGGTCGTTTGTGACGCGCCCATTCGATATCAATCCAGAGCGACAGCTCGCGCTGGCAGACCGCCTGGATTGGTTTGACCCCTCCGCGCTCGATGGGTTTGTCGACGAGGCGATTGAGCTGCTTGGGAAGAGCCGCAGCGTGATGCGCGATGGCAAGCTTGATGGCATAGCGCGTGCGCTTGCGGAGCGTGTTTCCGTGGTTTCAACCGTGGTGGGGACACTGAGGCATGTGCATCGCTGAGCTGCGAGCTGAGCGTCATATCTAGTCAAGTGAGATGAACTCGCCTGTTGCTGGATCAAGGCCGCGGTCCATTTGGTCCTGAATCCAGGAATAGCGCGCGATGTGTTCGCGCACCCTGGAATTGCTGGCATGAATAAACAGGAACAGCACCTCGATGATGAAGTTGGTCGAGTTGTGCGAAAAGGGAACGCCGTAAGCGAACAGGCGGTCTCGCTGTGTCGACATGATGACGTACTGCGATTGCTCGATAAGCGGCGATTGCGGGTTCGAGGTGATGATCGCCACGGGGATCGATAGGTCGTTTGCGAGTCCGACGAGTCGATCAAGGCGGCGCGAGAGTCCTGAGGACGATATGACGACCAGAATATCCTGAGGCGCCATGGTTGGAATAAAGGAAATGGCATCAGATGCGCTTGCGAGCGAGACACCGGGCAAGCCAAGGTGGCGGAGTTTGAACGCCATGTTGTCAGCCAGGGTGCGCGTGTTTCCAACACCGGCAATGAGGATGGTCTGAGCCTGGTTGAACCGTTCGATAAGCTGCACGATGGTTTGCTCATCGAGACGGGCAACGGTGTCCGCGAGTTCGGCTGTCTTGCAGGTGAGAATGTAATGGAGCGATTCCTGGAACCGGTCGAGCGAGACAGACTCGGTACTTTTTCCAATGACCGAAGTGGTCGAGGTCTGCTCTCCCTCATCTCGGGCGAGGCTGAGCCGCAAGTCGTTGAAATCGTCAAAACCGAGTCGCTTGATAAATCGCGAAACAGTGGGACTGGATATGGCGCAGCCCTCGGCGATTTCGCGAAGCGCCATGGTGGGAACGGTCAGACGGTTGTCGAGTATAAAGGTGGCAATCCTCTGATCGGTTTTTGACAGGTTGTCATATGCCGAGCAAATCGTCTGAATGACATTCCCCTTGTTATCCATGGCGCGCCTTTCTCTCGGTACGTTCACCGATAAAAACAGACCGTTCACGGGTTCGCTTCCATTGAAATGAACCACTGTTTCATTTATGGATAATAATATGAAACACAGTTAAGCAAAACAGATCGTTCATAAAACATCATTACACATTTGCGATGGGAGGTGGATAGTATGGCGGCAAACGGTTCGAAACTGTCGGCGCATGATCGTAGCGTTATGGTCTCGGGCCATCGCTGGAGTAGTTTTAGAGCGGGGGGGGGCTTCTCGCCGCCAATATTGCATATTGGATGCTGGCGGGCGCTTATGTTCCATTTTTGAGTTCGTATTTCACCTCCATCGGGTTGACTGCAACGCAGATTGGCATCTTGCTGACGATCCAACCGGTCGCAATTATTGTCATTCAGCCGCTTTGGGCGCGCTTGAGCGACCGCACCGGCAAGCGAAAGGTCGTTTTGGGCTTTTTGATTGCCGCAGCGTCTGTCTCTGCTCTGTTGTATTACGGCGGTACGACGTTTGTATCGATGTTGCTCGCCACCGCCGTGTTCACCGCGTTTTTCTCGGCGCTTTTGCCCCTGTGCGATGCCCTTGTGCTCGATGGCTGCATTGAGCGCGGGGTCGAGTTCGCGCGTGTTCGCATGGGCGGAACGTTGGGATACGCATTCGTTGTTTTTGTTATCGGGTCATATCTCGAAAAAGCTCCGCAGGCCCAATTTGCGGTCGTGACTATGCTTTGCCTCCTGTTTTTGATTGCTGTGGCTTTGCTGCCCGTGGCGAAGGGGCGGTCGGACAAGAGGGATGCACGCGAGCATGTGATTGAGGATGGAAGCTCGCATGAGGGTGACTATTCCGTTGCGCTCGGGATGTTTAAGACGCGCGAAATCTACCTTGTTCTCGCCCTGACGTTCGTCAGCCAAATGGGGCTTGGGTTTGCGGGCAGCTTTTTGGGCCGTTATGTCGTTGAGTTGGGCTACGGCCAAGGTTTGGTAGGGCTGCTCAGCGCGATTTCGGCCCTAAGCGAAGCCCCCATTCTGCTTTGCGCCGATTTGATAGTCCGCCGTTGGGGCGAGGTGCGTCTCCTGATCGCTTCGTGTTTCTTCATGGTGTTACGCATCGTACTCCTCGGGTTCGGCTTGGTGCCGACCATGATTGCCGGTCAGTTGATGCAGAGCGTGACGTATATGACCGTGTATTACTCGTGCACACGCTATGTTGCCGCGAACGTTCTTCCTGGAAGGCAGTCGCAAGGGCAGAGCGTGCTGGTTATGGTGCAAAGCGGCCTTGCCATGTTGGCGGCAAATCTTGTGGGTGGCCTGTTTGGCGATTCCCTGGGTATGCGCATGTCGTTTTTTGCAGCGGCCGCCCTGGTGTTCATGGGGACGATCGCCGTGCTTCTTGTATGCCGAGCGCGTCTGGGCCGTCACATTTGAGCATATCAGCCCGATGGACTTGTTGTGCAGAGATATCGATACAAGCCAGTTCTATATGGAAGGAGAGCATCTATGGCACTGGTGAATGTTAACGAACTGTTGAGAGACGCGACTGAGCACCGATACGGAGTTCCCGCCATCAATACGTTCAATTTCGAGACGATTAAGTATATCGTTGCGGGGGCAGAGCAGGAGCACATGCCCGTCATTGTCCAATTCTATCCGGGCTTCTGCGAGTACATGCCGCTTCCGCTCGTGTCAGCCGTTGCCAAGCATTATGCCGAGCGCGCATCGGTGCCGGTTGCCGTGCACCTCGACCACTCTGCTGGTTATGACATCGCCGTCGGTGGCATTCGCGATGGCTTCCCCTCGGTTATGGTAGACGGCTCGGCGCTGCCGTTTGAGGAGAACGTTGCACTGACAAAGGCAGTCGTCGAGGTGGGTGGCGTTTTCGGCGTTGATGTTGAGGCCGAGTTGGGGCATGTGGGGAGTGGTGCGAATATAGAGGACTTTGCCGGCTCCGATCTATATACCGATCCCGCTCGGGCCGTCGAGTTTGTTGAACAAACGGGATGCGGATCTTTGGCGATTGCCGTCGGCAACGCGCATGGCCCTTATATTCAAACGCCACAGATCGACATGCAGCGCATTCGAGACGTGCGTGCGGCGGTGGATGTGCCCCTGGTCATGCACGGCTGCTCGGATATTCCCGATGAGCAGCTCCAGGAGACGGTGAATCTCGGCATGAGCAAGTACAACATTGCAACCGAGTATTTCCGCGCGATGTATCGCTCGTTGGAGAAGGGCGTTGAGTCTGGTGTGTCCAATGGTGATGCGTTCGGTTTGATGCGCGCGGCGGGTCCCGACATGGCTGCGTTTGTTGCAAATAAGATCCGTTTGCTTAACCCCAATGGCCATTCGCTTGTCTAGGAGACGAGATGAAAAAGATTTTGGTCGCCTCCCACGGTCGTTTGGCCGATGGCATTAAGAGCTCCGTGGAAATCCTCACAGGTCGACAGGACTTGATTACCACAGTGAGTGCCTATGTGGATGAGCGCGATTACACAGCTGATATCCAGGCCTTCATAGACTCGGTCGGCCCTGACGACGATGCGGTGATCTTCACCGACATTTACGGCGGCAGCGTATTCCAGAAGGTGATGCTGCTCGAACCGGAAAAGAAAGGCATCGTGCACGTCACGGGCTTCAATCTTGCTGCGGTCGTTGAGACGCTGGTTAGGTCAGAACCTCTGACACCAGAGCTCATGGATGAGATTGTCGGCAGCGCGTCGGCAGTGATGCGACGCATGGCATGCGTATCGGATGCCAGCGCAGATGTCGATGCGACGTCTGATGACGATGGGTTTTTCGGCTGACGGCGTGGCAGTCGCCAGCAGGTGCTGTCGCCTCCGGTGGTGGCAAGAAGGGAGTTTCTCATGATCGTACAGGTTCGCGTCGATGACCGCCTCATTCATGGCCAGGTTGCCCTGGTGTGGAGTAAGGAGTTGAACACTAAGCACGTTATCGTTGCAAACGATGCGGCGGTTGAGAGCGATGCGTTGCGCATGACGCTGCAAATGGCAACTCCGGCGGGGCAGAAATTACTGGTCAAAACTGTGAAGGACACTGTCCGCATCGCTCAGGATCCACGGGGCAAAGACATGCGCATCTTCGCCCTCACGAACTGTATGCGTGATGTGCTTGCTTTGGTGAAAGGTGCTCCTGGGTGCGTTGCCGAGGTGAACGTTGCGAATGTTGGTCGTTTCGATAAGTCGGATCCAGCAACAAAGGTGCAGCTCAACGACACGATAATGCTCAATCCCGATGAGCTCGCGGCGGCAAAGGAGCTTTGTGAACAGGGCATCCCCGTGTTTCATCAGCTCATTCCCCAGCATGGGAAGACCTCCATAGCCGAGCTTGTTAAAGCGGCCGAGCGGTAAATGACTTCGGATTCGGAATCGTTCCATCAGGAGCGAAGAGAAAGAGAGAGGAAGAACATATGATTGGTTTGGCGTGTATGGCTTGGCTGACCGTAGTCATTTGCTACGGCGGAAACTGGCTTATCGGCCAGTGCATGATCGAGCGACCTCTCGTGGTCGGCCTCGTTGCCGGCATGCTGATGGGGGATGTGAAAACGGGCGTTATCATCGGCGCGTCGCTTGAAGCAATCTTTATGGGCGCGGTGAATATCGGTGGTGCCATTTCGGCGGAGCCAGTCACCGCGACGGCGCTGGCCGTTGCGTTTACGGTTGCCGGTATCGACCAAGGCGCCGCGATCACGCTCGCCGTTCCGGTGGGTGTTGTGACGGCATTCGTTTCGATCTTTTGGAGCAACGTTGCGCTTGCTATGTTTGCGGGGCGCTTCGACAAGCTCGCGGCGGAAGGCAATGAGCGCGCACTGGCGGTTCAACACTACGTTCTGTGGTTCCTCAAATATGCCATCTTCGGCATCATCGCCTTTTTGGGCGTGTATCTCGGTGCAGAGCCCGTGGCTGCAATTGTCGACCAGATCCCCGCGAACGTTATGGCGGGCTTGAATGCGGTCGGTGCTCTTCTGCCTGCTGTTGGTATGGCCCTGCTGCTCAAGATGCTTTGGAGCAAGGAGCTGGCTGTCTATTTCTTCCTGGGGTTCGTCCTGTACATCTACCTCGGCATGCCCATGATTGCCATTGCAGTTATTGGTGTTGTGTTCGCGGTTATTCAGGCGTTGCGCGATAAGGAGCTGTTCGATCTCGAGCACAAGGGCGTTGCCGTTGCTGTTACCGATTCCGCCATGTCTGATGAGGAGGATTTCTTCGCATGAGTAAGTTGACGAAAAACATGAGCACCGATGACCGCAAGATGCTCAACAAGATCTTCCTTCGCTCGTTCTCCGTGTTTGCATCCTGCGCCGGCGGTTCCGTCAAGGCGGGCGCTGATGGCTGGCTCTATTCCGTGCAACCCGCGCTCAACCGGTATTACGCCGATGACGCCAAGAAACGTGCTGAGGCCATGAGCCGTCACACGACGTGGTACAACATCACGCAAAATGTCGGCACGTTCGCCATGGGCTTGGTTGCCTCAATGGAGCGCGAAAATGCCCAGCACGATGACTTCGACACCGAGTCCATTGACGGTATCAAGGTCTCGCTCATGGGTCCTATGTCCGGTATCGGTGACGCGATTTTCTGGGGCGTTTTGCGTGTGATTGCCGCAGGCATCGGCATTAACCTCGCCATGTCCGGCTCGCCGCTCGGCGCACTCATGTTCCTGCTCATCTATAACATTCCCTCGGTTTTGTGCCGCTATTTTATGACGTACCTGGGGTTCCAGATGGGTACGAGCTTCATCTCGCAGCTGTATGAAGGCGGCCTGATGAAGCTGATCACCAAGGCAACGTCCACGGTTGGCCTGGTGATGATCGGTGCGATGACTGCGGCCAACGTTAACTTCAACACCATTCTGTCAATTCCCGTTCAGGATGCCGATCCCATCATGGTCCAAACATACCTGGATTCCATCTTCAAAGGGATTGTTCCGCTCGGGTTGACCCTGCTGTGCCTGTGGCTGCTCAAGAAGAACGTGAACGTCAACTGGATTTTGCTGGGCGTCATGGTGTTTGCCCTCGTGCTCGGTTTGGTCGGTGTGGTGTAGAGCCGCTGTGCGGGGAGGCGCGCGGGCAAACGAGGCACGTGTTGGGTCTCGTGCTGTATCGGCGGTCGGATGCTCTCGGCGGGGCCGGCCGCCTTTTTGAAACAAAGACACATTGCATAAAGGAGTCATGATGCGGTATAAGCACTTTCACAACGCGGGCGTCGATGTCTCAGAGCTCGCGGTGGGTACCTGGGCGATCGGTGGGGACAATTACGGCCCAGTTGATCGCGAGGCGTCTATCAAGGCGATTCGCCGTATGATCGATAACGGCGTGAACCTTGTGGACACCGCGCCGTGTTACGGCAATGGATACTCGGAGAAGGTGGTTGGAGAAGCGCTTACAGGCGGTTATCGCGACAAGGTGCTGCTTTCATCCAAGGTTGGGCTGGTTACGAGCGCGAATGGTTACGATCGAGATTCTTCGTTCAAGAACATCATGCGCGAGGTCGAAAGTTCGCTCTACAACCTTAAAACCGATCATATCGACTTCTATTTTGTGCATTGGCCGGATTTACACACTCCGTTTGCCGAGACCATGAGCGCGCTTGAGCTGTTGCGCAAACAAGGCAAAATCCGCTTCATCGGCGTGTCGAACTTCACGATCGAGATGATTGAGGAGTGCCAGCAGTACGGCAACATCGATGTGCAACAGCCACCGTTTTCCATGGTGGACCGTCAGTTTGCTGATTTGATGCAGTGGGGCGCGCAAAGGGGTATCGACTCCATGACCTATGGCTCGATGGGCGCTGGCATTCTTTCCGGTAAGTTTCGTTCAACTCCCGATTTCCCCGAGGGTGACACGCGACTTACGTTCTACGACTATTTCCGGGAACCGAAGTTCTCTAAGGTTCAGGAGCTGTTGCGCGTGATGGACGATATTGCCGAGGCGCACGGTGTTCCAGTGGCGCAGGTGGCGCTCAACTGGAGCTGCCAAAAACCGTACGTCGGCACTTCGCTCGTTGGCGTTCGTAGCATCGCTCATGCTGACGAGAATTGCGCTGCCTTTGATTGGATGCTTGCCGACGAGGAGATCGCCCGCCTCGATGCGGAGCTTGACCGTTTGGGGTTGTAGCGATGGCTCGGATATACGCCCGCGATCTTGTAGATGTCTTGCAGGCTGCGGATCGCGAAATTGACGTCGATGGTCTGCCGGTGCTAGTCAAGCCCGTACCCGATGACCCACGCGAGCATGTGCTCGATCCTCGCGTCCTTGCCAATGCGCAGCGTTCAGCGGTTTCATCTGGCGCGACACCCCCGTCTTGGGATAGCCTGCTGGGGGTGCGGTATCGACCGCTTAAGGCCGACGAGCGGTTGGCGGAGGGCGAGGTTCCATTTAAAGAACGATTGATTGATGTGGGCAATCACAAAATAAACCTGTATATGTGGGGTCGCACTGACGGAAACCCGACCTCTCCGGTGCTGCTCTTTATACATGGCGGTGGTTTTACGGCGGGCAACGTGCTGCAGTATCGCAGGGCTTTGGAGTATATCGCCGAGCAGTCGGGTGCATTGGTTGTGTTCCCTGATTACCGGTTGGCGCCGGAGGCTCCGTTCCCCGCTCCCGTGGACGATTGTTTGGCATGCGCGCGCTTTCTGCTTGAGCATGCGGATGATCTGGAGATTGACGTTGAGCGTGTTGTCATTGGGGGCGATAGCGCTGGTGGCAGCTTGGCAAACGCCTGTATTCAGCGTATGCCACAGGGCACGTTTGCTGCGACGGTAGAGCTGTATCCGCTTGTGGATGCCGGTCCTGAGGATCCATCGTGGAGTTACGATCTATATCCAGTTGTGCCGGAACAGGCTACGGTTGCGAAGGGCCGTGTTGATCGGTTAAGGGGCTCGTTTGGCATTTTGTCTGCGATGTATGCGCGAGACGAGCGCGATATGCTCGACCCTCTTATCTCGGCTGCCAGGGCACCCAGTGAAGTGCTTGCGGCTTTTCCTCCGACAACGATTATCTCGGCGGAATACGATTACCTGCGCGTGCAGGACGAGGCGTTTGCCAAGCGTTTGCGGGATGCTGGTGTTACTGTGCGTGCGATCCGTTATGCAGGCTGTGACCATGGGTTTTTTGAATGGCCTGGCGTGCGTCCGCAAACAGAGGACGCGGCATTGGTGATTGCCGATGTGATTGCATCGGTGTAGCTGGGATGCTGTGGCGCAGGGCGTCCGGGGTGGGCTTCGGACACCTCACGGATGCCCGTGCAGCAAGACGGTTATGATGCGAAGCCTGATGTGGGGCGAGGTTGCTGCGTTTCAGTCAAGCGTCGTAGAAAAGGCGCCCGCACATGATGCGGGCGCCTTGGCGAGGCAAAGCGATGGGTGGTGGAACTTCGGCGCGCTCCTACAGCGCGAAGTCGCCGCCCACCAGGCAGGAGACGGACTGCTCGTGGTACACGGCGGCAATCGTCTCGGCAAACTCGCCAGCAACGGTGATGGTCTTGATCTTGCCGGTTTCCCCAACAGGGATGGCGTCGGTGACCACGCACTCCACGATGGGAGCGTTGTTCAGGCGCTCGATGGCCGGGCCGGAGAAAATGCCGTGGGTGGCGCACACGTAGATGTCGCCCGCGCCCATGGCCTTGAGCTCCTTGACGTTGGCGCACAGCGTGCCGGCGGTATCGATCATGTCGTCGTTGATGATGCAGGTCTTGCCCTTGATATCGCCGATGATGCCCATGACCTCGGCGGCGTTGTGGCGCGGGCGGCCCTTGTGGGCAATGGCGATGCTGCAGCCGAGCATGTCAGAGAGCTTTTTGGCGGCCTTGGCGCGGCCCACGTCGGGGGAGACAACCACGAGGTTGTCGGTATCGAAGTTCATGTCGTTGTAGTAGTCAGCGAACAGCGGCAGGGCGGACAGGTGGTTCACCGGGATGTCAAAGAAGCCCTGGATCTGGCCCTGGTGCAGGTCGAGCGTGATGATGCGGTCAACGCCGGCGCGCTCGAGCAGGTTGGCCACGAGGCGAGCGGTGATGGGCTCGCGCGGGCCGGCCTTGCGGTCTTGACGGGCGTAGCCGTAGTGGGTGATGACGGCGGTGATGGAGCGGGCCGAGGCGCGCTTGGCGGCGTCGGTGGCAATGAGCAGCTCCATGAGCATGTCGTTGACGTTGGGGCCGGCGACGGACTGGATGAAGAACACGTCGGCGCCGCGAACGGTCTCGTCATAGCGGGCGTAGATCTCGCCGTTGGCGAACTGCTTGAGTGTGAGGCCGGAAAGCTCAACACCCAGCAGGTTGGCGATTTTCTCCGCAAGCGGACGGTTGGAAGAACCCGAATAGACGCGCAGAATCTTGCTCATATCCATGGTCTTTTTTGGGTCGGTCGTTGGCATGCCTTCTCCTTCATACGCCTCGACACAGTGCCTGCCATATATATTAGCGATAATGTGCGCGTAATGGCTGCGCGGGGACGACCGTGGCGAAACTACAAATAAACGGCCTTTCTGCCGCGTCCACGCAGATGGGGGCGGGTTGCTTTGCATATTTGACGCATGTCAGCGTATACGTGCATCAGCCTCATTCCAAATCGGGTTCTGTTTAACCCGATGACGGCCCCTCCTTGCACGCCGCGTTTTTGGCGTTTTGCTGTGATGTCGGGGCTGCAATGCGGAACGGTGCCAGGGGACAGGAAATCAAAACTTCGCAGAATGTAGATTATTTTGCGCGGGGCCGAAGTATACGAACATACCGCACGCGATCTACCTGCGGCTTTCAAGGGGCGAAATGCCCGTCTACTCGGGGAGGGCGGAATAAAGTCTACATTTCGCGAAGTTTTGCAAAATGCCTGCCCTTCTGGGGAAATTATCCCGCGCGGCATTCGAGTGTGTGCGCGAGCGGTCGATATGGGTCGTGGCCATCGTGTTTGAAGTGGTACGAACACAAAAAATGGGGCAGCCTCGCGGATGCGAGGCTGCCCCATTCCCTAGCTGCAGGTTACAGGCGGGCGCGGCGCGCCTCGGCGTAGCCCTCGATTACGCGCTGGTCGCTGCGCTCGAGGCCCAGCGCACCGGCGGGGACGTCGCGCGTGATGCAGCTGCTCGCACCGGTGATGGCGCCATCGCCGATACTCACGGGCGCGACCATCATGGTGTCGGAGCCGATGAAAACGTTGTTGCCGATGACGGTGGCGTGCTTGTTCTTACCGTCGTAGTTGCAGGTGATGGAACCCGCGCCCACGTTGACGCCGGCGCCCATCGTGGTGTCGCCGATGTAGGAGAGGTGCGGCACCTTGGAGCCTTCGCCGATCGTGGACTTCTTGATCTCGACGTGCGTACCCACGTGGGCGCCGTCGAGCAGATGCGTGCCCGGGCGCAGGTAGGCACGTGGGCCGCAGGTCACGCCGTTCTCGACCACCACGTCGATGGCGACCGTCTCGTCGAGCGAGCAACCCTCGCCCGTCATCACGTTCGTGAGGCGACTGTTCGGGCCGAGCTGGCAGCCCTCGCCGATGCGGCAGGCGCCGATGAGGTGGGTCTGCGGCCACACAACGGTGTCGCGGCCGATCTGCGCGTCGGGGGAGATCCAGGCCTGCGCGGGGTCGATGAACGTGACGCCCTCGGTCATGAAGCGCTCGTTGATGCGGTCGCGGGCGATGGCCGTGAGCTCGGCGAGCTGCACGCGGCTGTTCACGCCCAGGCCGTCGCGGTAATCCTCGCAGTGGGAGATGGTCACGGCGTGGCCGTGGGCCTTCAGGATCTCGACCATGTCGGGCAGATAGTACTCGCCCTGCGCATTGTCGTTGCCGACCTCGCCGATATGGGCGGCGAGCAGTGCGCCGTCGAAGGCGTAGCACCCGGCGTTGCACTCGAGGAGCTCGGCGGCCTGCTCGGGCGTGCAGTCTTTCTGCTCGATGATGCGGTTGACGGTCCCGTCCCCGGCCAGCTCGATGCGGCCGTAGCCGAAGGGCTCGGGCGGAGTGAAGGTGAGCACGGCGCCGGCGTTCGAGCCGCCCGTGACGGTGTTGGCGAAGGCGGCGATGGTCTCGGCCTGGATGAGCGGGAGGTCACCGTTCAAGACCACTACGGGGCCGGCGACGATGCCGGTCGCGTCCAGCGCGGTGCGGACGGCATGCGCGGTGCCCAAGCGCTCGACCTGCTCGACGCACTCGATGACCTCGGCCGCAGGCGTGCCCTCGTACGTGCTGGCAATCAGCGCACGCACCTCGTCGGAGTGGCTGCCCACCACCACGACCACGCGCGTGCACCCGGCGGCCAGGGCCGCGTCGATGACCCAGCAGGCCATGGGCTTGCCGAGGATCTTATGGGACACCTTGGCATGATTCGACTTCATGCGCGTGCCCTCGCCGGCGGCCATGATGATGGCGGTAACGTCCATATGCTGCTCCCATGCAAATCACTGCGAATATGGTAGTTGCGCTGCAGCTCAGGCAAGCGCGATTCGATGATAGCGCAGGGGTGCATGGACCGCGCATAGGCGCGCCAACGTTCGCAAAGCGCCCATGGACTGGTGGCAACCTCACGAATCGCGGGTGCTGCTGGAGGCTAGCGGTGCCCGCGAGCCAAGGGCGCTTCAACGGGCCGATGGCGTTTCCTCACCGCTCCTGCATGCGGCGGTGAATCTCGCAGATGCCGCGGATCGTGAGCTGGGGATCCACGTGGTCGAAGGCGTCCGTGGCGCAGGCGACCACGCGCGCCAGCCCGCCGGTGGCGATCACGCAGGCATCCGGCGCTCCCAGCTCTGCTTTGATGCGCGCCACCAGGCCCTCGGCCATGGCGGCGGCGCCCACCACCGCGCCGCTCTGCACGGCCTCGACGGTGTTGCGGCCGATGGCATGCGCGGGCGCCTCGAGCGAGATGCTTGCCAGCTTGGCGGCGCGCATGGTGAGGGCGTCGAGCGAGATGCGGATGCCCGGGGCGATGGCCCCGCCGATGTAATAGCCGTCCTCGTCCACGACGTCGATGTTGGTCGCCGTGCCGAAATCGACCACGATGCTCGGGGAGCCGTAGCGCGCGGCCGCCGCCGTGGCGTTGGCGATGCGGTCGGCGCCGACCTCGCCGGGGTTGGCGGCTCGCACGCGCGTGACGTCGGCCGTGGCGGGCCCCACGACCGTCATGCGCGCGCCCAGTGCCTCGGCGACCGCCTCCCACTCGCGCACGAGCTGGGGCACCACGCCGGCAAACGCCAGCGCGTCCACGCAGGCCAGGTCGAGCCCGTCTTTAGCGAAGTACCCCAGCAGCCGGATGTGCAGCTCGTCTTTAGTGAAGGTGCGGTCGGTGGGCATGCGCCAGGAATGCACGAGCCGCTCGCCGTCAAAGAGTCCCAGGACGGTCTGCGTGTTCCCCATGTCGATGGCCAAAAGCATGTGTATCTCCCGTACGTGCAGGGTCGGTTGGGTGCGGGGCCCGGCGGCGCGGCGCATCCGGGCGGGCGTGTGGGGCCGGCATGTTCTCACCGAGCGTGAAGGTATTGTCCTTGTTACACGCCATGTAGTATTTCGCCATTGTATACTTACCGAATGCGGATGCAGCCGCAAAGCTGCGCCGAGAAAGCAATGTATGAGAGATGTCTCGAAGGCATCGCATAAGGAGCATCGCACATGAACAAGAAGGCTAAGCGTCGCCTCATTGTGGTGGGCGGCATCGTGGTCATTGCCATGCTGGTGATCGTTGCCGTGGCCGGCTCGGGTGGGTCGGCGTCGTCGCTGTCCATCGATGAGGTGGCAGACGGTTCATACGAGGGTAAAAAGGTGCAGGTGAGCGGCGCTGTGGCGGCCGATTCCCTGGCAACCGACGGCTCGGCGGCGCTCTTTGAGATCGAGCCCGAGCCCGCGTCCGACGGCACGCCCGTGGCGGACGGCACGCGCCTGCCCGTGCGCTACGAGGGCGCGTTGCCGGCCACGTTCGGCACGGGCGTGGTGGCGATCTGCACCGGCACCATGGTGGACGGCCGCTTGGAGGCAACCGAGATGGTGACGAAGTGCCCCTCGAAATACGAGAGCGCCGATGGTTCGCTGACCGTCAAGGGCCTGATCGAGCAGAGCGCCACGATGGTGGGCGAGGACACGAAGGTGTGCGGCTACGTGACCGGCGAGGTCCAGGATGCCACCGCGGACGTCCGCTTTGAGATCGAGTCCCAGGGCGTGCGCATGCCGGTGGTCTACACCGGTGCGCTTCCCGAGGAGTTCGTCGAGGGCGCGGCGGTGGTCGTGACCGGGCGCCTGACCGACGCCGGCACGTTCGAGGCGACCGAGCAGCCCGCCATCGACACCGCCATCCAGCAGTAGCCCGCATCCGGCGCGCCTATCTGGCGCCCCCTCTTTTCACTTGACCGTACACGCGAGAGAGACCATCGACCTATGATTCCAATGCTCGGAAACGTTATGCAGATCGCCGCGCTCGTGGTGGCACTCGTTGCCGCCTGCTGCTTGATCGCCGGTGTGCGCCTCAAGCGCGAGGGGCTGGTGAACGCGGGCTACCTGCTCGTGTTCGGCAACGCGTTGCTGCTCACGGCCTGCGCGGGCCTCATCCTCATGTGCCTGTTCACCGAGAACTACAGCCTGGCCTATGTGGTGTCGAACTTCCCGGCCACCGACAGCCCGCTGCAGCCGCTCTACAAGGTGTCGGCGCTGTGGGCCGGTCGCCAGGGCTCGTTGCTGCTGTGGACGTGGCTCATTGCCGTGTTCGCCGCCGTGGTGGCGTGGCGGCGCATGCGCACCACCGACGACCTCTCGAGCACCGCGCTCGGCGTGACCGAGATCGTGGTCGCGCTGTTCTGCGCCACGCTGGTGTTCTCCGATTCCAACAACCCCTTCATGGCCACGGCGCCGGAGTTCCTCAACGCCGACGGCACGCTCGTGAATCGCGTGGGCGGCATGAACCCGCTGCTCATGCACTGGGCCATGATCTTGCACCCGCCGGCGACCTTCATCGGCTACGCGGGCATGACGTTGCCGTTCGCCTACGCCATGGCCGCCCTCATCACCGGCGACCTGTCGGCCCGCTGGGTCGAGCTGTCCGACCGCCTGGCCGTGTTCAGCTTCATTTTCCTGACCATCGGCATGGCCCTCGGCGCCGTGTGGGCCTACGTGGTGTTGGGCTGGGGCGGTTTTTGGGCGTGGGACGCCGTTGAGAATGCGAGTCTCATGAGCTGGCTGACCGGCGTGGCCATGATTCACAGCTTCACGATGTATCGCAAGCACGGGTGCTTCAAGCGCTGGAGCATCTTCTCGGCCGCCATCACCTTCGTGTTCGTGGTGCTCGGCACGTTCATCACCCGTTCGGGCCTGGTGCAGAGCGTACACGCGTTTGCCGAGGACCCGGTGTCCACGTATTTCTTCCTCGGGATCATGGTGGCGAGCGGCCTGGCGGCGCTGCTGGGCATGCTGTACCGTCACGCGAGCTTTGAGGACGACGACCAGATCGAGTCGCTCGTGTCCAAGAACGGCTCGTACTACATCACGAACCTCGTGATGATCGTGGGTGCGGTGCTCGTGGCCTACCTCACCGTGTCGAGTGCGCTGCCTACGTGGATGCCGCTGGGCGGCCAGGTGGTGGCGGCCGGCGCCTACAACGCCGTGGCGCGCCCGGTGGGCACGCTGCTGTGCCTGCTCATGGCCGTGTGCCCGATGCTGGGCTGGCGGCGTACCGAGCCCGCCACGTTCGCGCGCAACATGCGCGTGCCGGCCGCGATGGGCGCGGTGGTGTTTGCGGCCCTCATGGCGCTGTTCGTGGTGAAGTTCGTGCCCGAGTACCACGAGATCGTGGCGGCCGGTGGCACCGCTGCCACCGCATTGACCGAGCAGGGGCCGGCCGTGTACTACTTCGGCCTCACCGTGGTGGCGTTTTTGGCTGCCTCGCTGTTGCTGACGAGCTCGCTGTACCTGCTGGGCCGCGGCGTTCGCGCCCGTATGAAGAACAAGGGCGAGGCCGCGCCGGTGGCCCTTGCGCGCCTGTTCTCCCATTCGCCCGCCCAGGCCGGCGGGTATCTGTGCCACCTCGGCGTGGCGCTCGTGCTGGTTGGCCTGGTGGGCTCGTCCATGTACGTGCGCGAGGCCACGGTGAACCTCACGCGTGAGGAGGGGCGGTCGGCGCAGGTGGGCGACTACGTCCTCACGTTCACGGGAAGCTCCGAGTACGCGGACGGAACCGATAACGAGGTCATGCAGGTCGAGCTGGACGTTGCGCGTGCGAGCACGGGCGAGCAGCTGGGGCACTTGTCGCCGTCGATGGAGCTTTCGGCGGTGACGAACCAATCCACGCTGAACGCTGCGGTGATGTCGTTCCCGCTTGAGGACCTGTTCGTGGCGTTCCAGGGCCTGAACGCCGACGGGACGCTTTCGGTGAACGTGAAGGTGAATCCGCTCATCATGCTCAACTGGATCGGCGGGGCGGTGTCGGTCGTGGGCATCGTGCTGGCGTTTGCGCCGCGCCGCGCCACGCCGCTGCTGGCAGCCGATGTGCGTGCCGCCGAGCAGGAGGCGGAGGCCGCCGTTCGCCGTGAGGCGCGGGCCGCCAAGCGTGCGAAGGCTGGTCGGAAGTAATGCTGGGGCAGGCGGAGGCGCGTGGCGCGCGCGAGGAAGCGGCGGGCACGGAGGTGGGTGCCCGTGTGGGCGCGGTGGCTGCGGCAGCCGAGGTCGCGGCTGCGGCTGCGACGGGGCCGGCGGCGTCGGCGCGCGAGGCTGCGTCTGCGGTGAGCGCGGGGGCCGGCGCCGCAGGCGCGGCGGTCGCAGCGGGGCCGATGTCCGGTGCCGCAGGCGCGGCGGGCCCAACCGCCAAGCCCGGCGGGTTCCCGCTCGCCATCGAGGCGCGCGGCCTGGTGAAGCAATTCGGCAACCGCCGCGGCCTGGACGGGGTTGACCTTGCGCTGCCGCAAGGCGCGTTCCTCTCGATTTTCGGTCCCAATGGCGCGGGCAAGACCACGCTGCTGCGCGAGTTGGCGCTGCTGGCGCGGCCCACGCGCGGAAGCCTGTCGATGCTCGGCGTCGACGCGCTTGAGGAGCCGGAGCGGCTTCGGGGGCGCATCGGGCTGATCTCGCATCGCTCCATGCTGTACGGCGATCTTACCGCCTACGAAAACCTGGCGTTTTTCGCCTCGCTTTACGGCATCGAGGGCGCGGCGGCACGCGAGCGCATCGAGGAGTTGCTGCGCCTCGTGGAGCTCGACCATCGTCGCAACGACTGCGCGCGCACGTTCTCGCGCGGTATGCAGCAGCGGCTCTCCATTGCCCGCGCCCTGGTGAACGATCCGGCGATTGTGCTGCTTGACGAGCCGTATTCCGGCCTCGACCCGCATGCGGCCGAGCTGTTCGACCAGCTGATCGGCCGGGTGCGAAAGGGCCGTACGTTCGTGATGGTCAGCCACGACCTGGACAAGGGGTTTGACCTGTGCACTCATGCGCTCGTGCTGGCGCGTGGGCGCGTGGTGGTTTGCGCGGACAAGACGCAGATCGACCGCGCGGCGTTTCGCGACCTGTACCTTGCGACTGTTGGCATGGGGGTGGCGTGATGCGCGGGCGGATGCAAACGGGCGATCGGATTGGCGATCAGGCTGCCGCGTGCGGTGCGGCCTGCGGAGGCGCGACGGGCGGACACGGCCCGCGCGGGTGGCGCCAGTATCGGGCGCTGCTGGCCAAGGACGTGCGCCAGGAGCTGCGCACGCGCGAGATGCTCATCTCCATGGTGGTGTACGCGCTGTTGGTCCTCACCATCTACGGTGCCGCGCTTGCCCAGGTGGGCGACAAGATCCAGGTCCTGTCGTTTGCCGGCGGCCTGCTGTGGGCGCTCATCGTGTTCACGAGCCTGCTGGGCCTCAACCGCAGCTTTGGCCACGAGACGGAGACGGGCTGTTTGGAGGGCATCTTGCTTGCCCCGGTGGACCGCGCCGTGGTGTTTTTGGCAAAGGCGACCTCGAACCTGTTGTTCATTACGGCGGTCGAGGTGGTTGTCGTGCCGCTGTTTTTCCTGTTTTTCCTGTCCGGCGCGACCTTTGCG
Source organism: uncultured Collinsella sp. (assembly GCA_963559095.1). GTDB lineage: Bacteria > Actinomycetota > Coriobacteriia > Coriobacteriales > Coriobacteriaceae > Collinsella. The sequence continues at coordinate 9,862 of CAUWJG010000069.1, read as the reverse complement.
GCAACGACCGCCTGGATGCTGCTGCCGCTGGCGCTGGGTACCGTGGGTGTGGCGGGCGTGGGCACGCTGTTGTCCACGATGACCATCGACACGCGCGGCAAGGACGTTCTGCTGGCCATCCTGTTTATTCCGGTGGCGTTTCCGCTGCTGTATGCCTGCGTGTCGGCCACGAGCGTGGCGCTCATGGGCGTTGAGGGAACGTACGGCACGTTCTGGACCTCGTGCGGCATCGCGGCGGCCTATGATGTGATCATGATTGCCGCCGCATGGGGCCTGTACGAGTTCGCGCTGGACGCATAGGCGCGGCGCGATGCGAGGCCGCGGGGCGGCAGGAGAGAGGGACGCATGATTTCCACCATCTACCATTCGCCGCTGGGGGATCTGGTGCTCAAGGCCGATGCACGCGGGCTCGTGTCGCTGCGTTTTGCGGACGCGGACGGCGTAGGCGCTGCGGCGGATGGCGCTACGTCGGACAGCGCCGAGATGGGTGCCGCGTCGGCGTCGGGCGGGGATGGATCCAATGCGGGGGCTGCTATTCCTGGTTCGAATTCCGCTGCTGGGCGCTTGGCGGGCGTGGCAGGTTCGACGGTGGGCGCGGAGCTGTCGGATTGCGCATGCGAATCGCTAGCTGCGGATGCGGTTGCGCTTGCGGCTGATGGAGCCGACTGTGTGATGCCCGGATCCGATGCGTTGTCGGGCGGCGCGGGCATGGCTGCGGTCGACCCGGCAGACGCCGCTGCGGCCTCCGTGCTGTCCCGCGCGTGGGCGTGGCTCAATGCGTATTGTGCTGGGCAGGCGCCTTGCTGGCTACCGCCGCTGCATATGGAGGAGACGGCGCTTTCGCACGCTGTATGGGCGGAGGTGCTGACGATTCCTGCGGGTGGGACGGTCGAGCTCTCTGCGTTCGCCCGCCGCGTGGCGGTGCGTCCTGGCGCGTTGGATGACGGCGTGCCGCTTGGTGTCGCCGCTGGCTCGGGGGCTGCCGCAGGCGTTGTCGGCACTGACCCGGGGGTCGCTGCGGGCGTTGCTGACGTTGCGGCTGGATGCGAGGCCGCGCCCAGCGATGCATTCGAGCGTGCAGATGGCCATGCGTGCGGGTGCGCGGTTGATGGCGCCCTGGCGCGCGCGGTGAGCCATGCGCTCGCGACGTGCCCCGTGGCGGTTATGGTGCCGTGTCATCGTGTTGCGGGCGCTCCCGTTCCGCAGGCGACGCGGCTGCGCGCCTTTGAGCAGGGGTCTCGCCGCGCCTAACCTGGACGCTCGGTCGGCTGCCGACTTGTGTTCGCCTATCAAATCGAATTTCACGCCCGCCTGTGACGTTGGCGGAGTCAGCTTCGTATTGCGTGGGTGGTCGTGGTTCATGTTTGGCTGGAATGTGAATCCAACCTACTCGGTCAACATGGCGGCGCTCACTCGGCGTCCTGGGCGTTCGGCGTGCGTGGCGACTGCCAGCACGGTGCTGCTATCGGCACCTTCCTGTGGTACTCCCGATTCAAAAACGCACCAAGCGTTTTGCAACGATTGCGTTCATGCAGCGTATATAGTCACAGAAGGGGAGGTGATGCGATGGCGTGGCGGTTTGGACGGTTTGCGGGTGCTGAGCATGGCACGCGGGTGGACCGTGAGAATCGGACGAACCGTGGGGGCCGAGCGAACCGTGGGGATCAGGCGGACCGTGAGGACCATGGCGCGCGGGAGATCCATGAGGGCCGCGCGGCTCGCGAGAGCCGTCCTCTTCATTCTTCTGGTCAGGCAGCCCGTGCGCGGCGAGATGCGCGGTTGGCCCGGGCGGTGGTGCGCAGCGGGAGTCGGGCAAAGGCCGATGCCCTGGTGCGTCCGTACTACGATGAGATCTTTCGATTCGCCGCGCGTCAGCTGCCCGATCGGCAGGATGCGTTCGACGTAACGCAGGAGATCTTCGTGGCGGCGCTGCGTGGCCTGCCCGGGTTTGATGAGGAGCGGGCTTCGTTTCGGACGTGGCTCTATCGCATCGCGGCCAACAAGGTTGTTGATTGGTGCCGCTCGGCGCGTCCGGGCGAAGTATCCCTGGATGAGCTCGCGCTGGATGTGGCGGATGTGCGCGATGAGTTCGCCGCGCTGTGCGAGGACGCCGAGCGTGCGGAGCTCAGCGAGCGCGCGGAGTTGTTGTTGCGTACATGTGCGCCGCAGGCACAGCGGGTTGTGCGTTTGCGGGTGTATGCGGATCGGACGTTTCCGGAAATCGCCCGGGTCGTTCAGGAGCCGGAGCCGGCGGTCAAGGCGCGGTATTACCGCACGATGCGCGCCCTGCGCGGACAGCTCGAGGGGGAGCGTATCACGCGCGAGCACGCCGAGCGCAAGCATAGCGAACGCGCCCGGCCCGCGAGCGACCGCTCCCGGTGCGAGCAAGCTCCATGCGAGGAGGGATTGCGATGAGGAACAACGGAGGGTATGACGAGATGGCTGCCAACGATTCTTGTGCTCCAACCGATGCAGAGCGGGATGCCGCCATCGCCGCCATTGTGGAAGCCGCCTGCCCGTCGCGCCCTCGACCGCTTGATGCGTTGTTCGCGGCCGTCCGCGCGTGCACGCCGCGCATGTTGTTGTTCGGCGTGGAGGAGGGCGTGTTTTTGGCGGCGCTCGTGGCGGTTGTGGGGCTTGTTCCGGCGGTATGGGCCGCGCAACAGCCCGAGCGCGTCGCGGTCGCGGTGTTCGTGGTTTCGCCGCTGTTCTACGCATCGCTGCAAGGGCTGTGCGCATGGCGTGACATCGAGAGCGGAACGCTGGCGTGGCGTCTTGCCTGCCGTGTGACCCCCGCTGAGTTGGGAGCCGTCCGCATGCTGGTGTTTGGCGCGGCTTCGGTTGCGGCGTGCGTGCCGACAGCGTGCGCGCTGTGGCTCGTTTCGGTGCGCGTGGCATCGCTGGGGTGGTTGATGAGCGTGGCCTGCGCCAGCGCGATGGTGTATGCAGCGATGTCGCTGTCGTTGCTGCACCTGCGTTCGCGTGCGGTTACGTGGATGTCCGTGCGGGCGCTGTTGCGCTTCGCGGGCCCGAGCTCCGCCCACACCCTCGATTACGCGGCCATTGCGCTGCCACCGACCGTATGGACGGCCCTCTCCATCGTGTTCGCATCGATTCCGGGCGCGGGGACGGTGGCGCTCGGCGTGCCGGCAGCCGTGTTCACGCTCGTTGCCCTTGGGGCGGCCGTGGTGTTTGTGCGTCAGGTTGGGTGCCTCGCTGCGGCGCCTGCGATATTCGCCTGCGAGGGACGGTGGCAGAGCTGATCGCAGCAGCAGGGTCGGTCGAAAGCTGAAAGGAGCGCTTCGATGCTCACCATGGATCATGTTTCCAAGCGGTTTGGCACCTCAAGCATCATCGAGGACGCATGCGTGCGGATGGGCACGGGGGTGACGGGTCTCATCGCGCCCAACGGCGCGGGCAAGTCCACGCTCATCAAGATGCTCGCCACGCTTCTGTTTCCCAGTGAGGGCCAGATTTGCTGGAAGGGTACGGACATTCACGCGCTGGGCGAGGCATACCGTGCGCGCCTGGGGTATCTGCCGCAGCAGTTCGGCTATTACCCTACGTACAGCCCGCGCGCGCATCTGCGTTACGTGGGCGCGCTCCAGCGCATGGACGCGCGGCGCGTGGCGGCTCGCACCGACGAGCTGCTCGAGATGGTGGGGCTCTCCGATGTGGCCGACCATCGCATGCGGGATTTTTCCGGCGGCATGGTGCAACGCGTCGGCATCGCAACGGCGCTGCTCAACGATCCGGAGCTGTTGATTCTCGACGAGCCGACCGCCGGCCTGGACCCGGGAGAGCGCGTGCGGTTCCGCAACATCATCCATGAACTGGCGCGCGACCGCGTGGTGCTGCTCTCCACACATATCGTGTCGGATGTGGAGACGATCGCCGGGCAAATCATGCTCATCCAAGATCATCGCGTGCAGTCGTATCCGAGTGCGGCGGCGCTCTGCAGCGAGCTGGGAGGTCGCGTATTCGAGGTTCCGCTTGCTGCGGAGATCGGGCCGACATACCGGGTGCTGGGTGAATACGAGCGGGGTGGCGTGACGATGCGGCGCGTCGCGGCCTTGGGGGCTAGCGATGGGGCGCGTGACGGATTGCCTGCGGGTGCGGTGCCGGTGGAGCCGACGCTTGAGGATGCCTTTTTAGTGCGCTATGCCGAGGGACGGTGAGTGCGCCATGGTTCCGGCGGCGCGTTGGGCGGTCGTCCTCGTGCGCGAGGAGCTGCGCAAGCTGGGGCGGCCTGCGCTGTTGGCGGGGCTGCTCGCGCTGTGTCTGCTGCTCAACGGCGCGTTGCTGTGGGGTCGGTCGTGGCTGGCGCCGTATACAGCTGAAGCTGCAGCGGTGACGCGTACGGTCGGTCCGCGCATGGGCGCCTCGATGGAGGAGGAATTGCGGCGCCGGCCCGCCTCCGAGGCGCGGCAGCTGCTGGTCGACGCGGTGGCCGATGCGCACCCCACGCTCGACTCCTTCGATGCGGATGCCTATGGGGCGCAGCAGGCGGCGTGTATCGATCAGCCCGCCGTGGCCGCGCTGATGGCGAGCAAGTATCGCGCGTGGAGCCATCGCGTTCGCGAGGCGGCGGTTGCTGGCGAGGACATGGACCTGTATGCCGGGCCGGCGACGCGAGAGGTACGCGGACTGCTTAACGGCACGATGCTGCCGTTGGTGATAGCCGAGGCATCGCTGGCGGGTATGGCAGCCGTGCTGTATCTGTTCGAGCTGGATGGCCGCACCCATGCCGAGGCCATGGTCTTGGCGAGCGCGGCGGGTCGGCGAAGCGTGTGGACAAAGGCTGCGGCGGCCGTGCTGGCGGCGTTGGCTTCCTACGTCGTGCTCACGCTCGCGACGCTCGGTGCCTGCGTGGTGGCGCTGGGTCTTGATGGCTTGGCGGCGAGTCACGTTGCAAGCCAGTTCAACGTGATTGTCGAGGGGATGTCGGCGCGGCCGGTGGTGATGTGGTCCGCTTTCACGGTGGCGGGCAACGTGGCGGCAACGCTCGCGGTGGGAGCGGTCCTCGTGGTCGCGGCGTGCCTGGCGGCCTTTGGTCTGGTTTTGCTGTGCGGGCGACACGCCTTGGTGGCCGCAGGCGTTCTGGGCGTCATGGCGGTGGCGGCACCGGTGCTCAGTCAAGAGCTGGCGCTGCGGGGGCTGTGGGGCGCGTTCTCCCTCGTCTCGCTCACGCCGCCATGCCTGCTGCTCACGTGCTATCAGTGGTTTACCGATATGGGTATGTTCGCGTTGGTGCCTTGGCACGAAACATGGGGCGCGTGTGTGGGCGCAGGCTTGTGGGTTGTGAGCGCTTGGGGTGTCTACCGAGCATCTTGCGGAAGGAGCGTGGCATCATGAGGTTGCTTGTCCAGGAGCTCAAGAAGATATGGCGCCCTGGTGCGGCTGCGGCGCTCGTGCTGTTCGGCGCTCTGCTGTACAGCCTGTCCGCGTCGTTTGCGGTGCGGTATTTTCCCAACGGACCGCAGGCTCAGCACGATTTCGAAGCGGCGCTCAACTGGCATGGACGCTTTGGCTCCTCACTTGATGTGGACGAGATCGAACAGATTGCGCGCGAAGCCGAGGACGCGTGGGCCGAGGCTGAGCGGGCGATTGCGGAGATGCCGGCGGCGCGCGAAGCGGGCATCGCCACAAAGGAGGAGCTCGATGCGTTTGCTGTCGATGTGGCGGCGCGTGAGCAGGAAGCGCGCGCAGCGGGCGTCGAGCCTGGGGCGGAGCTGGCGCTCGACCGCGAGTTGCTCGATAGCATGCTGGGTTTGCCGGCGTATGCTCGCGCCGTAAATGCGGAGATAGGCGCGCAGGGGCTTACGGGGTATGCGGATACGCTTGCGAACCACGTTGCCGAGGCAGTGGATATGACGCCGGTGGCGCAGGAGCGGTTGCGTGCATTGGGCGAGGGCGAGCAGGGTTATTTGTCGGACATGTGGCTGCAAAATGTCGAGATGTATCTGAGCGCGTTGGCGGTGTGGCTCATGATTGCCCCGGTATTCGTGGCGGCGCCCGCAACCGCACGCGATCGGTTGTGCCGCGTGCGTGCGACGCAGTGGGCTTCGCGTACGGGTCGGCGGTTGTTTGCGACGCAGCTTGCCGCAGTGGTGTGCTCGGTGGCGTCGGTGCTTGTGGCCAGCGTTGCGGCGTGGGCGCTGCCGTTTGCCCAAACAGGTGTGTTTGCCTTGGCAGACGTGCGCATGGCTGGCGGGCTGAACGTGTATTGCTGCTGGTGGGATATGACGTTTGGGGCGTATGTCGCCGCGCGCGTGCTATTGATGATGGCGCTGGGGCTGGGCAGTGGTGTGGCTGCGTGGTTGTTGGCGCGCACGAGCGCAGGGTATGTGGGCATGCTGCTGCGCTTGGTGCCGTGGTGCGTGTGCTGGGGGTGGCTTGTGGCGCCGGGCTTGTTCGACCACGCGCTGTGCGTGCGGTTGGCGCCTGAAGGGATCGGCCGTGCTGTGGCGGCGCTTCCCGTTCCGGGAGCGGAGGTCGTGTTTGTTATGATTGCCCTGGTGCTCGTGGCGTTTTGGTGCGCGATGGCCGCCGTGCGGCAGCATCGTGGCGAACTGGCCGAGTAGGCGGGTTGGGTATTGACGGGCGCACACGTGGGGCTGGGCGCTGGCCGATGGGGGCATCTTCGGGATGCTCGTCGTGCGAGGTTGGGGATGCTGGTAACGTAATGGCTGACGGCGCGGACACACACGGGGGCTCGGATGGATAATTACCGGTTTTTCAACCATGCGGCATGCGAGTTCTACCCGTGCCATGATATGCTGGCCGAACAGCTGAACTGCCTGTTTTGCTTCTGTCCGCTGTATGCGCTGGGCGAGCGCTGCGGCGGCAACGTTTCTATGATCGAGACGCCTGACGGTGCGCGCGTGAAAGACTGCAGCGCCTGCACGCTGCCGCATCGCCGCGAAAACTACGAGTACATCATGCGCAAGCTGGGAACCATGGGAGAAAGCATGCATTCAGGGCGGGATAAGGTGTAAGTTCAAGGTGAGAAGCAGAGCGGGCAAAAGCAAGGATCGGGCCGAGTCAAAGCCGGGAAGGTGTTGCCATGGAACCTCTCATTGCTGTTTGGATCTGGATTATCCCCATTGCGATAACCCTTGCGATTGGATATTTCGTCATCAAGGCTGCTGTCAAAAATGGCGTAAAAGCGGCTCTAGTTGAGCTGGCGGACGAGAAGGATGCCGCTTCGTGGCCGACGGGCGCTCAGGAGTAGGAGGCCCGGGTGGAAATCCCCGGTGCGGATTCAGACCATTCGGGCTGCAAAGGGTTCGGGTCCGGACCACCCAGGCCGCAAAAACGCGCCCAGACGGCCCAAACCCGAACCCTTTGCGCGGCCAATGGCCCAAGCTCGAACCCTTTGTGGCTTGAACGGCCAACATGCGAAACTTCTGTCAGCGAACGGCCGGCACCCGAAATCCTTGTTGGTGGACGGCTCACTGTCGAGTTCTTTTCAGTGGGTAGAACGCAGGGCGCGCGAATTGCACGGGGAGTCCGGCTCTTTAAAACCGGACATAGAGCCTGTTACTGCCGGGAACATGCTCAAATCCGTGACGGGTGTAGAAACCTTCAACCGACGCGTCGATCGGGTCGACTACAAGCGCCTTTGCACCGATTGTCTCCGCTGCATTTCGTGCACGGTGGTACGCATCGAGAAGCAACTGCGTTTCGAGGCCTTCGTGCGCATGGTTCGTGCTTACGGCGAGCATGCCGAGTAGGATGACAGGGGTTTGGTCGGGTGCATTACGGGCAAGCCAGCCAGTTACAGCATTGCGATCCATAGAGTGGGCAGAAAGGGTGTAAAAGCCGGCAACGTCACCCTGCTCATCGCGGGTGATGTACACGACTGCAGTTCCACGCTTGCTCGCCCGCATCGCATATTTGGAAAACCAGGTGTCAATTTTGGTGACGCCGCACATGAAGTCGTCAAGATTATCCTGCGACGTGAGCCGTTGAGGTGCGCTGAACATCCTCGTCACTCCCAGATGGTCTTTTGCTCGGTAAATGCGCGCAGCGTGGGGCTCATGGGGCGTTCGAGCGCGTCATTGAATGCGTCAAAATCTTCTGGAGACATGATGGTGTGATTTGAACGCGAAATCGTTTCGCGTGCGCAAGAAAGAAGATTCTCGAGCGCCCATTGAGACATGTTGATGCCACTCAGATTGGCTGCGAGCTCAAGTTCATCTTTTTGTGCAGACGTCATGCGCAGGTCAAGGCGCGCGTCTTTTTTTACTGCGTTGATAGTGCCCATGTTCACCTCCAAATGTACGGTAAATCACCGTACATTATAGCTGAAACCTGTATGGATGAGCAGTTGGAAATAGAGCGGGCAAACGTGATTGCAGCAGCAGTGCACCTAAGGCGGAGCGTCTCCCAACGGCACGGCGTAGCGTTGACTTCATCGCGTCTCAGGCCAGGGCACAGCTCGCCTCGCAGCTTGCAGTCGAACAAAACTAAAGAAATCTAAAACTATCTAAAACATCTTCATGTTTGCTAAAATTGTCTAAAAGAAGCTAAAGCTTCTTATGACGGAAGCAGTACCATCTGGGCAATATCGATGCCATGGATATGGCGTACGCCCTTCGACAGACGGTACTGGACGGTGGAAAGGACATCGCTGCAGACGCTCTCGAGCGGGCGGTTGAGGCGATAGGCGGCTTCCCGTACATGATGCAGCTTGTGGGCTTTCACATGTGGGAGGGCAATCTCGAGACGGATCTGTTCTCCATCCGGGATGTCGAATGGGGCGTGCAGATGGCCGCACAGGATATGCGCGATGGTGTGTACCGCAACACGCTCGCCGAGCTTTCGGGCAAAGACCTGGAGTTTCTTGCGGCGATGCTGGAAGACGAATCCGTAAGTGAAATGGGCGAAATTGCGCGCAGAATGAACGTGACTCCGGGTTATGCCTCTCAATACCGTTTGCGCCTTATCGACCAGGGGATTATCGGCCCGCGCGGGAGAGGGCGCGTGTGGTTTGACATTCCGGGATTTGATGAGTACCTAAGGGACGCTCTGTAATGTGTCGTGTGGGTCCAGACCCTACATGGCACAACTTGGCCCTTCCGTACATTCATCCAACCGGGCACTCAGAAAATCTTATATATGTAGACTTAGATTTTTGTATAGGCGACCGCGATTCCGGCAACAATACCTCTCGATAGAACAATGTGCCGCCCCGTAGGGCGGCCGGCGTGATGCGCGTCGCGGTCTGTCGTCCCGCAGCCTGAACGGGCAGGGCCCGCACCGCGCATCGCAAAGAGAGGTGATTCCATGAGAATCGACAAACTTGCTATGACATCGCGCGAGGCGCTGCAAAACGCCATCGGCATCGCCTCGGACGCGCAGGCCGGTGCAGTTGAGCCCATCCACCTGCTCGCGGCGTTGCTCACGAGCGGGGAGCGCAACATCTCGGTGATCGTCGAGCGCATCGGCGCCGATCCCAAACAGCTCGCCGCCGCCACGAGCACCGCCATCGAGCGCGCCCCCAAGGTCGAGGGCGCCCAGCAGCAGCTGAGCGGCGACCTCACGCGCGTGCTCGACCGTGCGGAGAAGCACGCCTCCAAGATGGAGGACAACTTCGTGGTGACCGAGCACCTGCTCATGGCCCTTGCCGAGGACAAGGGCGAGGCGGGCCGCATCCTCGCCGACGCCGGCGTGACACGTGCGCGCATCGAGGAGGTCTACACCGAGCTGCGCGGCGACGACCGTGTGACCTCGGCGGACGCCAAAACCGAGTTCGAGGCCCTCGAGCAGTACGGGCGCAACATCTGCGACCTCGCACGTGCCGGCAAGCTCGACCCGGTCATCGGCCGCACCGAGGAGATCCGCCGCACCATCCAGG
>CAUWJG010000068.1:0-1576 GCA_963559095.1 uncultured Collinsella sp. | reverse complement strand
AGCACGACCTCGCCACGTACCGCGAGGTGCTTGCGTTCAGCCGCGGCGAGCAGGTCGATCGCGACACGCTCGAGGGGCGTCGCGAGCGCGAGATGAGCCCCTGGGTGAAGGGCATGCGCAACAGCGTGCAGATCATACTCGGCGCCATTGCCGGCGGCTTGGTCGGCATCGGCATCGGCATGCTGGCCAAGATGCTGAGCTAACGCCAAGAACGTCAAGCTGTTCAACAAGCGACCGCCTCGGCCGCAGCGCGCGGCCGAGGCGGCACCATGCACGCCATCGTCGCCTTAGTGCTCCCGCACGATAGGAGCAACGATGGCGCCCAAAAATGTCACGAGATCGTCCGGCGCCACCGCCAGCCGCAGGCCACAACGACCACCGGAAATGTAGATCTCGTCGTAGAGCTGACACGTCTCGTCAATCACCGTGGGAAAACGCTTGCGCATGCCAACGGGCGAGCAACCACCGCGCACGTAACCTGTCACACCTAGCAGCTCTTTGGTGGGCAACATGGACAGCGACTTCTCTCCTACTGCACGCGCCGCGGCTTTGAAGTCGAGCTCTTCCGCCACGGGCACGCAACACACGACGTGGTTGCCCGCAGGCGAAACAGTCACGAGCGTCTTGAAGCCCTGGCCGGGATCCTCCCCCAGCTGCGCGGCAATGACTACGCCCAGACCGCGCGCGTGCTCGCCGTCATCCTCATACTCACGGGCCTCGAATGCGATGCCCGCCTGCTCGAGCTCGCGCATCGCATTGGTCTTTTGCAGCTTTGCCGCCTTTGCCATAGGTACATCTCCCGTCATCGAAGCGTCAACATCAAAACCCGTACCAACCCGCGGCTTTCCCACCTGCCGCAAGCTGGTGTGAAAGAGGAGCGAAGCACACTGAGCGCTGGCCGAACTAGCATTACAGCCTACGCCAACCCGCGGCTTTCTCAAGTGCCGCAGGTTGGCGCGAAAGAGGAGGGCGCACGCCTTGCGTGCGGCGCCCGACGATTGAACGTCAAGATGCGGTGCTTGAGGAAGCCGCCATGCGCTCGCGGTCGCGTTCGAGCAAAGGCCTCAAGAACCGCCCCGTATAGCTCTTCTCACATGCCGCCACCTGCTCAGGCGTGCCGCTCACCACAATGGTGCCACCGCCGGTGCCGCCCTCGGGACCAAGGTCGATAATGCGGTCGGCCACCTTGATGACATCGAGGTTGTGCTCGATCACCAGCACGGTGTTGCCGGCGTCCACCAGGCGCTGCAGCACGTCGAGTAGTTGGCGCACGTCCTCGAAATGCAGGCCCGTGGTGGGCTCATCCAAGATGTAGAACGTCTTGCCCGTCTGGCGACGATGCAGCTCCTTGGCGAGCTTCACGCGCTGCGCCTCGCCGCCCGAAAGCGTCGTGGCGGGCTGGCCCAAACGCACGTAGCCAAGGCCCACATCGTAGAGCGTCTGCAGCTTGCGCTTGATCTGCGGAATGTTGCCGAAGAACGCGAGCGCCTCGGTCACCGACATCTCGAGCACGTCGGCAATCGTCTTGTTGCGGTAGCGCACCTCGAGCGTCTCGCGGTTGTAGCGCTTGCCGCCG
>CAUWJG010000067.1:0-1967 GCA_963559095.1 uncultured Collinsella sp. | reverse complement strand
GGCAAGCTCGACCCGGTCATCGGCCGCACCGAGGAGATCCGCCGCACCATCCAGGTGCTCTCCCGCCGCACCAAGAACAACCCCGTGCTCATCGGTGAGCCCGGCGTGGGCAAGACCGCCATCGTGGAGGGCATCGCCCAACGCATCGTGGCCGGCGACGTGCCAAGCACCCTGCGCGACCGCGACCTCATCGAGCTCGACATGAGCGCGCTCGTGGCCGGCGCCAAGTACCGCGGTGAGTTCGAGGACCGTTTGAAGGCCGTGCTCAAGGAGGTCGAGAAGGCCGAGGGCCGCGTGATCCTGTTCATCGACGAGCTCCACACCATCGTGGGCGCCGGCGCGACGGAAGGGTCCATGGATGCCGGTAACATTTTGAAGCCGGCGCTCGCCCGTGGCGACCTGCACGCCATCGGCGCCACCACGCTCGACGAGTACCGCAAGTACATCGAGAAGGACGCCGCGCTGGCCCGCCGCTTCCAGCAGGTGTTCGTGGGCGAGCCCACCGTGGAGGACACCGTGTCCATCTTGCGCGGCCTCAAGGAGAAGTATGAGATCTTCCACGGCGTGCGCATCACCGACGGTGCGCTCGTCGCGGCGGCGGACCTCTCCAGCCGCTACATCGCCGACCGCTTCCTGCCCGACAAGGCCATCGACCTGGTAGATGAGGCGGCGAGCCGCCTGCGCATGGAACTCGACTCCATGCCGGTCGAGATCGACGCCATCACGCGCCAGCTCACGCAGATGCAGATCGAGGAGCAGGCGCTCATGAAGGAGACCGACGACGCCTCGCGCGAGCGCCTGGAGGCCCTGCGTCAGGACATCGCCGAGGTGCAGGAGCGCCTGAACGTGGCGAAGGCCGGCTGGCTCAACCAGAAAAACGCCATCGACCGCGTGCAGGAGCTCAAGACCCGGCTGGACGAGGCCCGCGGCGAGGAGGAACGCGCCACGCGCGACGGCGACCTGGCGCGCGCCTCGGAGCTGCGCTTCAGCGTGATTCCGGGGCTCGAGGCCCAGGTGCGCGAGGGCGAGGAGCAGCTCGCGGCTCAAAAGGAGGGGGAGAACGCCCTCAAGGAGGAGGTGACTTCCGACGAGATCGCCGAGGTCGTGAGCTCGTGGACCGGCGTGCCCGTGGCCAAGATGATGCAGGGCGAGCTGGAAAAGCTGCAGGGCCTGGAGGATGAGCTGCATAAGCGCGTGATCGGCCAGGACGAGGCGGTTCGTGCCGTGGCCGCTGCCGTGCGCCGCAGCCGCGCCGGCCTCTCCGACCCCGACCGACCCATCGGCAGCTTCTTCTTCCTCGGGCCCACCGGCGTGGGCAAGACCGAGCTCGCCAAGGCGCTTGCCACGTGCCTGTTCGATGACGAGCGCGCGCTCGTGCGCATCGACATGTCCGAGTACATGGAGAAGTTCAGCGTCCAGCGCCTCATCGGCGCGCCTCCCGGATACGTGGGCTACGACGAGGGCGGCCAGCTCACTGAGGCCGTTCGTCGCAGGCCCTACTCCGTCATCCTGCTGGATGAGATGGAGAAGGCGCATCCGGACGTGTTCAACGTGCTGCTTCAGGTGCTCGACGACGGTCGCCTGACCGACGGCCAGGGCCGCCAGGTAAGCTTCAAGAACACGATCGTCATCATGACGAGCAACGTGGGCTCGAGCGCCATCGCCGAGCACGCGGGTCGCGATGATGCCGAGATGCGCCGTCAGGTCGACGAGGCCATGAGCCACACGTTCAGGCCCGAGTTCCTGAACCGCATCGACGACATCGTGGTGTTCCATCCGCTCGGCATGAATGAGATCGAGAAGATCGTGGACATCCAGCTGGCCGACGTGCGTGCGCGCCTGGCGCGCGAGCGCATGGCGCTTTCCATCACGCCAGCGGCCAAGCAGATGCTCGCCGTGGGCGGCCTGGACCCCGTGTTCGGCGCCCGCCCGCTCAAGCGCCTCATCCAGCGCGAGGTGGTCGACGC
>CAUWJG010000066.1:0-2057 GCA_963559095.1 uncultured Collinsella sp. | reverse complement strand
GTATGTGGCCCGGCAGATCGGGGTCAAGGACAAATACGACCTGAGCGTGACCACCAAGGAGAAACAGGCGATGCTGTCCGTGCTCCGCTCCTGCCCCGGTCAGGAGATTCCCGCCGAGTAGCGTGTAGGAGCGAGCCGATACAGGCCATTTCATGTATCGACAGATGCATCGATGCATACGTCGATACACGCATCCGAAGATGAACCAGGCGTGAAGTGTTGCTGAATTCCAAGGTCATGCCCCCGAATTACGAGATTTATGCCTCAATGGGGGTATGTGAGTGTATACTGAATGTGCGATGGGTCCACCGTGCCCGCGCAAGCTGAGAGCATGTCGGAAAGACATTGAAGGAGCAGGGATATGGGGAGTCGCGCTCGTGCCCAGGCGGCATCACAGCGCGCCGAACGGGTGAAGGGGGTGGATCGCTCAGAGGGCAACCCCCCCCCTCGTAGAAGGAGAGGTGCTCTCTACTGGCGCTTCTTCCTGAATCTGGCATTATCATGCGTGGACGCCGCGGTATTCATGATCTCCGGTACCACCGTGTTCAATCTGCTCCACATCGGCGGTCTGCGGTCGTATTCGACGTACGGGGGCATGGATCTGACCGCATATCTGCTGATCTGCTCGGTGGCGTGGGTGCTGAGCCTGCACGCGGCCGGCGTATACCACCGGCATGTGATGGGTGATGGGTACCAGTTCAACACGTTGCTGTTCAAGGGCGGCGTGATCTGCTGGGTGGTGCTGTGCGCGCTGAGCTTCGTTTTCAAACTCAGCCTGCCGCTCGGTGCGTTGACCCTGGTGGCCGTCTGTTCCTGGATTGCGACCATGATCGTGCGCGCGTTGATCCGCGTGTACATCACCCGTAGCAGAGAGAAGGGCGAATACGCGTACGCGACGGTTCTGGTGGGTTCCCCGGAGGGCATCGGCGAATCATTGCGATTCCTGTCGAAGCGTTCGCAGCTGAATTACCGTCCGGTGGGCGTGTGCCCGATTAGGTACAACGATGCAACGGGGCTGATCGAGCCTGACAGGAATAGGGACGAACTGGAGCGGGTGGTATCCGCGACCTGGGGCTCGCAGCTGCCGGTGATCGAGTACGGTTCGATGCTTGGCGAGTATGCCGCCGAGCTGGAGGCGCAGACCGTGATGGTCTGCGACGTGCTGCGCCGCGATTCGGATAATTTCAACACGTTCTCCGTGCAGGTGGAATCCCTGGGACTGGAGCTGGCCGTGATCACCTCCGCGTTGGACGTGGGCGGGCACGAGCTGCAGGTGCGTAACATCCAGGGCGTGACGGTTCTGACAATCCGGCTGCCGCAGTACACGCCGTTCACGAAGCTGTGCAAGCGTGTGTTCGACATTGTATTCGCGCTGCTGGCGCTGATCTGCTCCTCCATCGTGACCATTCCCGTGGCGATTGCAATCAAATTGGAGGATCACGGCCCGGTGTTCTATGCGCAGCAGCGCGTGGGCCTGCGCGGCAAGCCGTTCCGGATGCTCAAGTTCCGCTCGATGGTCACCAACGCCGACGAGCTGAAGCAGCGGTTGGCGGAGCAGACCGGCCAGACCGACCGGTTCATCTTCAAAATGAAGGACGATCCGCGCATCACCAAGGTGGGCAAGTTCATCCGCCGGTTCTCCATTGACGAGTTGCCGCAGTTCCTTAACGTGCTCAAGGGCGATATGAGCGTGGTCGGTCCTCGCCCGCCTCTGCCCGAGGAGGTGCGCCGTTACAACCAGGTGTACGCCACCCGCATGTTCGTCAAACCCGGCATCACCGGCCCCTGGCAGGTTTCCGGCCGCTCCGACCTGAGCGCCGAGGACAGCGAACGCCTGGACGTGAACTACGTGCAGAACTGGTCGGTGCTGGGCGACGTGGTGCTGATCCTGCGGACCGTAGGAGCTGTGCTGGCGCAGAAGGGGGCATACTGAGGGTATGTTGGGAAGATGTTGAGTCGTCGAATTCCGTTGCGATGCAGTAGTATCAGAAACATCTGGTTTGGGGCTGCGGACGTTTTCTTGGAGATAGTCATGCAGCCATTCCTTGGCTTTGACG
>CAUWJG010000065.1:0-2082 GCA_963559095.1 uncultured Collinsella sp. | reverse complement strand
ATGCGGTTCGTCCTTTCGGTTCGCGGTGACCCTTGTCGAGATTCACCATGGCATCGACGCGGCAATCGTACCATCAAAGGGCTTTATAGCGGGCGATTTTGAGCCGGATGAAGGCTGTCAAAAGGCTTTATACACGGTCTTGAGCTGGTGTTTTGTTGTTCGTGTTTGCGGCGGCAGAGCATATGTTTCTGGATGGTTATCGGTGTGGCGACGCTTGTCGTCTCGGCTTGGATAGGCGGTCTCGGTGCTCGCGGGCTTGCGTTTGGGACGATGTGCAGAGGCGGGTTGTTTCCATATATTCTGTCTTGCGAGCACCAGCCAGGGCGGTTGCCTTACAGTTCGCGAATGATGCGGGCGGGGACTCCGGCGACGAGCACATTGTTCGGCACGTTATGCGTGACGACCGCCCCCGATGCCACGACCACGTTGTCGCCAAGCGTGACGCCTGGATTGATGGTGGCGTGCCCGCCGATCCAGCAGTTTTTGCCAATGGTGACCGGCTCGCCCCATTCGCGCCCCTCGCTGCGCTCGACCGCGTCGAGGGGATGCGTGACGGCATAGATGCCCACCTGCGGCCCAATGAGGGTGCCGTCACCAATGCGCACGGGGGCGCAGTCGCAGATCACGCATTCGACGTTGATGAACACATCGTCGCCGAGAAAGATGTTGGAGCCGTAATCGCATCGGAACGTCGATTTCACGTTGACGCGCTCGCCGCATGCGCCGAACAGCTGGTGGAAGATGACCGTTCGCTCCGCCTTATCCGCATTGCTGGTAGCGTTGAGCGCATCGAGCAGGGTGTAGCACTGATGGCGCATGGCCACCAGCTCTGGGTCGTCGATGAGGTAAAGCTCCCCGTTGAGCATCTTTTCACGTTCGGTTGCATGTGCCATAACTGCTCCAGGTGTTTTGGGATGGGTTCGTTGTTTCCATTGTAAGACGGATGCGTGCGGCTAGGCGGATGCGCATGCCGCTCGCGCTCTACGGAGCGTAGGTTGGCGGGCGCTCTGGCGGCAGACATAATGACAGGTGTGCACAATCCGCGCCGTGCTGTGCCAACGCACCGCGACTACGTGTTTCATTGCTACCCGAAAGGACATGATATGGGTTCGTACATCACCGCCGATACCATCCGCAACTTGCGCGAGGCGCGCGGCCTCACGCAAAAGCAGCTCGCTGAGCGCCTCGGTGTGACGACAAGGCCGTCTCGAAATGGGAGTCGGCTCGCGGACTTCCCGACATCTCGCTTATCGAGGACCTTGCTGTCGCGCTTGGCGTGTCGGTAGCCGAACTCCTTACCGGCGATGTCCGCGAGAACGCCAACCGCGCCGGCAACATGCTGCGCTCCAAATTCTACGTGTGTCCCATCTGCGGCAACGTGGTCCATGCGATGGGCGAGGGCTCGTTCTCCTGCTGTGGCACCGCGATGTTGCCGCAGGTCGCCGAGGAGGCGGCCGAAGATTCCGAGCACGCCTTCAAGATCGAGCGCATCGAGAACGACTGGTATGTGACGATCGACCATCCCATGACCAAGGAGCACTTCTCATCAGCTTCGTAGCGTATGTGACCATGGACGGCATCTGCATGAAGAAGCTCTATCCCAAGCAGTTGGTGCAGCCGCGCTTCGCCATGCGCGGTGGCGGCTGGATGTATCTCTACTGCAACCGCCACGGCTTGTTCAAGATGAAGACCCCGCGCGTCGAGCGGCCGCGTTCCCCGCGCCTGCCGGGCGAGGGGAGCGGCACGAAGCTGGCCTAGTGGCACTTGCCCGCATCCCAAATGAGTGGTCATTCCTAATGCGAGGTGGTGCGCAGACGGGCGGCGACCATGCCCGCGGACGCGATCGCGATGGCGAAGAGCGCGATGATGCCCAAGTCGACGCCGACGGTGGCCAGAACGCGCGTATTCACCTCTTGGGCGCCGAGCGCGCAGGTCACGGCGTCGTGCATCCAGAAGGCGGGCGTGAAGCGCGCGACCGCCTGCACGCCCGCGCCCATGAGCGACAGCGGCGCCCACGCCCCGCCCAGAAACGACATGACCATGCCGCCCAGGTTGGCGATCGCGTTGAGCGCCTCCTCCCTA
>CAUWJG010000064.1:0-2456 GCA_963559095.1 uncultured Collinsella sp. | reverse complement strand
TGTTACGGTGATGCTCTGTCCGGATATCTCGGTGACGCCCTGGTCGGATGTCTCGATGGCGTTCTGGCAGACGTGTTTAATCGTTTTGGATGGCTTTTGGCCTTCCGCTTGGATAGTTTTTAACCTTCCAAGTGGATGGCCTTTAGCCTCCCACTTGGATAGCATCTAGCCTTCCGGAAAGAATGCGGGGCCGGACACGTGTGGTGCCCGGTCCCGTATCTTTTAACGTGCCCGAAGGTGGGCGGTAAGTGTCCGAGGACGGGGCGGTACTTTTAGGCTTTGAGAGCGCCGGCGCCAAGCGCTAGGCAACCCATAATGCCTTGTCTGCCTGCAAGGCTGTTGTTGACAATGTAATGTTCGATGTGTTCGATTTCCGGAGTTGCGATATAGCCGTTTAAGAGCTCGGCTGCTTTTGCGCGGGCGAGTGCGACGATGGGGGTGTGATCGGCGACACCTCCACCTATAACGATACGCTGTGGGGCGTAGCAGAGGACGTAGGTCATCAACGCTTGTGCAAGATAACCGGCCATAAGACTCATCGCTTCGCCGTTGTCTGCAAGCTCACTGGCGCGTTTGCCTCCCCAGCGCTTCTTGACAGCCGGCCCGGCGATAAGGCCCTCGAGGCAGCTGTCATGATAAGGGCATCCAGAGCCTTCTTTTAGGGGATCTGTAGGATCGCGGGTCACCAGGATATGGCCCGCCTCAGGATGCAGCATGCCGTGGATAAGCTGACCGCCCACCATGACGCCTGCGCCCACGCCTGTGCCAATGGTGAGATACACCACATTATCGAGCCCCTGCGCGCAGCCGAATGTGCATTCGCCAAGGCATGCGACGTTAACGTCGGTGTCGTAGCCGCAGGGCACATCAAGCGCGCGTTGCATCG
The DNA here is from genome assembly GCA_963559095.1 of uncultured Collinsella sp. Lineage (GTDB taxonomy): Bacteria > Actinomycetota > Coriobacteriia > Coriobacteriales > Coriobacteriaceae > Collinsella. The sequence continues at coordinate 1,570 of CAUWJG010000064.1, read as the reverse complement.
TTCTAAGTATATCGAAGTAGCGCCAAGCCGTTTTTGGGGTCTCCAGAATCTTGCCGTATTGGGGCGAGGACGGGTTTACCGCCGTGGGCCCGAAGGCTCCGATACCGAGTGCCTTAATATCTCGTTTGGAGAACCATGAAGTTACGGCCCCCATGGTCTCATCAGGCGTTGTTGTGGGGAGTTCGGTTTGCTCGACAATCGTGCCATTGGCGTATCCGGTGGCACAAACCATCTTAGTTCCGCCCGCCTCTAGGGCTCCAATGAGCTGATTATCCATGCTTTACCTCCAGTTTCATTACTACTAGAACATGAAACATATTGTTTCATTAATAATCATAATGTGAATCATAATCCTTCGTGCGGCAAAGAGAATACATTTCATCTGAGATTAAATGAATGCTCAAAAGTTTATTAACCTGCAGATATGCAAAGAACATCTCAATAGGCCACATCTGTTCCGAGAGTAGTTCAATAACAGCCTTTTCGAATGAAAATACAGTGTTGATCTCTCTGCATTTGCTTGCGGTATGCAACAGAATTACCGTCCATGGAGAAAAATAAGCCGTTCGCCAGTAATTGTTTCATCCAGTTATCTTATTGTTTCATAAATGTCTATAGTCTGAAACAACAAATGAAACAGCCGGAATGCAAGTTTGTTTTGGGCGAAGCCCCGGCAGAAAGGGAAGGAATGTGAGATGTCGGATTTTTCCATCTCCAACGTGATCGATGAGAGACTCATCGCACTTGACGTGGACGTTCGCACCAAGGAGGAAATGCTCGAGCGCCTCACTGATCTGTTCGACGAGCAGGGCAAGCTTAATGATCGTGATGCCTTCATGAAAGACGTCATGTGGCGCGAGGGCGAGGGGCAGACCGGCATTGGCATGGGCGTCGCAATCCCTCACGGAAAGTCCGCCGGCGTGAATGAAACGTCGCTAGCCATCGGCGTTGCCAAGAACCCCCTTGCATGGGAGTCATTGGATGATGAGCCGGTGACGGTGGTCATTTTGTTTGCTGTTACTGAGGGCGATTCCGACGTGATCCATCTCAAGCTGCTTCAGCACGTTGCGATGCTTCTCGCTCATGAGAGTTTTGTTGACAAGCTTCATTCCGTCTCTAGCACCGCCGAGATGCTCGCTTTGTTGGAGTCCGATCCGGACGACTACGACGACTAAAGCATGACGTTTTGCGTCGAAAGGGGCGCGATCGAGCGCATCAACGCCTGCCGAGCGTATCTTCGCCCGTTCGGGTTATTGGCGAGTAATAAATAGGCGAAAACGAAAGGGGATTCCCATGAAGCTTGTAGGAGTTTGCGCGTGCACGAGCGGCATCGCCCACACCTATATGGCTAAAGAGAAGCTGGTCAAAGCCGCCCAGGCTCTTGGTCACGAGATCCACGTCGAGACCCAGGGAACCATCGGCGTCGAGGATGAACTCACACCCGAGCAGATCGCCGAGGCGGATGCCGTCATCCTGGCGATCGACATCAAGATCGACACCTCCCGTTTCAAGGACAAGCGCGTCATGGAGGTTCCCACGGGCATCGTCCTCAAGGCTCCCAAGCAGATCA
>CAUWJG010000063.1:0-2809 GCA_963559095.1 uncultured Collinsella sp. | reverse complement strand
GCGAGCGCCTCGGGCAGCACGCGGCCCATGCCGCGGCCGGGCTTGAGGCTCTCCATGTGCTGAGCGCACGGAATGAGGTGCGGGCACTCGGCGATGATGCGCGGCAGGTCGATCAACTGCGCGGTGAACAGCACGTCGAAATCGTACTTCTCGGCCAGCTCATCGGTTTTCTTGGCAAGCGCGAGGATGTCGTCGCCATACAGGTAGGACTTGGGATTGACCACGAAAAACGGCGTCCTGAGCGTTGCTTTTTCCATCTACTTCTCCCCCTTCAAAATCCTGGGACCCATAGATACGCGCGCGCTGACACGATGCCCACCGCCGTGAGGCTGTGAACATTCTGTCGTAGTTGTCTACTCGAAAGTAGACAATAAGTTATATACCTCAAAGTAGACAACTTGGGAATGCAAGAGTCGCCACAACCGCGCCAACGGTCATGTTTTATCGGTGAGCGGTATGGCGGCCGACGGCCCCACGAGCACGTTGCCATGCATGACGTAAGGCGATGAGATGCGCCGTTAATCGGGCTGGACTGCGGTACCTTCCACCGTTTGCCCAGGCTTGAACCACGTGTGAGTCCACTCGATGATATTGCCGTCCTCCAGGCTGATGTTCTGTTCGAGCAACAACAGCGCCGCCGACTCGCTGCAGTCGAGCAGCTGGGCGTACTCGCATCCCGCCGTGCGAGCGCTGTAGCGCATCTGCGACGTCTTGATCTTGCGCCCCGAACACCGCTGCACCGCGTTGAACAGCGATTCTTGCGTGTAGTCGATATCAAACAAGCCCGGGCATTCGCCGAGGTTCAGCCAGCTTTCCTGGCACATGACCGGCTCGCCTTCAATGGTGCGCACGCGGCGCATGAACATGGCATCGGCCCCGGGCGCGATGCCGAGCTCGCAAGCGACCGTGGCAGAAGCGACATCCAGGCGCTTCTCAAGCACGTGCGTTTTGAACACCTTGCCCTGCTCGCGCAGGGAATCCGCGAATGAAAGCGGGCGCACGCCGGCGGGATGCGAGATGCCCGGCTCAGCTACGAAAGTCCCGCTGCCGCGCACCTGAACCAGCAACCCTTCGTCCACCAGCATTTTGAGCGCTTTACGCACCGTACCGCGCGCGATGTCGAATCGGTTCATAAGCGTGTACTCGGAGGGAATGCGGCTGCGCGCAGGCCATTCCCGCGAGTAGATCTTCTCGCGCAGGATATCGGCAAGCTGCAGGTACAGCGGAGCACCTTGGTGAAGTTGATCGGGAACCTGCTCGTATTCCATGGTCAATCGCCTGCTTGTCATCTGTTTTGTTCACGTGCTGTACAAATCGTTATACAACATTTGTACAGCCGCCACTGTACAACGCGCATGACCTGCGCAAAACATACGCATAAAAATGGGGCGCACCGGGCACCCCATCTGCAAATGTCGCGCTGCCGTGCGGTCGCGTTGCCGCACGGCAGCACTGCCACACCGTCGCGTTGCTGCACCGTCGCGTTACCGCACGGCCGCGCTGCCGCGCAGTTTAATGCCAGAGCTCGCGCTCCTTCTTGACCTTGCCGGAAAAGACGAACAGTCCTGCGGCGAGCGCGGCGGCCAGCACGAGCGTCACGGCGTTGGCGATGTCGAGGTTGGCAAAGCCCATCCAAACCCAAAACGCCACGTTGCCCAGCACAGCAACCAGCGTGGCAATCGCCATGGCGCACGCAGATCCCACATGGGACGGAACATTTGCCGCGCGCATGCCCGCAAGGCCCGCAAGCAGGAACACCAGCGCGCTCACGCCGGCAACCACGCCGTACGGCAAGGCCATCGAACTGCCGGAAATGGCAACACCGCCGCCCACGCCGCACGCGCCCAGCACCACGCCGCACACCACAAATGCCACCGCCGGCACGAGCGCCAGCATGGCAACGATCTTCAACATCTTACGCGACGCGCTCATCGCTTCTCCCTTCATCACACGAGGGGGCTCACCGGCCCCCTCGCACACAACCTATACCTATATTTCCACACACGGCCACACCGCTCAAATCCCCGCAGCAACCGGCCGTGCGTCTATCGCCCTACTGCTCCTGCGGCACCGCCGGCGCCTTCGCGGCAATATCCGCCTGATTGGCAGCGAGCATCTGCTCGAACATGGACGACGTCTGCGTGAAGTCGCTCGGCAGCACCACGGCGGCGCTCTTGCCGGTCTTGGCGAACTCGCCCATCATCTCGGCCCACTGGGTGAACATGAACAGCTGGTTGGCCTCCTCGTTGCTCACGCCGGTTTCCTGGATCGTCTCGAGCGAATCCTTGATGCCGACGGCGATTGCCTTGCGCTGGTTGGCGATACCCTCGCCGGCCTTCTCCATGGCCTCGGCCTCGGCGCGCGCCTCGGTGACGCGGCGGATGCGGTCGGCCTCGGCCAGATCCTGCGCGGCGGCCTTGGTGCGCTGCGCAGCGTTGATCTGGTTCATGGAGTCCTCGACCTCGGCGGGCAGCGCGATCTTGGTGATCAACGTGCTCACCAAGGTGAAGCCGTACTCGTTCATCTGCTCGGACACCGTGGCGTTCACGTCCTTGGCGATGTCATCCTTCTTGGCGAACACCTCGTCGAGCGTGTAGACCGGGATGGAGGAACGCAGCGCGTCGGTGATGAAGTCGCGCATCTGCGCCACCGGCTGCTGCAGCATGTAGTAGCTCTTGTACACGCCGGACTCCTGCGGCGCGTTGCCCATCTCGTAGCTCACGTGATACTGGGCGGAGACCTCCAAGCCAATGGTCACGTTGTCCTCGGTTTTGACGTCGATGTCAAAGCCGTTCTTCATGGTGCGCAG
>CAUWJG010000062.1:0-2863 GCA_963559095.1 uncultured Collinsella sp. | reverse complement strand
TTCCGTCCGCCGAGCTCTCCCGTGGCCGTGGCGGCCCGCGCTGCATGAGCATGCCTTTCTGGCGCGAGGACATCTAACGGTCCTGTAGCCGGCTTCCCCAGGCAGCGCACCTTGGGGCTCAAGCGACGGGGCGCCGCACGTCAGGCGTGCGCCCCATCGCTTTCACCCCAATCTGCGGCACGTGGGAAACCCGCTCACGTGGTCGAGCTGCTACAGCTCCCACCCGCTCGCCGCCGTTGGATAGGCGGTGAGCGTCTGACCCACTCACGTTGTTAGGGCTCGCTTGATAATGTGTTAGGGTTTGCCAGCCTGCGAGATCGCGTTTCTCGCAGGCCGGCGTTTGCTTTCCATCCACGTACCCGAAAGGAGCCCACATGGGCGTCAACCTCTCCGGCCGCAGCTTCCTGCGTCTGCTCGACTTCTCCACCGAGGAGATCGAGTACCTGCTCCAGCTCTCCAAGAACTTCAAGGACCTCAAGCGCACGGGCACCCCGCACAAGTATCTCGAGGGCAAGAACATCGTCCTGCTCTTCCAGAAGACCTCCACGCGCACCCGCTGCTCCTTCGAGGTCGGCGCCATGGACCTGGGCATGGGCGTGACCTACCTCGATCCCGGTTCGTCCCAGATGGGCAAGAAGGAGTCCATCGAGGACACCGCCCGCGTGCTCGGCCGCATGTATGACGGCATCGAGTTCCGCGGCTTCGACCAGGAAGACGTCGAGGAGCTCGCCGCCAAGTCCGGCGTTCCGGTGTGGAACGGCCTCACCGACCTGTGGCACCCCACCCAGATGCTCGCCGACATCCTGACCGTCCAGGAGAACTTCAACTACGACATCAAGGGCAAGACCCTCGTCTTCATGGGCGATGCCAAGAACAACGTCGCTCGCTCCCTCATGGTCGTGTGCGCCAAGCTCGGCATGAACTTCGTGGCCTGCGGCCCCAAGGAGTGCATGCCCACCGATGACGTCATCGACGCCTGCAAGCCCATCGCCGAGGCCAACGGCTGCACCATCACCCTCACCGAGGATCCCAAGGAGGCCTGCACCGGCGCTCACGTGATCTACACCGACGTGTGGGTTTCCATGGGCGAGCCCGACGAGGTCTGGACCGAGCGCATCAAGCAGCTCGAGCCCTATCGCGTCACCACCGAGCTCATGGCCATGGCCGATCCTTCCGCCATCTTCCTGCACTGCCTGCCGGCCTTCCACGACACCAACACCACCACCGGTGCCGAGATCGCCGAGAAGTTCGGCGTGACCGAGATGGAGGTCGAGGACGCCGTCTTCGAGGGCCCGCAGTCCAAGGTCTTCGACGAGGCCGAGAACCGCATGCACACCATTAAGGCGATCATGTACGCCACGCTCAAGTAGCATCCCTTTTCGCCGCGGGCGCTTCGCTGCGCGCCCGCGGCGTCGCTGTTCTTTGGCATTTACCCGCACGCGTGGGCGCGCACGGCACGGAAGGCCTGCGCCGGGCGGGTGCACAACACATATATAGAAGGGGGGATGAGAACCATGACCGAAACCGCGAAGAAAAAGCGTGGTATGCCTTCATCGTTCACAATTCTTCTTGCGTTGCTGCTTATCGTAGCCGTCATCACCGCAGTCGTCGCCGGCGTGTCCGGTGGCGCGGTCACGGCTGCCAAGCCGAGTGACTTCTTCACCGCTCCCGTCAAGGGCTTTGCCGACGCATTGCCCGTCTGCCTCTTCGTGATGATCCTCGGCGGCTTCCTCGGCATGATGACCGAGACCGGCGCCCTGGATAACGGCATCGCCGTGCTCGTGAAGAAGCTCAAGGGCCGCGAGCTGTGGATTATCCCGGTGCTCATGACCATCTTTGCACTGGGTGGCACCACCTACGGCATGTGCGAGGAGACCGTTCCGTTCTACGCCCTGCTCGCCGCCACGATGATGGCCGCCGGCTTCGATCCGTTGGTCGGCGCCGCGACTGTTCTTCTGGGCGCTGGCTGCGGTTGTTTGGGCTCCACCGTCAACCCGTTCGCCGTCGGTGCCGCCGTTGACGCGCTGAGCTCCAAGGGCATCGCGGTTGACCAGACCATCATCATCGGCCTCGGTCTTGTGCTCACCGTTGTGACCACCGTGATCTCTGCGGCCTTCGTGATGAGCTATGCCAAGAAGGTCAAGGCTGACAAGGGCTCCACGTTCCTGTCTTTGCAGGAGCAGAAGGACGCCGAGGAGGCTCATGGCGCCGCTGCGGCCGAGGCCACCAAGGACGTCAAGCTCACCGGTCGTCAGAAGGCCGTCCTGTGGATCTTTGCCTTCACGTTCGTCGTCATGATCGTCGGCTTCATCCCGCTGGCCGACCTGAACGCCGGTGTCGCCGGGTTCTTCGACAACGGCGTGTATGACGCCGATGGCAATGCCATCACGCAGGCGTGGTCTGCGGTCATCACGGGCGTGCCCATCGGTGGCTGGTACTTCGACGAGGCGTCCACCTGGTTCTTCATCATGGCCATCGTCATCGGTGTCGTGGGTGGCCTCTCCGAGAAGAAGATCGTGAACACCTTCATCTCCGGCGCCGCCGACATGATGTCTGTCGTTCTCATCATCGCTCTTGCCCGCGGTATCTCCGTGCTCATGGCTACGACTGGCTTGGATATGTACGTGCTCGACGCCGCTGCCAACATGCTTTCCGGTGTCCCGAGCTTCATTTTCGCGCCTGTCTCCTTCCTGGTCTACTTCGGCCTGTCCTTCCTGATTCCGTCCACCTCCGGCATGGCCACCGTGTCCATGCCCATCATGGGGCCTCTGGCCGCCGACCTTGGCTTCTCGCCTGAGGTCATGGTCATGATCTTCTCCGCCGCCATCGGTGTCGTGAACCTGTTCACCCCGACCTCCGGCGC
>CAUWJG010000061.1:0-2919 GCA_963559095.1 uncultured Collinsella sp. | reverse complement strand
CCGTGAGCTCCTTCACCCTGCCCACCGCGCCCAGCACGGGCCATCCGAAGAACATTCCGTAGAACGAGAAAACCAAAACCGGAGTCACAAGGCGCAGCACATAAGCACCCGGCAGGTATTCCGCGCCGCCCAACACGAGCATGAGGAATTCGGACAGCACGAAGAACAGCGCCGTACCGCCGAACACAAACGGCACCGATATGAGCGCCAGCCGCTTGGCAAATCCGAAATCGCCCTGCGCCACCATATGCGGATAAAGACTGTTGATGATGGGGCTGTAGAGCGCCTGCACCGCACCAATCGCCGTCATTGACAGCGACCAGTAGGAAATCTGGGCAGGATCCTTGATGGCGATGCCTATAAGAAGCGTGGTGAATCCGCTGAACGCGGTGCTGCTCATGTTGGAGAGACAGTAGTAGCCAGAACGCGCAAGCTCCCTGAGAAAAACGCGAGGCTCCACCCACTCGATCTCGAGCCCGAACATCTTGCGAGCCGAGGAGAACGACCATGTGAGCGCGATGGCGCTCGCCGCGATGTCAAGCACCGGCACCCACAGGATGTCCGCCATAGAATGAACGAACACAAACGTGAGGACTGTGGAAGTGCCCTTGGAAAGGAAATAGCGCACCGTGATGGGAGCCATCTGCTCCTTTCCCTGGAAGAGGAAGTCCGGAGCGAGCGCGCGACCGCACACCGCGATGTAGGCCAAACACGCATAAAGTGCGTTCTGGCGCATGATAGGAATGAACACACCAATGATGGCGCAGGCAACACCCGCCAACACGCAGAGAGCAAGGCGCGCCTGCGTGATGGAACCCGTGACGCGCCCAAGGGCGCGCGCATCACGCGCCTCGACCACCTGTTTGGTGCCGGACAAGTTGAAACCAAACTCCACGAAAGTCTGGGCGAACGTCATGAATGACACGACGTAGGCATAGACAGCGTATCCCTCTGGCTCCAGCACTCGCGTAAGATAGGGCAGGGTGAGCAATGGCAGAACGTACTTTATGAGCTGCAGAAGATATTGCCAAATTGCATTTCTATAAAATGACCTGTGCGAATTATTCATTTATAAGCCTCTATTTACACATTCGCAATGCAAATCTGCCGATCGATCAAATACGATTGCCCAAAAGGCAAAGGTAATGACCAGCTCAGGACGGTATAGAAAGCTTTCGACAAACGAGCACGCGAGCATGGCGAGAAGAAAGGAGAAGCCCCAGGCGTCACCACTCTGAGCGCAACGCAAAACCGCTTTATGGAGAGCAAAGACCATTATAGCCAAATAGACGACACCGTAATGACCCACCACAACGAAAAATAGATTATCTACCTCTTGGAATACCGTTGAACCAAAAAGCCAGTCAGACAAGGTAAAGCCGGATACAGCCTGGTAAAACAAGGTCGGACGATAGCTTAAAAAGTAATCCAGCTCAGTTCCCGCAAGAAAAGGGATGATGGCTGTTGCCGCCACAATTCCATACAACACCGACAGCCCGAAAACGCTTCGAACTTTTGACAGCCTGTCATGCTTTGTCGTAACGATAAAAAGCCCATATGTCATCAAGAAGACTGCCGAAGCAACTAGAATGCTCCTAGTATTGGTCTCGATGAACAAAACAACAAAGGATGCAGCAATCAATAGAGATGCCGTCATCCTATTTCGCCTTTTTTTGTAAAGAAACAGCAATAAAGGGAGAAAAAATAAAGCAGCAGCGTTTACATGAGAAAATCCCAACGTATTTCGAGCGCGGCCATCAAATACATAGGACGTAACCAACACGTTTCCGGTTGCGATGCCGATTGCGTATATCCCTATAAGCACAATGAAGCACTTCAGTAAGTCTGATATCAATATCTTACTGGAATATGGAGACGCTGCCAAAACAAACAACAGAACTAGTCGGCATAAAGCAAATGTTGGTCACCACCCCAGCGGGGCGCCGGCCGCCTCGTAGCGGACGTCGGCCCTGAAGCCCCCGAGGGAGGCGGTGAGCGGGTACTCCCAGCCCTTCCCCTCGGATTTTACGCGCCCGCCGGCCCGCCGGGCAAGGTGCCTCGCGAGCTTGCGCTCCCGCCGCTCCCGGCGTCGCGGGGACTGCTCCGACTCGCGGGTGCGGGGAGGCAGCGCGAAGCCCGACCCGAGCCAGCTGCGCAGCCGCGCCATCGCGTCGGCGCCCTCGGGCGACCACGCGCACGGGAACGAGCCCATGCGCACCTTGTACATGTGCTGCTGCTCGGCCTCCATGGTGCCCATCGACGGGCCGCCCCCGATCTCGGCGGCGTGCCGCCGCAGGTAGGCGGCGACCCCCTCGGCGCCGGACGCCGCCGCCCCGGCCCCGACCATCGCCTCGATGGCGCCGGCGCACGCCTCCGCCCCCTCCGACCTCAGGACGGCGACCAGCCGCGACCCGTCGGGCGACGGGGCGCAGCGGCCCACCGCCCTGAAGACGTGGAACGGGTCGATGAAGCCGGCGACGTCGGCGAAGGGCATGGAGGCGGCGCCGTTGACGTACTGCGCCTCGCCGTCGGTCCCGAGGCGCACGCGCTCCACGGCGGCCAGGTCGAAGCGCGAGCCCACCTGCGCCACGGCCTGCTCCCAGAAGTCGCCGGGCGCCTCGCCCACGCAGCCCAGCCTCACCGGCTCGAGCCGGCGCCCCTCCTCCTTGCCGGCGTAGGCGACCACGGCCTTCACCTCGGCCATCGACCCGTCGCGCATGCGCACCCACGTGCCGTCGGCCTCCACGAGCACCTCCTCGGCCGCCGAGTCGGCCCCGGGCGCCACCCCGTCGCGGAACAGGTCGCGCGCGCGGCGCCGCTCGATCCGGGCCACGGCCTCCCCGGCGCCCCTCACCGACTCCATCACCGTCGTCGCCGACACGGCCGAGCCGCCCGCCGCGGCCATCAGCCCGGCCGTCC
>CAUWJG010000060.1:0-4442 GCA_963559095.1 uncultured Collinsella sp. | reverse complement strand
GGAGCTCCACCACAGGGACCCCTATCCGTTCTGGCTTGACTGACGGGCGGGAACACCCGTTCCATCGGGACACACTTTTTGTCCTATAACCCGGCCTTGCGTCAGCGGGACGAGCGTGCGTCGACTCAGGGCGCGGCGCACATTTTCGGGATGTGGCCTTGGCGCTGCCGGCATGTAACCCTGTTTGCATATTTCTACAGGATAATATCGGATGGTGCGTAGCGATTCAGCGCACGTTGCCGCGCGCTTCTCTACCTATCGGGTGAGCCTCTGTTTCGCTTGCGTTCGAAAACCTACCGTCTACCGATACAGACTTATACGAAATGTAAAAAACTGTTCAATAAGTAACTGATGCAATTCGCATATGCATGACTCTTATGGCTGCTTTATCTGTATAAAGTGCTTTCTGATGCAGTCATGCGCAGCAAAAGGAGGATTTGTATGTCGCATAACCTGCAGGCGGACCGCGCCGTAACCCGTCGCGGCCTTTTTGCCGGAATGGCCGCGCTGGCCGTGACCCTGGGCCTTACCGCGCGTCCGCGCAACGCCGTCGCCCAGACGTCTGCCGCCGCTGCCGGCTCGGTGGAGGAGATCCTCGCCGGCATGACGCGCCGTCAGAAGATCGAGCAGATGATCATGCCCGACTTCCGTAAGTGGACCGTCAACGGGTCCGAGCAGGATATGACGGTGCTGCCCGCCGAGGTCGCCGACGCCATCGACCGCTATAACTTCGGCGGCGTGATCCTCTTCGCGAACAACGTGAAGGAGACCCCGCAGACCCTCAAGCTCGCCATGGATATGCAGGACGCCGCGGTTCGCAATACCGCCCAGGAGCAGTTCGGCGATATTCCGCTGCTGCTCACCATCGACCAGGAGGGCGGTATCGTTTACCGCCTCGGCTCCGGTACCGCGCTGCCCGGCAACATGGCCGTGGGCGCCACCCGCAGCGTCGATAACTCCCGCCTTGCCGGCGAGGTCATCGGCCGCGAGCTCTCCGCGCTCAAGCTCAACGTGAACTTCGCGCCGGTGCTCGACGTCAACAACAACCCGAACAACCCGGTTATCGGCCTGCGCTCCTTCTCCAGCAACCCCGACCTCGTGTCCGAGCTGGGCGTCCCCATGATCGAGGGCATGCAGGAGTACAACGTCGCCACCGCCGCCAAGCACTTCCCCGGCCATGGTGACGCCGCCACCGACTCCCACGTGGGCCTGCCGCGCATCGAGAAGACCAAGGAAGAGCTCGAGGCCTGCGAGTTCGTGCCGTTCAAGGCCGCTATCGCCGCCGGCGTCGACATGGTTATGACCGCGCACATCCAGTATCCCAAGATCGAGACCAGCAAGGTTCCGGTCGTGGGCCAGGAGGGTGTGGAGATGGAGATCCCCGCTACGCTCTCCAAGATCTTCATGACCGATATCCTGCGTACCGAGATGGGCTTCAAGGGCGTTTCCATCACCGACGCCCTCAACATGGACGCCATCTCCAAGAACTTCGGCGAGACCGATGCCGTGAAGCGCGCCTTCCTGGCGGGCGTCGACATCGCCCTCATGCCCATGGTGCTTCGCACCACCGCCGATCTTGAGAAGCTCGGCAAGATGATCGACGACCTCGAGGCCGACCAGGAGATCACCGACGAGCGCCTCAACGAGTCCGTCCTGCGCATCCTCGAGCTCAAGAAGCGCCGCGGCATCCTGTCCTATGCCCAGGACACCGGCAGCTACGAGGAGTGCTTGCCCGTCGCCCAGGCCAAGGTGGGCTCCGAGGAGAACCGCGCCGCCGAGCGCGAGATCTCTGCCGACGCCGTGACCGTGGTGAAGAACGAGGGCGGCGTGCTGCCGTTCCGCGTCAAGCCCGGCGAGCACGTGCTGCTGGTTCCGGCGTGGGCCAACGAGCACCCCGGCATGGAGCTCTCCATGCGTCGCCTGATCGACGAGAAGATCCTGCCGAGCGATATGACGTACGAGACCATCGACTATGCCAGCGCGTACAAGGACATGAACGAGGCTGCCGCGGCCATCTGCGAGAAGGTGAAGGGCGCGAACTACGTCGTCGTCATCTCCGAGGTCGGCACCGCTAATAACCTCAACCCCGAGGTCGTCGCCAAGGGCAGCACCTTCGTGCCCACCCGCGTTTCGCTTGCTGCCAAGGAGGCCGGCGTGCCCTGCGCCGTCCTGAGCATCTCCAAGCCCTACGACGTTGCCATGTACACCGACGCCCCCGCCGTGGTGGCCGCGTACGGCAACAAGGGCATGGATCCCACCGAGGCCCTCATGCCCGATGCGGCCTTCGGTCCCAACGTGCCCGCCGGCGTCGAGGTCATCTTCGGCGGCCATGACGCCCAGGGCAAGCTGCCGGTCGATGTCTTTGGCACGAAGCTGGTAGAGGGCAAGACCGTCATCGATACGGACAAGATCGTCTATCCGTTCGGCACCGGCCTGTTCTACGCAAAGCTCAAGCCCGAGAGCTGGCTGCCGACGCCCGAGCCCGAGCCCGAGCCCGAGCCGCAGCCCCAGCCTCAGCCGAAGCCGCAGCCGGGTACCCCGGGTGGCACCACGGGCGGCTCGAGCAAGCCCAGCAAGCCCAGCGGTGGCGCTCTGCCGCAAACGGGCGATCCCGCTACCTTCATGATGGGCGCTGCCGCCGTTATGGGCGCAGCCGCCGTTGCCGCAGGCATGAAGGGCGCGGACCAGTCCGACGAGGAGTAACCGTCCCCGCTTCCGGCATGCGCCGAGAGCGCGACGCCGTATGATCGAGGCGCCGAGGTCCCGTGTGAAAGCGGGCCTCGGTGCCTTTTTCCTGCAATGGGATACGGCTACCCCGGCGGCCGCGGCGTTGCGTTCTACGTCCGTTCGAGCCAGGTGAGTGATGGGGCTGCAAGGGCCGGGTCCTGCGCGGGCGCGTCAGTGCGGCTGTGCGCGCCGCGGCTCTCGGGGCGGGCCTTCATGGCAGCGAGCATGCTGCTGGCAAGGACCAGCTGGTTGACGATTCGTTCGCGGCGCGCGATGGGGGCGAACCCCGTAGACGGATCCGTGGCGTCGACGGTGCGGGAGCGCTCCGCTATTTCGCGCTGCATCTCGGCGACTCGCTCGAGAGCGGCTGCGAGCCCGGGATCCGAGCGATCGATCATGGCGGCGCGTTGCATGACGGCTGCAAGGTCCTTTGAGGCGGTTTGAGCGGCTGTTGGACTTACAGCGAGGTCGAGCTTAGCGAGGTGCCCCTGCGGGTCGAAATTGGGTGTCTGGTTGCCTGTGAGCGCAAGGGCATGGCGGCCGGCGGCAGCTCCCGCGCGCCGGCCGAAAACGACGCCGTTGGCGCTCGAGAGGCCGCCGATGCGGTCGGCACCGTGCATGCCGCCGGTGATCTCGCCGCATGCGTAGAGCCCTTCGACGCCGGGCGATTCGAGTCAGTCGATCGCGGGCAGCAGCCCGTCTACGAGCGTCTCGACGAGGGCGGGGTCTGCTGCCCCGCAGTCTTCATCGAGGATGGTGCGCATCAGGTCGCGTTCATCGTCCGCGTCGGCGGGGGCGATGAGGCCGAGCCCCCAGGTGCCTGGAAAGAAGCTCGAACCCGAGAACAGGCGGCCCTTGCTTGCCAGGACGACGCGCGCGCCGGCGCGGCCCGCCTCGATGGCGGCGATGACGTCGGCGATGCCGGAGCCGATGACGAGCACGTCGCATGAGTGCATCATGACCTCATCCTCTCGTTGGGGAACGTCTCGAGTATAGGCGTGCGTCCCCAGGCGCCTGCGGCGCGATATGCGGATGGATTCCGGCGCGCCGCGTGCGGCGCCGAATCGAACGTGCTCGCATGCGCGGCCTTCGCGGCGCCGCTCGGGGCCGGGCGGCTTTTGGTCGGCTTGCCTGCCGGTCTGCGTCTGCTCGATCCTTCGCGTCAAGACTGCCTGAAACTTGTTCATGCGCGGGGCTTTCGGGTATACATGGGCGTAGATATGTACCCGGACATCTATGGAGGTCCCTATGAAGATCAAGCTCTACGAGCTGCGCGATGACGAGCGCGCCGTCCTCGATCGCGTGGTGTCCGCGCTGCCCGCGGGTTTCGAGCTCGAGTCTACGGGCGAGACGCTTCGCCCGGATAACCTCGACACCCTCGACGGCGCTGAGGCCGTCGTGATCGTGAACAAGAGCCCGCTCGACGAGGCCATGCTTGCCCGGCTGCATGAGCGCGGCGTGCGCTTCGTGGCCACGCGCAGCATCGGCTTCAACCATATCGATATCGATGCCGCTCGTAAGCTGGGCATCCGCGTATGCAACACCACCTATCCGCCGTACGGCGTCGCCGAGTTCGCGGTGATGCTCATGCTCATCGCGTTGCGCAAGTACAAGCCGGCGATGTGGCGCCAGCAGGTCAACGACTACTCGCTCGCGGGCCTGCAGGGGCGTGAGCTGCGCACGCTCACCGTGGGCGTCATGGGCACCGGTCGCAT
>CAUWJG010000059.1:0-4536 GCA_963559095.1 uncultured Collinsella sp. | reverse complement strand
TCAACGTGCGCGGCATCCACCCGCACGACGTCGCGAGCATCATGGACATGGACGGTGTGTGCATCCGCGCCGGCCACCACTGCGCCCAGCCGCTGCTCACGTGGCTCGAGGTCGAGAACCTCGCCTGCTGCCGTGCGAGCATCGCCTTCTACAATGACAAGTACGACATCGACCGCTTCATCGACTCGCTGAACCACGTCTGGAACGTCTTCCACAGCTAGTCGCACGCACGCCTCGATTTGACACCTCGATTTGGGGACAGGCACCGAATCGAGGTTTTCAGCACACGAAAGGACCCGAGCATGGGCAACCTCTACGGCTCCGCCTCCTTCATGGAGCACAACTCCCATCCCGACTACAAGTACGAGATGGACGCCCCCACGCACACGCACGACGGCATCAACCCCAGCTGCGGCGACGAGCTGACGCTCTCCCTACGTGTGCGCGACGGCGTCATCGAGGAGGCCGCCTTCACCGGTCACGGCTGCGCTATCTCGCAGGCGTCCGCCGACATCATGGCCGACCTCATCACCGGCGAGACGGTCGATGAGGCCAAGCGCCTCTCCGAGCTCTTCCTCGCGATGATTCGAGGCGAGGAGCTTTCCGAGGAGGACTACGAGGACCTCGACGAGGCGGCACAGCTCAAGGACATCTCGCACATGCCCGCCCGCGTGAAGTGCGCCGAGCTCGCCTGGCGCACCCTCGACGGCATGCTGGAGGCGTAGGCGCCCTCGTCCGTATCGCTTGCACGCTGCGCCCCGAGCCTGGCGCCCGACCCGCGTGCAGCGCCCCCCCTTGCAGCAACCCCAAAGAATCGAGGTGACCCATGCAGTCAATCATCGAGTACTTCACCCTCCACGGCGACCAGTGGGTCACCATGGTCATCGAGCATCTTGCCATCAGCGGTATGGCTCTGGCCGCAGCGGCGCTCATCGCCGTGCCGCTGGGTATCGCGTGCTCCGCGCGCGAATGGGCCGACCGCATCGTCACCAACTTGGCCGGCATCCTGCGCGTCGTTCCGAGCCTGGGCGTGCTCATCATCTGCGTGCCGATCATCGGCGTCGGCGATGCCCCGGCGGTGATCGCCCTCACCGTCCTTGCCATCCCGCCGATCCTCATCAACACGATCCTCGCCTTCCGCGAGCTGCCCACCGATGTGCTTGAGGCGGCCCGTGCCATGGGCATGGGGATGACGCGCCTGCTATTCACCATCAAACTGCCCTTGGCACTGCCCACCATGTTCGCCGGCGTTCGCACCGCCGCAACCGAGGTCATCGCCTCGGCCTCGCTGGCCGCCTATATCGGCGCGGGCGGCTTGGGCGTTTTGATCTACACCGGCATCGGTGCGCTCAAATCCGACCTTTTGTGGATCGGAGGCCTGTCCGTCGCCGCGCTTTCACTCGCTGTGGGCGCCCTGGGCAATACCCTCGACCGGCGCCTGCGTCAGCGTTTGGGCGCCTAACACCTTCCCTTGAGAGGAACGACCATGAACACGACTATATCCCGCCGCTCGCTTCTGGCGCTCGCCGGCAGCGGCATCATCGCCCTGACAGGCGCCGGCGCGCTTTCGGGCTGCGGTTCATCCGAGGCCGAGGACACGATCACCGTGGGCTCCAAGGCGTTCACCGAGGGCGTCATTCTCTCCGAACTCTACGCCCTCGCGCTCGAAGACGCGGGGCTTTCCGTCAAACGCTCGTTTGAGATCTCCGGCGCACTCATCCACACCGCCCTCACGAACGGCGATATCGATCTGTATCCCGAATATACGGGCACCGGCCTCATCAATATCCTCAAGATGGACCCCATCACCGACCCTGACGAGGTGTTCGACACGGTGAAGCGCGAATACGCCGAGCAGTTCGACCTCACGTGGCTCGCCCCCTCCGAGGCAGCCGATGGGCAGGGGCTTGCCATCACCACCAAAGCCGCCGAGGAATATGGCATCAAGACCATCTCAGATTTGCAGGCCCACGCCGACAAGCTTCGGTTTGCAAGCCAAGGCCAGTTCGACGAGCGCGCCGACAGCCTGCCGGCGCTCGAGGCCACGTACGGCCCGTTTGCCTGGAAGTCGCACGAGGTTTTTGACGAGGGCCTGAAATACCAGGTGCTCAAAAACGACCAGGCCGATGTCACCCCCGCCTACAGCACCGAGGCTCAGCTCACCGACCCGGCCTTCACGCTGCTCGAGGACGACAAACACGTGTGGCCTCCCTATAACGTCGCGCCGGTGGTGCGCACGAGCGTGCTCACGGGGCACCCCGAAATCGAGGAGGCGCTCGCCCGCGTGAACGAGGCGCTCGACACGCCCACGCTCACCAAGCTCAACGCGCGCGTCGACATCGACCAAGAGGACTACGAAGACGTGGCGCGCGAGTTTTTCGACGGCATCGGGCGGTAGGCCATGGCATGCGCAGTTGAGTTTATCGATGTGAGCAAGCGGTTCGAGGGCGGCGTTACCCCCGCCCTCGACCACGTGTCCCTCGCCATTGACGAGGGGGAGCTCGTGTGCGTGCTCGGCACCTCCGGCGGTGGCAAGACGACGCTCATCCGGCTCATCAACCGCCTCATCGATCCCGATGAAGGCCAGGTGCTCGTCCAGGGCCGCGATGTATCCACCCTCGATGCGGTGCAGCTGCGCCGTTCGATCGGCTACGTCATCCAGCAAACCGGGCTGTTTCCGCACATGATGGTTGGCGCCAATATCGCCTGCGTCCCCTCGATCCTCAAGTGGGGTCGCGCCCGCATCGATGCCCGCGTCGATGAGATGCTCGAGCTGGTGGGGCTCGATGCGGCCGACTTCCGCGACCGCTTGCCCGCGCAGCTCTCCGGCGGGCAAGCGCAGCGCGTCGGGCTGGCGCGCGCCTTGGCGGCCGACCCCGACCTGATGCTGCTCGACGAGCCATTCGGCGCGCTTGACGCCATCACGCGCGCGGGCCTGCAAGACGAGCTGCTGCGCATCCAGCGCTCCTCGCACAAGACCTTCGTGTTCGTCACGCACGATGTCGCCGAGGCGATGAAACTCGGCACCAAGGTGCTGGTGATTGACGCCGGGGTCGTGCAGCAATACGGCACGCCGACCGAGGTCCTGGCCCACCCCGCCACGCCGTTCGTACGCGAGTTGCTCGCCAGTGCCACGATTCCCTACCACGGCGCCAAAGCCAGCGCTCCCCTGGCACAGGCCGCCGTCACAGGAGGCTCTTCACCTGCGGAGTCGGTCGCATGAGTGACTTTCTTGCCTACTGGGCGCGCCATGCAGACGACCTGCTTGAGGCGACCCTCCAGCACCTGACGCTCACCGCGGTGGTCCTTGTGTGCTCGGTCGCCGTCGCCGCACTCATTTCCGGCGCGCTCTTGCATATGGAGTACGCCCACGAGCCCGAATCATCGGCTCGGCGCGGGAGGCGATTCGCCCAGCGCGTGGTGACCGTTTTGTCGGCACTCTACTCCATCCCGAGTCTGGCGCTCTTCGCGCTGCTCATCCCCATCACCGGGCTCGGCGCCACTTCGGCGGTGATCGTCATGTGCCTCTACAACCAGTTTTTGCTCGTCCGCAGCGTCCTTGAGGGCGTCCACGGCATCGATGCGAGCATCATCGAGGCGGCGCGCGGCATGGGGTTCGACCCCCGCCAGCTGCTTGCGCGCATCCAGCTGCCCTTGGCTGTCCCCTCCATCATGGCGGGTGTGCGGCTCGCCGCCATCTCCACCATCGGGATCGCCACAATCGCGGCGAGTATCAACGCCGGTGGCCTTGGCCTGCTGCTCTTTAGCGGCCTGCGGACACTCAACTTCAATCGGATTGTGGGCGCCATGCTCGCTGCCACGCTCATCGCCCTGGTATGCGATGCGATTCTGCGTGCGGCCGAGCGCGCCCTGCTCCGCCGGCGCTGATCCCCGCATCAACGGTATCCACCATCGGGACGCCAACACACCTTCGTCCCTTGCACCGCGCCCATTACCTCCCCGCCTTATACGCAACATGCGCATCGTGCGAATTGAAGCGCTCCACACTTGAAAATCAACCGTTCATGCAAAGCAGATGGGCTGAATCGGGGTAAAATGAACCTGCATGTCAGGTTTGCCTGGCGGCGCCCTCCTTACGGTGGGCTCGCCTGGCACCAACTACGAAAGAGAGGAGAGGCATGCAGTACTCACAGGAAGTGGAGAACATGTGCCCCGTTGCCAAGGGTGCATACCACGGTCCCGCACCCATCCCGGAGGAGGGCAAGTGGGTCCAGGCCAAGGAGATCAAGGACATCTCCGGCCTCACGCACGGTGTTGGCTGGTGCGCCCCGCAGCAGGGCGCGTGCAAGCTCACGCTTAACGTCAAGGAGGGCATCATCGAGGAGGCCCTCGTCGAGACCATCGGCTGCTCGGGCATGACCCACTCCGCCGCCATGGCTTCCGAGATCCTCCCCGGCAAGACCATCCTCGAGGCCCTCAACACCGACCTCGTCTGCGACGCCATCAACGTGGCCATGCGTGAGATCTTCCTGCAGATCGTGTACGGCCGCAGCCAGACCGCGTTCTCCGAGGGCG
>CAUWJG010000058.1:0-5610 GCA_963559095.1 uncultured Collinsella sp. | reverse complement strand
GGCTGGCAAACCCTAACACATTATCAAGCGAGCCCTAACAACGTGAGTGGGTCAGGCGCTCACCGCCTGTCCAACGGCGGCGAGCGGGTGGGAGCTGTAGCAACTCGACCACGTGAGCGGGTTTCCCAAGTGCCGTAGGTCGGGATGAAAGCGATGGGGCGCACGCCTGACGTGCGGCGCCCCTCGCTTAAGTCCCAAGGTGCGGTGCCTGGGGAAGCCGGCTACAGGACCGTTAAATGTCCTCGCGCCAGAAGGGCATGCTCATGCAGCGCGGGCCGCCACGGCCGCGGGAGAGCTCGGCGGACGGCACGACGAGGAGGTCGAGGCCCTCCTTGTAGAGCACGTCGTTGGTGACGGTGTTGCGAGCGTAGACGCAGATCTTGCCGGGGGCGACGGCCAGCGTGTTGGAGCCGTCGTTCCACTGCTCGCGAGCAGCCGCGATGGGGTCGCCGCCGCCGCACTTGATCAGCTTGATCTGATCGACGCCGGTGGCGTCCTCGAGGATGTGCTCGAGCGTGTCGCAGATCTCGCGGATCTTGACGTCGCCGGGGTTGGCGCCCGGGGTGAGCTCGTAGACCTTGAGGGTGCCCATGATGGCCGGGTGGATGGTGAACTTATCCACGTCGATCTGGGTGAACACGGTGTCGAGGTGCATCATGGCGCGGTTGTTGGGGATGTCGAAGGCGAGGATGCGGTCGACCTTGGAATCGCTGTTCCAGAAGATGTTCTGGGCCATGACGTCGATGGCGGCAGCCTGGGTGCGCTGGGAGATGCCCACGGCCAGGGTGTGCTCGTTGATGTTGAGCACGTCGCCACCCTCGGTGTGGAACGCGGCGTCGCGACGGAAGTACAGGGAGACGTCCTTGTAATCCGGGTGATACTTGAAGATGTACTTGCCGTACAGGGTCTCGCGGTTGCGGGTGACGGAGTACATGCGGTTGAGGTTCACGCCGTTGCCGATGACCGCGAACGGGTCGCGGGTGAAGTACAGGTTCGGCATCGGGTCGATGATGAGGTCGGACTCGGACTCGGTGTTCACCAGGGAGTCGAGGGTGGTGGAGCTCACCAGGGGCAGCTCGACCTCGGCCTTGGTCAGACCGGCCATGGTCTTCTGGACGAACTCGAGGTTGTCCTTGATGGAGTCGAGCTTCTCGCGGACGACCTTGGGCATCTCCTGGCCCTTGATGCCGGCCTCGGCGATGTACTGATCGAGGAACTCATCGCGAGCGCTGGGCACCGCGTCGAAGACCTCGGCGACGAGCTTCTCGAGATACAGAACCTCAACGCCCTGGTCGCGCAGGATCTGCGCAAAGGTGTCGTGCTCCTCCTGAGCGACCTCCAAAAACGGCACGTCGTCGAAGAGCAGACGCTCGAGCTCGAACGGCGGAAGATTCAGAAGCTCCTCGCCAGGCCTATGCAGGCAAACCTTCTTGAGCCGCCCAATCTCACTTGGGACATGCAAGCCTTTCGTCATTGCCTCCTACCTTTCTGTTGTGGGCCGGCGCATACACGCAGGCCCCCTTTGTAAGCCCTTCCGTTGGGCTTCACGTCAACGCTTATAGTTATATCCAATTTTGCTCGTCCGTATCTCCACACCGCCAAACGGTCGTTTTTTAGGGGGGAACGGTATATAAATATGAATTGCGCAGGAAAGTACTCTCGCTCAATAAAGCACTTTTACTGCTATTTTTGATTCTTTGCACAGATAATATCTGGGTTGAATCATGTAGACAGTCAGCAGTTTATGAATAATTATTTGCTTAACATGTATATTTCCGTTTTGTTACGCGAATCATATTAATCGGCAGTATTATGCGGTTCAATCAACAATTTATTCACTATTTTTGAGCGCAGAGCCTTCGATGCCGACGCGCGACGAAGTGCCGAGCGCCCGCAGGGGACACGCGTCATGCCCCCAACCTTCCGACCCAGGCGCCTGACCCCGGACGCCCGCCCTTGGATTGGTCGCCCCAGGCTGCCCGCCCCTCGACTGCCCCCAGGTTGTCCCCCCCCCCGGCCGCCCCTCAGGTTTCCGCCCCTCATCAGTCGCTTCCAGGTTGTTACCCTTTGACTACCCCTAGCCTGTTTTTCTCCTCGGCCGCTCCGCAAGTTTCTGGCCATCGACCGTCCGCCAGGTTTCCGCCTTCGGCCGTCCACCCTCGTCTACCTGCGAGAAACGAGCCGCGCAAAAGGCCCGCCATCACATGATGACGGGCCTTGGAACACCATGGGGACATGTCCCGCCCCCTTGATTAGGCGCGATGCGCAACGCCGGGCAATAAGCCCCAACGCGCACCGCGCCACACCGTGCGCGCTACAGCAGCATGAGCGCCGCCGTGCAAATCACCACACTCGCAACGGCAATGACAAGAATCGGCACGAATGCCCATTTGAGCCACGTTGGATACTGGATGCGTGCGAGCAGCAGACCCGGCAAGAACACCGCCGTGGGGCTGAACAGGTTCGCCAAGCCATTCGCGGCGCAGAAGATCGTGATGATGACCTCGGGCGGGAAACCAAGATTCGCGGCGAGCGGGCCCAAGATGGGCATGGAGATGGTCGCCAGCGCCGACGTCGAGGTGATGACCACCGACAAGCCGAGGTACACCAGGTAGCTCACGGGGCCGAACACCAGGGCAGACGTGCCGTCAAGCGCCTGGGACGCCGAATCGAGAATCACGGCATCGAGACCGGTCTGCCCCATAAGAATCGAGATGGCGCGCGACAAGCCGACCATGAGCGCCACGCCGATCATGTCGGCGGCGCCGCTCAAAAAGCCGTCCACGATCTCATGTTCGCGCAAGCCGCCCAGCACACCGATGACGATCGCCATGATGAAGAACCACATGGATGCGTCGTTGAAGTACCATTCGCCCAGCGGCGCCCCCGTGAGCAGGCCGCTCCAGGGCATCGTGGTCCACGCCTCGGCCGCCTCGTCATAGACGCCGCCCGCCGTGAAAATGTTCACGCCGAAATCGGCCCACGGAATGAAGCCGCAGATCATCACCACAAAGGAAAGGCCGAACAACGCCAATGCGACCTTGCGTTTCCCGGTGAACTCCAACGCGCCGACACCCTCGGACTTCGCGGCGGAATCCTCACCGTACGCCTCCGCGCATGCCTGCTGCTCTTGGAGGGAAAGAATAGTCGAACCCTTGTCGCGACGCACCTTGTTGGCGTAGCGCAGAATGAAGAACAGCGAAATGGCATAGGAGACGACCGTGAGGATGGCGCCGAGGGCGATGACGATGCCCTGGTTCGCCTCAATGCCCTTGCTGGCCAGCGAGTCGATGGCAACACCGACGGCGAAGGGGTTGACCGTCGAACCCAGGCAGCCCACGCCCGCACCGAGCAGCACGGTCGCCGCAGCAACCATGGTGTCGAACCCGGCGGCGAACATCGTGGCGGCCAGCAGCCCATAGAAGGGAATGGTCTCTTCGCAGAAGCCGTACGTGGACCCCAGCAGCGCGAACACGGCCATGATGACGGCGATGAGCACCGTCTCGCGGCCATGCAGCTTGCGGACGAGTGCCGCGATGCCGGCATCCAGGGCGCCGAGTTTGTTCACGATGCCCAGACACCCACCCAAGATGAGCAGGAAGAGCGAGACCTCGATGCCATCGAGGAAGCCGGAAATCGGCGAGGCGATGATGTCGCTCACGCTCGCCGCCGTGATGCCGGGCACGAACTGAGCCAGCACGATCGTGGCGAGCCCCACCAGCACCGTAATGATGATGAGCAGGGTGTAGGACGACAGCATCACCTTTTGCTTGCCTTGCTCCCCATCGGTTGCTTGTGCCATATATACCTCCCAACACATATGTAAATACACCGCACACAAGGGTAGCGCCCTTGCGGCCGCTCACGATGATAACCCCAATAAAACTTCGTCAGTGGTATGAAAACGGCGTTAGACGGCACGGCGGGGACGGTTGCGCGGGCCACATTCGGTATCATGGGTGCTTTGGACAGGAAATGCGCGGCTGCGCTTTGCGCGCCCGATGGTAAGGTGGTCGGCGGCCCATGGAACAAGCGGTACCATATATATGTGTCGCGGCTGCGGCGCTCGCCACCACGTTTGTATGCACCCCGCTCGCCAAACGCCTCGCTAAACGCCTGAATGCCATCGACTACCCCTCCAAGCGCCGCATCAACACCGCGCCCATCCCGCGCCTGGGCGGTCTGGCGATCTTTACGGGTCTGTGCGCGGCGCTCGTCGTCGAGATTTTGGGCATCAAGCTGCTGGGTTGGCCACCCGTGCTCATCCCGCACCCCTCCATGACCATCAACTACCCCCTGCTTGCCGTGGCGTTCTTGATCATCGTGGCAACGGGCGCCATCGATGACGTTCACTCGCTCTCACCCCGCAAAAAGCTGGGCGGTCAGGTGCTCGCTGCCTGCGTTGCAGCGGCCGGCGGCCTGCTCATCGGGCGCATCGTCAACCCGTTCATCCCCGGTGGGGAAATCAGCCTCGGATGGCTCGCCTACCCCATCACCGTGATTTACCTGGTGGCGTTCACCAACATCATCAACCTGATCGACGGCCTGGATGGCCTGGCCTGCGGCATCTCGGCTATCGCCTCGCTATCCATGTTCTCGTTTGCCGTGCTTTCCGGCCGAGGGGATGCCGCCGCGCTCGCCATCGCGCTCTTCGGCGCGTGCCTGGGCTTTTTGCGCTACAACTTCCACCCCGCGAGCATCTTCATGGGCGATTCCGGCTCCCTGCTGCTCGGGTTTGGCCTGGGCACCATCTCGCTGCTCAACGTGAGCCGCACCGCTGCGCTGACCTCGCTCATCATCCCGCTCATCGTGGCGGGCGTCCCCATCATCGACACGCTCTCGGCCATCGTGCGCCGCCGCCGCGCCCACGTGAGCATCGGCCAGGCCGACAAGGGACACATCCATCATCGCCTCATCCAGGAGGGCTACGACCAGCGCCAGGCGGTCTTGCTCATCTATGCGTGGTGCTTGCTGCTCTCCCTGGGCGCCGTGGTGATCAACCAGGTTGACGTGGGGCCGCGCGTCGCCATCTTCGTGGCGCTGCTGGTGTCATCGGCGTTTTTCGCCATGCGCCTGCATTTGTTCGAGCCGGTGCTGCGCCACCACTACAACCCTAAAACCCAGCAGGACGAGATTGTCACGCCCGAGGACGAGGCGTTTGCCGACGAGGTCCGCGCCGACGCTAAGCGCCGCGACCGCGACTGGCGCGCCTCGTCGCGCGATTCTTAACTACCCTAGCGGCTCGAGTCCGCCCACCCCACCCCAGCACAACAAAACGCTACTATGGTGAAAATCCATCGACCACATAAGGAGCGACCATGCCCAACGAACTCAGCTACGACGCGAGCCTCAAGCGCAGCAACGAGATCCGCGCCGACCTGCCCCTGCACCCCGAGAAGTACACCATGCTCACGGGCGACCGCCCCACCGGCCGCCTGCACCTGGGCCACTACTTCGGCACCCTCAAGAGCCGCGTCGAGCTGCAGGAGCTGGGCGTCCACACCAACGTGCTCATCGCCGACTACCAGGTCATTACCGACCGCGACAGCACGGACAACATCCAGGACAACGTCTACAACATGGTCATCGACTACCTGGCCTGCGGCCTGG
>CAUWJG010000057.1:0-5669 GCA_963559095.1 uncultured Collinsella sp. | reverse complement strand
CTCCATAGACACGCTCGTGAAGGGAGACGTGACCGTTATGGAAGAGGCTGTCGAGCGGGACCGCAAACGCATGGGAACGCGGATGCTATGGCTGGCCGTGCTGATGCTCGGACTGTTGGCCCTGACGCTTACGCTGTTGCTTTCGCCCGCGCTTAATTGGCTGGAGCGTAGCTTGGGGTCCAACGTGGCATACGCCGTCTCAACGCTGCCTGCCGTCATCGGGCTCGCAATCGCGGTGGTCATCGAGAACATCAAACGCAAGAACGACCTGGTGACGTACAAGGAGATTCTCGCCTTCATGAACGGTGAGGGCGAAATCGAGCGGAACCCCCGCGTGCTCCCCCGCCGTGGCTGGGCCGCACGGCATCGTCTGGCATACGACGCGCTGATGTTCCTGATCTCAGCCGCGATTGGCGGCACCATTGGCTACGTGGCCTGGGGATTGCTGCATTAGCTGGCGTGCGCGCACGGAAAACGGGCGGCGGTGACTCCGCACTTGCGGAATCACCGCCGCCCGTATGCTGCTGAGCTCATCACGGCAAGCTCAGCGGGCGCTCGTTCAGGACACCCCTCGGCGAGGCGTCCCATACGCAATCGTTAGCAATCGCCGCCGGTGTCCTCGAAAACTGTCTCCGTAATGCCGCACATGATGCCGCCGATCACCCAAGGAAGCCAAAAGAAGCGCTGCATCCGATCGGCCATGCCCAGAGGACCGCCCATGAACAGCCAGACCAGAGCAACGATGGTCGCCACGAGCATGATGACCGTGCATATCTTCTCGTTTCGAGCCGCCCTCTTACGGTGAGCCGGGTCGCTCGCGCGCAGGTACGCCTCGCGGCTCTTCGCGTCGAGCCGCGACAGCTCCTCCTCGCTCAGTTCGGCGACCTCAAACCATTCCTTGTTGTACTCTTCCAAGTTCGTGCGACCCCAGAGCATGCCCCAATAAACGATGGCGCCAACGCCCAGGGCGATAAGCACCATCATCAGCGGGCCGCCATACACCCGCACGTTCGACTCCACCTCAAACAGGGCGGATGTGGCCACGCCCGCCAAGATCAACGCGATGCCCACCACGATGGCGGCCGCAGCGCGACGGCGCGCGGTTTGCTTTTGCTCGTCGGTGTAGAAGTCCGCGACGTACGGGTGCGCCTTCTTAAACGCCTCGTGCTCCATGCCAGCGGGAATGATGAACGCCAGGCCAATGACCACAAATGCGAACAGGATCATAAGGACGATGCCCTCCGCGTGCAGGACCTCATCGGCAAAGATCATCGCCGCAAGGCCCGCAATGATGCAGGTGACACCCGCCGCGATTCTCCGAGCAAGTGAAACCATGTGCTCGTCGTATCCGCATATGTCCGTGACGAGGCCTTCGGGCACTGCGGGGGCAAACGTCGTGACATGGGGCGAAGCGGCGGGGCCGCTGGGCGTCTGCATGGCGCCTTCGCGGGCCAGCGTGGCGTCACCGCGCCGCCTTTCATTGTCCTCTCCGCGCACGCCATATCCGCGCTGTGACACGTCTCCCTGCACCAAATCATCGAGCGAACACTCGAAGATCTCGCACATCTTGATTAGCTTGTCCATCTCGGGGTAGGCCTTTTCCGCCTCCCACTTGGTCACGCTCTGGCGCGACACGCCGAGCAACATGGCGAGCTGTTCTTGAGTCATATGGCGCTCAGCGCGCAAATACTGAAGATTGGTGCGGAAGCTCATGGTATGTCCTCTCGTTTGCCCTAAGCCGCCCGGCGCTCAACGCGCCATCACAGGCATCGGGCGTTTGGTGTTCCTCTGCCGGCGACTTCAACACTACGGTAGCCAGGCGGCGGGCACCACCAACTTGAGGCTTCATTTTACGAAAATCTGAGGCACCCTATGGTTGCAATCCGCGGTAGATTGCGTGCGAGAAGGCAGCCCTGCACATGGACCGTCATGCTACCTACGCCAGGCGAGCGTAATCCTGCGATTGGTGGAAGATGTGCGCGATGATCACCCGGTCGGCAACAACCTTGTACAGAACGGTATATCTCATGACCGCAACAGAGCAATAACCCCTCGCTGCCAGCTCGGGCAAATGACACAGACCGAACGCCTCCGGCTGATTCCGCACGATAGAAACCTGCCGCTCAAACTCCGACATGAAATGTCGCGCCGCCTGCGGGCTCCTCAGCACATCTACCAAATATGAGACGATATCGCGATACTCCCGCTGGGCCTCGCGGGAAATGGAGAGCCTATAGGCCATATGCGGCCTTGAGGGTCGCGGCGAACTCGTCGAAATCGGTGTATTCGCCCCGTTCGATCTCCTGCTCCGCAAGCAAGATACGAGAGAACAGCTTGGCCTTTGCAACCTCATCGCGCTGAGCGGCCCACTCTTCGGAAGAAAGGCAGTGGAAGGCCTCGTAGCCGTTGCGCGTGACAGTGACGCTGCGCTCGCGCTCCACAAGCGAGGTGAAAGCCGCCGTATCCTTCATATCACGCACGGGAACCACGACCGCCATATTCCGCCCCTTTCTCAAGTGTGGCCCAACTATACCACATGCAAGTAAGGTCATGAAAACGCCCTCTTTCCAAGCATGAGGAGAGAGGGCGTTACATACGCAGAAGGTCACGCAGGAAGTCCGAAGCCCCACCCCACCCGATATGGCGAATGCTCGTGAGGGGAGTTATTTGAGAAGATGATTGCGTGGAACACACGGGGTTCTCAGCCGCCGTTCTACCTCAAATTGGTGCCTGTCCCTAAATTGAGGCCATGCAGCTGGAAGGTAAACATCAAGCAATGGAATCATTTCTTACTCCTCACCCGCTGGGGAAGCAACCAGTCCACGCGAGCGCGACCAAGGTCCGTCTCGTACGGATCGATCGAGTCGACAAGCACATCGAGAGCTCCAAGCACTCGACATACGCCCAGCACCGCTTCGAATCCTACGGAGGGGTCTCCTTTTTCCAAGCGAGACAAGGTGGCTCGCGAAGTGTTCGCACGATCCGCCAATTCCTGCGCGGTCATTTCCTGAAGCCTGCGCGATATGGCAACGTGCTCGCCAAATCGTTTAGACGCAAGCTTGATCGATATCGATGTCGGACGCTTCATGTAAACTCCAATGTCTCACATCTGAGACATTATACTCGTTAATGTCACAGATGTGAGACATTAACGAGTTCCACAACTAGAAATCGGAGCGGTATCGCCGCAAAGTCCCCAAGCTTCGGTACATCCACATACATAGCCAACGGCATACAGCTTCATCGCAGGCCGCACGAGTCAACATAGGCGCAACAATCCGTTGCTCGACCCGGCCAAACAGACACGAGATAATCTCAGCGAAGGCCCGCACGGGCAACCCGCACGGCACCCGCTAACCCAACCAAAGGAGCGCCACCATGATTCTGCTCAAAGACGTCCTCGTTCAACTCCGCCATGAGCGCGGCCTCACCCAGGAAGAGCTCGCCTCGCGGCTCTATATCACGCGTCAGGCGGTCAGCCGCTGGGAAACCGGCGCGACGGAGCCCGGCATCGACATGATCAAACTCATCGCGCGCGAACTCGACGTCCCCGCGGTGCGCCTGCTCGACATGCCGGAGCACTACTGCCAAAGCTGCGGCATGATGTTCACCGCCCCCGACCAGCACGGCCATGAGGCTGACGGAACCGAAACCGAGGACTTTTGCCGTTGGTGCTACGACCAGGGCGCCTACACGTACGAAACCACGATGGAAGAGATGATCGAGGACTGCGCACCGCGCATGGCCGAGCATATGGATTGGTCCGTGGACGAATGCGCCTCGCTGCTCGGCGCCATCCTGCCCACGCTGCGCCGGTGGAGTGGCAAGGACGCGTAGCTTCGGAACCCATCAGAGCCAGGTGCCTCCCTCAAGAAGCAGGCAAAACGTTGGACCGCCCTCCTGCTCTCCTGCAAAAAGACGGTCCAAAACCCATTCAGTCACTCCATGCGCGACATTGCGCTGCTAAACAAATACGCCAGGTTCTACGAGTGTCGCGACCCACACCAGCGCACAAGCTATGCCCACTGCACATGCCACGCTCAGAGCAAGTCTGCCATAAGGATCCTTAACGCCGTCCCGCGCAATCTCATCAAGCAGCCGATCTCGCACCGCCCCTTCGGCGTGGGAATCGGGCCCGCTCGCATTCAGTGCCGATAAGACGCCGGCGGCAGATGCGGCAGACATCGACCGATCGCTCCCCCGCAATACAACGGTTAGCCCTATCACCGCACTTAGCATTGACATCGCGAACAGGGCGACACTTCCCACCATGGGGCGCGCAGCGAGTGACGTGACAATGAGGCAGCTTGCCGCACCAACCGTTGTACATGCAAGCGCAATTGTCCGCCCAAGCGCAACGTGAGCTTCCCGATGAACCAACTTTTCCATCTCGTTGATATCTCCCCTCACGAGCTCATCTATACTCGTTTCGAAAATTTCAGAGAGAACCAGAAGCGATTGAGCATCTGGCAGTGTTCGACCTGTCTCCCAATGCGAAAGTGTCGGCCGGGATACATATGCCCGACACGCCAGTTCTTCTTGCGACAGACCGAGCCTTTGCCGCTCGTAGCGAATCCTGCTTCCAACTTCCATGGCCCCTCCTCAACATTGGGCATCTCCGGAAATGCTTGCAAGCGGTTATAGCATACAGGGCAATGTGTGTCTGTAAAAATGCGTAACATACGCTTTCACCTTGGCTTTTATCTGATTTGTCCCAGTATTCGAACAATGCCAGCAAATATCATCGGCACTCAATACAATAGAACAATAGTTCGTATTTATGCTACAATAGAACCAGCGACATGGGCGGTGCCCTCCGAGTCCTTGCAGGGGGTTAGGAGGGTTCCCATGGCGAAGTTCACCGCGCTGCTTCTCGCAGCCTCCGTGCTCGTTCTATCGATCGCGCTTCTTTATCTTGCCGTCTTCTAGCGGCCAAGGGGTGAAACTCGCCATTTAAGGGAACAGCCGCCCTGGCAGGAGCGGCTGTTCGTGCGGGTTTTACCCCACTAGGTCAATCCAGGAGGGCGTACGCCTCCCTAGTCGCTACCAGTATACCCGCTTTCCGGTGCCCCTGCACGCCTCCGCGGGCTCCTGGGGCGGTGCCGGGCTTCGCGAGCTCGGCACCGTTTTTTTGACAATCGAACCTCGGCATTGCGACAGAACAACTCGGCGCAGCCCCTCCCCGCAAAGAAAGCCCACTGCAATCTGCTTGCCACACCTTGCCGAACTCAAAACGAAGCGAGTCTCGCCTCGTTGCAATTCACATCGAAGTCATCTACCGTTGAGAAACCTGCATCCGGGCAGTCGGCACGGCGATTCCAGGGGGGGGCAATGAACAGGAAAACGGCTCTCATCGCGATAACGGGCACTCTCGCCGCTCTTGGCATCCTGGTGGCGCTCGTCGGCCCCTCCGGCGGAAACGTGAAATCGGTCGAGCGCATCGCGCAGGCGACCGATCTTTACAGCAAAGGCGACATAGACGATGCGTTCAATGCCGTCGAATCGGAATTCGCCTCAGGTTTCAAGGGATGCACGCTTGATGAGCTTCGCTACGACGGCGAGGTTGAGTCCGCATTTCTGGACGAAATGCTCGGGCATGGGCAAACAGGCGAAAGGGACCGCATCGTCGTGCTGTCCGAATTCACGACCGACTGGCGGGCAGCTGACGA
>CAUWJG010000056.1:0-5721 GCA_963559095.1 uncultured Collinsella sp. | reverse complement strand
CCACGAGCGCATCAAACAGTCGCTGGGCTGGATGAGTCCGGTACAATATCGTCAAAGCCAAGGAATGGCTGCATGACTATCTCCAAGAAAACGTCCGCAGCCCCTTATCACAAAGTTTAAATAGTGAATTGACTACTCATTTAAGTAATGTAACGGCCGAAAGCGTATAATTAAAAATGTTGCACATTTGATAATGTAATTAGATGTTTATATCTGGATCATTTAAACATGTTTTTAAAGCCTGAATTACTTGATTTGATTGGAAGTGATGAGTTTTTTGAGAAATATAAATTTAGGGAACTGCTACTTGAGCTAAGTCAATGTTTGAAAAGATGGGGCATGGCTTCTGATGAACTCCAATACAAGTCACACCCAGAGAATCTCAATCCGAAAGTGATTTGACTCTCCTGAATCTAGGTTAAATCATTGTTCGCAATTGCGCTCCGAATCGTAAAAAGACGCACATTATGTGTGATGTATTCAAAAAAGGGGGAGTGCAAGCGGTAAGGTCAGGGGTATGGCTGAAGAACTTTTTACTCCCAAGAACATCATCGTGACCGGTGGCTGCGGTTTCATCGGTTCGAATTTCGTGCATTACGTGGTCAATAACCATCCGGACGTGCACGTGACCGTGTTGGATGCGCTGACCTACGCGGGCAACATCGAGAATATCGCGGGCCTTCCCGAGGACCGTGTCGAGTTCGTGCACGGCAACATCTGCGACGCGGAGCTGCTCGACAGGATCGTGCCGGGCCACGACGCGATCGTGCATTACGCGGCCGAGTCGCACAACGACAACAGCATCGCGGATCCGGAGCCGTTCCTCAAGACGAACGTGGAGGGCACGTTCCGCCTTCTGGAGGCGGTCCGCAAGTACGGCATCCGCTACCATCACGTGAGCACCGACGAGGTGTACGGCGACCTTGCGCTGGACGACCCGGCGAAGTTCACCGAGTCCACCCCGTACCATCCGTCCAGCCCGTACTCGTCCACCAAGGCCGCCAGCGACATGCTGGTGCGCGCCTGGACCCGCACGTACGGGATCCGGGCCACGATCTCGAACTGCTCGAATAACTACGGCCCGTACCAGCACGTGGAGAAGTTCATCCCGCGCCAGATCACGAACATCCTGGACGGGCAGCGCCCGAAGCTGTACGGCAGGGGCGAGAACGTGCGCGACTGGATCCACACCGAGGACCACTCCAGCGGCGTGTGGACCATCCTGACGAGGGGCCGGATCGGCGAGACGTACCTGATCGGCGCGGACGGCGAGAGGAACAACATCACCGTGCTGCGCATGATCCTGAGGATGATGGGCCAGGCGGAGGACGCGTTCGACTGGGTGAGGGACCGCCCGGGGCACGATCGCCGCTACGCCATCGACTCCACCAAGCTGCAGACCGAGCTCGGCTGGAGGCCCACGCACACCGACTTCGAATCCGGGCTGAGGGCCACCATCGAGTGGTACACCGAGAACCGCGCCTGGTGGGAGCCCGCCAAGGCCGCCACCGAGGCCAGGTACAAGCAGCAGGGCCAGTAAGCCGGGCCGCCCTTTTCTGCAGAATAGGAAATCCCAGAATAAGAAATGGGCTTCTGCGGAATAGGAACCGTTGCAAAAAGAGCTTTCCTTATTCCGCAGATCATTGCCCGAGCAGAATAACAACATCAAGGAATGGGACTCATGGATTTTGAGAAGGAACTGAAGGCCGAGGAGACGAACATCCCGGGCCTGGTCGTGTTCGACCTGCCGGTGCATGGCGACAACCGCGGCTGGTTCAAGGAGAACTGGCAGCGCGCGAAGCAGACGAAGCTGGGCCTGCCTGATTTCGGGCCGGTGCAGAACAACATCAGCTACAACGCGAAGAAGGGCGTGACGCGTGGCATCCACGCGGAGCCGTGGGACAAGTACATCTCGATCGCCTCGGGCAGCGTGTTCGGCGCGTGGGTGGATTTGCGCCCCGGCGACTCGTTCGGCCAGGTGTACACGACCGTATTGGACCCGTCGAAGGCAATCTACGTGCCGCGAGGCGTGGGCAACAGCTTCCAGGCGTTGGAGGACGGCACCGTGTACACGTACCTCGTGAACGCGCACTGGTCGTTGGAGCAGAAGAAGACCTATACCTTCGTGAACCTCGCCGACCCGGACCTGCACATCGACTGGCCGATCCCGCTGGAGGAGTCCGAACGCTCCGAGGCGGATCTGCATCATCCGATGCTGAGGGACGCGAAGCCGATGGCGCCGCGCCGCACGATGGTGACTGGCTGCAACGGGCAGTTGGGCCGCGCGGTCCGCGCCTACGTGGACGAGCATCATCTGGAGGGTTTCGAGTTCAACGACATCGACACGTTCGATTTCTCCGACCCGGCCCAGTACGACCAATTCGACTGGAGCCTGTACGGCACGATCATCAACGCCGGAGCGTACACCGCGGTCGACAGGGCGGAGACCCCGGAGGGACGCACCGTGGCGTGGAAGGCCAACGCGCAGGGTCCGGCCCTGCTCGCCAGGGTCGCCCGCGAGCACAACATCACCCTGGTGCACGTGAGCTCGGACTACGTGTTCGACGGCACCGCCGAGGAGCACGACGAGGAGGAGGCGTTCGCGCCGCTCGGCGTTTACGGGCAGACCAAGGCCGCGGGCGACATCGCCGTGGCGAACGCGCCGCGCCATTACATCCTGCGTTCCAGCTGGGTGATCGGCGAGGGCCATAACTTCGTCAAGACCATGATGGGCCTGTCCGACAGGGTCGCGAAGGGCGAATTGCCGGAGGTCACCGTGGTGGACGACCAGTACGGCCGCCTGACCTTCACCCGCGACATGGCCGAGGCGGTCTTCCACCTGCTCGACTCCGGGGCGCCGTTCGGCACGTACGACCTGACCGGTTCGGGCGCGGTGAGGAGCTGGGCGGATATCGCCCGCGAGGTGTTCGATCAGACCAACGGCAACGGCGACAAGGTGCGCCCGATCTCGACCGAGGAGTACTTCGCGAACGCGAAGGCCCCGGTCAGCCCGCGCCCGACCCATTCCGCCCTGAATCTCGGGAAGATCGAGGCCACGGGCCTGGCCGTGCCGGACTGGGAGGAGTCCCTGAAGGCGTACGTTGCCAAGGAACTCAACAAGTAATAGTTACTTTTCGGGCGGTCTTTTTATGAGGGCCGCCCGAAGCCTGACAATATGTAGAGAGGGAACCCGCAATGAAGGGCATTATTCTTGCCGGTGGCTCGGGCACGAGACTGTACCCGTTGACCACGGTCACGTCGAAGCAGCTGCTTCCGGTGTACGACAAGCCAATGATCTACTATCCGCTTAGCGTGCTGATGATGGCTGGGATCCGCGACATCCTGATCATCAGCACGCCGAAGGACCTGCCGAACTTTGAACGGCTCCTAGGCGACGGCTCGCATTATGGCGTGCGCTTCTCGTACAAGGTTCAGCCGTCCCCGGACGGGCTCGCGCAGGCGTTCCTCCTGGGCGAGGAGTTCATCGCGGGCGAGCCGTGCGCACTGGTGCTGGGCGACAACATCTTCTACGGCAACGGCCTGGGCACGACCTTGCGCAAGGCCGTGGCGAAAGCCGAGTCCGGTGAAGGTGCGAGCGTGTTCGGCTATTACGTGGACGATCCGGAGCGTTATGGCGTGGTCGAGTTCGACGAGGACAAGAAGGCCGTGTCTATCGAGGAGAAGCCGGCGCATCCGAAGTCGCATTACGCGGTGACCGGCCTGTACTTCTACGACGAGCATGTGGTCGAGTACGCCAAGCAGGTGAAGCCGAGTCCGCGTGGCGAGCTGGAGATCACGGATCTGAACCGCATGTACCTGGACGCGGGCATGTTGAACGTGCGCACGCTGGGCCGAGGCTATGCGTGGCTGGACACGGGCACGATGGACTCTCTGTTCGAGGCTGGCGAATTCGTGCGTACAGTCCAGCGCGCGCAGGGTCTGCCGATCGCGATCGTGGAGGAGATCGCCTACGAGAACGGCTGGATTACGCGCGACCAGCTCATGGAGTCCGCGGAACGCTACGGCAAGAGTCCCTACGGGCAGCATTTGAAGGGCATCGCCGACGGTGAGATCATGTTGGTGCCGAATCAGAAGAACTGACGTTGATAATGGTTATGCCGGTTTGATGGACCGGTGATAATGGGAAAGTGGCGGCCGGGGCGGTGACCCACAATTTGACTGACGGACCCTTCCAGGTCCTGTCCTTGTTTTGATTTGTCCCGTCCCGGTCCGCCGGCCCGAAGGCCATGGAGGCATGACCTCATAGGAGCGTGGCCGCTCCACCGGACCCTAGCAAGAACCATGGTAGCGTGCCCCGTCAACGTCCTGTCTGCGCCGGAAGCCTCGGGAACGGCAGACACATGGATGGAGGACAAGGATGGAGCATCCCAGGATCTACGCGGGAGTTGACACTCATTCCGACACGCACACCCTCGCTCTGATCGACGAGTATGGCAGGCCGTTGGCCACGCAGACGTTCATGGCCGATCCGACCGGCTACGAAAGGCTGGCCGCCATGATCGGCGATCCCGATGCCTGCCTGGGCATCGGGGTGGAAGGCACCAACTCGTACGGGGCCGCGCTCACCAGGCGGCTCGTCGAGGCCGGGTACGACGTATACGAGGTACTCCGGCCCAAACGCGCGGTGCGACGCAGGGACGGCAAGTCCGATCCCGTCGACGCCCTCGCCGCGGCCCGCAGCGTACTCGCGGGCGACGGGACCAGTGTGCCGAAAAGCGCGGATGGGTGGGTCGAGGCGCTACGCGCCCTGAACGCGGAACGTGCGCAGCTGGTCACGGCGATGACCGCGCTGTCCAACTCCGCGACGGGACTGCCGGCCACCGCCCCGGAACACATCCGGGAACGCTACCGCGGGCTGCGCACCCCGATCAGGATGCGCAGGCTCGCCGTATGCCGTCCGAGCGGGAACATGGTGGAACAGGGCATGCTCGTTGCGCTGAAGGCCGCGGGCAAGGCATGGAAGGCCCTCAAGGAGCAGGCGGACCTGCTGGAGAAGAACATGAGACTCATCCTGGAGGAGCACGCCCGCCCGCTGCTTGACATCTACTGCGCCAGCACGGTGACCGCCGCGACCCTGGCCATCGTCGCCGGCGACAATCCCGAACGCATCCGCAGCGAGGCCGCGTTTGCCAAGCTCTGCGGCGCCTGCCCCATCCCCGCCTCCAGCGGCAAGACCAACCGGCACCGGCTTAATAAAGGCGGCAACAGGCAGGGCAACTCCGCCCTGCACCACATCGCCATCGTCCGCATGCGCTACCACCAGCCCACCCGCGACTACGTGAATCGGAAGACCGGGGAAGGCAAAGGCAAGATGGAGATCATCCGCTGCCTGAAACGCTTCATCGCCCGCGAGGCCTACCGGGCCCTCATCTCCATCCGCCGGGGACGGACGCCCCTGAACAAGCCACCGGCCGAACGCGGACGACGGCTTCGCGAGCTACGCGTCGCGCACGGCATCACCCAGCAACAGATCGGCGACGCCCTCGGCGTCCCCTCCAGCCGCATCAGCGAGATCGAACGCGGCACCCGCAACCTACCCGAACTCGAACGACGCGCCACCCTCTGGATCCAAACCATCACCACCCCGAACCAACCAACCCAACACACCGAAACCCTTGACAATGTATAGGAGCATCGAAACTGATTGTTTTTAGTCAAGTTGGTGTTTCGGTTTTCGTCGGGTATTTTTTTCGGTTTTGG
>CAUWJG010000055.1:0-8262 GCA_963559095.1 uncultured Collinsella sp. | reverse complement strand
CGGCGACCATCTCGAACGCGCTGTAGACGATGCGCTCGGCGGTGGCCTTCTTGCCATCCAGCAGGATCTTGTTGATGAGCTGCGTCACGAGGCGGTTGTTGTAAACAGCATCAGGCTGAACCTCGCGGCGGTGAGTTTTAGCTGCACGACGCGGCATAGTGTATCTCCTCTATCTTAAGCGTGAATCAGTACGGACGATGCCTACTTCGGGCGCTTCGCGCCGTACTGGGAACGGGCCTGCTTGCGGTTGGCAACCGGAGCGCAGTCGTAGGCGCCGCGGACAATCTTGTAGCGAACACCGGGCAGGTCGCGCACGCGGCCGCCGCGGACGAGCACGATGGAGTGCTCCTGGAGGTTGTGACCCTCACCGGGGATGTAGGCGGTAACCTCGATGCCGTTCACGAGGCGCACACGGGCGACCTTGCGCAGAGCCGAGTTCGGCTTCTTGGGAGAGGTGGTGAACACGCGGGTGCACACGCCGCGCTTCTGAGCGTTGTGCTGCAGGGCAGCGTTCTTGGACTGCTTCGGGAGGCTCTTGCGTCCATTACGGACCAGCTGGTTGATTGTAGGCAAAACAATCTCCTTCTCGTATCGATCCAGCCTTTAAAGTAGTGCAACGGCCTGTAACGAGGCGTCAGCATCCGCCTTGAAACACGCAGGTTGCAACTTTACGCGCGCCCACGTGCAGTGTCAACAGACCACGCGTCCGGGCGTTTCCTATTTTGAACCCGAATCCGTAGAGTCTCCATAAATGAGTCGTTTCCGCATCAGGGGCCGCTCGACACTCGACCCGTCTTAACGCAACAAGTCCCATGGAAGCGCGATGGTCTCATGAAACTGCGCCGATGCCACCCAATGAAAACGAGCGGGACGCCTGTCATGGCATCCCGCTCAGCATGTTGCATTCATGCGCCTGCACAGCGCCTGCGCCACGGCAAGCTACACAGTGGCATTTGGAAAGCGATTTAGAAACCGATGCCACGCCCCGTGACGGCACCGGCCAGGATCACGGCGGTGGCCACAAGCAAAACAACGCTTTGCACCAAGGCGTTGCGCGCGTAGCGATGCGCCCCGATGCGCGCCATCGCGGGCTGGTCAGCAACCGCCTTGAGCTGGCGCACGCCCGTGAGCGTCGTCGCCACGAGCAAAACGATGGAAAGGCCAGGGGCCACCAGCAGCTCGAACTTGCTCCCCCAGCGCAGCACCTCGCCCGCCGACGTCACGCGCATGGGAACGGAATCCCCCAGCTGCGGCATGTAGGCCAAGACGATGCAAAGCGAGGTCATGGTCAGCAGCACGGCGAGCGCCGCCATAACGCGGTCGCGCCCGTTGAAGTACTTTACGATGCTCAAAATGAGACCCTCTTTTCGTTGCCACGCCGTGTACGCCGGCGCACGTTACACGTTAAAGCGGAAATGCACCACATCGCCATCGTGCATGATGTAGTCCTTGCCCTCCATGCGCAGGCGACCGGCGGCTTTGGCTCCCTGCTCGCCACCGAGCTCAACGTAGTCCTCATAGGCGATGACCTCGGCCTTGATGAAACCGCGCTCAAAATCGGAGTGGATGACTCCGGCGGCTTGCGGTGCCGTGGCGCCGATGCGCACCGTCCACGCGCGAACTTCGAGCTCGCCGGCGGTAAAGTAGCTCTGCAAACCCAGCAACTTGTAGGCGGCCTGCGCGAGCGTCTCCAAACCGGAACGCTCAAGACCCAATTCGGCCAGGTACTCAGCAGCCTCCTCGGCATCCAGCTCGGACAGCTCCGCCTCGACCTTGGCGCAAATCGGGATGGGCTCCACGCCATCGATGGGAGTCAGCTTTTCGGTGAGCATATCCTCGTCCACATTGGCCACGTACAGCATGGGCTTCATGGTCAGCAGGAAAAGGCCCTTAGCCGCCGCGCGCTCTTCATCGGTCATGTCCATCTGGGCGGCGCGGCGTCCCTCGTTCAGCCACTCAATCAGACGCTTGGCGACGTTGAGCTTGGGCAGCAGCTCCTTATCGCGCTTGGCTTCCTTTTCCAGTTTGGGAAGCTGCTTGTCGAGCGTTTGGATGTCGGCCAAGATGAGCTCGGTCATGATGGTCTCGGCGTCGCTGGCCGGATCAACACGGCCATCCACATGCACGACATCCGAATCCTTGAAATAGCGCACGACCTCGCAGATGGCATCCGTCTCGCGGATGTTCGCGAGGAACTGATTGCCCAGGCCCTCGCCCGCGTTGGCGCCTTTGACGAGTCCGGCGATGTCCACGAACTCGACCGTCGCGGGCATGATGCGCTGCGGGTTGACCATCTCGGCCAACTTGTTCAGGCGCTCATCCGGCACATCGACGATACCGACGTTCGGGTCGATCGTGGCAAACGGGTAGTTGGCGGCCAGGCCGCCCTTTTTGGTAAGCGCGGTGAACAGCGTGGATTTACCGACGTTGGGCAAACCGACGATGCCGATGGAAAGAGCCATGCAACAGATCCTTACAGGTATCGGCCGTGTCATGCGCATGCGCGGCCGCTATGGTTGAACTTGGCTATTATAGCCCACCTTGTTGCAGCGACCATCGCGCACCCTATTGGGGACGGGGTCATTTTTACACGCCCGCCATCTCTACCCGCAAGTGTGCGAATTGACCCCGTCCCCACATTGCACGCATGGCTAGTCGGCGAGTTTCTCCACGGTGTCGAGCACGCGGCCGAGCTGCTTTTTGACCTCGGCCTTGGCCTCGGCGGCCTCCTGCTTGGCCTGGGCCGCGAGCTTCGCCTTTCGCTCTGCCTCAGGATCGGGAACCACGAGCGCCGCACCCTCGCACGGCTGCATGGAAAGCGCCTTGTCCTCACACAGCTCCACGCACAGGCCGCACCCCACGCAATATGTCGGCTCGACGGTCCAGCGACCCGTTGCCGTCAAATCGCACGCGAACGTGGGACAGGAAGCCACGCACTCACCGCACATCGTGCACTTGTCCGCATCGCAGACGGGCACCTCGACCTGG
The DNA here is from genome assembly GCA_963559095.1 of uncultured Collinsella sp. Classification (GTDB taxonomy): domain Bacteria; phylum Actinomycetota; class Coriobacteriia; order Coriobacteriales; family Coriobacteriaceae; genus Collinsella. Next base: position 5,274 of record CAUWJG010000055.1, on the reverse strand, counting down.
ATGTTGTCCGCGAGCTCGGGGTGCTGCTGCAGCGAGGAGAGCATGAGTTGGCGACCTTGGGTGAGGATGCGTCGGCGCTTCTGCGTCGTGGTGGTGCCACAAGCGGAGTTCAGCGTCTTCTCCAGCGCCGAGATGCGACCCGTATGCTCCTTCAAGCGCTGGGTCACGCTGGCAAGCGCCGCCGTCGCGGGCGTGAACTTCGCCACCGTGAGGCCCGTGGTGCGCATGATGTTGTCCATGAATTCCTTGCGCTCATACTCGCGGCGCTTGGCGCACGTCAAATCGCGCGCTTCCACCTCAAGACCCATCCCGACGCCGGCCCACTCCTCCGCCGTGGCGATGGCCTCGCCCAGCATCTCCTCACCGGTCGTGTTGCGACAGGCATCGCAGATACCAAGTGGCAGATACACGCTCACATTTGGGAAATCGGTCAGGATGGAAAACCACGTCTCGCGCGTCACATCGCCAATGCAGGCCACCACGACCTCGTTCTCGCGCGGCACGCGCTTCAATGCGCGGGTGCATGCCACATAGGCCGTCTCGTGCGCAGTTGCGGCGCGAGCAACCGCATCGTAGAGCTTCTTGGGCTGCAGGCGCGGGCTCACGAACGCCTCGGTCGGGCAGGCCGCCACACACAGACCGCACTTACGACAGCTGTCCATGATCTCGATTGCGCCATCTTCAAAGTCAATGGCCCCCACCGGACAGGCGTCAACGCACGCGCGGCAAGAAGAGCCCTCGTGTTTGCACCTGAGGCAAGGCAGCGTGTTGGCGCGAGGGCGCTCCTTGTAATCGGCAGGGTTCCAATGTGGTTTGTCGGGTGCATCGATGCCCATGAGCGCATCGGTCACACCGCCGAGCGGGTCTTTGAGCGCATTGATGCCCTTGCTGATATCGATGATGTCGTCAAACAAATCATGCTGCTGAGCCATGCCGCACGCTCCTTGCCCGCCATGTACACCCGGCGCCCTCGCGCCTCACGTCCGACTATTGTACTCGCAGACGCGCCCGGTGCCACGCCATCACAAGACAACCGCCACCTCACACGCGAAAACAGGCCCGCAACGCGCGTGCGAGGTGGCACGGCGCAGATGCCATACCACCTCGCACATACCTCCAAGGCCTTACACGAGCAGCTATCGACGCGAGACGCGCTGGCGCCGGGCAATCATCAAGCTCGCAGCGGCGGCAACAGACGAGGCGGCGGCGAGCGCCAGGGAAACGTCGCCCGTTTGCGGCAGATCTCCCTGTGGATCGGTAGCTCCAGGCTTGGTGCCGCTCGGCCCATCACCACCGGGCTTGCCGGGATTCTGCTGCCCCTCCTCGCCGGGCGGCGTCGGCGTCTCCGCCTTCTTCCAGGCAGCCGTCAGCACCACATCACCCGTCACGGGCACAGAGAAGTCATATGCAGCGCCCTCGGCATTCAGCCAACCGACGAACGCATATCCCTGCTTGGTGGGACGCGCGGGCTCTGCGACCACATCGCCATCGGCAACCGTCGCGGTGTGGTAGGTGGCGCCATCCACCACAAATGTCACGGTATGGGTCGGCGAGGGCTCGGGATCGGGATCGGGATCGACGGGCGGCTTGGGGGCATCTGCGGCCTTGATCTTCACGATGGTAAACGAGTGCGGATCGAGCTCAAGCGCGTGCGTGGCGGACGTGGCCACCTCGGCGCGCGTCTCAACCGCCACATGCTCGGGGTCATCCAGGCTGTTCTCGGCATAGAAGGAATCGCCCGACAAGCTCTTGATCTCCAGTTTGCGGCCACTCAGGTCGACGCCATCGATGGCGAGCGTCACGCGGGAGGGCAGCTCGGCATCGGCACCGGCGCCCTGCACGTCGTTCAGGGCGAGGTTTACCAGCGCGACGTAGATATTGCCGTCCGCATCGGTGGAGGCCATCACGGAATGCTGGGCCACGCCATTGGACAGCATGGTCTCGTTGGCGATCGAAGCCGTGACCTCGGTGTCGCCAAAAGTGCTGTTGAGCATGGAGAAGATATGCGCGCTCGGCGTGGAGAAGAACTTGAACTCGCCCGTGCCGTCCTTTTGGTCGTCCAGGTTGCCCTGCGCGACCGCCTGAATCACGGCCTGCTGTGTGGGGCCGAGCGAATCCGCACCGCTCGAGTAGTAGTCGACCAGGCAGTGCTTTTGGATATAGGGGCTGCCCTGCTCGGCATACTCCATGATCGCACGCGCGATGTAGAGGGCGTGCGCCTGCGAGCGCACCATCGGGTTGGTGGAGCGGAAGATACCGTATTCGCTGATGACGGGCACCTTGGTGTCGTCACCGGTCACCTTGCGCATGTAGTCGACATGATGCTGAACCGTATCGGCCACGCCGTCGCCCAGGCGCATCACATCGAGATACCACGACTGCTTGTTCGCCTCAGTGGGCGCATTGTCGTTATACGCGGGGTTACCGACCTTGTTCGTGTACGGATGCACCGCCATGCCCTCGTACAGATCATCCGCACCCTTGGTGTGCATGGCGTCGACGAAGTTGTCGCCCTCCCAAGAGGTGTAGATGTTGAGTGCGTCGCTTTGCTCCCAGTCGGGATCGATCTGGTCCATGGTTTCACGCATGGCGCGGGAGATGTCGATGAAGCCGTCGCGCTGCACCTGGTAATCAACGGTGATCTGCTTGCCCTGCTCGGGGATGGCGCCGTGCACACCGTCGCCGAAGGTGAAAAAGCCGCTCGTCATATCGAGCTGATACACCTTGTCGGCCGGGCCCGCCTTCGTGATATCGTCCACGGCCGTCCACTGCTCGCCGCCCACGTAGACCTTGACGGAGCCGGGCACGACGGCGTCGCGCTTCGAGCCGTCCTTCATCTCGCGGGGAATCAGCGCATAGCGGCAGGCGAACTCCTGGTTCTTCGCGCCCGTCGATTTCGATTTCGCCACATTCCAATCGCCGCGAATCACTGCGTACTGGCCGGTGAAGCTCGCCAGGCCGCCATCGACATAGCCCTCAAGCGCGCCGCCGGCAACGCCGGTCATCCAATACTGCTGCGAAGCCGTACCGTCATCCCCGCCCTGGTTGTTCTCGTTGCCGATCTCGAAGTAGCGGATGCCGAACGGCTCGGGGTGACCCAGCTCGGCGCGCTTGTCCGCCCAGGCCACACCTCCATTGGGGTTGGTCCCCTGCTCGGCGTTCAAAAACTCGACCAGGTCGGCGGCGTCAGCGGCGTCACCGCGACCGATGCCGTACACCATGATGATTTCCGAGTCCATCTGCTCGGCGAACTCAGCGACCTCAAGCAAACCGAAGGTCGGGGCAAAGCCCGCCTGCCCGGCATTGTTGTAAAAGCCGTGAATCTGCGGGGTGCGCTCGATTTCCTTCGTATTCGGGTCGAGATCGCCGATCGACTCGGTCCACACGTAGTTGTTCGAGATCGTGCCGCCCGGATAGCGAAGCGAGCCGAAGCCCGCCTGCTGGTACAGCTCGGCGAAGTCGGACTTAACCGTGCCGTCGGGGTTGACCGTGCCATAACCAAAGTTCGAGTAACGGTGATTGATGCCAAACAGCGAGCTGCTGATGGAGCGCTTGATGGCACCGGTGTCGATGGTGATCGTCGGACCGAGATCGCGCACGGTCTGAACCGCCTTCTTGAGCGCATCGCGCGCGTCCTTCATCGGCTGCAGCTCGCCGTCGGCGAGCGCCTGCCTTGCCTGGTCGATGGCCGCCTTGAGCTCACGGCACACATCGCTTTCGTGCATATCGGCCATGCTGTCGTACAGGTCGGTCGCCTCGTCGATCAGCTTGCCCAGGTCATCGGCAACGGTGATGTCGCCATAGGAGGAATAGAGCTCCTTGACCTCGGCGTCGGTCAAGGCGCGGCGGAACACGCACAGCTCGTCCATCATGCCCTCAAAACGCGCCATGTCGTTCGGGTTCTTGTGCTCGCCGAAGATCAAATCCATCATCCCGGCGGGCAAGTTGCCCGTCCAGGTGCCGTCCTTGAGTTTGGTGCCATTCACATACAGCTTGATGGACTTGGGGTCACCGGACTTCACCACCGTGATGTGCTCCCATGCGCCGCGCGCCGGGTCGGTGCCCAGTGAGATGTCACCGCCGTTGCCCCCGCCACTCGGTCCCGCCAAAAACGAGACGAACTCGCCGTTATCGCGCTGGTACAGCAGCGTCCTGCCCTCTCCGGTAAACTGCAGCACGGCGGTCTTTTGCGCCGGCGCGTCATCGGTAGATTTCACCCATGCGGAAATGGTATAGGTGCCCTGCGAATCCACGGCCTTCGGAACCCTCACGTTGAAATCCTGCGTCTTATCGGCGAACGCGAGCGAGGTGCCAAGCGCCGCCACATCGCTTTTCTCCGCTTTGACGCCGGTGCCATCAACCTGGATGGCAAGGTCTTGGGTCACACCGTCATTAGCGTACCCACCGCCAGCGGACTGGTTTTCGAACGACCAATGGCCATCGGCGCTTTGCGGCGTCACACCGGCTGCCCATGCCTGCGGCGCGAAGCACGCCGCCGCGATCGCACCGACGACGAGCGCGCGTGGCATAAGACGGCGCCAACCCCCCGATACCACCGTGGTGCCCTGTTGGGGCGTTTGCCGTATACGGAATATCACTGCCTGTCCCTTCCCACGCGCGGACAATCCCACCGACAGACGTCGGCTGCATCAGTGTATCCCGACACAAATGAACAAATTACCACATTTCCGCAAACGGTCTGATAACACCTGTAAACGGTAGCATTCTTTAATATCCCAGTTATTTATTGGTGATGATGCCATTTACCCCTGTTCGAAACAGTGTTCATTATGCAAGCAAATATGTTCTATTGAACAATCGGACATGTGGGCGGACGGCGCGTTGGGGTCGTCCGCTTGCGGTGGAAGCCAGGTTGGCGCCGCGTTGACGCCCGGGCATGCCCTTGCGCCTGTACCCGTCCTTGCGCCCGAGCCGCCCTGAACTCCTCCACCGTGGGCAGATACACGCCGACGAGCAGCGGAATGGCCGCCCACAGCCACAGCACGCCCCGTCCCATGGCCAGCCTTTCGATCTCGTTGTTGGTGAAGTACTTATTTCCTACCCATCAAGAACCCGATTATGCAAAAGACTTCCGGGGCCCGTAAACGCAGGAGAGCCCCGGCCCTCCTTACGCAAACATTCCGCAGCGCGAAGCGCGAGGACCGTTTGCGCCATCTTCCCTTACGCCGCAAGACTTCGGAGCCGTAAACGCAGGAGAGCCCCGGCCCTCCTTACGCAAACATTCCGCAGCGCGAAGCGCGAGGACCGTTTGCG
>CAUWJG010000054.1:0-8392 GCA_963559095.1 uncultured Collinsella sp. | reverse complement strand
ACGAGATGGGCAGCCATTCCGTAATGCCCTCGACCAGGCCAAGGAAGGCAGATTTAAGCAGCTCGACGATATCCATAAACCCTCTCTCCGCAGAACGCAACATCGTGCGTCCCGGCGTATTTGCACGTTAGCTCCGCTCTATTATCCCCGTCCCCGACCGCCTGCACCGAAAATGCGCTACGCTCGCGGAATCCATACGCGAACAGGCGGACGAAAGGGGTATAACTACAGCATGGTAAAGCAACGCGACGGGCGCCCGCCCATCGCAGCAAGCCAAGGGAGGCTTCCATGCACGAGGGATATGACAAGGTATTTGTGGCGCTCGATGGTACTGAGCAGCAGGATTTCGTACTGGCGCGCGCCATCAAGGTCGCCGCAAACAACAACGCGCATCTGGTGGTCGGCCACGTGATTGACTCGACGGCACTCGAGGCCGCTGGTTCCTATCCCGCCGATTTGGTGCAGGGCTTGCAAGACGCGTTCACCAACTCCGTTGCCGCCCAGGTAGACGAGGCAAAAAACAACCCGGACATCCCCTCGGTCGAGGTCATGATCCGCGCGGGGCGTATTCGCGAAACACTCAAAGAGGAGATGCTCGACGTGGTGAAACCCGATCTGGTGCTGTGCGGAGCGCGCGGGCTTTCGTCCATCAAGTACGCGCTGCTGGGCTCCATTTCCACGTTCTTGCTGCGGAATACGGAGTGCGACATTTTGGTCGTGAAGTAGGTTTGCTCCCGGTTGGGTGGTCCTCGCCTGCAACTCCACGCAAACGGTCCTCGAAAAGCCGCCTTCGGGCGGCTTTTCTGCGGAATGTTTGCTTTGGAGTTGCAGGCGAGGACCACCCTGCGCATACCCACTTCTCCGAGCGGGCGTGGGATTGGAGGGCTGAGGGACGTGGGGTGGAAGGGGGCTAGCGGGGAGAGACGCTGGCTTGGTGGATGAGGTGGGGGGATAGGATGCGCTCTTGCACGGGGAGGTTGGCTGCATCGGGGGCCTCCACGCGGGCATAGAGCAGCGAGAGGGCCTCGTCGGCAAGCTGGCCCACGTTTTGTTCGATAGCGGTCAACGCGGGCTCGAACAGAGCATCGGCGGCGGAGTTGTCGTAGCTGACCAGCGAATAATCGCGCGGCACGCGTTTGCCATGCGCGTACAGGCACTTCAACACACCCAGCGCGATGTTGTCCGAGCTGGCAAACACAGCCGTGGCATCTGTCTCCAAAATGCCCGCTGCGGCATGGGCGGCCTCGGTAATGTAGTAATCGCTCTCGAACACATATGCATCGCTTGGCTCCACGCCCGCCTCGCGCAACGCCCGGCGATACCCCGCCAAACGCGCGCGACCCGTATGCGAAGCCGTGTTCACCAAACAGGCAATGTTGCGGTGCCCCGCCTCGAGCAAATGACCAGTTGCCATGTAGCCACCCATCTCGCTGTTATAACGCACGCGGTCGCAAGCGACCCCCTCGATAAAGCGATCCACCATCACCAAGGGAACCGGCAAGGTGTTGAGGCTCTCCATCAAACGCTCGTCGGCATCGAGCTCGTGTGCCGTCACCAGAAGCAGACCGTCCACCCCGCGATTCACCAGCAAGCGCACCAGCTCTTCCTCATGTTCGGAAGATACATCGGAGTTCATGATGAACAATGCATAGCCGCGCTCGCGACAGCGCACCTCGAGATTGCGTGCAAGCGATGAGAAAAAACGGCTCTCGATATTGGGCACGATAAGGCCGAACGTCCGCGATTGCTGCGTTACGAGGCTACGCGCGATCTGATTGGGTGTGTAGCGCAGGCGCACGGCGGCGTCCTTGATGCGGCGACGGTTCTCCTCCGAGATACGACACGGGCGATCGTTGAGCACAAGCGACACCGCCGAAGGGGAAAGCCCCACCTCGTGCGCAATTTCTTTCAACGTGACCCGTGCCGCCATGACGCCCCACCCCTTTTTCTCGCACCTCACATGCCACCACGCCGGCGCACGCCGCGGCATGCCGCCACAGCGCGCACTCACCACAACACAACGACGGCATGCGGACATCCTCCACCGCCCATGGATGCTCGTGTCAGCAGCTGTAATGTTCTCGCACTTCACGGGATTGGTCAACGTTTTTACCATCGTATTGCCGGCGGGCGAGACGCCCCCTCCTGCCCGCTGACACGCGACGCGTGTCTGTCCGTCTTGCCCGTTGTAGCGTGGCTGGATCGTCCGCAGCCGAGATGACAGTGCGTCAGTTTTTTGTCCGCACGAAGTGGCATCCTCACAAAAAGCGAACGGGGTCCATCCGCCTCCCCCGTTCACAGACCGTGCAGCAAGACGCTGCGGAAAGGAAGTGCATCATGCTTCTCTTCGACCACTTTTTCGGCGCGTACAAAAACATTTATCTCGATTATGACTACCTGCATACGGTGAGCGGGCAGGACCAACTGCCCGCTCGCTTCACTCGGCTCAACACATTCGGAGAACACGACACGGCCGAAACAATCGCCCCCGCCTGCACCTCGTGGGATGTGCGCGGCTTCACCGATGAAGAGCTCGACAAGCTCAAGACATTCCTCTCGGACAACATGGCATCCCTGCTTGCGGAAGCAGAGCTGGCAAGGGGCGGGGATGCACATTTGACCACGGTCACCTTCGAGCTTTCAGAATCCGAGCTGTTGCTGGTTCTTCGCTCGTCCTATCTGAGCGGCATCGCGCCCAGCGAATTCGTCAGGGAGGCGATAAGGGACTTCATCGCTGCCGTTGAAGCAGGCGATATCGGCATCGAGGCGCTGCGCAAAGAGGCGGCCGAGCTCCCTTAGCGGGGGCGGAGGGTGCGCGGACGCGGTCTGCCAAGGCCCGACCACGATTTGCATCGTCCACACGTTATCTCCAGACAAGCGCTCGGCGAACACCGAAACTTGACTTCTCCGCTACATGCTGTCCCTCTTTCAAAAAACTGCTAATTATGATCGGAAATTTTACTCATTGTGATTGGCACTTTGCTAATCACAATCGATAAGCACGAAGTACTTCACGGCACCGCAGAGGAAGACGTAGTGGCCAAGGACCTTGTTGGAACCGACCTGGATCTGCCGGCAGAATCCGTAATCCTCCTTTTCGCAGGCATCATAGGAGTCGTGAACATAACTAGTGTGTCCTGTCATGTTATCTCAATCGATTGCTGAACCCAGATGCACGTTGATCCCAGAAAACGAGTAGTAGATAGATCGCGCAACATGTTGCGCAGGAATCTTAGGTCCGCCCCGTGCTCGACCCCCTCAACCCTCTCCCTCAATCCTCATCCCGAGCATCACGAGCTCGCGATCTTCGATGACCTTGGGGGCGCCTGCCAGGGAACGCCAGCTCTCCAGTCTCCTCGTGCTGCCGAACCCAAACGTCTGAGCATCAAGCCTCCAGAGTTCAGCTCTTATCTTGGGACTGTTTGAGATTATCAAACCCTTCAAGCGATAAGCTTTCATCAAAATTCATCTCATACTAAACACTGATTTGTGATAATTTCAATAAGTAAGTATTGGTTTACTTTTGAAGGGAGAGCCATGTCGGTTCGTTCATCAAGGGTAATGTCAGCAGTGCTTGCAGCGACGCTGATCACATCGAGCTTCGCGCCGATAACGTCGGCCTTCGCAAGTACCGAAGCATCGGAGATCACGGATCAATCGGCTACCTCAGCCAAGAAAACAGAAGACGGCATCCCAGAGGAAAGCCATCTCATCGTTGACAACGGAGATGGATCTTCCTCCCTCGTCACGATAGAAGAAACCGGAACAACACGAAGCGTTCTCATCGAAAACCAAAACACTGGGGAAAAGAACTCGTTTGTCCTCGATAAAACTTCGAACCTGCTTTACTCAAGCTGCACGGGCAAAACGATTGATGCAACGCAGGTTGAAAAAGCTTCAGGAATATCCACACGCAGCAGCAAATCAACCAATACCGTCTATAAATTCTCTTGGAAACAGATCAAAGATGTTGTAGGGTCCGGGGCAAACGCCGGACAAATAGTAGGCGGAATCCTAGCTCTCACGGGGGCCGGCTCCGCCGCAGGAGGGGTCGTCCTCGCCGTCAGCTCAATTATCTCGGGCATCAGCGGCTTCATCCCGTCGGACACAAAGCATGGGATAACAGCAACGATCACAACGACGAAATGGTATCGAAACGGAAAGAATGTCCCGTACCGCACAACAAAAACCCTGACCGGAATCGGAATTTACTAATCGGAGGAAATCCTGAAGAAGTTACTCGCCTGCACGGACTCCATCCTCATAATTGCCTACGGAATATTGAGACTTTCTGGCATCGGCAGCCCAATCGCTCCGCTCATCGGAATCATCTCGGGATTCTTACTCGCCATGTGGGGCGCTCTCGATAACCGTACTTGCATCGAAAAGAGACCATCAAAGCTCAGGGCTGCCTTAATGGTTGGAGCTGGGATTATACTTTCAGTTACTTCCGTATATGAGATTATTTCGATGTGAGATATGGAATCATCCGGTCGCCCATCTGCTACTTGCAAAAGAGGGCGACCGGAGTAGTTTTATGCTACGAGAAGCCGGATAACCAATCATCGACTGAGAAAAATAAAGATTTCCATATCCAGCAGAATGTGGCGGCGAATCATCCACCCATGCGCATCTCGAGTCCTTCCATGATGAGTCTTGAGACGGTGGTGTTGTGATCTGCAGCATAGGTGCTTATCTCCTGTTTCTGCTCGTCGTTGACCCAGAAGGCGATACACTTGCCCTTCCTGCGGGACGTGGAGTCACCCTTGCCGTGGGTGCCGTGATTGCCCATGAGGGTCATACTTGCCGTCTCGGCCACGGGGCGGTGCGGCGCTGTGGCCTCTTAGTTGGCACCGTAGGCCTCCTTGTCTTCCTTAATGCTCTCATTGATCTGTTCGCAAACGGCCTCGTAGCCATACAGGTCTTCGCCGAACGCGTTTCCGAAGAAGTTCTTCAGAGCCTCGCGGCTGGGCACCCGCACGTCGAAGTAGCTGGCGTTGCGCTCCTCAAGCTCGTTGATGGACTGCTTGAGGCCGAGCGTGTTGGGGATGATGCGGGTGAGGAGGATCGCGTAGCGGATGTCGCGCTTTCCTAGGGTCTCGGAGGTCTCGAACGTCTTCACGATGTCGGCCGGGCACGTCGTGGTGGGCACGATAACGAGATCTGAGCACTGGGCGGCTTCATCCATGATGCGCCCGTTGGGCTGGCAGTCGATGAAAAGCCACCTGTCCTCGTCGCCCTTGAGCCTACGCCCCGCCGTGCGGACGGTGGCGATGTTCGTGTCTTAACTACCTTCGACGAGCCCGCCAAAGAGCCAGCGTCATCCGTGCTGGAACACCCCGTCAGCCCTGGCATGAATAGGCAGAACGCAACTAAAAAGATCGCGAGCAACTGGCCGCATTTGACCCTTGCCAAAGACGACGACCTGAAATCCCTCATGACTTCCCTTCCAGCGGGAACATTATTATAAGATTCTGGTCAAAATACCCTGGTTGTGTACCAGCTCGTAGCTGAAATCCACTCCAAGTCCTTATACACTTACAAAATAACAATCATATGTCCATTATTTTTGTCCCATGGCTTTCTCCGAACGCAAAATACGGGAGACAAGCAAGGTCTCGAACGATTTCGCCAGCATTAATCGAATCGCCCCAATACATAACTAGGGTATTTTGACCATATTTCAAACGTCGCAAGGGCCCGAATGACCAAAACCGATGCCTCCCGCCCGTGCCACGTTTTAGTATGCATAGCAATCGATACATATCAGTCATGATTCCGCGATCAATGCATATAACCCTTGTCTCTGATATGTGACAAAGTCACCTTTATTTCCTGCTATGCTGAGGACAAGCAAACGAAAGAAGGCAACCCCATGAACCGTCGCGCTTTCCTAATCACCACCGCCCTTGCGAGCATCGTCACCCTCGCAGGATTCACCGGCTGTTTCAGCACACCCGCTGGAGAGAATGAAGGCTCTGGCAACACCGACAGCACCGCCTCCTACCGGCAGGTCGACGCCGAAACGGCAAAGGAGCTCATGGACACCGAGGAGAACTACGTCATCCTCGACGTGCGCACGCAGGCGGAATACGACGAGAGCCACATCCCCGAGGCCACCCTCATCCCGCACGACACCGTGTCAACCGCCGCAGAGGGCGCGCTCCCCGACAAAGACCAACTCATCCTCGTGTACTGCCGCAGCGGCAATCGCAGCAAGCAGGCATCCCAAGTGCTCGCAGATCTTGGATACACCAATGTCGTCGAATTCGGCGGAATCAATAGCTGGCCTTACGAGATCGAGGACTAGACGAACAGAGGCTCCATCCACTGACTCGCAACCACAAAACACTACCCCCAGACACAAGCGGGGCGCGGCCAGTTCTCTTGGGTCGCGCCCCGCTTTCTCGCGCCCAGTCTTTCGTGTCATGCAACTTGTCAGACACTCAGCATCGCCGATGACCAGCCACCTGCTCCTTCCCCGCCCCTACGCGATATCGACCACGCGCAGCAACTCGCCGTCGACGGTGAACGCCACGTCGAGGCCCGCGTACGCCAGATGATACACGCGCCCGGGATCGTGCTTGCTGCCGGCGCGGCGCGGGTCTTGGCGCAGTACCTCGATGAGGCCAGCGAGCTTCGGTGCGGGAACGCGCGCCTGCAGGGCGTCGGGGAAATCGACCTCGAGCTCTTTCCAGGGGGCGCTGTCGATCCAACCGCCCGAGGCCTCGGGGTGGCAGTCGGCGAAGGGGATGTAGGGCTTGATGTCGAAGATCGGCGTGCCGTTTCGCAGGTCCGCGGCGAGCACGTGGATCACGGGGGCGCCGTCGACGATCTCGATGCGGTCGAGCTTCACGCAGGTCAGGCCGATGGGATTGGGGCGGAAGGGGCTTCGCGTGGCGAACACGCCGCGGCGCTCGGAACCGCCCAGGCGCGGCGGACGCACCGTGGGGATCCAGCGTCGGGCAGAATGTGCAGGCGCAGGCGCGATCTTGGCCGCGGCGCCATCGGGTCCACCCGGCATGGGTGCCGAGGTCTCTGCGGCAAGCGCGGCGCGCGGCGTAACGTCGGTCGAGCACATTGAAATCGCTGCATCCTGCGTGTCATCGGCAGCCACCCCAGCCCCGCCAGAAGCCTCCGCACCATGCGTTGCATCGGTGGGGGCATTCGCCCGGCTCGACGCCGCCATATCTGCGGCGATATCCGCCGCCGTCCCGCCGGGCGCGCCGTTCTCGAACTCCCAAAGCAGCCACAGATGGCTGAACTCCTCCAAGCCCGCCACTGCCTGCGGCAGCGCGAACTCGGGTTCGAACACGATGCGCCCCTGCAGATGCGGAGCCAAGAAGCTGTTACGTGGAATGCCGAATTTCTGCGGCAGGTCCGCCTCAATGCGCGCGATAGGCGTCATTTCCATGTCGTCCTCCTAACCGTGGAAAACGCGCGACGGGAGCCAGGGCCTCGGTGCGAAAAACACGGTCCACAGCCGCCTCGTACTCCTCGACCTTGCGGGCCTTGCGGACCGCGCGATGGACCGCCATGGGGTCGGCGAAGGCGCACTTGGCGTAGAACCACCACTCCTTCATGCGGAAAACCGCATTGCCGCCGATCTCGTCGAGATAGGCGCCGAACAGTTTGTCATGGAATTGTCTGAGCTCCATGGCGTTTGCGGGCGCGCCGCCGGCGAGCATGCGTGACAGCGCCGGATTGGCGAGCAGGCCACGGCCGAGCATGACGTGACGGGTGGCAGGGTATGCGGCGCAGAGGGCGCTCGCGTCCTCGGGCGCAAAGATGTCGCCGTTGTATGCCACCGGGAACGGGGCACGGGCGAGCGTCTCGCCATAGGATTCCCAACGCGGTTTGCCCTGGTATCGGTCCTTCTGCACGCGCGGATGCACGATGAGCTCCGCCAACGATAGGCTGCAATACAGGTCGAGGATACGCTCGTACTCAGCGTCGTCCTCCAGCCCCAGGCGCGTTTTGACCGAGACGGGCAGCGGCGAGCGCTCGCACACATCGCGCAGGAACACCTCGAGCTCGTCGAGGTTGCGCAGGAAGCCGGAGCCCTTGCCCTTGGAAACCACCGTGCCCGAAGGACAGCCGAGGTTCAGGTTGACCTCACAGTAGCCCAGCTCGGCAAGCTGGCGCGCCGCCCACACGAACTCGTCGGCGTTCTTGGTGAGCAACTGCGGAATGACGTTCAGGCCCTCGTTGTTGGCGGGGTCAATCTCCTTGAAATGCTTGCCGCCGAACGACGACCCCACACGCGGCGGCGGCAAAAACGGCGTGTAATAGCGATCGAGCGCGCCAAAACACTCAGCGTGCACGCGACGAAACGTGTGCCCGGTGATCCCCTCCATGGGGGCAAGGGAATAGATCATCTAGCGATCCTCCC
>CAUWJG010000053.1:0-8617 GCA_963559095.1 uncultured Collinsella sp. | reverse complement strand
CCCCGGCCCGGCTGGGCCCCCCCCACTTGCCCGCCGTCGGGCGGCTGCCGCCACTCGGGGGGGCGCCCTCGGCGCCGCCGGGCCCGGACTCTATGCGGGAGACCAGGGTCTCCCGCCCCCTCGGGGTGAGCCTTGCGTTAGGATGTTGCTCCATGGGAGGGCCCCTTCGCTATGGATCTAGACAACTCGCAGCATGCGGGAGCCCTCCCCATTTGTCACCATCAAGATGTAAACAACGTCTTGGCACTTAACAGCTAACGACGGCTTTTGGCCGAAGCGCCCCCTCCAAACGAGGGCGGGCTCGATTGGGGGATGTGGGCGAAAGAGCCGGGTGTCCGGCAATGAGCTCTCATTCCTCGGGTATGGAAATACGCGCCCGAGGAATGGGGACTTTTTGCGCCTAATCCGACCCTGCTCGTCAAATTTCGGCTCTCATTGACACTTTTTTGGGATGTGCTGCATGAGGCGTTTTCTCAGCACGTCTCTGAACTGGTGTTTTTCTGCGGCTGTTGTGCCCTCTACTCGCATGCAGGTGGAAAAAGAGTCAATGAGAGCCGAAATTTGACGAGCAATCCCGCTGGACGCCCATAATGCCCTCCCTGCGTGCCAAACCTGTTCCGCATGGTGCCAGCGTGTGCGCGAAAGCTCGCTCAATGCCGGCGCCATGCGGCCGATACTGCAATAGATCGGTGCCAACACTGACGACATCCGGCACCGACGATATCGGACCGATGTGGTCGGTTGCCTGCCCAATCCGGCGATACTCAGGCGCGCTTATCGCGCGGGGGCAGCTGTACCTGCGACTGCTGGTAGGCCTTTGGTGTGGTGTTCGTGAACTTCTTGAAGGTGCGGGAGAAATGCGAGGAATCGAAGAACCCGAGCGCAAAGGCCACTTCCGCCACCGTCAAGCCGCTTTTGAGCATGATCTTGGCCTCTTCGACTTTGCGCTTGGTGATGTATTGCTGCACCGTGATGCCGGTCTCAGCCTTGAACTTCTTCTGAATGGCCGAGGTGCTCAGGTGGAACGCGTCGGCGACGTGCTGCACGCGCAGCGCGCGGTTGGTGTTCAGCCCGATGAACTGCACGATACCGGCCACGAGCTGTGAATAGCCGCGTTCGAGCGTCTTGCCTACCTCGGCGGTAAAGTACACGATGGCCGCATCGCGGATCTTGAGCGTTTGCTGCAGGCTGCCCGCCTCTTCGGTGCGTCGAATGAAGGCATCGCGGGCCGCTGTGGACTCCACGATGTCGCAGCCCACATCGATCGCGGCGCGCGACAGCTTTTGGAGCACGACGATGGAGTAGTTCTTTTCGCTGCGCAGCATGTCGCCCGAGGTGCTGGGCACCGCCGCGCTCCCCAGTTTGAACACCATGTCCTTAAGCGCCTCGACGCGCCCCGCGTTCACATACGAGAGGATCTCCGACTCGTAGTAGTACAGGTAGGAATGCGGGTCGAAGGTCCGGTCGTCGCAGCTGCTGACCAACTCGCGGTCGAGGTCGAGGTAGAACGATCGCGCATAGGCGTGAACCTCGTCGTGCAGCGGGTCCTCGAGCCGCCCGGTAAAGCAGAAGTGCAGGTGCATGATGATGTCGCGCACATCACCCAGGGCATACAACGGCAGGCTCTCAAAATAGGAGATGAACGTCTTCCAGTCCTTGCGCGGCACGTCCATGCTGGCGAGCCTGCGCTCGGCTGCCGTGCGATTGACGCTGTTGACGCGCATCGGGCCGAGCAGCGCGTAGTGCTCGCCGATGTCATACAGGATGAACAGCTCGCCGAAATGCCCGTTGATCAGGCTGAATCCATGGTCGGTTTGCTCTGCCTCACGTGCGAGTTGCCCGGTGTCGTACTTCATGAACAGTGCGCTACCGGCGGTGTGCGACGCGACGATGTTGAAGTCGCGGTCGAGCAAGTGGACGGACAGGTGCGAAAGCACGTGAATTGACTTGAGGATCTTCTCGGCGTCCATGACACCCCTTTTCGTGTGTGCCGCCCTCGCACATGCGTCGGCACGACGCAACGGAGCGCCTGCGCAGGGGGTGGTACGAATCGAGTATTCGTGCAGATAATAGGCGAATCCTAGAGACTTCTTCGAATTGTGTCCATGCCAGATATATTTCTGTGCAAGAGAATCCTAAATACTACAAATAATATGAGAAAAAAGTGGAGCGTCAGGTACCCAGGAACGTCAACGGTGCATGGTCGTTTTCATGTTCGGCCGATAAGATGATAGACACATGGTCACATATGTGCCTGTCGTCTCGCGCGTCTTCCAAAAACGCCGGGGGGGGGGGTACTTCGAGGCGAAAGGATGCGTGACGATGAAGATGACGACTTCCGGTGCGGACGGGGAGCGGCAGGAGGCGATGCGCACGGCGGTGCGTGGACGCCTGCTGCGGGAGCGTTCGGTACAAGCGCTGAGGTGGCGCGGTGCGACGGTGGCGATTGTTGCCGCATCGCTTGCCGGCGTGGCGGCGCCCATGGTGGCGGCCGCAGCACCTGCCCCCGCGCCCGCGCTGACAACAGGCGTGCGCGAACTCGACTATGACACGCACTTCAATGCCACCGGCATCGAGGATTCCAGGTTGCGGTTTGCCTATACGCGGTTTTCCGAGGTTGACGGCAAGGGCGTGATCCACCTTGGGATCACCAAATGGGCCGAGGGACCGACTGGCTGGGGCACCGACTCGGCTAACGAGTTTGCCGGCAAGTACATCCTGAGCTTCTCCAACAAGGCGTTTTTCACGCAGATCGAGAGCATCCAGCTCACCACGAACTCCAAAGCGAAGCTCACCATGCAGCCCGGGACCGACGGGGCCATGTGGACGCTCGAGATCAACGCGGCCAACCTCGCCACGGGCACGGTGGGCGCGGTGACCAACCACGATCTGGCCATCACGCTCAAAGACGGTCAGACGCTCGAGAGCCTGGGCCTGGCGCAGACGGGCTTGGACTTCGAGTCGGTGTGGATCATGCAAAACGGCGCCATCGCCGAGGAGTCCATCTCCTCCGGCTTCATCCTGGGCGCAAACCCGCTCAACAAGGCCGAGCACGACACGGGCTTCATGGCCGGCAAGATGGGCAACAACATCATCGTGGACACCAAGGGCCAGCGCATGCTGTCCGTGCATACCTTCAAGCCGAACGTGCAGTTTGTCACGACCGACTTGCAATGGGTGGTCTACGTGAAGGAGCAGATCCCGGCCGAGCTGCGCGATTATCTGGATGTGGATGACGTGAAGCTCTACAATTCCACGATTTTGGGCGAGCTGCGCAACCAGTCGGCCAAGACGTTCACCACGAGCGTGGACGAACAGGGCATGGTGGATACCTCGCGGGTGCCCGAGTTGAGCATCATGCAGAAAAACGATGCGGCCCAGCGCAAGGTCGCGCGCGACAACATCGGCAACCTGTTTGGCACCGTGACCGGTCAGGAGGTGAACTACACCATCTCCTACAAAATCAAGGACGGCGTGTCCATCGCCGATTTCTCGCGGGCGCTCAACGACTACATGACGCAGAACGACGCGCGCGTTCGGTTCCAGTCGTGGATGGAGTCCGATTACCTGGATAACGAGGGCATCGGGAAGGATAACGGTGCGCCGCATCGGCAGCTGACGGGCAGCTACGCGAATGCGTACCTGCAAACCAACGACACGGATAAAGACGGCGTGTTCGACTTCGTCGAGTTCGAGCATGGGATGCAGATTCGCGATGTGGATACCGACGGCGACGGGGTGCCGGACGGTCAGGAGCTGCTCGATGACGCGACCGACCCCACCGATCCGAAGAGCTACCTTGTGGTGGCGCCCACCACGGCCGCCCAGGTGATCAGCCCCGCCATGCGCGAGGTCATCACGGGCGCGATGCCCAAGGCGCTTATCACCGACCCGTCAGATGCGGGCAAGAAGCTCGTCGTGCGCTCCGCCGATGCGGGCGATGCCGTTGTGCGCCTGGTGCGCGCCACGAAGGCCGATGGCACCATCACGCCCGATGTCGATCAGGTGTACGCCACCTACAAGATTCCGTTTGCCGAGCTTGAAGCTGGTACGTTCTCCCTGCCCGTCGAGGCGGGGACGATTCCTGAGGGCGTGGACACCGTGGTGCTCGTCGGCACCAGCCCCGATGGCAAGAACCTGGCGGTGGGCAGCGCGCTTGCCGTGTCCAGGCACAGCGAGCACTTCGATCCGAAGCCGCAGGCCGTCCAGGTAGCCCTGAACGCGAAGGTGCCCGATGCAGTCGATGGCATCGCAAACACGAAGGACATGCCGGTGGGTACCACCTATGCGTGGAAGCAGGCCCCCTCGACCGCTGCGGCCGGCACGAGCAAACAGATCGTCGTGGTGACTTACCCGGACACCTCCACCGACGAGGTTGAGGTCGACTTCACGGTTGCCGATGCGCGCAAGGACAATGAGCGCTATGAGCCGCAGGGCAAGCCGGTGCAGGTGAAGCTGAATGACCCGGTGCCCGCGCCTCAATCCGCCATCGCCAACATGTCCGACCTGCCGCAGCAGGCGACTTTTGCCTGGGAGACCGAGCCCAAGACCGATGTTGCAGGTGTGGTGAACGCGGCGGTTGTGGTGACCTATCAGGACGGCTCGACCGATCGCGTTCCGGTGCAGGTGACGGTGATCGACCCGCGTACCGAGGCGGCGAAGCACACACCGAAGCCGCATGAGCTCACGACCGAGATGGGCACGGTGCCTCACGCCGCTGCTGGCGTTGCGAACAAGGATGAGCTGCCCGCCGGTACGAAGATCGACTGGGCGACCGCGCCTGACGTGTCCCACCCCGGCGATGTGACCGGCGTGATCGTGGTGACCTACCCGGACGGCTCGCAGGATGTCCTCACGACGCCGATCACCGTGACCGACAGTCGCCAGGATGTGGAGAAGTACGCGCCCCGCCCGAAGCCGATTGACGTTGAGTTGGGCAAGAAGCCGCAGGCCGAGAGCGGCATCGCCAACCGTGACGAGCTGCCGCCGAACACGACCATCACCTGGAAGACCGAGCCCGACACGTCTGCGGAGGGTGATGTCGCGGGTGTGATCACGGTGACGTACCCGGATGGGACGCATGAGGACATCGACGTGACGGTGCACGTGCGCGATCCGCGCCCGCTCGCCGACCGCTTTGAGCCGACGGCCTCGCCGATCCAGGCTGAGATGGGTGCTGCACCCAATGCGGCCGCCGGCGTCGCGAACAAGGGCGTGCTGCCCGCCGGCACGAAGATCGACTGGGCGACCGCGCCCGATACGTCTCGTCCCGGCGACGTGACCGGCGTGATCGTGGTGACCTACCCGGACGGCTCCAAGGACGTGCTTACCGTGCCGGTGCACGTGGTGGATTCGCGCAAGGATGCCGAGAAGTACGCGCCTGTGGGCCAGGAGGTCACGACGACTGAGGGCGTGGTGCCGCCTGCCACGAATGGTATTGCGAACATGGGCGATCTGCCGAAAGATGCCCAGGTTGCCTGGAAGGACGCCCCCGATGTCTCGGCGCCTGGCACGCATGCGGGTGTCATCACGGTGACTTATCCGGACGGCACGACCGATGAGGTGAGCGTGGACATCACGGTGCAGCCCAAGCCGGTCGATCCCCAGAATATGGTGTACACCCCGGTGGGCGCGCCCGTACGCGTCGAGTTGGGCGGACATGCCCCGGATGCCAAGAGCGCGATCGCGAACATCGGCGAGCTGCCGCAGGATGCGCAGTATCTGTGGAAGACCTTCCCTTCGGTGGATGCGGCAGGAGAGTTTACGGGCAGCGTGGTCGTGGCGTATGCGGACGGCACCTTCGATGTGGTCGACGTGGCGGTCACCGTGGTCGACACCCGCACGATGGCAGACGCGCACACGCCGCAGCCCGGCGATGTGACGGTGGAAGTGGGAAAGCGGCCCAACGCCGAGGACGGCATCGCGAATTTGGATGAGCTGCCCGCCGGCACGCAGGTCGAGTGGCAAACGGAGCCCGACACCTCGGGTGCTGGCGATACCGTTGGGACGATCGTGGTGACGTATCCGGACGGCTCGCACGAGACCGTGGATGTGCCGGTGCATGTGAACAAGCCGGATAACGGCGATGGCAACGGTGGTGCCACGGACAACGGAGGCTCGGACGGCAACGGCGGCGCTGGTGGCAACGGTGGGGCTGGCGACGGCAGCACCGATGGCACGACCGGCGGCAGCGGCAACGGTGCCGGCAACGGCGGCACGGGCGCTACCGGCAACAACGCCGGTGCGTCGGGCGATACTGGGCGGGTACCGGCCAAGGACGCCCGCGCCACACTGCCGCAGACTGGTGACGCAGCCTCGCTCGGCGTGGTTGCCACGCTGGCCTCCGGTATCAGTGCGCTGATGGTCGCGCTCGGTCTTTCGCGCAGGCGTCAACGGTAGCACGAGGTTTTGCGTGCGTGGAGTGGCGTAGCCTCGGGTTGCATGCTGCTCACATCTGTTCGTAGCGCATGGCACGAGACGCGCGCGGCTCCTCACACACACGGTGGCGCATCCCTCATAGCCTAGGGACACGGGCCTCGATCCTGCGGGTATCGGGGCCCGTTCTCATGTCGGCTGCGCAGCTCATAAAATCTAAGTGTGGGTTGATAAGATTTTTTGCCTTGGTGTTGTATAAGTTCTGGTTCGTGGGTACTATTCATCGCGTACGCAAGGAAAGGGGTGCTCGCATGGGGCGAGCGCCAGCAAAGGAGGAATCAGCAATGAGCCTGAAGCCGCTTGCAGATCGCGTTTTGATTAAGCCCGACGCCGCCGAGCAGAAGACCGCCTCCGGTCTCTACATCGCCAGCAACGCCCAGGAGAAGCCGCAGCGCGGCACCGTCGTCGCCGTGGGCGCCGGCAAGCTCAACGACGCCGGCGAGCGCCTGCCGCTCGACGTCCACGAGGGCGACGTCGTCATCTACGGCAAGTTCGGCGGCAACGAGGTCAAGGTCGACGGCGAGGACTACCTGCTTATGCGCGCCGACGACATCTACGCCATCGTCGAGTAACTATCGCGACCCCGAACCTCGATTTGTCGCCTGTCCCCAAATTGAGGTGCCAGGCGGGTGCGCAACTTCGCACCCGTCCCCAATGTTCACATTTTGGAGGATTGAACAATGGCTAAGAACATCACGTTCGACACCGACGCTCGCGCCAAGCTCGCGAAGGGCGTCAACACCCTGGCCGACGCCGTGACCGTCACCATGGGCCCCAAGGGCCGTTACGTGGCCCTGCAGCGCTCCTTCGGCGCTCCCACCATCACCAACGACGGCGTTTCCGTCGCCAAGGAGATCGAGCTCGAGGACAACATCGAGAACATGGGCGCCCAGCTGGTGAAGGAGGTCGCCACCAAGACCAACGACACCGTGGGTGACGGCACCACCACCGCGACGCTGCTGGCTCAGGCTATCGTGAACGACGGCCTCAAGAACGTTGCCGCTGGCGCAAACCCGCTCGCCATCCGTCGTGGTATCGACAAGGCCGTCAACGCCGCCGTCGCCGAGATGAAGGTCCTCGCCAAGCCGGTCGAGACCAAGGAGCAGATCGCGTCCGTCGGCACCATCTCCGCCGGCGACCCCGAGGTCGGCGCCAAGATCGCCGACGCTATGGACGTTGTGGGCAAGGACGGCGTCATCACCGTCGAGGACTCCCAGACCTTCGATATCACCATCGACACCGTCGAGGGCATGCAGTTCGACAAGGGCTATGTCTCCGCGTACTTCGTTACCGACAACGACCGCATGGAGGCCGTGATGAAGGATCCCTACATCCTCATCACCGACCAGAAGATCTCCAACGTCCAGGACATCATGCCTGTGCTTGAGGCCGTGTCCCGCGCCGGCAAGGGCCTGCTCATCATCGCTGAGGACATCGACGGCGAGGCTCTGCCCACCCTGGTCCTCAACAAGATCCGCGGCGCTCTCAACGTCTGCGCCGTCAAGGCTCCCGGCTATGGCGATCGCCGCAAGCGCATGCTCGAGGACATCGCCGTCCTTACCGGTGGCCAGGCCGCTCTCGACGAGCTCGGCATCAAGGTCGCTGACATCACCGCTGAGATGCTCGGCACCGCCAAGAGCGTGACCATCACCAAGGACAACACCACCATCGTCGACGGCGCCGGCTCCAAGGACGCCATCGCCGACCGCGTGGCCGCCATCAAGGGCGAGATGGAGCACACCGATTCCGAGTTCGACCGCGAGAAGCTCCAGGAGCGTCTCGCCAAGCTCTCCGGCGGCGTTGCCGTCATCAAGGTCGGTGCCGCTACCGAGACCGAGCTCAAGGAGATCAAGCACCGCGTCGAGGACGCCCTGCAGGCCACCCGCGCGGCCGTTGAGGAGGGCATCGTCGCTGGCGGCGGTGTCGCCTTCATGGACGCCCTGCCCGCGCTCGAGGGTCTCGAGGTCTCTGACCCCGAGGAGCAGATCGGTATCGACATCATCAAGAAGGCGCTCACCGCTCCGGTGGCTACCATCGCCAAGAACGCCGGTTACGAGGGCGCCGTCATCGTGGACAAGGTCTCCGAGCTCCCCGCGGGCGAGGGCCTGAACTCCGCCAACGGCGAGTGGGGCAACATGATCGACATGGGCGTGCTCGACCCGGTCAAGGTCACCCGCACCAC
>CAUWJG010000052.1:0-8838 GCA_963559095.1 uncultured Collinsella sp. | reverse complement strand
GGAGTGTCGATTTTCGACAGATCATTCTGTCGATTCGGACTTGACTGAATGCACCTCAATCTCCTGGCGAGCCCGCACCTGCTCCGCATCGGGGTCGAAAGGGGGTGCGAGCCTGCCCCTTTTAGGTCGTCCAACACCGCCCTGAGCAGGAGCCTCTCTATCTGGTCGGGCGTCATGTCGGCGAGCGGGCCGGACTCCGCGGGCTCGTACAGCCCCCTGGTCTCGCGCTTCACTGCGGGCCTCCCTGGGGGTCGCGCGTGCATCGTCGGGGACGATTCTACCCGACCCCCAGGGCGCCCCGGTGTAGCTCCGGGGGAGCGAGCCCCTCGCCCACTTGCGCGCCGTCTCCGCCGGCACGCCGGCGAACTCCGCGGCGGCGCCCACGGTCATGCCGTCCTCGCGGGCGAGCAGGAACAGCTCGACCTCCTCCTTGGCGTACATGCGAACCTCCAACCCGGACACCGGTATGGTGTCCAACTTTTCGTCCGCAGGTCCCATACTCCAATAAGTGCGATATATACTGCACTGGCCCCAGTCGAGGGATTGGGGCCAGTTTGCGTTTTCCCAAGCAAAAGTTTGGATATTTGTAAATATTTTCCGACTGAGTAAGCCCGTGTGACTGGTCACACCTCGACCAAAAAAGTAATCTCGTTTCCTCACCCCGTTGCTTCTAGATGATTTCAATATAAGTTTTCTCATAACGAGTCAAGACGTCATATCGATTCAGAAAGCAACGAGTTTTCCGAGCAAATTTAGCTATTGCCAAGATTCTGAATGTGTTTCAATCTTGCCACACGATGCTTGAGGCCACATCATTTACGTTATGAACCGATCTCGAGAAAAAAGCTTAATATGAGGTGGTGGGATGCTGTTGATCTGGAAATAGATAGTCTGACCATCGGTTTCGCAGGAGACGAGCCTGTTTTGAATCGCAAGATGTGTCAAGCTGAACTGAGTGCCGTTCATTTGAACGATTGGATAGAGAGAATTGTGGTGGGTTGTTGACGACCAGGTTTCAAGACGTTTTGGGAGTATCGAGCATCATTTTGATTGGAGAGGATCGGTCTCTGACGATGAATATCGCAGCTTTAGGCAAGCGATACGTTTTATCGAGACGTTTTACGACATAAGAGAGATGATGCTTATCGCAAAGAAGAACGGAGATGGTCTATATAGCTATCTTCAGCCTCAAGCCATGAACGACCTTTATCTCCGAGATAGGGTTCATCCAAAAGAGATCGAGCGCGAGGCGAACCGTTTGGCATTCAACTTTGCGGCTTCGTTTAAAACTACAATAGAGGTGATCGAGCGAGTGGCAAAAGCTTGGGGAGATAAAGATCGCCTAGAGCTACTTTATAAGTCTGAATCGCTACTTTTCGATTTGGAATTTGCGTATCGATTTTGGGTACGGTTAAGGAATTATATTGTGCACAGTCGCACGATTTATTCTGGATTGGTTTGCAATGGTACAAAGACCCAGTTAACAGTAGACTGCGAAAAAATTTCATCGTGGCGGGGTTGGAATAAGCAGCTAAAACTCGAGATAGAAAAGATAGGGTGTGAAACAGACTATTCTGATACTATTGTCAGCGCGGAGAACACCCTGATGGTTCTTGCTTACTCATATATTGAGTTATTTCATGAAGAATATGATTTATGCAAATTGACAACTGAAAGATTCAAACAAAAATATCAGGTCAAAGGAGAGCTGTATTTTTCAAGTTGCAGAAATCTTGACAGTGGTTATTTTCATATTGCTCTCCAGGTCCCATGTTGGGAATTTGAGAATATTGAATCAATCAAGCGTTTTGTTCAGAAAAATGGTCTTGACAGATTCGTGTTACCGACTGTTATGCACCGCTAGACGATAGTTTACATTTAATGCTATTTCTCTATTGCGTGATAGGGGAGGAGATTAATAGCTGCTTTTGCAATTGGATAGATTGCGATGTTTATCGGTGCTCCTTTTTGTCGTTCTGCCCATCGTCCATCACTGTCCGCTTTCCGTGGCCGAGATGGGCTTAAATGAACGATGCCCGAACCCTTTCTGTGCGGGCATCCTCACAGCACGTCACAGAGCGACGTGCTGTGTATGCGAATGCGGCCTAAAAGGGAATGTCCTCAGATTTTGGATTGTCTGCTGCTAAGGCTTGCACGGTATCTGCTTTACCCTTTGCAGTCGTCACGATTTTGTCAACCAGCTCATTTAGTCGCTGCTTCTGTGTGTCGTTGTATGACTTTGCAACTTCTGCTACTACTGTGGCTTCTGGGTTATCGAACAGCAGCTCGACAAGTTTCACATAGTCAAAGCCCTTTTTAATTCCGTCGTCAATAGCCATCATGGCGGTTGCACTGCCGTTCTCGGCGTGCCCAAAAAATAATTTCAACTCCATTATCGACCTCCGAATCTTTTGAAGTTGTATTTCCTAAAGCGCTTCTGCACGGAAGGCTCGCCTCCGTCAGTGATCTCGACAATCCAATCGAGTGCTCGCTTGCCGCCAATGAAACCTTCAAGTCGTGCCGAGCGAATCACCAACTTGCCATCGATGTTTCGGCACAGTACTACCGTCTGAGCGTCAGCAAGCATGGGTATTGTGGCATTATGGGTTACTATGATTGTCTGCCTAGTCGCCTTACTACCCTTAATTGCGGTGGCAAGACCGTCGTTGATGTAGTCTGCAGCGAGGTTGTCCTCCGGCTGGTCGATTATGAGCGGCGCCGTATTACCGTTGAATCCGAGTATCAGGTCAAGTAAAACCGCTGTTTTCCGTCCCTCGCTAAGCTCATTCCAATTTGCACCGTTCTTGGTGGTTATACTGAACGTTCGCTTTTTGCTCTTCTCTAGGTTGGAAGCCACGGCCGCAGCCATGGAATTAAGTGAGCGAATGCTTTTATGGCGCTTATCGATGCCGACCAGAGAGGCGGCTAATTTCTCCGCTGTAATATCTTTAACGGTTTCGAACTTGTTTTCGCTCTTCAGAACATCGTTGATTGCATCTAACAGCAAAGTCTCCGACATTTTGAAAGAGTACACGACGCTTAGGTGATGACCGGCTAACTCAGCTTGCCTGGGTACATCTTCGAATTCTTGCGCGAGCAGTTTGGACTTAATACTTCGGTAGTTGGCGAGCCCTACGCGTAGTTCAACAGTGTTTTTAAGAACCGATGCAAAGTTCTCCTGTTTGGTTCGGTCAGACTGCCTGGCGGCGAGCTCCTCACTTTCATAAGATTTCGAGTGCTCCTTCAGCAAGGAAGTGATTGATTGTTCGAAGCTGGTTAGATCTCTACCCAACTTTATTTTTGACCTAAGCGCATCCACCTCATTTTTAATCGACGGGAGGAGCGGGTTGTTCTCGAACATAGTTTCGAGATCAGTAAGCGCTTCGCCGGCTCTAGTCTCAACGGCGGGTTTCCATGCCATAACCCGCTGCAGCTCTGCGGATGGCCTCATTACTGCAATGGGATTGCTTGCGAATGAGTCTTGGGTAATCAGGTTGCACGGTGCAGCCAATCGACTAAACGCCTCTCCTGCTTGCTGTACGGTTTCAGCAGCTGCAAACATCTTTGACACAAGATCTCGCACAGAGCCGAAGTTCGCATCAAGTTTTTCCGAAGCGTCTTGATCTTGTGGAAATACGTCTTTGAGAATCTGAATGCTGTCGATGGTCTCATGATCTACGGATTTGTCGACGACTTTTCCGATGTAGCTCTGATTGATGTAGTAGGGTTTGCTCTGGTCGTTCCGGTTAAGCTGGATTGTGTCAATACCGAACTTGTCGTAGAAGCCGTGCCGCTCGGATAAATCCAGGAAGCCAATCTTGCGCGCGATTGCCTCGGCCAGCAAAGTCTTTCCAGTTGAGGAGCCGCCGATGATAACGTTCAATCCGGGAGTAAGGTCAACATCAATGTCAATATTGTCCCGAACAAGACGAATGTGATCAATGGACGGGGTGGATTGGGTGAAGCTTTCCGGTGGTTCGTTTTTGTAGAAGAGTCTCGATTTTTCGGAAAGCGCCATGCGCAGTCCATCGAAACTGGGTTCCGCCAGCACCCAAGTCGGAGTAAACGGGTCGGCATCGCTGCTCTTTGGATCAGGGTATTTAGACGGGTCATAGTTGTCTGAACCAGTCAGAAGGTTGGTGAATTCTTCGATTCCAATGCGTTGAAAATAGTTCGCAGTGCTTTCCACGTTGGCGCAGGAGCGCGCAGTGAAGCCGTCAAATGTGTTGTAGTAGATGCTTCGCATCATGAGGTCATCGAATCGCTCATCCTTGCCGACCGCGCGATCGAATGTCCCATGGGCTTGGCCGCCATGAGGCAAGAACAAGAATTCGTATTTCTGAAGAGAGTTAAGCACGTCTGGAAGAGTGGGGATAGCATCATCCCTGTTCGGAAGTTTGTCTGGGTAGAGCTCATCGAGGAGTTCGTTGATGACGGCGATATTCTCAGTGGTTGGCTCAGAGTTAAAATAGGCGTGCGCGTGATAGGGCTTTGGGCCATTTGCTTTAATGTGTAGCTCGACGCCGAGGATGAGGATGACGTTATCGCCGGCTTTGTCTAAGACGGCCTTATAAGCATCAGCGTTGATAACATTGTGGTCTGTAAGCGCGATTATCGCCTTGTGCCCCTTGGCGCAAGTGCGGACACGTGATAGGAGGGTGTCAGCATCGTAACAGGCGCCCTCACGCTTGTTGGCGTCCGCGTAGGTGTGTATGTGCATGTCACAATAGAAGGGTTCAATCTTCAAGTGCGATCACTCCTTGCTTCTCGTCATATGTAGGCAGTTGCTATCTATTCGGCATCGTCCTTATCATCACCCTGCCCATGCCGCGACCGCTGAATTAGTATCCTGCCTGATGGTCCGTATGGTTACGGCGCGTTTCCCTTTGACTACATATTATCGCTAAGGTGGTTTCGGGTACTTCAAGACACAATTCTGGACTTTTTCGATAGCATGTCTGGAATAGGATGGCGGCACCGATGAGCGATGCGCTTGATAGATACATCCAAGCTGGCGAGGGTGTAAGCATTGAGTTCAAGCGTTGCAGGGCGCAGTTGGGTCAAGATACGTTCGAAGTTATCCGCTCTTTCGCGAACAGACAGAGCGGCGCCATCCTTCTCGGCGTGCGAGAGATGAGGCGATTGAGGGTGTTCCCGAGGTAGCGGCGATCGATATTGATCGGAACATATCCAACATAACGAACAACCCGAATCTACTCAACATGTTGCCTCTGGCCGAGTTCGAACGATTGCACGGCGCTGATGGCAAGCTCGCCATATGGGCTTGGGTTCCTATGGGGTTGCCCCTCTATACGCTAAAGGGAGCTGTGCGCGACCGTGTGGTGGATGCTGACATGTGTGAAAAGCGATGCCCAAATCACCTCGATGATGGCCTGCAAGCAGGGTTGCTACTCGGAGCGAGCTGTGTACCCCTGGGTGATCGAGGCTGACTTGAAGATGTGGCTGCTCGATGTGGTGCGAGATATCCTCATCAAACGATGCCGGCCATTTGCAGCTTTCCCTCTCTGATGGTGAGCTCTTTCACGTCGCCCATTTCTACGGGTGCATCCAGCTGACGGGGATTGGGGTTTCAATTTCACTGCCGTTGCATTGCTGAGGAGGGAGGATACGATCCTCGATGTCACGTCCCACACCTGCTTTGCCGAGGTGGAGATTGGCAGGAGGAGCGTCTCCGCCGAGAGCGTTTCCCGCATAGCCGATGGACTCGGTGTCTCGCTCTACGAGTTTTTGGCTCGGAGCTGTTCACCTGATCGTGGGCGTCTACATACTAAGTAGCGGTATAGGCGCCAAATGGTTGCCAGATGGTCGCTAAATCGTGGACACAGATGAGGTGGACAGATACCAGATGCCACAGGCGTACACGGGCGAGGCGGATTGTTCGAGAATGAGTAGGGGGAAGCTGAAAGTAGCTCTGAGCCCGTGTGATGGCAGATAGGTGGCTGCAAGAAGGGTAGAACGCCGCATCGGTATTAGCCGAGGTGCGTTCTACAAGTCGATTAAAGATGAGCTATATTGCCCGAACTCGGAAACCGAATCTGCTATTCGGGGCGTTTCGCGTCTTTGGGTATGTGCCAAGGACTCTCCTTTTCATCCTGCTCTGCGCCGGGAATCTTTCCCATGCGGCACCATTTGCTTATCGTCGATTGAGTCACTTCCCATTCCTTTGATTTTGCTTTGGATCCAACGTATTCAGGCATCAAAACTCCCTAAGAAAGCAATGCTTTTATATTGGACGCAATCAACTCCAATTTGTTTGTATTGGAACCTGCCTGGGTGATTGAAGTCAGTGTGCTGCCCAGTGAAAGGGTAATCACAACTGTATCCCTGCTTGCAACGCCAGTAATATCTACTTTTGCTGGCCAGTTTGTGCTTAGCCAATTGGTTTTTTCTGCTGCCTTGATAGAGAAAGAATTGCCCTCGATGCTCTCGCTTTTTATCTGCATTTTTTGCGCAGATAAAGCGGACTTGCACGCGCAGGCTGCTTCTCTTGCGGAGCAACTGACTTTTATGATTTTCGAAAAATGTTCGCCCATTTTGCATCCTTCCACTTTAACTTGCAGTTTGACTGTGGAAGAAGTGCCAGTTGCAGTGAGGAAGGCATCCGCCGCAGTCACCACAACCGCTCTTGGGACATCCGCATAGTGCGAACCAGCCAAGAAGAAAGGCCGATGCCTTCCTGGCTGCTGGTTTCACTTGTCTATTCAGCTGGATGCCCTTCGAGAAGAGCGGTTGTGGTAGCTCGAATTCTACCAAAGAAAGTATTGCATTGGAATTAACAAAGTGGCTATTGTGTTGGCGAAAAAGAAAAAAGTGGCAAGGTGGATAGGGAGAGGAGTAATTCGTCGCTCAGAAAACAAACCTTTGCGCATTGAAGAAACACGCCGAGTGATTGAGAGATTTCAGTTGTCCGAGCTCCCTGAGACAAAAACCGATCGAATCTCAAGCTATTGAAGTACTTTTGGATGCGTACAAAGAGATTATCGAGGGTGGCAAGACAGGAGTTCCTTCCAAAGAGTCGATCAATCTGGCGAGCAGGTGCTGGGTGAATCGCAAGTGTTGAAAGCGGCGTTCACAGCGGGAGAGGAGGAGCGCCGATTCGGAATGCGTTGGTTTCTGTGCCGAAGAACGATGGATGCTCGAATGGCATTGCATTGAACGTTTTAATCAGGCGGGGCTATGAGGTCATCGAGCATCGATTTCTGTGTCGCTAAATACGCCGCCTGTATGCCGTTGCCCGTGCCGCGCCGATCTTTTCGATGACTCCCTCTTGCTGTAGCTTAGAGAGCAATCTTTCGACCGTGCGTTGGCTCATGCTGGGATTGGCGTCCATAATTTCTCGCTTTGTCGTCGACCCGATGAGTCTGTTAAAGAACGTGCGCATAGCCTCCTCGTTGTCTGCTGGGGCGCCTATAAGCGAGAACCTGTTGGCGAGTTCCCGGTAGCATGCGCCGATGATGCCCAGCATATATGTGACGAAGGGGGAGTAGTCGCTCTCACCCTCCCGCCAGCCTCGGGAGCTTGCGGCAAGGGCCTCGTAGTAGGTCTCTTTCGTACGCTCAATCTCTTTTTCGATGGAGACGTACTTTCCCACGTCGTATCCCGATTGGTACATGAGCAGCAGCGTGAGCAGTCTGCTCATGCGGCCGTTGCCATCGTTGAACGGGTGGATGCTCACGAAATCAAATGCGAAAACGAGGGATATCAGAAGGGGGTCGTAGGCCCCCGTGTCAATTTGCTCGCGGTATTCGCTGCAAATCGCCTCGACGGCCCCGGGTGTCGCTGCGGCGGGGGTGGGTATGAAGCGTGCGACGAGTGCTCCCTGAGCGGTTCGCTCAGCGATCACGTTGTCGGAGTCTTTCCATTTGCCCGCGTGAGAATCAGCTGTAAATCGATACAGATCGCGATGAAGTTGGAGAATGACGCCGGGCGTGATTGGGATGTCGTCGTGGCTTTCATGGATGAGGTCGAGGACATAGCGATAGCCTGCGATTTCACGCTCGTCGCGGTTCCTCGGCTCCGCCTTCTCAAGCATGAGCTCGCGAAGTCGCTTGTCAGAGGTTGAAATGTTTTCAATTCTGTTCGAGGAGCTGGTGCTCTGGATTTTGGCAACTTCTACTAGGGCTGCGAAGTGATTTGGATGGGCGTTAGAGAGCAGGGATGTCATGCCTTTGAGCTCACGGATGTTTCCAAGGGCGGAAACAACTTCAGGGATCATGAGATGCGAAAGCGTCTCGCCGTAATCGAATTGCGCCATGGTATCCTCGCCATCTTCGTAGTATCATCGTCAAGTATACTAGAAATGGCGAAGATACAACGAAGATGGCGAGAATAACGTTTGTCCCTGATCGTGAAGGACGCACGAAAAAAGGCAGAGTCGCTTTCGCAAGTCTGCCCCAAAATTCGTAAAGGTTTTGCTGCCTGTCGGCTTTGTCTCGCCCTAGTCGAACAAGCTCGGCATGTCGTCTTCCTTCATGAGGGCGCCGGCGCACGGTAGGCTCTGCGCGGTGAACCTCTCGGCGGAGACACCGGCACCCAGCACCTCCTCGGTGGTGCTCACGCTGGTGACGATGCGCCCCTTCTTGGCGGTGAACGCCTGGACGCCCTGAGTGTTGGTGGTCGTCTTGGTCTTGAGCAGCGCCGTGTTGAAGTTCATCAGGCGGTAGTCGCTCGAGACCAGCGCGATGTCGCGGTCCTCCTTGAGCACCTGGGCGTACAGCAGCTTGGACCCGCCGTAAATGGCGTTCTTGAGGCGCTTGCGATTGGTCTTGGTGACGTACCCGGCAAGCGCGACGCGCACCGCGCGGCCGTTCTCGAAGA
>CAUWJG010000051.1:0-9254 GCA_963559095.1 uncultured Collinsella sp. | reverse complement strand
GGCTGCCTCGTAGAAGATCTTGTCGACCTGCTCCTGGGAGTAGGTAGCAAAAATCGCCTGGGCCTCACGCATCTGCGTAAGTTTGGCCTCAAGCGATTCGATCGAGTCTACGAGTTCGGGGGTTGCGGCGGTTGTTTTCTTCGCCATACTGCTCTCTCCTTTACGAGAAGCGGAAGGTACCCAACGCCGCTTAGTCTAGCAACATGAAACGCTTCAAGAAGCTGAGATTTGTACAAAACGAAAGTGATCTCTGAATTGAATCGTTCCAATCCTCGAATGTACACGCAATTATGGACGCGGCGTGCTGGTTTTGTGTGCGCACATGCCTGCATGTCCGGCGCATTTGGATCCAAGGTGCCGGCGTCCGGTCGTGCACACGGGGCAGAGGGCGTTTTGCCTCTCCTGGTTGTTGGCGCTGCCGCGATGGATGCGGGGCGGTCGGCGCCCGCTGCCTTCGAAAACGCCCCGCACGCCGATGAGGGCGTTGCGGGGCGCAGCGTGCCGGACGTTATCAGCCTTATCAATGAGGCGATGGCTCTGGGAGGGCGATGGTGGACCTTGTGTCTACTCGGTCATCTGGGCCTGAACAGCGGTAATGGCCACCACACCCACGATGTCCTCGGCCGAGCAGCCGCGCGACAGGTCGTTTACCGGACGGGCGATGCCCTGCAGAATGGGGCCGTACGCCTCGGCGCCCGCAAAGCGCTGCACCAGTTTATAGCCGATGTTGCCGGCCTCGAGGTCGGGAAACACGAGCACGTTCGCCTTGCCGGCCACAGGCGAGCCCGGCGCCTTGAGTTGGGCCACCGTGGGAACGATGGCGGCATCGAGCTGCAGGTCGCCGTCGATGGCCACCTCGGGCGCCTTCTCTTTGCAGAAGGCGACGGCCTCCTGGACCTTCTTGGCGATCTCGCCGCCGGCGGAGCCCATGGTGGAGTAGGAGAGCATGGCCACGTGCGGCTCGGCGCCGCCCATGAAGGTCTGCCAGCTCTTGGCGCTCGCGATGGCGATCTCGGACAGCTCGTCGGAGGTGGGGTTGATGTTCAGGCCGCAGTCGGCGAAGATCAGCGTGCCGTCGGTGCCGAACTGCGGGGTGCTCGTGCACATGATGAAGAACGCCGAGACGAGCTTGGTGCCCGGGGCGGTCTTCAGGATCTGCAGCGCGGGGCGCAGGGTGTCGGCGGTGGAGTGGCATGCGCCGGACACCAGGCCGTCGGCGTCGCCCATCTTGACCATCATGGTGCCATAGTAGGTGGCGTCGTTCAGCTGGGCGCGGGCCTGCTCGATGGTCACGCCCTTCTTGGCACGCAGCTCGGCGAACGCCTGCGCATACTCCTCATGCTTGGGGCCGCACTTGGGGTCGATCACGGTAACGCCCGGCAGGTCGATCTTGTCGGGGTCGCCCAAAATGACCAGGTTGGCGAGATCCTCCTCGACGATGATCTTAGCGGCGTCGATCGTGCGCTGATCTTCGCCCTCGGGCAGGACGACGGTCTTCTTGTCAGCTTTCGCCGCCGCCTTCATGCGGCTCAGAAAATCGCTCATGGCTCTCCTTTGCGCGTGTGCCCCGGCGCCGCCGGTTTGTGGACGCACGGGGCTTCTTTAGATGTCATGGCTCATTATAGGCGCATGACCGCTATAATCTCTGGAGATAATCCCTCGGCCGCGCCAAAGGGCGTGTCCGTGCGCTGTACATCAATGACCGCAGTCACCTGCAAGGAGCTGTCATGCAGATCAATTCCGGCTTACCCGAGGACTTCAATCCCGATTTCTACGACATGATCGTTGTCGGAGCGGGGTATGCGGGCGCCGTGTGCGCCCGTCGTCTTGCCGAGACGGTCGGCTTCCGCGTCGCAGTGCTTGAGCGCCGCGACCATATCGCGGGTAACGCCTATGACTATTACGACGAGGACGGCATCCTCGTGCACATGTACGGCCCGCACATCTACCACACCTTCAACGAGCGCGTCCATACCTTCCTGTCGCGCTTTACCGATTGGAGCGACTACCAGCATAAGGTTCTCGCCAACGTGCATGGCACCCTCATGCCGGTGCCCTTTAACCACAAGAGCCTGCTTTTGGCATTTGGCGAGCAGCGCGGCGAGGAGCTTTACAACAAGCTGGTGGAGACGTTCGGCAAGGACAAGAAGGTTCCGATCCTGCAGCTTCGCGAGAAGAACGACCCTGATCTGGCCGAGGTCGCGGATTATGTGTACGAGAACGTGTTCTTGCATTACACCATGAAGCAGTGGGGCCAGACCCCCGACGAGATCGACCCGTCGGTCACCGCCCGCGTGCCGATTTTCGTGGGTGACGACGATCGCTACTTCCCGCAGGCGCCGTTCCAGGGAATGCCCGCCGATGGCTACACCGAGCTGTTCGAGAGCATGCTCGACCACGATTGCATCGATATCTTCTGCGATGTGGATGCGCGCGATATCTTTGAGCTCGATGCCACGACCGTCAAAGTTTGCGGTCGGGTCTATGGCGGCGAGGTCGTCTACACCGGCCCGCTGGACGAGTTGTTCAACCTTGATCTGGGTGCACTGCCATATCGCACGCTCGATATGGAGTTCGAGACCCACGACATCGATCAGTTCCAGCCGGTCGGTACCGTGAACTATACCGTCTCCGAGGACTTCACGCGCATCACCGAGTTCAAGAACATGACCGGTCAGCAGGTTCCGGGCAAGACGACCATCATGAAGGAGTACAGCCGCGCGTATGAGCCCGACAGCGGCCAGACCCCGTATTACGCGATTCTCAGCCCGGACAACCGCAAGCTCTATGAGCGCTATCTGGAGCGCGTGTCCGGTATCACCAATTTCCACCCGGTGGGCCGATTGGCGGAGTACCGCTATTACGATATGGATGCGGTGACGGCCTCGGCGCTCAACCTGTCCGACGAGATCATCTCCTGCCATGCGTAGCCCCCATCAAGAGGTGCTCGACTACGATGTCGAGCGCGAGCGCGCGGCGTTTCCGATCGAGACGCGTTCGGTGACGCCTGCCGGCGTGCGCCATAAGGTAGTGACGTTCGGCATCCCGAGCTACAACGCCGCCAAGGACATCGATCGCTGTGTGACCTCGATTCTCGAGGGGTCTGGCTTTGCCGCCGATATCGAGATCATCATCGTGGATGATGGCTCGAGTGACGAGACGGCTGCCATGGCCGACGAATGGGTTGCCCGCTATCCCGGGATTATCCGTGTGGTGCATCAGGCCAACGGCGGCCACGGCATGGCGGTGCTCGCCGGCCTGCGCGAGGCGTGCGGCACCTACTACAAGGTGGTCGATTCCGACGACTGGCTCGATGCCGAGGCCCTCTCCACGATGCTTTCCATCTTGCGTGGGTTCGAGGAGCGCTCTATGCGCGTTGATCTGTTCATCTCGAATTACGTTTATGAGAAGGTGTATGAAGGTACGCGCAATGCGGTCAACTATCGCATGGCCCTGCCGCGCAAGAAGGTGTTCGGCTGGGAGGATGTGGGGCGTTTCCGCCCTGATCAAAACCTGTTGATGCACTCGCTGTGCTATCGGACGGACGTGCTGCGCGCCGCGCATCTACCCATGCCGCCGCACACCTTCTACGTCGACAACATCTACGCATATGTTCCGTTGCCGCGCTGCGAGACGTTGTATTACGCCGACATCGACCTGTATCGGTATTTCATCGGGCGCGAGGGTCAGAGCGTCAACGAGGCGACCATGGTGAAGCGTCTCGACCAGCAGTTCCGCATCACCCGCATCATGATGGAGGCGTTCCATCTGTATGACGATGTGGCGCAACCGCGCCTGCGCGCGTACATGATGGGGTATTTCACCATGATGATGGCCATTTGCTCGGTCTTCACCAAGCTTTCCGACAAGCCGGGCATCGACGACGAGCTCATAGCGCTTTGGGCCGATCTCAAGGCCTATGACGAGAAGATGTATGCCAAGGCGCGCCATGGCGTGGTCGGCATCGGGACGAACCTGCCGGGCAAGCTCGGTGAGCGAACCACCATCGGCCTGTATCACCTGGCGAGCAAAATATTTAAGTTCAACTAAGAGTTCGGTCAGGTGCGCACCCGCGATTTGCGCGACGGGGCACGTGGCTTGGTGACGGCGGGCGTCGGGGAGAGCATGTCCCGGCGCCCGTTTTGCATGTTGAGGCGGCGAGGGCCTAGGCGGCCATGAGGTTGCCTGCGATGGTGGCGAGCATGATGCCGGCAATGAGGCAGATGAACAACGCCACGACGCGTTCGAGGCGGGTAAAGGGTGCTGTGCCCTGCTCGCGTCTGGCCATTATGTAAAACGCGATGCCGGGAACATAGGCGATGCAGCAGAGCATGAGCTGCTCGATGCCGGAAAGCGTGATGGCGATCACCAGAAACGCCGCGGTGAGGATGGCGCGCACGACATCGCGCTTTGCGACGGCTGCATGCTGCTTGGAGCCGCGCCCCAGTTTGACCATATAGGCTGCGGCCAGCGTCCAGCTGATGACGATGGAGGCGGTGCACAGCGAGTAGGCGAACTGATAGGCTTCCTGGGAAAAGAGCATGATGATGGATAGGAGTTGGATCATGATGCCTGTGGTGAGCAAGCAGGCGCTTGGCGCGCTGTAGGTGTTAAGGCGGGCGAACATGCGGGGCAGTAGCCCCATCTGGGCCATGCCGCACATCGCCTCGGACGCCAGGATCGTGTAGGAGAGCCAGGCGCCGAAAATCGAGATGATGAGGCCAGCCGATATGAAGGCGCCGCCCCAGGGGCCGACAACGCGCTCGAAGATATAGGGCATTGAGGGAGACCCGAGCATCATGAGCTCCTCACGTGTGAGGAAGCCGTACGGCAGGATCGAGGCGGCCACGTAAATGATGACAAGGGCGGTGCAGCCTAAAACGGTGGCGCGGCTCACATCGGATTTACGGGCGGCGCGGTGACCCAGCACGCTCGCGCCCTCCATGCCAACGAAGACCCACATCATGACCATGAAGCAATTGATGATTTGGCTTGAGACGGGACCGGGGCCGCTCTCCACATTGTTGGCAAGTGTGCCCCAGAAATCGGCGGTAAAGACATCCAGCCGAAACACGATCACCATGCTTGCGATGAAGGCGAAAATGGGGACGAGTTTGCATACCATGACGATCGCGTTGATGACGCTGGCGGCCTCGATGCCCCGATTGACGAGTGCGACGATCAGCCAGTTGACGACTGAGATGAACAGAACACCACCTAAGCCGAGGTTGCCCGCAAAGGGCGGATAAAAGTATCCGATGGCCATGACGAGCATGACGCCAAACGCCACGTTGCCGATCCAAATGGACAGCCAATAGCCCCAGCCGGATATGAAGCCGACAAATGGGCCGAAGCCAGCGCGTGCGTATGCCACGATGCCGTCGAGCTCGGGCTTGACAAGTGAGAGCCGTCCAAAGGTCGTGGCGAGCCCCATGAATCCGATGCCGGTGATGAGCCAGGCGACAAGGGCCGGGCCCGGTGCCGCCGCAGCGGAGATGTCGGTCGAGAGCGCAAAGACACCCGAGCCGATAGATGAGCTGACGACGAGGGCGATGAGTCCAAACAGGTTGATGCCATGCCGCCTGTTTTCGATGGCGGTTGCCTCGGGCGAGCTGGTCAATGCGGGGGTGGGGTCCATGCAAATCCTTACGTTGGCATGTTGAACCCTACAAGCGTATCGCATCCCAGCGTCTTATGCGGACTATTCGGCGAACGGTCAGATGCTTCTGAGGTCGCGGTGGGCGGGGATGCCGTGCAGAGAGGATGCCTCGATGCATCCGGCCACGATGGCCGCCTCGAGAGCGCGGGTGGCGAGAAGGCCAATGAGATCGAGGGGGAGCTGCGCGTTTGCCGAAGGGTCAAGGGCGCCACTGGCGAGGGTGAAGATCGCATCGCCGTCGTTGGTGGTGTGCGTGGGCCGAATGGTGTGGGCGTACGCATCCGCCGCCATCTGCGCAACCTTGGTGGCTTGCGCCTTGGTGAGGCTTGCGTTGGTGACGATGCACGAAATGGTGGTGTTGGTGCGGTCGAGCGGCATGGTAAGTGCTCCGGCCATGGTAAGGATCGCCTCCTCCATGTCGATGATCTCGGCGGCCTCCGGTGTCGCGCGCATGCCGGCGATCGGCGCATGCGTGGTGGGGTCGATGACGTTGCCCACGGCGTTGACGGCCGCGATGGCGCCGACCATGAGTGGCCCGAGCTGGAATGCCCGCGCGCCCAAGCCGCCCTTCATGCACTGCGCGGGGCCGGCAAGCTTGCCCACGGTGGCTCCGGTGCCGGCGCCGATGTTGCCCTCGGGCAGGTGCTCGGCACCGGGGCCACCGAGCGCATCGCGCACGGCGAGGATGCCGGCAGCGCTTGAGGGCCGCACATCCGCACGTCCAAAGGCGAGGTCGAAAAGGCTCGCCGAGCACACGATGGGCACCTTGCCCACACCGACGTCCAGCCCAATGCCACGCTCTTCCAGCTCGCGCATCGCGCCCGATGCGGCTTCGAGTCCGTAGGCCGAACCACCCGACAGGATGACGGCATGCACGTGGTCAACAGTGTTCTCAGGGCGCAGGAGGTCGGTCTCGCGCGTTGCCGGCGCCGCGCCGCGGACATCCACGCCGCCCGTTGCCCCCTCGGGTGCCACGATGGCCGTGCAGCCGGTGCCGGCATCGAGATCGGTGTAGTTGCCGAAGCGAAAGCCTGGAATGGACGTAATCGAGATGGGGGAGAGGGAGGGCATGGGAACTCCTTTTGCGTCGTGTTGATATGCTCCAGTGTCGTGTTTGCCTTGCGGTTCCGGGTCGCCCGCGTAAGGGCCGTCGCGAGTTCCGCACGAGCCGGAGGCCCCGGTGGGGCCTCCGTGCGAGCAGGACTGCCCGAGCAGCGGGTCTTACGCGGGCGACCCGGAGCGGATTAACCTTGTAACGCTCGCACGACCTTGGCGATGGGGAGGCCCACCACGTTGTAGAAGTCGCCGTCGATACGCTCGACCAGCATGCGGCCGTAGGCGCCCTGGATGCCGTAGGCGCCCGCTTTGTCCATGGGCTCGCCGGTCGCGATATAGGCGTCGATTTCGCGATCGCTGAGCTCATAGAAGGTGACATCGGTGATGTCAACGAAGGAACTGACCTGAGCGTTTTGCACGATACACACGCCGGTCGCCACCTGATGGGTCTTACCCGAGAGCGCGCGGAGCATCCGTCGGGCGTCTGTCGCGTCGACGGGCTTTCCGAGCGGCTTGGCTCCAAGCGCCACGATGGTGTCGGCGGCGATGATCGACTCGGTTGGGTCGAGGGCGCAGGACGCGACCGCGCGCGCCTTGGCACGGGCGAGGCGCTCGACGAGCTGGAAGGGGTCTTCGCCCGGAAGGGGCGTCTCGTCTATATCGGCCGGTTTGATCGTGATCTCAAAGCCCGCCTCACGCATGAGTTCGATGCGGCGGGGCGATTGCGAAGCGAGGATCATAGCTGAATTGAGTCCTTGACCTTCTCGACGGCGACTTCACCGGCGATATCGTGAAGGATGGCAAGCGCGAAGGGGAGGGCCTGACCCATGCCCGACGCCGTGATGATATTGCCGTCAACGACCACGCCGGCCTGTGCATCGTATGAGCCGACGGGAAAATCCGTCTCGAAACCCGGGAAGCAGGTGGCGCGATGCCCCTCGAGCAGGCCAAGCTCCGCCAAGATGAATGGAGCCGCGCAGATGGCCGCCACGTGCTTGCCCGCTGCGAAGGAGCGCACGATTTCGCAGACGCGCGCATCGGCGCGCAGATTGGTGGCCCCCGGAAGCCCGCCGGGAAGCACCACGTAGTCATAGTCATCGATGTCGATCTCATCGAGCAGGGCATCGCAGGATACGGGGATCTGCTGTGAGGTCACGACTTCACGTGTGTCCATGGTGGAGACGAGCGTGGCGCGTACCCCGCCGCGGCGCAGCACATCAACGACGGTCAAGCACTCGATTGTCTCAAATCCATCGGCGGCCAGTACGGCAACTCCAGGCATAGCGCATCCTTTCGGTCTTAGAACAGCTGTCCTGCTGTTATACCCATCGGGAAAAACAGCTAGACGCTTGCCTGTGCAGGCGCCTGCGTGGAAGTTGCGGTGCTTGCGCATGGCCGCAGGACCGTCACGTTGGTGTGACCGCCGACCTCAGCACGCCCGTGGTGTCGAAGGCGGGGGTGAAGCTCTCATCAACCGCTCCGCCTTCTTGCCAAAACATCGTGGAAAAGCCAAGGTCGTCGGCATGGTCGAGCACGTACTCATATTCTTCGTCGAAAACCGCGCGCGCGAGCGTGCCGCCGCGGGCGCGCATGGCGGCGTTTGGCGTGTATTGGTTCATCACCGAGATGGGCACATCGCCGGCCACTTCGTGGATGCGGTCGAGTACGGCGCAGGAATCGTCGGCATGTCCTGGCAAGACGAGATGGCGCACGATGATGCCGCGCTGCATGAGGCCCGTATCATCCATGAGCTCGCCACCGCGCCGCTGCAGCTCGCGGCACATCTGGACCAGTGCGCTGGCGGTGCGCTCGGGATAATCGGGGACATGCGAGAGCTTGCGACCCAGCGCGGCACGTGCGTATTTGAAGTCCGTGAGCCAAATGTCCACGACGTCGCCGAGCTCGGCGATGGCTTCGGGCAGCTCGTAGCCGCTCGTGTTGTAGACGATGGGAATGCTCAGACCGCGCTCCCGAGCCTGCCTGACCGCGCTGGGGACGAGGTGGGCAAAGTGCGTCGCCGTGACGAGGTTGATGTTGTGTGCGCCCTGCGCTTGGAGCTCCAGCATGATCTCGACGAGACGGCCCGCCTCGATCGCAAGGCCGAAGTTTCCCGTCGAGATCTCGTGATTCTGGCAATAGATGCACTTGAGGGGGCATCCACTCATGAAGATGGTGCCCGATCCGCGCGTGCCTGAGATGGGTGGTTCCTCCCACATATGCAGGGCGGCGCGGGCGATGCGCAGGGTATCGGCTGCTCCGCATACGCCGCTGTGTCCCGAGGCGCGGTCGGCGCCGCATTGGCGTGGGCACAGCCGGCACGAGCGTAGCGAAGATGGGTCGAGCAACAACGCGACCACCAGCCTTTCTGCCGCGGCGGCGTATGCCCGTGCGGTCCCTCTATATAAAGAAAGCCGCAAAGGCGCGGCGCTTCTATCGTCTGCCAAGAACTTTTTGAAGTCAAGACTGGTATTGAGAATCGCCTGTCGTATGATGAAGGTGTTCCGCCCCCCGCGGAGCAACTGGGTGAACCGTCGCGTTT
>CAUWJG010000050.1:0-9638 GCA_963559095.1 uncultured Collinsella sp. | reverse complement strand
GAAGCCGTTGTCGGTGGCGGGGCCGTAGGCGAAGTCGGCCTCGGGGTACAGGCGCAGAATCGCCTGCGCCATGATGTGCGCGGCGGAGTGGCGGATGATGTGGAGGGCCTCCTCGGCGCTCTCGACCTCGGCCACGGAGCCGTCGTTATACAGTGCCTTCATATCACATGCCTTTCTTGTACGGTGCAAAACTTATACGGTGCAAAAACGCAATCAGTCGTGAATAGTGTACTCGTTCGCCTGCAGTTTGGGGACGCAGTTTGGGGACGGGGTCGTTTCGCGTATCGAGCACATGCCACCCTCAGAAGTAGCGACATGTGTTCCGCCACGCGAACAGCACAAGCCCAGGGCCACGCTAAACGAACGCACCCGCCATCGGGACTCGATGACGGGTGCGACACGGCGCGTAAAAATCCAGCCCCATGCGTCACACGGGTTCAGGCGCGCCTACTGAATGTGCGTTCGGCAGTACGGGCAGACCTTCCAGTGCGCATCGAGTGGCTTATGGCAGCTCGGGCACACGTTGCGGACCTGCGTAT
Organism: uncultured Collinsella sp.; assembly: GCA_963559095.1. Taxonomy (GTDB): domain Bacteria; phylum Actinomycetota; class Coriobacteriia; order Coriobacteriales; family Coriobacteriaceae; genus Collinsella. Next base: position 9,099 of record CAUWJG010000050.1, on the reverse strand, counting down.
TGCACACGGGACACACGATGAAATCCTTCTCGATCGGCGTCCCGCACTGCGGGCAGCTGCCGTACTGGGCAAGCTGGCGCTCGCGCAGCGCCATGTCGAGCTCCTGCTCGGCACGATCAGCCACATACGAGCTCGGGCGCAGGACCAGGTAGGCGATCAAACCGATAAACGGAATGAGAGCCACGAGGCCCCAAGCCCAAAACGCTTGGACACCGCGGCGCTTCGCATCGATGAACACATAGGCGACCGACAAGACGTACAGGGCGACAACACCTGCGATGAACGCATAGATGACCATCATCAGCTGCGGTGACATAAGCTCTTCGATGTACTGAGACATGCGTGGTGCCTTCCGGTTCTATGGCGCACAAGCGCAAAACGGGCCAAATTTGAGTAGATATTGTATACCTAAAGGCCGCATCCACCAACGACAGCCTTAGCTCACACGCGATACGCATAGAGGACCGTGCTTCAGGTTCGTGCTCATACGTGTAGCTTCAACCTAAACCACAACCGTACATATTGGCACACGCTCAGTCGAAATCAGAACACACCCACAGCATGGTAAAGCGGCGGACGGCCCCTGCCACCTGGCCTATAATGAGAGCAATATGATACAGCTCGGAGAAACTGGAGGGGAAGTGCGGCATTCGGAACGCTGGGTCATACGGCGCACGCTCATGTGCCGCGACCATGAGGTCGTTCGATTCTCCTACGATCTTTCTCTCAATCGCGTCGTGGGTAAACCGCAGCTCATAGATGGCGCATATCTGCCGCTCGGCTGCCTTGAGGCAAATGGGGCATTGAGCACCCGAAGGCTCGGGACATGGCTTCGCAACCGAGCGGTGCCTGCGACACGCCCTGGGCTCGCACCCGTCCTGCAGCGCCTCGCACTGGAAACGCCCGAGGAACTACTCGCGGCAGGTTTGGGCCTCTCGCTTTCCGACCAATATTGGCTGAAACCCGATGACGCAACGTGTGCATGGGCGGACGTCAACTATTTTGACGAACCGTTCTCCCCCACCCTGGGTGAAGCGCTGGCACCGCACGACCCCGACACCGGATCCTCCGCTCTCGCGCGCCTGGATCAGGATGGCATCATTGCCGCAAGTTCGCCCGATTCCGCGCTCAATGGTAACCTACCTAAGAGATGGGAGATAGCCGATGGCACGCGCACGCTCATAAAGTCGGGCAAGGCGGCCAACCTGTACCAAGAGCCCTTCAACGAGTTCATCGCCACGCACCTGTGTGCACGCATCATGGATGCCGATGATTTTGTTCCCTATGAACTTGTGCGCAATGGATACCCCGCCTACGTATCGGCATGTCCTTGTATGGTCGATGACCATACGGAATTCGTCCCAGCGGCCGACATCATCTTGTCAATGCAGGTTCCAAACGACCAGTCGCGCTTCGAAGCGCTCACCGAGCGCTGTGAAGCCAATGGAATTGCGGAGGCGCGCCGCGCACTCGAGCAGATGCTCGTGGTGGACCATATCATGGCCAATATCGATCGGCACTGGGGCAACTTCGGCATCCTCATAGATGCCGAGACTCGCACATGGCTGCGCATGGCGCCCATCTTTGACACGGGAGAAGCCCTGTGGTGCGACCGAGCGCTCGCCAACGATTTTTCCCCTTACCACATGCGGCACCTCATGCCATTTTTGCGCGACATCGGCAGTCAGCTTCGGCATTACGCGCGCGATCTATCGTGGCTTGACGCGACATCGCTGACCGGCTTTGCCGACGAGGCAATCGAAGCCCTGGCGTCTTGCCGCGCCTGCGCCGAGATTCCCGGCCGCCTCGATGGCATCCATGCCGCCATCGAACGCAACATACAGGACGTACGCGATATCCAAGCCGCCCTCTGACAACATAAGGGCAGGCGTGCGGCTTCGCTCGTTCGATTTGCCGGGCGAACGGTTGGCGAGTAGGTTGAACGCACTACTCCAGCACGCTATAGTACACGCGAGAAGCGCACAGGGTCTGCCTCTGCAGAAAGTAAGACACGCTGGGCGCGATAACCATCTATGCTCTACGTTCAAAGGAGCCCCTATGTCCACCCTTTCCGCCGGCATGACGCGCGAACAGGCATTTGACCTGCTCACCGCCCACAACCACGATCCGTTCCACATCGAGCACGCCGAGACGGTCGAGCGGACCATGCGCTATTTCGCGCGCGAATACGACCCGGAGAACGAGGGGTTCTGGGGCATCGTGGGCCTGTTGCACGACCTCGACTGGGAGGAGCATGACGACGACCCGATGAACCACACCATCTACGCGGCCCGCGACATCGAGGCGGCGGGCGGCAGCGCCGAGCTCATCCGCTCCATCCAGACGCACACGAGCGATTTCAACACCGCACTGCCACGCCCCGAGCTCATGATGGAGAAGATCCTGTTCGCCACCGAGGAGCTCACCGGCCTCATCGGCGCCGCTGTGGTCATGCGCCCGTCCAAGAGCGTCATGGACTTCAACGTAAAGTCGCTCAAGAAGAAGTTCAAGGACAAGCGCTTCGCCGCCGGCGTCTCGCGCGACGTCATCCGCTCCGGTGCCGAGATGCTCGGCTGGGAACTCGACGAGCTGTTCGCCCGCACCATCGAGGCCATGCAGTCCTTTGCCCCCGATCGCGACACGTTCCAAGCCGAATAACGGACGGCGCGCACGCACACGAATGGGACGGGGCCGTTTCGCACACTTACATGCGAAACGGCCCCGTCCTCCCAACTTAGCGATTGTGTGACCCATGCCGCAAGCTACGGACGCACCTGGCCGTTTCCACGCAGGATGTACTTGTAGCTCGTAAGCGCCTCGGCGGCGAAGGGCCCGCGCGCGTGCAGCTTCTGCGTCGAGATGCCGATTTCGGCGCCAAGGCCGAATACGCCACCGTCGGTAAAGCGCGTGCTTGCGTTGGCATACACCGCGGCGGCATCGACTTCACGCAGGAAGCGCTCACACGCAGCGGCATCCTCGGCCATGATGGCCTCGGAGTGCCCGGTCCCGTACCGGTTGATGTGCGCAATCGCCTCGTCCAAGCCGGAAACGACCTTGACCGAAATCTCGAGCGCCAAATACTCGCGTCCCCAGTCCTCATCGACCGCATCGGTGAAATTCACGACATCGGCCACATCACGCGTCGCCTCGTCGCCGTGAATGAGCACGCCAGCATCCGAAAGCTCAGTGAGCATCAAAGGTAGGAATGACGCCGCGATCGACTCGTCCACCAGCAGTGATTCACAGGCGTTGCACACGCCCACACGCTGCGTCTTGGCATTCATGACCACAGCCCGCGCCTTCTCGAAATCGGCACTGGCATGCACGTACACATGGCAGTTGCCCGTGCCCGTTTCGATAACCGGTACGAGGCTCTCGTGCACGCACCGCTGAATGAGGCCGGCCCCACCACGCGGGATGAGCACGTCAACCACGCCGCGCAGGCGCATGAGGGCAGCGGTCGCCTCGCGATCGGGTACCTCGATGATGCTCACGGCCTCACGCGGCAGTCCGTATGCAGCAACGGCGTCAGCCATGATGCGCGAGATGGCAACGCAGCTCTCTTGAGCCATCGAGCCGCCCCGCAAAATGCATGCGTTGCCCGTGCGGATGCAGATGCCCGCCGCGTCCGCCGTCACGTTCGGACGCGCCTCATATACCATGGCAACCAAGCCGAGCGGTACGCTCACGCGCTCCAAATCGACACCCGACTCGATCACGCGATGCTCGAGCACACGCCCAAGCGGGTCGGGAAGCTCCGCAAGCTTAGTGAGGGCCTCACCCATGGCGGCGATGCGATCCGGTGTCAGCAGCAAACGATCAAGCAGGCCCGCATCGGTTCGAGCAGCGGTTGCCCTGGCCATATCCTGGGCATTTGCAGCCAAGACCTCATCGGAGCGCTCAATCAGCGCGGAAGCCATGGCGCGCACCGCGCCACAGCGCTGTTCATCGCTTGCAAAACCGAGCGGAACAGACGCCGCCTTCGCCGCTCGCGCCAGCTCATCGACGTATACCGTGATCTCCTCTGCGTCCAATCGAGCCATCTCGCTCCCCCATCTCGTACAACAGCGCCGTATGCGGCACCGCATTCACTACCAACAATACCCACCAGTATGACGCATTCTAGTGATGCGAGAGCCCATGAGCGCCGCCAAACCCAAATGCGCAAAACCCAACGATCTCATCTACCGCAGCGCACGATAGAGGCCGACCCGCCCGCAACCGTTACGCAAACACGATCAGGTTATCTCGATGGATCGCTGGGCGACCGGCCAGGTGCGCCAGCAGCCGATTGGAGGCGATATCCTCCTGGTGTCGGCCGGCGGCCAGCGCGAGCGTGTCGGCATCGGCCTCGGCGATACCGCGCGCCAACACAAACTCATCGGACGAACAAACATCGAGCACATCACCGGCGGCAAACGAGCCTTCAACACGCGTGACGCCCACGGGCAGCAACGATGAGCCGCGCTCTCGAACCGCATCGACGGCGCCGGCATCGACCACGAGCCTGCCACGGGCCGCATCGCCCAAAGCGATCCAAAGCTTGCGCGGGGCGATGTCGAGGCGTGCAGACGGCGGCACGAACAGGGTGCCCACGCGCTCGCCGCAAGCCAGGCGAACGAGCGGATCGCGCTCCTCACCCGAACAGATGACGCTGCGAATACCCGCTGTCATGAGGATACGAGCGGCGCGGATCTTGGTAATCATGCCGCCCGTGCCCACCGCCGTGCTCGAGTCGCCTGCGGCGCCCACGATGGATGCATCGATGCAATCGACCTGCGAGATGAACCTTGCATCGGGGTCGAGCGCGGGGTTTGCGGTATAGAGCCCATCGATGTCGGAAAGCGTCACGCACAAATCCGCCGAGACCAGGCAACTCACAAGGGCCGCCAAGGTGTCGTTGTCGCCAAACGTGATCTCATCGACCGCAGTCGTATCGTTCTCGTTCACGATGGGCACGACCCCGAGCTCGAGCAAGCGAGCCAGGGCATCGCGCGCGTGCAGATACGAGGTGCGCCGCGAGGTGTCATGCCTGGTGAGCAGCACAAGTGAGCTCGTGAGGCCACAGGCGTGCATCGCCTCGTCCCATGCGGCCGAAAGCACGCACTGGCCCACCGAGGCGCACGCCTGCAAGCTGGGCATGTCGTGCGGACGATCGGCAAAGCCAAGCAACGGCACGCCGCAGGCGACTGCACCCGAACTCACCACCACCAGATTCCAACCCAACTCGCGCAATTCGCGCGCCTGCTCGGCAACGCCGGCCAAAAACGCACGGTCAAGCAATCGGTCCGCGCCCACCAGCGTGGATGAACCGATCTTGACGACCAGGGTCTTAGCAGCCGCACCCATCAGCAGCCCTCCATCTCATCAAATGCCGCGCAGCCAGGCGCAGCCACATCACCTAGGCACGCAATGAAAGCCAAAACGACTCAGACGGGCATCAGGTGCACACACCACGCTACTGCGCCCGCCACGGAGCGCATGCCGAGGCGCCCTCCATGTGCTCGCGCACCAACCGGTCACGCAAGCCCGCCAGCCCTGCCTCCATCCCGATGGTATACGACTGCGGATTCAAGAATCGACGACACGCCGGGTCGAGCGCCCGCAAAGCGCGGGCGCAGCGTTCGCGGGCTTGCTCGAGCGGTTCGCGGGCGGCAAATGCCTTGCCATCGCGCACCTGCGGCTCAAGCACCTCACGCGCGATGAGGCCCGAAACATCCACCACGCGCGCCGGATCGTCAACCGAGATAAGCCGTTCAGGGCCGCCTTCCAGATAGGCGGGATCGTACACCATGTCGCACACCGGGCGTCCATCGGCATCCTCATACCGACGCAGCTGCTGCACACCGGGAATCGTGCGCTTGAATGGCTGCTCAGAGAGCTTCATCACCGGCCGCCATGCCTCACCGGCACCGCTACGACGCGCGGAGAGTTTATAGACGCAACCCAAGGCCGGCTGATCATAGCAGGTGGCGAGCTTAGTCCCCACGCCAAAAGAATCCACGGGCGCGCCTTGCGCAAGAAGCGAGCTGATGGTGTGTTCGTCCAGGTCATTTGAGACAACGATCTTGACGTGGGGCAGCCCCGCGTCGTCAAACGCGCGTCGTGCATACGCGGAGAGCCGGGCCAGATCACCCGAATCGATGCGGATGGCCGCCAGATGCTCGCCTGCCGCTTCCATCTCATGCGCCACCGTGATGGCGTGTGCCACACCCTCGCGGACATCGTAGGTATCAACCAGCAAGGTGCAATTTTTAGGCGAAGTCGACGCAAACGCGCGAAACGCCGAAAGCTCATCGGGAAAACTCATGACCCAACTGTGCGCATGCGTGCCGGAGACCGGAATCCCATAGCGCCGACCTGCGAGCACGTTCGAAGTGGAGGCCGCACCAGCGATGTAGCTCGCACGGGCCACCGCAACCCCGCCATCGGGTCCCTGCGCGCGCCTAAGCCCAAACTCGGCAACCGGGCGCCCCTGCGCGGCCTGAACCACGCGCGCCGTTTTCGTGGCGACAAGCGTCTGGAAGCCGATGGTGTTCAGCAGCGCCGTCTCCAGCAGCTGACATTCAAGGACCGTGCCCGTCACGCGCACCATCGGTTCACGCGGAAAGACAAGCTCCCCCTCGGGGATCGCATCGATATCGACGTGCATCCTAAAGGTGCGCAGGTAGTCGAGAAACCATGGCGCGAACAGCGCGCCGCCGCCCGGCGCCGTCAGGCCGCCCAGATAGCGCAGGTCGTCCTCGGTGAATCGGAAGTTCTCAACCAACTCGGCAAGATCTGCCGTGCCGCACATCACGGCATAGGCGCTGCCGAAAGGGCAGGTGCGGAAAAAAGCGGTAAAACAACCCTGCTCATCGGCCTTATTCGCCTCAAGCAGGCCTTGCGCCATCGTGAGCTCATATAAATCGGTGAGCATCGAGACGTCGGTGGGACGCGAGTGATCGGTGAGGGCCATGCGCTACTCCTAACGCGTGAAGGTGTAGACGATGAAGCCGACGATGGCAAGCGCACACACCACGAGGATGAGCTTTTGGGCCGGAGGCATTGTGGGGATGCCGTCATCATCCACGGCATCGGAGGTCACCATGCGCTCACCGAAGGACTTAGGCCCTGATGTGTCCTCCGAGTCCGGCGCAGACACCGATCGCTGCTCCGCAGCCGTGCGCTGCGGATGCGAGGCGACCTGCTCGGCACGCAGGGCCTCGAGCTCGGCGCGCTCCGCACGATCACGCGCCTCTTGCTCGCGACGAGCTTTTTCGGCACGCAGGGCCTCGAGCTCGGCGCGCTCATCCTCCGTCAGGGGCGTAGTGGACGTATCTGCCATGCATGTCCTTCCGTAAGCGAATGGTGCGACCCCACCCGAGCAACAATGCTTCGCAAGCAGTATATACCCGCTTGCAGGCGCTCCGACCATGATGGCGACACGGGCGCACATCGATCGAGCACCGTTGAGATCAACCGTGCAAGCCGCAACGCTCGGCGCGAGTCCTGAGGTGCTTCACCAACGAGCAAAACCTGCTAAGTCATCCGAGTCTTCATGTGCGCGTGAACCGAACCTCTGGTCGTGACGAGGCGGCAAACCCGCAGCTCGCCCTCAGAATAGCGCCATCCCTACACCCGCGTCAGGTGACAGACCGTCTCGCAATGAAACGTCTGCGGGAACAGGTCCACCGGCGTTGCGGACACCGGGCGAAACGTCCCCTCATCCACGAAGCGACGCAAATCACGCGCAAGCGTCGCGGGATCGCAGGAGACATAGGCCACGTCGCGCGCACTCGTGGAGGCGATGAGGTCGATGGCGTCGGGAGCCAGGCCCGCGCGTGGCGGATCGACCACGAGCACGTCGGCATCTTCATCGGGAAACTCGCGCACCGCATCGCCGCCGATCACATCGACGTTCGTGAGGTTGGCGACATCAAGGTTGCGGCGCAGGTCGCGCACAGCCGGCCCATAGGCCTCCACGGCACTCACGAACGCGCACCGCCGCGCGAGCGGCAGCGTGAACGTTCCGGCGCCGCAATACAAGTCGATACCCAACTCGTCGGGCTGCGGAGAGAGCACCTCCATGACCAGGTCGATGAGGATCTCAGCCGCCTTGGTGTTGACCTGGAAAAACGACGGAGCGGACAGGCGCATCGTCTCCTCGCCGATCTTCTCGGTCCACGAGCCCTCACCGGCGAGCGCTTCCACGCCTGCGACCTTGCGCGCCCGCTTCTCCCCTTTTGACATGACGCGGACGATGCTCGTGGCGCGCAGGGCATCTCCCAGCACGCGAGCGACCTGCGCACGGGGAAACGCGCCCGTAGGCGTCCAGAGCGCGACCTCGAGCGCGCCCGTGCGCCGACTCGCGCGAATGCCGACGCGCTCAAGCTGCAAATCACGCGAGTTGCCCAGGTAACCGAGGGCCCCCGCCACGGCCTTCACGGCCTTGGCGTGCTTGGGCTCGAACAGCGGGCACGCATCCACCTTGATGACCCGATCGGCCTCACGCCCGTGCATGCCCAACCGAAAGCGTCCGCCCTCATAAACGGGAGCAAGCTCGATTTTGTTGCGATAACCCCAGGCATCCTTGGCGTGACGAATCGGTCGCACGAGCGTGGCGACCTCATCGGAGGTGAATTTCGCAATCCTCGTCAGTGTGGAGCGCAGGTTCTCCTCCTTCGCTGCCAGCTGCGCCTCGCGCGAAAGGCCGCTCCACGGACACCCACCGCACACGCCGACAAACGGGCACGACGCTTGCTCGCGCATGGGCGAGGGCTCGAGCACCTCATCGACAACTGCACGCGAGAACGACGCCCCATCCTCGACAATGCGCGCCTCGACCGTGTCCCCGATCAAACCGCCCGAGACAAACACCGCCTTACCCTCCGGCGTGCGCGCCAGGCCATCGGGGCCATAGGTCATGGTGTCGATGGTGAGTCGCATGATGCCTCCAAAGGATCGTGCCGGCACGCACTCGCGCCGCCGAAACAAATGGGCCAGGGTAGCACTCCGGCCCTGGAACTCAAAAGAAAAAGGCTCCGTTGCCGGAGCCTTAGCAAATCCTGTGGTGGAGACGAAGGGGATCGAACCCTCGACCTCCTCGATGCGACCGAG
>CAUWJG010000049.1:0-10532 GCA_963559095.1 uncultured Collinsella sp. | reverse complement strand
CGACCTTGGCGATCATGTCGGCAAACGCCATGCGCACGTTCTCGATGACGGTCTTGTCCTCGTCCAGCGGCGGCTCCTGCTGCAGGATGCCCACGGTGTAGCCCGGGGTGAGGCGGGCGTCGCCGTTGGAGACCTCCTCAAGGCCGGCCATGATCTTGAGGAGCGTGGACTTGCCCATGCCGTTGGGACCCACGACGCCGATCTTGGCGCCCGGGTAAAACGACAGCGTTACGTCGTCGAGGATAACCTTGTCGCCATGCGCCTTGCGCGCCTGATACATCTGGTAGATGAATTCGGCCATATACGCTCCGTTTCTTGCGGGATTACGCAGTCATACGGGGCCATTGTCGCATGAAACACCCACCCGCACCGAGACAATCGGGCCCGACGTCCCCAGTCCCGAATTCCATCAAAACTCGAATCGCCCCTAGGAATCGCGTCGTCTCCCCCACCGAAGTGCACCCGAAATCACATCGCCCTCTTGCCGAGATGCAGCCGAAGTCACGATTCGCATTCCAAAATCGTGACTTCGGTTGCACCTCGATTCGGGGACAGGCACTTTTCTGAGGTGCCGGCAATGCCGAGTCGCCTTGCCGGCCAAAATCGATCGTCCGCCCTGGCCCGTCCTCGTCCCACCTCAATTTGGTGCCTGTCCCCAAATTGAGGTGACATCGTGTGGGAGTTCATGGCGAACCTCATCGCGCCCAAATTCCAAGCCCTCGTCACCACTTTCGCCAAACATGAAATCACGGCGTTTCTCGAGGGCCGCGCGCGTAAGATGAGCGCGTGGCCACTTGGGGCCCCGCGACGCTCAACAAGATCCGCCAAGTGCTCTCCATGTGCCTCGAGCAGTGCAGCATGTACAATCGCAAAATCGAAGTGCCTAATCCCCCACTGCTCGACTACGACCTCGAGTAAGTTATCCGCGCCAACGGCGACAAGGCGGCTCTCCCCGCCTTCGGCGTTTCGCAGTAGTATGGCCATCTATAAGCTGGAAAACAAAGCTGTGAGCGGCTCCATGGACTTCAAGATCGAAGGCGCGAGCGGGAGCCGCGAGGTGCGCGATGCGCTCATGGCGGCACGCCGCGCCCTGGGGTTGTAAAACGGCCCGAATGCCCGGCCGAAACGCAAACGACCATGAAAAGCCGCCCCGGTTTTCCCCACGCATCAGGAGAAACCGGGGCGGCATTCTGAATCTTGCTGTCATACTGTTGGCGCACGCTCAACACCAGGGCACGCTTACGCCAACCCATGCTGCATCTTTGCCGCCAGCACGACGTTACTCATGAGCATCGCGCGCGTCATGGGGCCCACGCCACCGGGAACCGGCGTGATGGCACCTGCCACCAGCTCGGCAGAGGTGAAATCGACATCGCCACACAGTTTGCCAGCCTCATCGCGGTCCATGCCAACGTCGATTACGGTGGCGCCCGGCTTGACCCAAGGCCCCTTCACCATCTTGGCGCTACCGCAGGCGACCACCAGAATATCGGCGCTCTGGCAAATACGTGCGAGCTCACGCGGATCGGTGTGGGAATGGGTCACCGAAATCGTCGCATTGCTGGCAAGCAACATAAGCGACATGGGTTTACCGACGATTGAAGAGCGCCCCACGATGACCGCGTTTTTCCCCGCCGGATCGATCTCGTAGGCATCGAGCATTTCCATGATGCCCGCAGGCGTGCAAGGTCGCAAACCGGGCAACCCACGCACCAAGCGGCCGAGATTCTCAGGATGAAAACCATCCACGTCTTTCGCGGGATCAATGGCGGCCACAACCTGCTCGGCATCCAAATGAGCCGGAAGGGGCATTTGGACCAAGATGCCCGCAATGCGCTCATCAGCATTAAGGCGCGCCACCAACGCCATGAGCTCCTCTTGCGAAGTCGTGGCCGGAAGCTTGTAATCGTGCGAAGGAATGCCGCACTCCTCGCAATCGCGGAGCTTAGCGCGCACGTAGGTAGCGGAACCCTGATCGTCACCCACCAGCACGACGGCCAGTCCGCACGCAATGCCGCGCACCGTCAAATCCGCAATATCGGCCGCCGCGCGCTCGCGAACCGAAGCCGCAAGGGCTTTTCCGTCAATGATCGTCGCCATGGGGATCCTCACAATCGGCCCGCCGCAAGGGCGGGCCACACCAAAACATAATTGCCGGCGCTTTACCGACAGCCCATCAAAACCATCGACTAAAAAAGGCCGGTGATAACGCCATCATCGTCAATGTCGATATGCTCGGCGGCCGGGACTTTGGGCAAGCCGGGCATGGTCAGCACATTGCCGGTCAGGGCAACCACGAAATGGGCACCGGCAGACACCTTGAGCTCGCGCACCGTGATGCGGAAGCCCTCGGGGGCGCCCAGCGCTGTCGCTTGGTCGCTGAATGAATACTGCGTCTTGGCAACACACACCGGAAGATTGCCAAACCCGTTGGCGCGAAGTTCGACAAGCTGACGCTTGGCCGCAGGTGTGAAATCGACGCCATCGGCATGATAAACCTTGGTCGCGACCGCCTCGAGGGCATCGGCGATATCGGCCCCGTCATCGTAGGCGAAACGGAATTCGCTGGGCTCCTCGACCAAACGCAGCACCTCATCGGCCAGTTCAAGCGCGCCCTCTCCACCTTTGGCCCAGACCTCAGACAGGCGCACGTTCACACCGAGCTTCTCGCATTCGCTCGCGATAAGGTCAAGCTCTGCCTGCGTATCGGAGGGGAAACGGTTAATGGCGACCACGCAGGGCAAGCCGAAAACCTCTTGAATATTGCCCACATGGCGCAGCAGATTTGGCATGCCGGCACGCAGCGCATCGAGATTCTCCTCATTGAGGTTCGCCTTGGCAACCCCGCCGTTGTACTTGAGCGCACGCGCCGTGGCAACGACCACAACCGCGTCGGGACGGATCCCCGTCATACGACACTTGATGTCCAGGAACTTCTCGGCGCCAAGGTCCGCACCAAAGCCCGCCTCGGTGATGGCGATGTCCCCGAAACGCATGGCCATGCGCGTCGCCATAATGGAATTGCACCCATGCGCGATATTCGCAAACGGCCCGCCATGCACGAAGGCCGGCGTGTGCTCGAGCGTCTGTACCAGATTTGGCTTGAGTGCATCCTTGAGCAGGGCCGCCATGGCGCCCTGTGCCTTGAGCTGGCTGGCCCGCACCGGCTCGCCCGAGTAAGTGTAGCCAACCACGATCTCGCTTAAGCGCTGCTTGAGGTCGGAAATGGACGTGGACAGACAGAGAATGGCCATGACCTCGGAAGCGACCGTGATATCGAAGCCATCCTCGCGCGGGACGCCCTGCGCCTTGCCGCCAATGCCATCGATGATATGGCGAAGCTGACGATCGTTCATGTCGACTGCGCGCTTCCACGTGATGCGTTTCACATCGATACCGAGCTCATTGCCCTGCTGGATATGGTTATCCACCATTGCGGCGAGCAGGTTGTTGGCCGCGCCAATAGCATGGAAGTCGCCGGTGAAGTGCAGGTTGATGTCCTCCATCGGCACCACCTGGGCATACCCGCCACCAGCAGCGCCGCCCTTCACGCCAAATATCGGACCGAGCGACGGCTCGCGCAAAGCGACAGCGCTTTTCACACCGCGGCGACGCAAGGCGTCGGCTAAGCCAATCGTCGTCGTCGTTTTCCCCTCGCCCGCCGGCGTTGGGTTGATGGCGGTCACCAAAACGAGCTTCGCCTGATGGTCGCATGGCTCGTTCAGCAACGAATAATCAACCTTTGCCTTGTCGAAGCCATAGGGAATCAGGTGCTTCGCGTCCACACCGGCCGCCTGCGCGACCTCGGTGATGGGCAGGGGCGTCACGGAATGGGCAATCTCGATATCGGTCAGCATGATGTTTGTCCCTTCTCGCGCGAGAACATCGCATTCAGCATAGCACGCAGTTTCGTATACCCACATCCGCGCTCACCATCCGCGTGAGCCGACAAGTGCACAGGGCCGATTTGCAACACGCGCGAAGCATGCAGCATCCTTGCGCAGCAGCGCACCCGAGAGGCAGAAGGCCAGCACCCCGGGCATTACCCCGCGCACGGCTCCATCCCCAAGTGCTCAAAGGCAACCGGCGTCGCCATGCGCCCCTGTGGCGTACGCACAATCAACCCGCACTGCAGCAGGTAGGGTTCATACACATCCTCCAGCGTATTGGCGTCCTCGCCTGTGGCGCTCGCCAGCGTGGACAGTCCAACGGCACGACCGCGAAACGTCTTGCAAAGCGTCTCCAAGATGCGAATGTCCATCCAATCGAGCCCCAGCTCATCGATCTCGAAGAAGTGCAACGCCTCCTGGGCGATCGGCAGCTCAATGGCACCACCGCCCCGAACCTGTGCATAATCGCGTACGCGCTTGAGCAGTCGATTGGCCAAACGCGGCGTGCCGCGCGAGCGCGAGGCGATCTCGATCGCCGAAGCCCGATCAACCTCAACACCTAAGATCGAGGCCGAGCGGCACACGATTTCCGACAGATCTTCAACCGAGTAGTAGTCAAGCCGAAACGAGATGCCGAAGCGATCACGCAGCGGTCCGGTGAGCATACCGGAGCGCGTGGTGGCGCCAACCAGCGTGAACTTGGGCACGTCCAAGCGAATCGAGCGAGCGGCCGGGCCCTTGCCAATCACGATATCGAGGGAAAAATCCTCCATAGCCGGATAGAGAATCTCCTCGACCTGCCGGTTCAGCCGGTGAATCTCATCGATGAACAGCACATCGCCGGGCTGGAGATTCGTGAGAATCGCCGCCAAGTCCCCCGTTCGGGCGATCGCAGGACCCGAGGTCGTCTTGATCTGGGCGCCCATCTCATTGGCGACCACGGACGCCAGCGTCGTCTTGCCCAAACCAGGCGGGCCGGAAAAGATCACATGGTCAAGACACTCCCCACGGCTTTGCGCCGCCTCGATCAAAATACGCAGACTCTGTTTGATGTGCCCTTGGCCACAATAGTCATCCAAGCGCTGCGGCCGCAGGCTGCGCTCCACGTCCAAATCGTCAGAGGTGAGTTCCCCCGTCACGAACCGGCCGGTCTCGCCGCCGCGCGCAGGCGCATCCCCCCATAAATCTGTCGAGGCATCAGCTTCCCACATCATGCATCCATCCCCAAGCGCCGCAGCGCGGCCACCAACACTTCCTCAACCCGCGCCTCGGCGCAATCGTACCCATCGAGGGCCAAATCGATCTCAGCCGAGGTGAACCCCATGGAAAGCAGCGCCGTCTTGGCATCGTCCAGAGCGCTCGTAGCGCTTACCGGCACCGAGGGAGCGGGCAGGGATACCCCAGGCGCGGCTCCGATAAGATCTCGATCTTTCTCAAACACGCCCTTGAGCTCCAAAAGCAAGCGTTGCGCCGTCTTTTTACCCACACCCGGCACGCGAGCCATGCCAACCGCATCTTCCGCCATGACAATCGTATAGAGCTGCCCCACCGTGAAGGTCGAGAGCACCGCCAGCGCCAACTTCGCACCCACGCCCGAAACCGCCACCAGTCGATCGAACATCGAGCGCTCCTGCGGTGTGTCAAAACCGAACAGCGTCAAGGCGTCCTCGCGTACCTGCATACGCGTGTACAAACGCACCTGCTCGCCAAGCGCCGGCAGCGCCGAGGCCGTCGTTGCAGAAACGCCGAGTTCAAACCCTACACCCGAGACATCAACCACCGCCATAGACGGCGTCGCCTCAACAAGGGTCCCGCGTAGCTGTGCAATCATGCGTAGGGATTTCCTTTCTTTTGGACATACGCGCCGGCGGTGCGGGCGCCCGTTCGATACAGGTGAGCATGGCATACCGCGCACGCCAGGGCATCAGCGGCGTGATCGGGTTTTGGGTCGTGGTCGAGATGCAGCAGCGTTCTGACCATATAGGTCACCTGCTGTTTATCCGCTGCACCCGTCCCCACGACCGCCTGCTTGATTTGCATGGGAGTATACTCGCCAACCTCAACGCCGCACAGTGAGCACGCGACCAATGCGGCGCCGCGCGCATGGGCGGTCGGGATCGCGGAGCGCACGTTCGCTCCAAAATAGATGCCCTCAACGGCGGCCTGACTTGGCTCGTAGCGCGCAACCACACGCGTCAGCTCATCGGCGATACGACGCAAGCGCGCGGCCAAATCACTCCCTGCCGATGTCTCGATGCATCCATAGGCCCGACAGCGAACCTCGCCACGCCGCTCCTCGACAATTCCCCATCCAGTGTTTGCCAGACCAGGATCGATACCCAAAATGACCATGCGCACCTCCGCCCATACCTCTGCGCCCGAATCTTATGTTCGAACGTTTGTTCTAGTATATCACGAAGGTCATCGTCGAATCCGAAGAACCATCAATTCAGGGAGAAAAAGGGGCCGCCGAGACCTGGAGCCCCCTGCCCGACCGCCTGCGCCATGCGCGCAAGCAATGCCCGCAGCTGGCCGTCCGCATCCTGCAGCTCAGCTCTGATGCGCTGGCGCCCGTCGTTGCTTTCCAGTTCGGCGCGCTGCTCATCGGTCAACCCGAGCGCCTCGGCAATCAGGCCGACAACCTCACCGCGCGCCTGCTCATTGCGTGAGCGACCGCGCTCGGCGAGCCGTCGATACGCCGTATCGGCATCATCAATCGCCCGCAATCGCGGCGCTCCCCGCAAGCCGATGTCCGACCACGCAAGCGCATATGGGTACACGCGCCGCGCAAACGGACGCGAGGAACACAACGGATACGTTGGCGCCAGGCGGCGAGCGCACTCGGCGCGACGGATCAGCAGCAACACGATGGTCAACACCTCAGGGCGCACGCCGCGTACCTCAATCGCATCGAACGGACGACCCTGGTCGATGTGCGCGGCCAGAACCGCATCGATCTGATGCGGCATCAGCCCCGTCAGCACCGAACGCACCGGACCGGCATAGGTCTCCGCGAGGCTGCATGCGCAAAGCGCTCCGTCAAGCACCTCGCCCATCGCCTCGCGAACAGCGCCCGGCCCCAGCAAATCGACAGGCAATACGGCCGAGAAACGCGAGCGTGAGCGCGCCAAAAACTCCAGTGCACTGAGATACACATCGCCAAAGGGGGCGACAGCCCCGCTGCGCCATGCCATGGTGTCGACGCAAGGGGCCAGGGCAAGGAAGGTCTTGGTCAGCGGGCTCAGCAGCAATGCACGCTGCTCACGCGCGATATCCATACATTGCAGCGCTTCAAGCTCAAGGTCGCGCGCATGAGCCACATCCGCCGCAGAATGATCGAAAACACGGGCGCCATCAGCCGGAACCACCTCAAGGAGCCGCACGTGCAGTGCCTCGGAAAGCGCCCGAACGCGGGCCGCGCGCTCGAGCGCACGGGCCTCAGCGGCAGGAGTGCACGCTTGCGGACCGGAACATGCGATACCAAGCACATTGCGCGGCCCCACGGCGTCGACCGCAAGGGAAGCCAAAAGCGAGCTCGGAAGGTCGCCGAGCAACGGCACCGCCACACGATGCAGGCCCGATGACGCCAACGTATCGCGAAGATACAGACGCAGCGCCTCCCAGAGCCACACATCCCGCTCATAGGAGGGAAGCTCGTGTTCGGGCACGACCGCCATGGAGCCACCGCGCTCGATTTCCTGCACCACAAGCGCCTCCTCAAATGAGGGCGCCGCAGCGACCACGCGACCCGCTTCGTCCAGCACGAAGGAGCCACCCGTATACACTACCTCGTCAAAGGCGCCCACCGGCGCCATGTGAGCAAAACACACGCCCGCCTTCTCCACCTCGATGGATAAGGCGCTTTCCGACAGGCCAGCCACACCGGCGCTCGCGGCATCTGCGGCCACGAACCCATCGATCTGGAACTGCACGACCAAATCGCATCCAGCAGGCAGCAACGAGAGGTCGCGCAGCGCATCGGCCGTAACGGCGATGCGCATGCCGCCGAGCTCGAACACCGGGGGCGTCCACGGTGCCACGCCCGCCTCCGCATGATGGCGCACCGTCATGAGACGCAGCGGCGTCACGCGCCCCTCGTGCAGCAGAAACGCCTCGAACAGCAGCGTATCCTCATACGCGATAACCGAGGGCACCAAACATGCCGGACCACTTGACTCCAGGTGCAGCGCCACGCTGTGCAGCATGCTCAGCACATCATGCTCAAAATCGGGGTTTTCGGCCAACGCGCCCGGCTCGGCTCCGGCCAACAGGGGCGCAGGCGCGCACATGAGCTCGACGCCCTGACTGGCGGCAAGCCCGGCCTGGCGCTCGAGCCGCTCGGCTATCTGGTCGATATCGCCCAGACGCGCATTCATCTGTGCCAACGCGATCTTCATCCCATCACCCCTTTATGCCGTGCTCGTGCCACCTGCCGGCACACGCACCTCAACACTCATCCAAACAGCAAGGGGCCGCCGCGCCCAAGCGCGAGCAGCCCCTCGCAAGCAGTGCGGTACAGCGCCGCACCTCACAACGCGGGCCTCACCCGCCGTCCACACCCGATGGGATTAGAACTCCGCCTTCCACAGACCGTGAAGGTTGCAATAAGCGTACACGATACCGGACTTCACGCCACCGGCGAAAAACGTCGTCGGGGTCTGACCAGGCTTGAGGTAATGGAACTCCAAACGGCCTGCGGCTTCAAGCGCGATCCACTCGATGTAGTGTGCATCCTCCATCGGATGCTCGACCTCGCCCACGCGCACGTTCAGCACATGGCCGTCGCGCTGCAAATCCACCACGGGCACATGCTTCTCGGTCGCGGCGTCAACCGAATTTGCGAGCACGGGCACGTAGCCGGCAGGAGCCTGCATATCCACATCGAGCGCGGCCAAAAACTTGCCGTCTTCGGCATTCTTGAAAAACACTGCCATATCGATCAATCCTTTCAGACATTGCCGTATGCAATGTATAGGAGTATGCCCAAATACACTCCGGCCTAACGCGGGGCTCCGGCGGTTTCGGCGCATATCATCCACTGCTCAAACAGTCCTGCTCACGACGAAGCGCCACAGGCGCTTCTGTTCGTGCGGAACTCGCGATGGACGATATGCGCCGAAACCGCCGGAGCAACGTAAAGCCACCGCATAAAGGACTAAATCACCGTGACGCGACCCTTATTGCCCACGATGCCCTTGACCTCGGCAATCAACGGAATCGAACGCGCATTCACCCGCGCCGGAATCTCGGCACGCATCGTTTGACCGTCGGCCTGCTCAATGAACAGCTCCACGCGGTCGCCACCGGGATTGGTGGTGAGCACCGTGGCCAGGCGAGCCATGTTCGCCTGCGAGAAACGCGAGCTCGGGATCATGACCTCGAACACCTTGGGTCGATTGTTCTCCTCGTTGAGCTCAAGCGGCACGATCTCCTGCGCGATGATCTGGTCACCGCGGTCGCTTCGCTCGAGCTTGCCCTTCACGCGGATGAACGCATCGGAAAGCACCGCTCCGGTCTCGGGATCGGTCTCACCATACAGGTAATCCTCTGCGGCCTTGTACACCTTGGGGAAAACCACGACCGTGGCCTCACCCTCCATGTCTTCGAGCTGCACGATGCCCATGGGGTCGCCGTTCTTGGTCACCCGCTTGCCCACGCTCGACACCATGCCAGCCCACCAGAAGGCCTTCCCCTCGGGGATTTCCTGGTTCACCGTACCGCCACCGGCGGGATTCATGATCTCGAAACCGGTGTCGATCTGGGAAAGCGTATAGTCGCGCGCCTTGGCCAGCGTGTACTCGTACGGGCGCAGCGGATGGTCGGACACGTAGATGCCAAGCACGTCGCGCTCGAACGAGAGCTTCATGTGACGGTCCCACTCCTGACCATCCGGCTCGGGCACCACGACTTCGAACCCGGAGCCCTCGACGTCGCCAAAGACGTCGAACAACGAGGTCTGGCCAGCGGCGCGGTCCTTTTGGCGCTTGGCCGCCGCCTCGATGATGTTCTCGGGGTTCTCCTTGTCCACAAAGTGCATGAGCTGACGGCGCGGATAGCCCGTGGAGTCGAAAGCGCCGCCCTTGATGAGCGCCTCGATCACGCGGCGATTCGCCTGGCTGGAGTCCACGCGATCCACAAAGTCGTGCAGGTTCTTGAAGGGGCCGCCCTTCTCGCGCTCGGCGATGATGGCCTCGGTCACGCCCTCACCCACGCCGCGGATACCGGCCAAACCGAAGCGCACGCCCTCGGCGGTCGCCGTGAACTCGGTGCCGCTCTCGTTGATATCCGGGGGCAGCACGGCGATGCCGTCGTGGCGGCAGGCCGAGACGTAGTGCACGATCTTGTCGGTCTTGCCCGTGTAGGAGGTGAGCACGGCCGCCATGTACTCGTTGGGGTAATGGGCCTTCAGCCAGGCGGTCTGCATGACCAGAATCGCGTAGCCGGCGGAGTGCGACTTGTTGAACGCGTAGGACGCGAACTCCAAAACGTCGTCCCAGATCTTCTGGGCGACCTCGCGCTTGTAGCCGTTCTTCTCGGCGCCGTTCATCCAGTGGTCGTAGATGGTCTCATCCTCGCCGTCCGACCATTTGAAGACCTGGTCGGTCAGCATCTTGATCTTCTTCTTGGCCACGGGCTTGCGGA
>CAUWJG010000048.1:0-12266 GCA_963559095.1 uncultured Collinsella sp. | reverse complement strand
GAGCCCTGAGCCCTGAGCCCTGAGCCCTGAGCCCTGAGCCCTGAGCCCTGAGCCCTGAGCCCCACGTCTCTCGTGCCTTCCCATGCCTCCATTGTGTCCGCTGCGGTTTGTGTGGCGTGCCGCTCGATGTGCTATGATGCAATCTCGGTTGCACGGCAGCCGCGTTCTTTGACAGGTCGTTTGCGCATGCGCGTTGGCGCGCGTGCCGCCGACCGTCCCCACATTGGGGCCGACTGGTTTCGACACGATAGCTCTGAGAGAGGAAGCAGGCCGTGGTCTCCTCGCCACGCTAAACAGGGGTACCGTCAAAATGAATTGACAAGAACTCTTCTTTTGAGCCTCAGCTGGCTCTTGCCGCTTAGTTTATAGCAGGCACGTCAAACTCGGGATGTCCCCGATCCGGGCGCGACGTCATTTCAGGGGAATGCTCCTGCGCACGTAATCGGTATGGCGCAGGATAAGATCGAACCGGTTGGGACGCCGCGAGCGTGTCGCTTCGCGCAAGGCGTCTGAGATGAAATAAGCGACTGAGCCTGGAGATGCCGATCAGGGGGCTTTCGTGGACCGGAGTTCGATTCTCCGCGGCTCCACCATAGGAGAATTGGGCGAACTGTTAACCTCGGTTGACGGTTCGCCTTTTGCCATTGAATTCCGTCGTTTGTAATGCCGCTGGTAGAGAGCTATCGGCAGGAGCTTTTGTGACTTCGATGTCAAGAGAGCTGATTTAGAGTGCGATGTATCGTGTATGACGTGTACGCCGAACGGGTGGTTTTCCAGCTTTTTTAGCTCTCATTCTGCAGGATTTTGCTTGGAAACGGCCGGCTCGGCGAGTGGTTGAGGTCATTTCGCTTGGAAACGGCCGGCTCGGCGCGAGGAGCCGAAGCCGTTCCGCTTGAAGGGGCCGGCTCGGCGGACGCGGACGGCCACTTTGCTGGCGAGGGGCCGGCCCGCCCCCGCGCCAAACCCGTTGCTTGAGGCCGTCGCCTCAAAAAACCAGGTCGGTCTGGCGCTCGGCGCGGTATGGGGCAAGCAAGTGGGGCGGCGTGGCGCCCCTTGGTGCGAGATGCTCCAGAAAATGAACCACCCTACGGCCATCCTGAGGGATACAGTGGGCACGACATCAAAAGCGATGGGCGAAAGTGATGCGAAGGGGTCCGCCATGCATGCTACGGAATACTTGTTTGAAGACAGGCCTTTCATATGGGGTACGGCCAATTCCGCATATCAATGCGAGGGCGCGTGGAACATCGATGGGAAGGGCCTGGGTGAGTGGGACTATTTCAATGCACACAGCCCGCTGAACATCCATGATGCCGATGGAACCGTTGCCAGCGACTTTTATCATCGTTTTGAGGAGGATATTCGTCTCGCAGCGGAGGGGGGACAGAATTCTCTCCGCCTTTCTGTGTCGTGGAGTCGCATCTTGCCGGATGGTCGCGGCGCGGTCAACGAGGCGGGTATCGCATTCTACAACCGTGTTATTGACGCCTGCCTCGCGCATGGCGTTGAACCCAACGTGACGCTCTTCCAGTACGACTTGCCGTTTGCCATCGCGCGTGAGGGCGGATGGTCAAACGTGGCGACGGCCGACGCGTTTGCGGCATACGCGCGCGTGTGCTTTGAGCGTTTCGGCGATCGGGTCAAGTTGTGGTCGACGGTCGATGAGCCGCAGTACTGCAGCTATTGCGCCAATCTGCTTGGCATCTATCCGCCGGCCAGGTCGCTGGATATGCATTCGTATCTCCAGTGGCAGTACGTGCAGATGCTCGCAAGCGCCAAGGCCATCAAGATCTATCACGACATGGGCCTTGACGGGGCGATCGGCGTCATACATCAAGATTGCAACGTCGAGGTCTCGCCTTCGTGCGAGCAGCCCGAGCGCGTAGCGCGCGCTGCCGATTTTTTCTACAATCGAATGATCCTCTGCCCCGCGCTTGAGGGACGCTTGCCTCCCGAGCTCGATGAAATGCTGGGAAAGCTCGGCACCTATCTCTACCGCGTGGAGAATGATGCCGAGATTTTTGCGGCGGGCGTCGTTGATTTTATGAGCCTGAATGTGTTTTGCCGCAAGTTTGTGACCGACTGGGATGGCGAGCCCACACGTGTTGAGGGAAATACAGCCGGCTCCGTGAGCAATCGAGTCGAAGGCCAGGTCATCGCTCCGCTGTTCAAAACGGCGTATGACCCGAGCGTCCCGCATAATGCCTGGGGTCGCGAATTGCTCCCGCGCGTGATGTACTCCTCGCTCATGCGCGTCAAAGCTCAGTATGGCAACCCCCGTATGGTTGCAGAGAACGGATATGGTGCTTATGAGAAGGCAGACGGGCAAGGCGTGATCTGCGATGAGGGCCGTATTGAGTTTTTGCGTTCAACCATTGATCATCTGTACCGCGCGCGCGAGGAGGGCGCACATGTGTGCGGGTACTACTATTGGTGCACCATGGACCTCTATAGCTGGATCAACGGATACGAAAAACGTTACGGATTGGTGCGCGTTGATTTCGAGCATGGTCTGGCACGGTATCCTAAAAAGAGCTGGTATTGGTATCGCGATATGATCAAATCCAACGGTTGATGCGCTCGCCGCGTCAGAGTGGGGGACGTGATGAATACGAACAGCCTGGGGTTATTCAATGCGCTTGCCGACATCTTGAATGGAGACAGGCAAAGCGGTGACTACGCCATTGCGTATAGCCTGATTTCACATGCGAATGACCTCAGCTCGGTTTCGATTACGGACATCATGGCCGAAGCGTACGTGACGCGCTCGGCGGTCAGGCGTTTTTGCAACCGTATCGGATTCATGAACTTTAGCGAGTTGAAGGAGCAGATGACACCGGTTGCGTATCCAAGCGATTTGAATCATCGGGATCGCTCCGTCCCGCTCGAGACATATCGGTCCGATTTGGATGCCCGCATGCTCGCCATGTTCTCAGAAATGAGACGGACTATCGACAACGATGCGATTGCCCGACTCGCCCAGCGGCTGCATGATTGCTCCAACGTCTTGATGACATGTGCGAACAACACGAGTGGCATCATCGGCCGATTTCAGCAGGAGCTGTTTTATGCGGGCAAAGTCGTGCAGCTCGTCGATATGACCTATCATGAGCGGCTTGCGGAATTGGCGGCCGATGACGACGGCATGCTTGTTGTGGTTTCGGCGTCGGGCGTATTTGCAAAGAGCGTGTGCACGTGGGTCGATGGGGCAACGGCCGATAAGGTGCTGATAACCGCCGCGCCCGATGTGGCAGATTGGCGGCGCTACGATGCCGTGTATTGCCTGAGCGACCGGGCTTGTCCCTATGATGCTCTGGGATTGTATGGCAAGTACGGTATCTCCTATTTCTTCGATTTGCTATCGGCGTGTTATCTCAATATGTTTGCCCAATAAGCAGGGTGAGCGGTTCTTCCGGCTCTGTGAACGGTAGTTCGTATATTGAACTACGGCGCTTCGGGTGCGTGGCGCACAATCAGGTTGTGGCTTCGCGCGCATGCGCCCGTATATGCGGGCGCTCTGTCACATGGATGATGGACCCGAAGGATTGGAGGGCGATATGGCGGCGTATGAGGAGCTTGCCAGGCGTATCCTTACAGCTGTTGGCGGTGTCGGGAATGTTGTGGAAGTGAGGCACTGCTTCACGCGCCTGCGCTTCAAGCTCAAGGATGAATCCCTTGTTGACGAGTCGATGCTCAAGGCGATGCAGGAACTGCCTGGAATCGCTCGGATGGGCGGAGAATTTCAGGTGATCATCGGCAACGAAGTGAAACGGGTGTACCAGGATGTCAGGGACATCGTGGAGGCTGCAAAGACGTCCGGGGATGGGGCGAGCCATCCGAGCACCGGCGCGGGGCTGCTCTCTTTGGTGAACAAGCCGCTGAACGCCATGAGCGCCACGATCACCCCGATTCTTCCCGGCTTGGTTGTGACCGGTTTGTTCAAGGCCCTGCTTTCCATTGCCGTTCTTTTTGGATTGCTCAGCACCGACAGCCAGACATACGAGCTGCTGAACATGATGGGCGACACGTTCTTTTACTTCATGCCGTTCCTCGTGGCATGGAGCGCGTCGTGCCACTTCGAGTGCAACAGCGTTGTGAGCATGATGCTCGTCGGTATGCTCATGCACCCCACGTTTATTGATATGGTCGGCGCGGGGGAGCCCATCGCGTTTTTCGGTTTGCCGGTGCATGCCATTTCCTATAGCGCATCACTGCTGCCCGCGATGATCACCGTGTGGATTCAGTCGAAGGTCGAGCATGCGGTGAGCTCGACCCCCATTGTCAAGCTTGGGATGCTGTTGACGCAGCTGCCGATCTTTTTGGTCATGGCTCCGCTGACCCTGCTCGTCACCGCGCCGGTTGGCTCTATTGTTGGCGAGGCCATTGCCAGCGCGATGCTCGCATTGTATGAGCATTACTATGTCCTCGGCGTATTCATGGTGAGCTTCCTGATGCCGATCTTCATTCTGACGGGCAGCCACTGGATTTTGATGCCAACGGCCTTGAGCAATTTGGAGACGATGGGGTTCGATCCGTTCCTTTGGGTTGGCTTTGCGGTCATCAATTTCACGCAGCTGGCCGTTGCCCTCGCGATTTTTTTCAAGGCGAAGGACAAGGATCTCAAGTCGTTTGCGGGTTCCGCTGCGCTTCCGATTGCCACGGCGGGAATCACCGAGCCGTGCATGTTTGGCCTCACGCTCAAGCTCAAGCGCCCTTTGATTGCAACGTTTATCGGATGTGCAGCAGGCGGCTTGTTCTGTGGGCTTGCCAACGTCAAGGTGTTTCAGCTCGTGACTGTGTCGTTGCTCAGCCTTCCCCAGTTTGTCGACCCATCGGGTGGTAGCAACTTCCTCATGGCGATCGCTGGCCTGGCCATCACGTTTGCTGTGACGTTTTTGGCGACCTGGCTGCTCGGGTTCGATGAGAAGGATTTTGCGAAGTAGGGCTTTTGCAGGATAGCCGGCATGTTTGACGGGGGCTTTCGCATGAATGCGGGAGCTCCTTTGCTTGTCGGACGAATGCGCATGCAGGTTGCCTGGTTCAGTGCGCCTTGGCAGCTGCGGGGAGTGCCGATGTTGCGCTATCGGGGCGAGCGGGCGGTTTTCCAGCTTTTTGAGCCTTATTTCGCGAGATTCTGCTTGGAAAGAGCCCGTTCGATGTGCGCCCGCAGCCACCGCGCCCGGCCGACGGCCCCTTGCCCTGGCCACCTCGTCCCGCCCCCTCGCGCTGCTCTTTTCGTGGCCGCAGCGTCACACGGGCTACAATGGGAACGAACGAATCCGAGCATACAGGAGCCGCCCATGCGCACCGATGACCTCACCAATCTGCCTATGCTGCCCGCCCAGCCGACGGGGGAGCTGCGCGAGCGCCTCGCCCGCGTCCGCTACCTGTTCACGGATCTCGACGCCACCATGCTGGCGCCCGGCTCCTGCGCGCTCAAGGGCAACGATGGCGAGCCCTCGCTGGCGTTGGTCCAGGCCATCGTGGCGCTGCGCCGTGCGGGCGTCGAGATCATCCCGTGCTCGGGGCGCAATCGCACGATGTTGCAGGAGGACGCGCGCATCCTGGGTTTCAACGCCTATATCGGCGAGATGGGCGGGCTGCTCATGCTCGACCTCAAGAACAACTGGTGGGAGTACTTCTGCGGCGACATGCCCTATGACTCCGCGTGCGGCCGCACGCCGCATCAGGTCATGGAGGACGCCGGCGTGTGCCAGGGCATCATCGACCGCTGGCCCGGCCGCATCGAGTACCACAACGACATGGCCAACGGCATCAAGTACCGCGAGGTCACCGTAGGCATGCGCGGCGAGGTACCGGACGATGAGGCCCAGGCCATGATCGACAAGGCCGGTCTTGGCCTGGTGTGGGCCAACAACGGCTACCTCACCCATGTATCCAAGCCCACCACGCTCGACTTGGGCGAGGACGGCCCCGGCCGCGCGTTCAACATCATGCCCGCCGGCCTCAACAAGGGCCGCGGCATCGAGCGCTTCTGCGAGCTGCGCGGCATCGATCCGGCCGAGACGCTGGCCATCGGCGATTCCGAGTCCGACTTTTTGGCCGCGCCGTACGTGGGCACCTTCGTGTGCGTGGAAAACGCGCTCATGGACCCCGCCGTGGAAGAGCTCATCGCGCGCCACGGCAACGTGTACGTTGCGCGCGGTAAGGTCGTGGACGGCTGGGCGTACATGGCCTCGGCGCTGCTGGCTACCAAGGGCGCCGCTCCGCTGACGGTGTAGCGGCAGAGACGGGAGATTTGCATGCACGATCGCGCGTGCCCCATCGGCATTTTCGATTCCGGGCTCGGCGGCCTGACGGTGGCTCGCTGCATCGCCGAGGCGCTGCCGCACGAGTCCATCACGTATGTGGGCGACACGAAGCGTTGCCCGTACGGGGTGCGCTCCCAAGATGAGGTGCGCGCCTTCGTGCTGCAGGCCGGCCGGTGGCTGGCCGAGCGCCATATCAAGATCATGGTGATCGCCTGCAATACGGCCACTGCGGCCGCGCTGCACACGGCGCAGCGCATCCTACCCGTGCCGGTGATCGGCGTCATCGCGCCAGGCGCGCGAGCCGCCATCAACTCGACGCGCTCGCGCAAGGTGGGCGTGTTGGCAACGCCGCTGACGATCGAGACGGGCGCGTACACGAGCGCGATCCATCAGCTTGATGCGGGCGTTGAGGTGCACGGCTGCGCGGCGCCGAGCTTTGTGGAGCTGGTGGAGCGCGAGTTGGCTACCGGCGCCCACCTGCAGGAGCGCTGGCTGCAGGATACCGATGTGTTCGACACGCCGGACACCTGCGCCGAGGTGGAGCGCACGCTGGCGCCTCTTGTGCGCGGCGGCGCGGTGGTAGACACCGTTGTGCTGGGCTGCACGCATTTCCCGCTGCTCGCGGGGCCCATTCGGCATGTGTTGGGGCCGGAGGTGCGCGTGGTGTCCTCTGCGGAGGAAACGACCGCCGAGCTCAAGGACATCCTGCGCCGGCGCGACTTGCTCGCCGCCGACGTGCAGCGCCCGGCGTACCGCTTTGCGACCACGTCGGACAACATCGCGGAGTTCGCCGCCGCCGGCAGCTTCATCTTCGGCAAGCCGCTGACGAGCATCGAGCACATTGCCCTCGATGACCTGCGCGGCCTGTAGCAACCCATCGGAAAGGACAGGGATACCTATGGCATTGGACGCGATCGACCCTACGACGCTCGACCCTGAGCGCACGATTGTGGTTGCCACGGGCAACGCACATAAGCTTGTGGAAATTGAGGCGATTTTGAGCGCGGCCCTGCCGGGCGTGCGCTTTGTGGCCTTGGGCCAGCTCGGCACGTTCGAGGACCCGGAGGAGACGGGGACCACCTTTGAGGCGAACGCGCTCATCAAGGCACACGCGGCCGTCGAGGCGACGGGGCTGTGCGCCGTGGCGGACGACTCGGGCCTGATGGTGGATGCGCTGGACGGCGAGCCGGGCGTGTACTCGGCGCGTTACGCGGGCGTCCATGGGGACGATGCCGCGAACAACGCCAAGCTGCTCGACAAGATGACGGGGGTGCCAGAGGCGAGCCGCGTGGCGCGCTTCATGTGCGTGGTGGCGCTGGTGCGCCCGGGCGGCGAGGAGCTCACGGGCATCGGCGCGTGCGAGGGCGCAATCGGGTTTGAGCCGCACGGCGACCACGGTTTTGGATACGACCCGCTGTTCTTGCCCGAGGCCACGCCCGGCAAGACCATGGCGGAGCTCACGCCCGAGGAGAAAAACGCCATCAGCCATCGGTTCTTCGCCCTGCAGGATTTGGCCGTGCAGCTCGCGCACACGGAGGCATAAGGGTGCGCGCGGTTGTGCAGCGCGTCGCGTCGGCGCGTGTCGAGATCGCGGGGGAGACTGTAGGCTCGATCGGCCGCGGCTACCTCATCTTGCTGGGCGTGGGCACGGACGATACGCGCGCCGAGGCGGATAAGCTCTGGGCCAAGATCCGCGATGTGCGCATCAACGACGACGAGGCGGGCAAGACGAACCTCGCGCTGGCCGATGTGGCCGGCCAGGTGCTCGTGGTGTCGCAGTTCACGCTCTACGCGAATTGCCGTCGCGGGCGTCGCCCCTCGTTTACCGAGGCCGCCGCGCCGGCGCAGGCGCGCGAGCTCTACGAGTATTTCGTCTCGCTCACCCGCGCCGATGTGCCGCAGGTGCACACGGGCCGCTTCGGCGCCGATATGCAGGTCGCGCTCGTCAACGACGGCCCGTTTACCATCGTGCTCGATACCGACGAGCTCTAGGCGCCGCTGCGCGCACGCCAGGCGGCGCCCCACATGCCCCGTTCGTCCTGCGCGTCCCGTGCACCTTGCCCGCTCGTTTACAAAGAAAGGATCCCCATGGATATCATGCCCATTGCCCGCGCCAACGATCGTGCGGCCGACCAGATGCGTCCCGTTTCGCTGACCCGCGACGTCATGAAGCACGCGCTCGGCTCCTGCTTGGTCGAGTTCGGCGACACCAAGGTGCTGTGCGCCGCCACGATCGAGGAGGGCGTGCCGGGGTGGCGCAAGGCGAGCCGGCAGGGGTGGGTGACGGCCGAGTACGCCATGCTGCCCGCGTCCACCGGCCGTCGCACGCGCCGCGAGACGGGAGCGCGCAAGGGTCGTTCCATGGAGATCGAGCGCCTGATTGGCCGCAGCCTTCGCACCGTGGTGAACATGAAGGCGCTGGGTGAGTACACCGTGACGGTGGACTGTGACGTGATCCAGGCCGATGGCGGCACGCGCACCGCCAGCGTCACCGGTGCGTGGGTCGCGCTGCACGACGCCCTCATGGCGTGGGTCGAGGCCGGCAAGATCGCCCGCCTGCCCCTGACCGGCCAGGTGGCCGCGGTGTCCATGGGCCTGGTGGACGGCTGCGAGCTGCTCGACCTCGATTACGCGGAGGACAGCCGCGCCGAGGTCGATATGAACCTGGTGGCAACCGATGCCGGCGAGATCATCGAGCTGCAGGGCACCGGCGAGCGCACCCCCTTTGACCGCGCGCGCCTGAACCGCCTGCTCGATTTGGGCGAGCTGGGCATCGAGCGGCTCGTCGCCCTTCAAAACGAGGTCACCGCCTTTCGCGACTAGCGCTGCAATGCGGGGACGGGGTCGTTTCGTACGTGCGTGAGAGTGCATGCGAAACGACCCCATTTTCATGTTGCTGGGTCCCGTGCTGCTGGACCCCGTACGGCTGGCCTCGTGCGGCGGCTGGACCGTGGAGTTCCTCGGGTACATGGACGCGGCATCTTGCACATGGCGGCAAGCGGCGTATACTCATTTGCGTTTGTCTAAGTTGGGCGCATTCTGCCGATTTTAAATGCCACGCAGCCGCGCCCGTATGGAGGCCATTGCATGGAAGAGTTGGAAGTCAACCATATCGAGGAGATCCAAACCAAGCTGACGTCTATGGTGGGCGAGCGCGTGAAGGTGAAGGCCAACATGGGCCGCACCCGTGTGATCGAGCGTATGGGCGTCATCAAGACGGTGCACCCCTCGGTGTTCGTTGTCGAGGTGGACGAGCGTCGCGGTCGCAAGTCGCGCCAGTCTTACCAGTATGTTGACGTGCTCACCGGCACCGTTGAGCTGTTCGACCCCGAGAGCGGCGAGCATGTGTTCGTGCCGCTGGGAAATCAGCTCGAGGAGCACTAATGCCCTCGCCCTTCATCCTGATTACCGCGCCCGCCAAGATCAATCTCTACCTGGGCGTGCACGCCGAGCGCGACGAGGTGGGCTATCATCGCGTCGACTCGGTCATGACCACGATTGACCTGGCGGATACGCTGGCCATTGCTCCAGCCGAGCGCCTGATGGTCAAGACGGTTCCCGAGGCCGATTTCCCGCAGGAGAGCAACACGGCCTACAAGGCCGCGGTGGCGATGGGGGAGGCGTTTGGGCGCGAGCCGAACTTCGCCATCCTGATCGATAAGCACATCCCCGTGCGCGCGGGCCTCGGCGGCCCGTCTACGGATGCAGCTGCGACGATCATGGGCATCTGCCATTATTGGGGGGTCGATCCACGCGATGAGCGCATCGACGCCGTGGCGCGCTCCATCGGCGCCGATGTGCCGTTTTTCCTGTACGGCCCGCCTGCCTATCTCGATGATCGCGGCGATGTGATGCGCGAGATGTTCCGTCCGCTCACGGGCACGCCTGTGGCGCTGGTGAAGCCGGCTGCCGGCGGGGTGTCTGCCGCCGATGCGTATCGTCGCTTTGACGAGGATCCGCAGGAGGTGCCCGCGCTTGAGCCGATGCTTGAGGCGTTGCGCCTGCATCGCGAGGAGAACATCTTCGCTTCGGTCGCCAACAACTTGGCGCCTGCGGCGTGCGATTTGGCGCCGGAGATCGCCGAGGTGCTCGCATGGATGACCGGGCAGGACGACGTGCGCGTGGCCGATGTTTCAGGCTCCGGCTCGTGTGTGTTCGCCGTGTGCCGCACGCAGATGGCGGCCGAGCGCATTGCTCGCATGGCCTCTGAGCAGCACGGATGGTGGTCCACAGCGGCCCGAATGGAAAAATCTGGACCTTTTATCGCTGTGGGCTAGCATTTCTCAAAAATGTTTGGTACTATAACCAAGCTTTCGGGTTGTGGCTCAGTTTGGTAGAGCACTGCGTTCGGGACGCAGGGGTCGCTGGTTCAAATCCAGTCAACCCGACCATTGCATGTATAAGGGTCGCTTGCGAGCGGCCCTTTTGCTTTTGCGGGCCAACGTGGCGTCGGGCCCAGGGCGGTGCCGGTGGTGCGCAGCCGAGGGCGGCGGGCATACGCTATGGGACGATCGGTCCTGGCGCTCATGGGCCTGCCGGACGCAGCAACTGTGGACCGCCTTTCGGCTCATGCCTGGCGCGCATACCGTTTACAGAATCGTTACCATCTGGTTGGCCCCATTTGGCACAAGGCGTGTAAAATGTGACCCTAGTTGTTCTGGCAGGTCTTGCGCGGTATACTCTTGCGAGTTGAGATAGGCGCGAACATGCCGCCTCAACGATCTGCATCGCGCAGACCGCATTTTTCGGGAGGAATCACATGCCGTTTTTGCCTAAAGGTTTCGAGTGGATCATCATCCTCGTTGTTGTCTTGTTGATCTTCGGACCCAAGAACCTGCCGAAACTTGGCAAGTCCCTGGGCTCCACGGTGAAGAACATCCGCGAGGGTCTCGCGGGGGACGATGACAAGTCCGATGAGACGGTCGTGTCCGAGGAGGATGCCGAGATTGCCGAGCTCGAGGCTAAGCTTGCCGAGAAGAAGGCAAAGAAAGAGCAAAAGGAGCAGAGCCCTGTCGAGGAGCACTAGCTCGCACCGTATGGATACAAAGCGGCGGCCGGCTTCCCCGCGCGGGCTAGCCGGCCGCTTTTGTTGCAGGTATGAACAGATAGGTAGACGGGAGTTCGTCACATGGACGTAAGCCAGATCGTACTGACCGCCGAGGGCCGCAAGAAGCTCGAGGAGGAGCTCGCGTATCTTGAGGGCGAGAAGAGCCGCGAGATCGTTGAGAGCATCAAGGAAGCGCGCGCGTTCGGCGACCTTTCCGAGAACGCCGAGTACGATGCCGCCAAGGAGGAGCAGGCCAAGACGGCCGCTCGCATCGCCGAGATTCGCGCGACCCTGGCCAACGCGCGTGACGCCGTGGCCGGCGCCAGCATGGCCGTTTCCATCGGCAGCACCGTCACGCTCGTTGACGGCGAGGGCGAGGCTGCGGACTTCACGCTGGTGGGCACCACCGAGACGAACTCGCTTGAGCACAAGATCTCCAACGAGTCCCCGGTGGGCCGCGCGATCATCGGTCATGTCGAGGGCGAGACGGTCGAGGTCGTGACCCCGTCCGGCAAGCGCCTCATGTACACCATCGCCAAGATCTCGCGTTAGGGTCCTGCCCGATCCTAGCGCTTTCCCGCTCCTTGGTGCCGCCTGGCGCCAGGGGGCGGTTTTCGTATGAAGGGGCTGCGCCGCATCTGCGTCGCGGCTTGTTGCCAAGGGCACCGATGCCCTTATATAAGAGAGGAGAGGCACCCATGGCCGAGAACACCGTTGCCCCGGCAGCCGAGGCCGCCAACACCCTGAACGACGAGCGCGCTCGCCGTCTCGCCGACCGCGCCGCGCTGTATGAGGCGGGCAAGAACCCCTATCCGGAGCACTCGAGCGTGACCGACCACGCCGCCGAGCTGCTCGTGCGCTACGAGGGGCTCGCCAACGAGGAGTCGGGCGCCGAGACCGTCACCGTGGGCGGCCGCGTGGTCGCCAAGCGCGGTCAGGGCAAGATC
>CAUWJG010000047.1:0-12377 GCA_963559095.1 uncultured Collinsella sp. | reverse complement strand
AGTGCTGAAAGCGGAAAACTCCTCAAAGTGTTTCGCTAAGGTTGGAAATCAACCCTCGATTATGCAAGGAAGTTCATCACGAGCGCGATCATGGACTCCTTCTCCTCTGGACGAGACTCGGCAATCATGAGCGCGACGGCCACGAGTGTATCGTCGGCGATTCGCTTGTCGAGGCCGCGAAATAAAATGCCGTTACGGTCGAGGAAATACAGGAACAAGCTGCATCCGATACGCTTGTTGCCATCAGAGAACGAGTGGTTCTTGATGATGAAGTAAAGCAAGTTGGCAGCTTTTTCCTCGGCGCTGGGATACAGATCTTGCCCACCGAACGACTGATAAATCGCAGCGATACTGCTGCGGAATGAATCATCTTTCTCGCGGCCAAAGAGGTCGCTGCGAAAGCGCACGCGCATTTGTCCAATGAGGTTCATGCATTCGTCGTAGTCGAGCTCGAAAGTGCCAGTTGTGCCCTTGGGCCGCTCAATTGACTCTCGGTCATAGGCATCGAGCAGATCAAAGACGTTCGTGTAGCTCTCCACGATATCGAGTAGCTCGCGCGAGCCGACATCGCCTGGAATGCGCTCGATAATATCCACCACGGTGCCGAGCTGGCGGAGCCGCTGCTCGCTCTCCACATGTCCACGCAGGATGAACTGGCGCAGAACGCCGGTTGCCCAGCGACGGAACTCGACGCCGCGCTGTGACTTAACGCGATAACCGACTGAGATGATGACATCAAGGCTGTAGTGGTCAACTTGATAGCATTTTCCATCGGCCGCAGTTGTCGCAAATTTTGCGACAACTGCATCACGGCAGTCGAACAGCTCTTCGCTCAGCGCATTGTTGACATGCTTGCCAATCGTTTTAATGTCTCGATCAAAGAGCAACGACATATCGCTACGCGTAAGCCAAATGGTCTCCTCGGTGGAATCGACGGTCACCGGAAGGGAGATTTCCCCATCGGAGGAAGTGAACAGAACAATCTCGTTGTTATGTGCCATAAGGCATCGCCCCGTTTCTGCGGCATATAGAAAACTGCATTGTGAATGCCGATCTTTGCGGGTGCCGGCGAACAGGGGCGCGTGCCTGTCTGAGGTGAGTCAGCGGAGTGGCCTCTTTGTGCCGGGCGACCGCTGCGCCCGACGGTATCCACTACTTCCCGTCCATACGTACCAGTGGGGCCTCCGTATGAACTCTCACTCGCCCTCATACCCTGATTGCATGATAGCATAAAACGAACTTATGTTCTATAATAAATTAAGAAAAACCCGGGCATGGGAACATGCTCGGGTTTGTATGCTTATGAGAGCGCCTGCCGTGGCGGGTCTGTGGCGGGCCGGTTTTAGGCCGGGGCTCGCTCACGGCTGGTCAAGCCTTGGACGGAAGGCGCGCTGCCGTGAGTCAATCGGCTTTACGCGGCGTCGCGTGCATTCTGCTCGGCCACAGCCTGCATGGCCACGGCCCCGATGAAGTTAACCGGCTGGCAGAAGTTCGGCTGGAAGAAGAGGTCCACGTTGGCCAACTGGTCGATGGTGAAGCGGGCCTGAATGGCGATGGAGATCGCGTTGGCTGCCTCGGCAACGTCGTGGCGGCACAGGAACTGGCCGCCCAGTACGCGGCGCGTCTCGGGATCCCAGGTGAGCGTGCACGTCACAGGCGTCGTGGTAAGCATGAAGTCCGGGCGATAGTCCTGGACGAGAGTGGTGGAGCAAGCACGGACGCCGCGGGCGTCGGCGCCCGCCTGGGTGAGGCCGCTGGCAGCCAGCGAGAGGTCGTAGAGCTGCACCGCGCTCGTGGCCTGCGTGCCCATGTACTTCTGCACGGGCGCCTCAATGTTGGCGGCAACGAGCAGGGCCTGGCGCACGGCGTTGGTGGCCAGCGGAATGTAGTCGTAGGTGCCCGTGGGGTTGTACAGCACGGTACAGGAGTCGCCAGCGGCCAAGACATCGGCGCAGGGATCGGTTGCGCCGGCAAGGTAGGCACGCATGTATTCGTCGGTCTTGATGGCGCCGTTGGGCAGCATTTCGAGCTGGCCTTCCACCAGGTCGGTGCGCGGCAAAAAGCCTGCGCCCATGATGGCGTAGTCGACCTCGTACTCGCCGGCGGTCGTGATCACGGTGACGCCCTTGCCTTCCGCAGAAAGGCGGAACTCGGTCACCATCTGGCCAAGGGCAAGCTCGACACCGTGCTCGGCGTAGACGGCTTCGACCTGGTCGGTGATGGGGGCATCAAAGTTCTTGGCAAGCGCGCGATCCAGGCCGTCGATGAGAATGGCGCGCACGCCGGCCTCGCTGAACTGCTCGACGAGCTCGGCGCCGATGTAGCCCGCGCCGATCACGGCTACGGATTTGGCCTTCATCGCATGATCCTTGATGGCCTTGCCGTGGTCCCAGTTCTTGCACAGCATCACGCGGCCGTCCTCGAGGCCCTCGGCAAGACCAGGGATGGGCGGCGTGACGGGTTTGGAACCGGTGGTAACGACGAGTTTGTCAAAGGGGTAGCTGGCCTCTTCCTTCGTATTGAGGTCGCGGGCCACCAGGGACTTGCCGGCGACGTCGATGGAAAGGACGTCGTGCTCCATGTGCATCTGCGCGCCAAGTTCGGCCAGGGCGGCAGGCGAGGAGTAGAACATGCGGTTGGGGTCGCTCACATGGCCGCCGACCCACAGCGCGATGCCGCAGGACAGGAAGGACAGCGTGTCGTTGCGCTCGAATACGTGGACGGTCCAGTCGGGGTGGGCAGTGAGGATGGATTGGGCGACAAAGGTGCCGGCGTGCGTGCAGCCGACGATGGCGACGGTTTTAGGGGTGGATGCGGTGGTCATGAGAGCTCCTTGTGGTTGCGTGCGTGGGGCACCTGTTGCTGACGCGCATTGAGCATGGTGCGCAGCGGGTTGTAGGCGCGAGACGCGGTACGTTACTTGAAATGATATAAGAACAAAGGCAATTATCAAGAAGAAATGTGACGAAGGGGCAGCATATTTTTAAGAGAAAGGACGGCCGCAGGCGCGCAGCGGGAGAGCGCGGGCGCACGATAGGGGCCGCAGGTGTGCGGCGTGGCCTCGCGCGCGCTGGGGCGCGGCGGGAAGTGACGGCGGAGGCCGCAGGTACGCGACGGGAGAGCGTGGGCGCGCGATGGGGCCATGGGTGTGTGGCGGGGCCTTGGGTGCGCGCTGGGGCGCGGCGGTAAGTGACAGCGGAGGTCGCAGGTGCGCGGAAGGGGGTTCGCGCGTGCGGCGAGCGCCTGCTCGTGCCTCACCCCCGACTTTCATCGCGTACAATCAAGGCATGCAACAAGATGGCGCGCGGGCGTTCGCAAGGTGGGGCTTCGTTTGCTGGAGCATGCCGTTATGCGAGCCGCACCGCGCAAGGGATAGGGAGGTCTCGATGAGGCTGTTCAAATCGGAGGGTGCACAGGAGCGCCCCGCTGTCGAGGAAATGCTCGACTTTATTCATGAAAGTCCGACGATGTTTCATGCGGCTGCATCGATCCGCGCGCGCTTGGACGAGGCGGGTTTCGTCTACCTGCCCGAAGGAGCGCGATGGGGTATTCGGCCGGGTGGGGCCTACTATACGCAACGCAACGGTTCGAGCGTGGTTGCCTGGCGTGTAGGTGCCCAGGTGCCAAGTGCGGGCACCGATGCGGGCAATGCGTTGCGCGCAGACGGCGATTCCCCGGCGGACGAGGGCGCGCCGCAGCCCGGGTCGTTGACCGAGCCGCATGCTGCGGCCAGTGTGGATGGCGGGGCTGCTCCGTATCACTTCCAGCTTACGGCTTCGCACTCGGATTCTCCGTGCTTCAAGGTTAAGATGGCGGGCGAGGTCGAGGGCCCCAACGATTACCTGCGCCTCAACACCGAGGCGTACGGTGGGATGATGGACTACACCTGGTTTGATCGGCCGCTTTCGCTTGCTGGCCGCGTGCTCGTACGTGAGGGCGCGCGCATCGAGAGTCGCTTGGTGGCCTTGAACCGCGACGTCGCGCTGGTTCCAAGCCTTGCCATCCATATGAATCACGAGGTCAATAAGGCGTTTTCGCCCAATCGCGCAAGCGATTTGTACCCGTTGGTGTCCGCCGGCGATCTTGCGGCGGGCTCTCTCGACACGCTTCTTGCCGATGCGCTCGAAGTTGATCCCGCGCAGATTGTGGCGCGCGACCTGTTCTTGGTTAACCACGAGCGCGGCAGGGTGTGGGGCGCTACGGACGAGTTCGTTTCATCGCCCCGCTTGGACGATCTCATGTGTGCCTATACCTCGCTCGCGGCTTTCATCGCGAGCGCCAACGAGCGGGTCATCTCGGTGTATGCGTGCTTTGATAACGAAGAGGTGGGCTCGGAGACCAAGCAGGGCGCCGCATCCACATTGCTTGCCGATGCGTTGACGCGCCTGAATCTCGCGTTGGGCTACACGGATGAGGATTTGCGCCGGGCGCTTTCTGCATCGATGCTTGTGAGCTGCGACAATGCGCACGCCATGCATCCGGCTCACCCCGAGAAGGCCGACGAGGCGAACGCACCGAAGCTCAATGGCGGCCTGGCCGTCAAGGAGGCGGCCAACCAGCATTATTGTACGGATGCGTTCAGCCGGGCGGCGTTTATGGCCGTGCTCGACCAGGCCGGAGCGGCCTATCAGGGCTATGCGAACCGCAGTGATATGGCGGGTGGCTCCACGCTCGGCAACATTTCGAATATGCAGGTCAGTCTGCATGCGGTCGATGTGGGCTGTGCACAGCTCGCCATGCATTCATGTGTGGAGACGGCTGGCGCGCGCGACGTTGAACTCGCCATTGAGGCGCTGACGGCATTCTATAACGCCGACCTTCGCATCATCGGTGCAGATAGCATCGAGTTGGCGTAGGGTTGGCGCGGGCTCTGGGTCCGCTGGCGGCGTTAGGATCGACACAGGCGTGGGGCCGACGACGGCGTTGGTGCTGACACGGGCGTGGGATTGCCAATTGTGTTGGGGTCGAGATTGGTCCCGATCGAGGTGCGAAAAAGTCGCCCGCTTTAGGCAAAAGCGGTTCACGAACGACGAAAACTTTTACGAATCGCAAAGTTTTGTTCGTTTGTGAACCGCTTTTTGCGAGCAGGCGGGTCACGCAGAGTGGGTGGCCCCCCCGCAAGGCAAGTGCATCGCGCAGGAACGGGCGGGTCGCATAAAACGGACGGGCTCCGCAAAACGGGCGGATCACGCCAAGTGGGCGTGTCGTGTAAAAGTGCGCGCGCCGTGCAAAACGGGCGAACCGTGCAAAAAAGCGGGTGGCCCGGCGCGATGCCGAGCCACCCGTTCACACATGGTTATAAGTGAAGCAGCAGGCGAGGCCGCCCTTCGCGTTAGCGTACCTGGGCCACGTAGGCCAGGTTGGTGGAGGACACCTTGTCCTCGAGCTGGACGGACAGGCGAGCGTCGCCGGCGGTGGCAACAGTCAGGTCGCCGGTCTCGACATAGCCGAGCTCCTTGGCGGTGTCGATAGCCTTCACGATGGTGCCGTTGACGGTGCCCTGGGTTATTTCGGCCTTGTGCGGGATCACGCCCCAGTACATGATCATCTGCTGAACGGCCCAGTCGTTACGGGAGAATGCGCAGATGGGCATGTTCGGACGGAAGTGGGAGATCAGGCGAGCGGTGCGGCCCGTGGTGGTGGGCACGGTGATGCACTTGGCGCCAACGGTGGTGGCCATATTCACCGCAGAGAGACCCACGACGTTGTTGACCACGCGGGTGCCGTGCGCGCCCTCGGGAACCTTGAGCTCGGCGTGTGCCGGGAGGTGCTTCTCGGTCTCGATGGCGATGCTGGCCTGCATCTTCACGGCCTCGACCGGGTACTGGCCGGCGGCGGACTCACCGGAGAGCATCACGGCGTCGGTGCCGTCGTAGATGGCGTTGGCGACGTCGGCGACCTCGGCGCGGGTCGGGCGCGGGTTGTGCTGCATGGAGTCGAGCATCTGGGTGGCGGTGATCACGGGCTTGTAAGCTGCGTTGCACTTGGCGATGATCTCCTTCTGGATGTGCGGCACGAGCTCGGGTGCGATCTCGATGCCCAGGTCGCCACGGGCGACCATGATGCCGTCGGCAGCCTCGAGGATCTCGTCGAACTTCTCGACGCCCAGGGCGCACTCGATCTTGGGGAAGATGGTGACGTGCTCGCCGCCGTTGGCGCGGCAGAGCTCGCGGATCTCCTCGACGGCCTTGCCGTTGCGGATGAAGGAGGCCGCGATGTAGTCGATGTTCTGGGTCAGGCCAAAGAGGAT
Organism: uncultured Collinsella sp.; assembly: GCA_963559095.1. Classification (GTDB taxonomy): domain Bacteria; phylum Actinomycetota; class Coriobacteriia; order Coriobacteriales; family Coriobacteriaceae; genus Collinsella. The sequence continues at coordinate 6,127 of CAUWJG010000047.1, read as the reverse complement.
GTCCTGACGGTCGCGCTCGGTGACGGCGGGCAGGGAGATGTCGACGTTGGGGATGTTGACGCCCTTGCGCTCGCCGATGAGGCCGTTGTTCATGACGACGCAGTGCATGTCCTGGCCGTCGATGGACTCGACCTCGAGGCCGACCAGGCCGTCGTCGATCAGGATGATGGAGCCGGGCTCAGCCTCGGAAGGGAGCTCGAGGTAGTCGAGGGAGATGTGGGAGGCGTTGCCGAGCCAGTCCTCAGAGGTGGGCTGGGCGGTCACGATGATCTTGTCGCCGGCGTGGACCTCGACCTTGGCGTGACCCTCAAGCAGGCCGGTGCGGACCTCGGGGCCCTTGGTGTCGAGCAGAATGCCGATGGGCTTGCCAACCTCGGCAGCGCAGCGGCGGACGCGCTCGATACGACCCTGATGCTCCTCATAGGAACCGTGGGAGAAGTTGAAGCGGGCGACGTTCATGCCCGCCTTGATCATCTCGCGAATCGTCTCGTCGTTATCACAGGCCGGACCCATGGTGCAGACGATCTTTGTGCGCTTATACATTCAGGCCTCCATCTGACGTTGGTGTAGCGCGTGCATATGTAATGGGCATTATAGGTGATGCGCGGCGACCGTTCGCCGATTACTGCCCGCCGCGCGCCGATTCGCTACACAAAAAGCGTGTCGCCTTCGGCGCTATGCCTCGAAGCGCGTGACGGTGCGCGCGGCCCAGCGAAAGATGAGCTCGCCGGCGATGCCGAAGCAGGCTCCGAGGACCAGGACGAGGATATGCGTGGCAGGAATGCCGATTTTCACGACTGAGAAGACCGTTAGCGCGACGCAGGCCAGTACGGTGAGCATGCCGCCCATCACCGCGACCAGCATGGGAGCGCCGCGCTTGACCACGTCCTGGGCGGAGGTCCAGGAAAAGTTCGGCCGCCGCGCATCTATGGCAAGGCCGAGGCTCACCCACAGGTAAAAGGTGCCAAAGCCCGCAACGACGATCTCGAGTGCGCTCAATGGCGTGGTTTGTCTGGCGGCGAGCAGCGAACATGCACCCACTATGGTGATGGCGGCGAGGGGCAGGGCGTTCGATGCGAGCTTGGCGCGCAGGGCGACGCGCGGGCTCACGGGGGCGGAGGCGAGGATCCAAGCACTTTTGCCCTCCAGCGACACGGAGGGGACCGCTGCGGGTGCGCCGATACCGCAGATGGCGAAGAACCAGGGGAGCAGCAGGCCCGTCATCCATGTGGCAAGCTCTGCGGTGCCGGGGTCGGCTACGCTCGAAGAGCCCATGAATCGCTCCGTGATGAGTTGCTGGCCGTCAAACGCGATCATGCCCACGCAGAGCAAGATGGCGAGGAGATACCCAAAAAGGGTGTTAATGGCATATGTTGAGATGCCAATCTGCGTGCGCAGCTCCTTGACGACGATGGCCCAAAATGGGCTGCGGGCGCGATTTTGGCGCGCAACGGCGGCAGCGTCCATCCGCTTTCCGCGCTTGCGGCTGGTGAGCAGCCCGTTGATGCGAAGGTAGAAACGTTGGAGCACCTCAAGGCACACGCCGCCGAAAACCAGAGAGATGAGGACGAAGCCCGTAAGGGGAATGGTCTGGCCGTGCACGACGGCGCTCGACACCAGGGCGGCCGGCGGGTAAAACTGCTCAAGCCCAAGCTCCATGAGGCGCGCGAGCTGGGCGGCGCTTTCTATCATAACGGCCTCACTCGTTGTGCTGGCACTGCCGGCGAAGGCGGCTCCCCACGAGAACGCGACAACGCCGCTGAGACCGAGCAGCGCGAGCACGATGTAAACAAGGTTCGCATGGCGGAAACGCGCAGCGAGGGCAGTGAGCGCGAAGGCGATAAAGACGGCGATGCTTGTGGGAATCACGGGCGCGAGCAGAACGCTGATGATGGCGGCGATGAGTGGCAGCGGCTGGATGCCCACGTGTGCAAAGTACACGGCGTAGAGCGGTGTCATGCAAATGACGGCGAGCGCGCATGCAAAGCCCATGAGCGAGACGAGCCGTGAGGCGACGATGGTGCGCCGGTCGATGGGCAGCGACATGACGAGGTCGTAATCGGTGAAGCCAAACAGGGTGCCGTTGGCCTTGAGCAGCGTGAATACCACACCGGCGAGCGAGCCTGCGACCACGGCGAGAGCGGGCAGAGCCTGGGAGATGCCGGCGTCGGCGAGCATGGAGGCAATCATGGTGAGATAGAAGATGGCGAGCCCTGCAAGTCCGATAACGCTGAGCGCAACGGTGGCGAGCCTGCCCGCGCCGCTGCTTGTGCGGTTGCGCCTGCCGGGCATGAGTGAGTTGACGATGGCGCGTGCTTGGACGCGCATAAGAATGGAGAAGTTGCGCATCGGGCTTTACGCCTCCTTGGGATTGCGGGGATCGAGTCCAGGGGCGCCGGCGACTGCGGTCTCGCTCGCACTGGCGGGGCGATCCGTGTTGCCTGGCCGTTCTACCAGCTCGAGGAACAGATCCTCAAGGGAGCTGTCGCCACGTACCTGCTCAGTGGGGCCGGAGGCCAGCAGTTCGCCTTGTTTGATGATGGCGACCTTGTTGCAGAGCTTCTCCACCACCTCAAGCACGTGGGAAGAGAAGAAGACCGCCGATCCGCGGGAGGCCAGCTCGCACAAGATGGTTTTGAGTTCGTGGGAGGCAACCGGGTCGAGGCCGACAAACGGCTCGTCCAGGACGAGGAGCTTGGGCTCGTGAACCAGCGCGCTCATGACGACGAGTTTTTGGCGCATGCCATGGGAATACGAGCCGATGGGGGAGCCCAGGGCGTCCATGAGCTCGAGGCGTTCGCCGAGCTCGGCGATACGGCGCGTGCGGTCGGCGGGGCTGACCTCGAACAAGTCGGCTATATAGGTGAGGTATTGCATGCCGGTGAGGAAGTCGTAGACATCCGGGTTGTCGGGCACGTAGGCCATGAGTCGTTTGGCTGCCACAGGCTCGCGCAGGATGTCGTGACCGCAGACTTCGATATGGCCGCCGTCGACGCCCTGCGCCCCGACGATCGAGCGGATGAGGGTCGTTTTGCCAGCGCCGTTATGGCCGATGAATCCGTAGATGTCGCCCGCTTCAACGGTAAGTGAGAGATCTCGCACGGCGATGGTGTCGCCATAGCACTTCTGGTAATGGGTGATGTCGAGCACGCTCATGATGTGGTCCTTTCTGTGGGCGTTGCTGGGTTGGGGTGGTTGTGGGATGAGTTCATGGCTCGGATGATGGGCAATTGATAATTAGAAGATATTCTAAATGATGAGGATTATGCATGATTTAGACGGCATGTCAAGCGATGTGTTGGCAATGGAGGCAAAATGGCTGTCTGGAGCCGATTGGTAGATGCTTGCAGGTATTTTCGCAGCTTTTGAGGCGGTGCCTGGAGCGCGCGGCGGCGCGCCCGCCGTGTTGATTGCACGCGGCTGTGGCGGTGGTCTTGCTCCCGAGGTGTTGGTTGCGCGTGGCGGTGTCTCTGGCGACGGCGGTTGCGGTGCTGAGCGTGTGTCAGCGGCGTCGGCCTTGCACCTGCGCGTCGACCTTGCACTTACGGCCCATCTGGGACACGAAAATGGGCCTCAGGTGCAAAGTCGACATCGCGGATGCAAGGCCAAAGCGGTGAGTGCAAAGTCAACGCGGCGGTGCGGGGCGGGAACGTTGCGGAGACACGATCAGCGCGCTCGCCATCGGTGCCGCATCGGCAGGGGCGCGGAGAATCGGCCCTCGCGTTACGCGTCCTTTTCGATGTCGGTTTGCTCATCGCGCGGCAGACGGCCCGCTCGCTTGAGGGCATCGCGCAAGATCCATTCCACCTGGCCGTTGGCGGAGCGCATCTCGTCGCTGGCCCAGCGCAGGATGGCGCCCCAAATCTCAGGGTCTATGCGGAGGGGATACTGCTTGCGTGCCATGACCTTATCTTGCCTGTCCAGTGTCGTGACTTGACGTCTGCCGCGTTCGGGTCGCGGTGCTTAGCGCATGCTCGCTGCTTGGCGCGGTTGCCCTCGTGCGCATGACCGTGCGATGATGCCTCCCGGGAGCCGGGAGCCGGGAGCCGGGAGCCGGGAGCCGGGAGCCGGGAGCCGGGAGCCGGGAGCGGACCCGCAACGTGCGCGGTATACCTTAGTAGTATACCTTAGTATAGAGAACCGGCGTTGACCACGGGATGCGCTTCGGACTCGCCGCACAGCACCACCATGAGGTTGCTGGCCATTTGGGCCTTGCGCTCCTCGTCCAACTCGATGGTTCCGCCGGCGGCCATCTCCTTCACAGCCATGTCCACCATGGACACGGCGCCCTCGACGATCTTCTTGCGCGCGGCGATAACGGCTTCGGCCTGCTGGCGACGCAGCATCGCCTGGGCGATCTCGGGCGAGTAGGCGAGGTGCGTGAGGCGCGCGTCGTCAACCGTGACGCCCGCGGGGGCCAAGCGCTCGGCGAGCTCGCGACGCAGGGCCTCGGAGACTTCCTCGACGTTGGCGCGCAGCGTGATGGCGCCGGCGGCGTCGGATTCGTCCTCCAGGTGGTCGTAGGCGTATACGCTCGCCACGTGGCGCAGCGCCGTCTCAGCCTGCATGGCCACATAGCTCTGATAATCGTCCACATCGAACAACGCCTTGGCGGTGTCGGCTACGTGCCACACTACGACAGTGGCGATTTCGATGGGATTGCCCATCTTGTCGTTGACCTTCAAGCGCTCGCCGTTGAGGGTGCGTACGCGGGTTGAAATGGTGACAGGGTTGCCCTTTGCGGCCTTTTGCGCGGCGGCATGGGCGAGCTTGGAGCCGCTTGTCTCGAGCTCGAACACTTCGTTGAGGCCTGCCGTGCTGCCCATGCTTTTGCTGTAGAACGGATTGGCCCAGAAGAAGCCCTCATCGCGAACGGTTCCCACGTACTTGCCGAAGAGAATGCACACGCGCGCCTGACCGGGCTGCAGCGAAAAGAAGCCGTTGAGCGGCAAGAACCAAAGGCAGAACAGCGTGATGCTGACGCCAAGGCCCCATCCGTATGCGGCGGGCACGTCTGCGCCATCGGGTGTGCTGGCAAGTCCGATAACACTCCATATGAACAGGCCGACAATGGCAACGAGCGCCACAACGACGCCGGCAAGCATGCCATAGCCGGACTTGGCTTTGATGACCTTTTCCACGCTCATGTGAGTTCCTTTCACGACTGCGCCGGCGTTTGCGTGACGGCCCCGGTGCCGCGCTCCGATTGCGAAGGGAAGGAGGCGAATCCCCAAGCGGCCCGTGCGGCTCGCTGATTACATTGTGATATCACATTGAAACCAAGTCAAGATAATTTCGTGTGAAAGATGAACATATTTAACAATGTGTTGTTCAAAAAGCAGCATGAACCAGCCGCTGGGGCGGGTGGGGTTCAACGATGCTGGTTGACTTTGCACCTGAGGCCCATTTGGGGCACGAAAATGGGCCTCAGGTGCAAAGTCAAACCGTAGGTGCAAGGTCAACGTGGGTGGGCGTTCAGTCAACGGTGCTGGAGCGCGAGCGGCACAAATATGTATGTGTTGCATCACTTCGGAAGAAGCGGCGGTCACGAGGGTTGCAAAACGTGCGCAGCTTGCCATAAACGGGCTGCCGTATGAGGCGTAGGGCATAGCAAAATAGCCTGAAGTCGACCGGTGCCAGACGATTGTGTTTGGTGTCGGTCGCTTACATGTAAAGATTTTGCTGCAAGTCGCAGGACCCTTCGACCCGCTTGCTGTCCCGAGGCCCCGCTCCCACACATCGTTGTCAGGGGCGAGGCATTCCTGTTTTGTGCAAATGCGTGCATTGCTTGCGGTCACTGCGGCGCCCTCGCCGTATGATAAATGAATGAGAAAAAGTCTCAATTACGAAACCGTTTAGCACCTGCGGATATGGTATCCTAACCAATGTGAATACATCTTCGGTCAACGGTAGGTTTTTCACGGTCAACGCGCTCATTTTCTCGGTGAGCGGTCGTGTACGTGCGCTGCCTGCCGCATCGGGGATACAGGATAGTGGGGCATGCGGCCCCGCCAACGCAACGAGGAGCGTGGTCACGTAATGCAGCAGGCATGGGAAGGCTTCGAGGACGGCAATTGGACCAAAGAGGTCGACGTCCGCGACTTCATCCAGAAGAACTACACCCCCT
>CAUWJG010000046.1:0-13085 GCA_963559095.1 uncultured Collinsella sp. | reverse complement strand
GCGCCACGCTCGTGAGCAGGCCCCATGCCGTTGCACTCAGAATGCTAATCCGCCCACCAATAACACCATTGCGCTGATTATCTCCGCGGTTCTGATGAGCATTGGCGTTGTCCAGCCTTGTGTCGGAGCGCAAACTGTGTTCGGGCTCCCGCTCGGCTTCCATGCCCTTGTCGGGGGCTCCGTGTCCATCGTCCTGCTCCAGCTGTTCATCCAGCTCGTTCTGTCCCCGATCCTCTGGTTCCCCTGGTTCAAGCGCGCGGAGAAGAAGGCCCTTGCGCTTGAGCGGCAGGCCGACCAAGAGGCTTAAGAAAAGAAGGCGGCGTTATGAGTAACGAGGAACTTCAAGCACTGCTCGGCTCTTTGACACTTGAGGAAAAAGTCGGGCAGCTCGTGCAGCTTTCAGGTGAGTTTTTCGCCGATGACGCAGAGATGCTCACCGGGCCTCAGGAGAAGCTCGGCATCGATGCACAAATGGTCGCGAACTGCGGCTCCGCGCTGAATGTCGTGGGCGCGGAGAGGACCCGCAAGGTCCAAGAGGCGTATTTGGCGAAGAGCCGTCATAAGATTCCGCTGCTATTCATGGCAGATGTCGTGTACGGATACAAGACGGCGTTTCCCATTCCCTTGGGCTTCGCTGCCTCGTGGGACCCCGAACTCGTTCGTCGCTGTTATGTGGCTTCGGCGGCCGAAGCCCGCGCCGCCGGCGTCCATGTGACCTTCGCTCCCATGCTCGATGTGGTCCGCGATGCCCGTTGGGGTAGGTGCTTGGAATCGACGGGCGAGGATCCGTGGCTCCAAAGTACGTACGCGCGCGTCATGGTCGAGGGTTTTCAGGGATCTGAGCCGGATCTTGCGCACTCCGGTATCGCATCGTGCATCAAGCATTTCGCGGGTTACGGTGCAGTTGAGGCCGGACGTGAGTACAACACGGTGGACATGTCCGAAAGGCGCCTGCGCGAGATGTACCTGCCTCCCTACAAGGCGGCGATTGACGCCGGGTGCGAGGCGGTCATGCCCTCATTTAACACTATCGATGAAGTCCCCGCGACTGCGAACACGTGGTTGCTCGACGACGTGCTGCGTGAGGAGTGGGGCTTCGGCGGGGCGGTCATCACCGATTATGCGGCGATTCAAGAGCTTGTCCCCCATGGTGTCGCCAAGGATTGCGATGACGCCGCCCGTCTCGCCCTTGAGGCGGGCGTCGATATCGACATGAAGACCGCATGCTACGCCAACGGCCTGGTCAAGCTCGTCCGCGCGGGCGAGGTGAGCGAGGAGCTGGTGGATCGCGCCTGCATGCGTGTGCTCTCCCTGAAGAACAAGCTCGGATTGTTCGAGGACCCCTACCGAGACGTGAGTGTCGAGGCGGAAGCTGAGCTGTTTCTCGCTCCCGAGCACCGGGAGCTCGCGCGTCGTCTCGCCGGCGAGTCGATCGTGATGCTCAAGAACGATCGCGTTGCCCCGGATGCCCCCGCAAAGACTCTGCCGCTCGACCCGGCCTCTTCTGAGAAGATCGCCCTTATAGGACCATATTCCGATACGCGTTCCTTGGTTGGTCTGTGGGCAGTTCATGCCGATGTCGATGGCGTGGTGACACTCAGGCAGGCGTTCGAGGAGGTCGCGCCTGGCAGAATCCTGCATGCCGAGGGTTGCCCCCTTCTCGAGGACGAGTCCGCTTTGGGCACGTTCGCCAATGCTGCGGGTGGTGACGGGGGATTCAAGACCGATCAGCTTGCCGAGATGAGGGCAGAGGCTCTTGAAGTTGCCGCGCAAGCCGATGTCGTGGTTATGGCGCTTGGCGAGCATCCGTTGGAAAGTGGTGAGGGGGGATCGAAGACAGACCTTCGCTTGCCGAGGATCCAGCGCGAGTTGCTTGCGGATGTGCGTGAGGTCGGAAAGCCGGTCATCGTGGTGGTTTTTTCCGGTCGCACTCCGGTTCTGGAGGACGTGTCCAGGCAGTGCGACGCGCTGCTCGAGGCGTGGTTTCCCGGCACCGAGGGCCCGCATGCCCTGGCGGACATCATGTTCGGCCGCGTAAATCCTTCCGGCAGAACCGCTATGACCTTCCCGTATGCTACGGGTCAGGTTCCGATTTACTACAACGCGTTCAACACGGGTCGACCCGAGAAGACGTCGGGCCATTCGAATCGATTCACCTCGCGATACGTGGATTGTCCCACCGCTCCGTTGTATCCCTTCGGTTATGGCCTGTCGTATCACTCGTGCAGATATGGCGCAGTTCGGCTAAGTTCAGATGAGCTCGAGCCGGGCGGGTCCATCGTCGTGTCTGTTGAGGTCGAGAACGCGAGCGACATTGCGGGTGCCGAAATCGTACAACTCTACATCCGTGATGTGTCGGGCAGTGTGGTGCGCCCCGTGCTCGAGCTCAAGGGCTTCGAGCGCGTGTACCTTCGGCCTAGAGAGAGCCGTGAGGTGAGCTTCGTCATCGATGAGCCCATGTTGCGTTTCTGGAGGCGCGATATGACGTTCGGTTCCGAGCCAGGTGTGTTCGAGGTCCATATCGGTCCCAGCTCGTCGGATACGGGAATGGCCTCTTTTGAGCTGAAGAATTAACACTTATAGGATAGATGAGGGGGCAGTTCACATGTGCGTCCCCTCTCTAAAGCGCACCGTCGATCTTGGCGGGGCGCTTTGGTGTGGGGCGTGACAAAGTGGAGAGGGGACTGGTTTTTAACTGGTATCTTTTCGATAAACCACTCACCGGGGAATTGAAGCCTTCCACCGAGATGTTTTGACGCCCGCCTAAAACGGTTCAATTCCGCTTATTGCGTACGTTAACATGCGAGTTGTTAATGTACGCATATGCTCTGAAATCAGAGCAGGGAGGGAGGATTGAACCATGCGTATAGGTTCAAAAGCAGTTGTGGCGTTCGCTGCTGCTGCGATGTTGCTCGGGGGGGGGTCTGCTGTCGCGATAGCCGCTGCCGAAGCCATACCGGATCTTCCGGTCGTGGCCGGTAACGATGACGCCATCACGGGCAACGAATGGACAACGCCCCAGGACGTCAACAAGGGCCAGGTGCCGTCGCGCTCGACGGTGCTGCCGTACGCCACCGTTGACGACGCGAAAGCGAACAACACCCTTAAGAAGGCTGAGGACTCCTCGAACGACACCTCGACTGTTCGCCTGCTGAATGGCAAGTGGCTCTTCAAGTACGCGTCCAAGCCGGCGAACGCACCCGACCTTGCGGGCGTGGACACCATGGAGAAGGCTAAGGCGCTCACGAGTGAGATTGCCGACTACAACATGCCGGTGCCCTCCAGCTGGCAGACGGCCAATAAGTATGCCGGTGCGGTCACGCCGGACTACCCCATCTACAACAACCAGGACTACTTCTGGCAGACGCCGGATAACCCCGACTATGAGAACGTCGAGGGGGCTGTCGAGGCGGCCAGCAATCCCAAGTCGAACCAAATCAAGGATTCCTCGAAGGCTCCGAGTGAGTGGAATCCCGTGGGTATGTACTTCCGCACGGTGAACCTGTCCAAAGATGATTTGACCAATAACCGTGTCATCATCAATTTCCAGGGCGTGCAGCAGGGTTTCTACCTGTACATCAACGGCCAAGTTGTCGGCTACAACGAGGACTCTTTCACGCCCTCCGAGTACGACATCACCAAGTACCTGCATGAGGGCGAGAACCTCATCGGTGCCAAGGTGTACCGCTGGACCACGGGCGGCTGGACCGAGAACCAGGACATGACCAACTTCTCGGGCATCTTCCGCGACGTGTTCATGACTATCCAGCCCGACGTGTCGCTGTTCGACTACGCGCTGGACACCACGTTCCAAAACGGCGACTACACGAACGCCACCCTGGACCTGGCGGTCGACGTGGCCAACGCCACGGACAAAGAGGCTAAGCGCACCGTGCGCGCTACTGTGTTCGATGCAAGCGGTAAGCAATTTGGCGAGACCATGTCCACCGACGTGACGGTTCCCGCAAAGGCCGCGGACGCTAAGCAGGCCACTACGGCCACGGTCGAGCTCTCCGCTACGTTCAAGAATCCCAAGCTGTGGAGTGCCGAGACCCCGAACCTCTACACCATCGTGTTTGAGCTTCAGGAAAACGGCAAGACGGTTAACGCGTTTGGCAAGCGCTTCGGCTTCAAGAGCTTCGTGATGCGCGGCCAGGGTGGCTCCGGCACGTCCGAAATCACCATCAATGGCAAGAACGTTGAGCTCTACGGTGTGGCCTCGCATGAGAACAGCCCCAAGGGCGGCCAGTACGTGCCCTACGAGACCATCGTCACGGACATCAAGAACGCCAAACAACTCAATATGAACTCCATCCGCACGAGCCACTACCCGCAGTCCGTCCACATGATGGAGCTCTGCGACGAGTACGGCATCTACGTGATGGACGAGTTCAACATGGAGACGCACAACGGGCGCAACTCCGCAGATAACGATAAGTTCGCGATTAATCCCGACCTGGACGGTCGTGACTTTGCCGGTAACGACTCGCGCTACACCAACACGTTTATCGACCGTGCAACGTCTTTGATCATGCGCGACCGTAACAACGCGTCCACGAGCTTCTACTCGCTGGGTAACGAGGCGGGCACCGGTCCTAACTTCGACACCATGATTGATGTCATCAAGAACCTCGATAATGAGAAGCCCATTCACTACCAGGGCGATAACGGTAATGCTCGCGTTGATATCAAGGGTTCCATGTACCCGGCGGCGGGCAAGTATCGCTCGGATAGCTGCCAGCCCGAGATCGCCATGGAGTACGAGCACTCCATGGGAAACTCCGGCGGTGACCTGGACGCCTATATCAATGAGTTCGAGACGAACTGGCGTTACCAGGGTGGCTACCTGTGGGATTACATCGACAAAGGTGCGGCCTCGCTCATTCCGGGCAAGGACGGCTCCAAGGTGAGCGATGACCCCACGGCGTACGCGAACGAGACCGACCCGGTCAACCGCAGCGAGAAGGATTTACTCTACGACGGCTACGATTCGCATCACAGCTGGCCGCAGGAGTCCAAGGACGGCAACATCGGCAGCAACGGTATCATCAACCCGGACCGCAGCTGGCAGCCGCAGGCTTACGAGGTCAAGAAGCAGTATCAGGGTCTTAAATTCACCCAGACCGATGCCCAAGCCAAGGCCGGCAAGGTCACGATGAAGAATCTCAACCGGTTCCTCAACGCCAACCACTATCAAATTGAGTGGACGCTGCTCAAGAACGGCGAGGCCACCGATATCAAGGGCGTGCTGACGGATGACGAGGCGAATCTTGCGCCGTCCGATACGTACAACGCTGATGTTCAGTGGTCCGAAAAAGAGCTGATGCTTCCGTATCTCGACAAGATTAAGAATCCTGAGGACGGCGCGGAGTATCAGCTGCTCATCGAGTACAAGCTCAAGAGTGACGAGGTGTGGGCTGAGGCTGGCTACACCGTGGGCAGCGAGCAGTTTGAGGTCGCAGACGTGCGCGGTGCGGACATCGCGCAGGATACGAACACTCTTGGCGCGCTGACGACCGATGACGGTGACGCCGCGGCGACCATCACGGGCACCACGGCTGACGGTAAGGCGTTCATCATCGCCTTCAACAAGCAGACCGGCACCATGTCTCAGTACACGGTGGATGGCAAAGACCTTATCGTGAGGGATAACGGTCCCATCGGCTCGTTCTTCCGTCCGGAGACGGACTCCAACCCCGGCGTGAAGGGTTTGTCTACGCTGAACACCCCGGGCAAGATCACCAACAAAGAGGCGTATAACGACTGGGCCAAGCAGGGCGAGGACATGAAGGATGTCCGCGTGTCTGTGGTCAAGGTGTCTGAGAACACGACAATAGTTCTGGTCGAGGCTTCGCTGCAGAATGACAGCGCCTACGCCACCACCTATACCATCTACGGCGACGGTACCGTCAAGGTGACCGCCAAGCTCGATCCGTCCGCGCAGGCTCCCGCCGAGCTGGGCGAGTACGGCATGCTCATGCAGCTGCCCGCCGAGTTCGAGAACCTGACCTGGTACGGCCGCGGCCCCATCGAGAACTACTGGAACCGCAAGAGCGGCTACAACATCGGTGTGTACAGCAGCACCGTGACCGATCAGTACTACCCCTACGGCCGCATTTGCGAGACGGGCAACAAGACTGACACCCGCTGGCTGGCGCTGACCAACAACGATGGCGTAGGCCTGATGGCCACCATGGATTACGGTGAGGGCTACTCCGGCAGCCCGCTGGAGTTCGTGGCACTGCACTACGAACCCGAGCAGCTTTCGACCGCCCAGACCGACGGCAAGCTCTTCCCGTACGAGGCCATGCGCACCAACAATGTGGTGCTGCGCGTTCTGAGGCATCAGAAGGGCGTGGGTACCGAGACGTGGAGCACCGACCCCAAGACCACGCTCATCAAGAAGACCGATTCCGACCTGCTTGACTACTCCTACACGCTGCGTCCTATCACGAGCAAGACGGATACCGCTGCCCTGAGCAAGGCCGCGCAGACCATCTACCAAAACGTCGAGCTGCCCCAGCTTGATGAGCTGCGCGTGGACGGCATGAAGGTCGAGGACTTCACACCTGACAAGTTCTCCTATGACTACACGTTGCCTGCGTTCTATCCCAAGGATACGATTCCCCAGGTGAGCGCAAAGGCTGCCGACGGCCTGGATATCCAGGTGACCCAGCCGACCGAGGCCCCCACGGTGGACAAGCCGGTAACGGCGACCGTGACGGTTACCAAGGGCGAGGCCAAGGTGAGCTACACCATCTCTATTGTGGCTCAAGCCGATCCCGAGCCGGTGCAGCGGTTGGGCAGCCTGATTGAGGTTCCCTCCGATTTGAACGGCGGCAACAGCGGCAAAGGCGTTATCACAGTTGGCGACGAGAACGCCGGCAGGCTGCTCTATGCGTTCACGGGTTATGCGGGCATCTATGAGGATGAGACCCAGGCCAAGGCCAACCCTGGTGGCCCCATCAAGGCGGGCGATGTCGAGTACAAGTACGGCTTTGCCGGCAACACCCTGCAGATTATGGACATCGATATCAGTGGCTTGGATGCCACGAGCTTCTCTGCGGTCGCGGGCCTCGACGGCTTCGGCGACGGTCGCGGCGTGGTGAAGTTCTCCGTGTGGGCGTACAAGAACGTTGCCGACCTCACGGCCGACTACTACAGGGGTATGGCGCCCAACAAGGATAGCCTGGACAAGGGCACGGTGTTGACCGACGGTTGGACCAAGCTGGCCGAGACCAAGCAGCTGAGTGGCAAGGCTATCGACGACAAGACGTTCGCCAACCTTTCCCTCACCTACGAGGAGAATGGCGAGACCAAGTCCTACGAGGCCATCCGCCTGGTTGCCGATCCGAGCAACGGTTCGAACGGTCACGACAACGTCGTGTGGGCCAATCCCACCATCACTACGGGCGAGCAGGTAGAGAGCCCCGAGTTCCGCTCCATCTCCATGGACGGCGCTACGCTGCCGGGCTTCGATCTGAACAAGACCGAGTACACGTTTGGCCTTGGCAGTGGCGCTGCTGTCCCGCAGATTACAGCCGATTACGACGACGATATGTTCGTGTACGTGGAGCAGGCTTCCGCGGTGCCCGGCACGGCTATCGTCAAAACGGCCGACAAGACCTACACTATCAACTTCACGACCGACGAGAACGTGCCCAACCAGCAGCAGGCGGGCCTGAGCGACTACGTGACCATGCCCGAGTTCAAGGTTGACGGCACGAACCAGACCAAGCTGTTCTGCGGCAACCTCATTTACGCCTCTGCGCAGAAGGGCGGCCTGTATCAGGACAAGACCGCCGAGGGCGATAAGCTCGCGGTGGGCGACAAGACCTACGAGACCGGCTTCACTGGCGCGGCCGACCAGGTGATGGACATCGATGTGTCCAACCGTTCGGCGCTGCGCCTGCAGGTCGATGCCGGCGTGGTGCCGGCGACGAATCGTGCGGCTGAAAGCGACGTGACCTTCGAGGTTTACGGCGCTAAGGACGTGCATGCGCTGAACAACAAGTACTACACCGACGGCGCGGCCGAGGGCGTGTGGACCAAGCTTGACGACGCCGTGCTCGCATCTGGCACTGAGGCGCTCGATATCGACCTCACGTACACCGAGAACGGTGCAATGAAGTCCTACCAGGTCATTCGCCTGGTTGCCAAGACCGCCGACGACTCGAATCCCACCGTGGTGTGGGGCGATCCACAGCTTACCTTCCTCGGTGATCAGCTGGAGGATCCGTGGGCCACGAGTATGCGCGGCTCCTCGCTCGATAGCAAGACGGCCAAGTTCGACTACCTGGTGTACTACGAACCCACGCTCATTCCTGGCGGGCAGAGCTTTACGCACTTCCTGGCTGTATATGATGCGGACAATCGCATGATTGGCTACGAGGGCGCGCAGCTTGACGCGGCGAACAACAATGCAGATGGCGATTTCACCATTGCGCTGCCCGATGGTTCGAAGCCGGCGAGTGCGGTGTACGCGCAGATTGCGGATGACGGTTCGCTGGTACCGCTTAGCTCCCCGTATCGTGCCAATTCGAAGGGCGTGTATGTAACTGAGGCCAGGTATGGCTCACTGACCGCGTCCAACCCCAAGGTCAACGCGACGGTTGACGGTGGCAACGTGACCGTAACTGGTACCGGCTTTGCGCCGGCGGCGCAGGTTGTGCTCAAGGCCACAGTCGAGGGTCGCGAGACCCCGGATTACCTGGGTATTTTCACGGCCAACGGCAAGGGCGAGTTCACGTTCACCTACACCTCGAACGTCGATCCCTCGAAGTCCAACATGACGATCGAGGTCGGTGGCCAGGGTGTGGCCAAGGCCGCGTCCGTCAAGCTGGAGAACGGAGTTCCTGCGCCGGAGGTACAGGTGACTGGCATCGAGATTGCCGCGCAGCCCACAAAGACTGCCTACACGGTGGGCGAGGATCTGGATACCACGGGTCTTGCGGTGAACAAGGTTATGTCGGATGGCTCTAAGGTTGCCTTGGCTGAGGGCGAATACGGGGTCTCTGGCTTCGACTCGACCAAGGCTGGTGAGGTGACGGTTACCGTCACGCTGAAAGACGATGCCACGAAGTCGGCTACGTTCAAGGTGACCGTTGCTGCGGACAAGACCGCGCTGAACACGGCCATCAAGGACGCGACCGCAACCGTGAAGGACGAGTCCGCGTACACGGCCGAGAGCTGGAAGGCGTATGCCGAAGCGCTTGCGGCTGCCCGTGCAGTCGTGGCTGATCCTGTGGCGACAGCGGAGAACGTTACCAAGGCTGTCGAAGCGCTCAATGCGGCGGTTGCCGGCCTTCAGCCCAAGCCTGAGGAGAAGCCCGTGATCGAGTCCATCGAGATTGTGGCCAAGCCCTCCAAGACCGCGTACCAGGTGGGCGACAAGCTTGACCTGGCCGGCCTGAAGGTGACCGCCAAGATGTCCGATGGCACGACGGTCGACCTCTCTGCTGCCGACTACACGGTGTCCGGTTTCGATTCCTCCAAGCCCGGTGCGGTGACCATCACGGTCGCGTACAAGTTGGACGATTCCAAGACGGCGACGTTTGATGTGACTGTCAAGGCGAAGGACGACTCCGGCGATGACGGTAAGGACGACGGCAACCAGGGCGGCTCTGATAACAATCAGGGCGGCAACACCGGCGACGAGAGCCAGAACCAGAACAACGATGGTTCCGATAGTGTCGATAACAACGGCGCTTCCAGCCAGAACAAGGGCGATGGCTCCAAGGGTGAGCTGCCCCAGACTGGTGACTCCACCGGTATGGTGATGCTGGCGGCGGGCGCTATGGCCGCGCTGTCGGCTGGGGCGTTCGCGCTCGCGCGGAAGTCTCGGGAGGCATAACGCAATAACGCGCGGCGCATAGCGCGCGGCGTGTGAGAGGGGCGGTTGCGGGTGCTGAACTGCGCCCAAAACTTGGACGCGATAAATCATAACCTCTACGAGGCCTTCCGAAGGGCCTGGTTCCGGAACTCGACCGGAGTCAGGCCCTTCAGCTTCACCTGGCGCCTCCTTGTGTTCCAGTGGACGATGTACTCTTCGAGGTCGCGCTTGAACGACTCGAAGTCGCCCCAGTCGCGCCCGCGGAAGAACTCGTCTTTGATGTGGCCGAACACCTGCTCGGTGGCGCCGTTGTCGATGCAGCTGCCCTTGCGCGACATGCTCTGGACGAAGCCGTTCCTCGCGATCGCGCCGACGTAGGCCGCGTGCTGGTACTGCCAGCCCATGTCGGTACGTGTACTGCCATTTTTCCACGGCTTTCACGGGGATCGCTAGACTCCGGGCGACGGACGCGTGCCCCCATCCCGCCTCGAACAAGTCGGCGGCCCGTTCCCTGAGCGGACGGTCGTGTTTGCATCTCAGGTCGACGGACATGAAGAAGCCTCCCATCTCTCGGACTTTTGTTTTCTTGTCCAAGAAACGGGAGGCAGTTCACAGGTCGCTCCCCTTTTCATTGGACCCGTTAGGCGGAGCAGCTGTTCGATGGGGTGGTGTCAGATAAGGATATCAAAACGTATCACAGATGATTGGCCGTCTGTCTTTTCCTGTGAAGTGTTCAACACGACCGTTTACGGAATACTCGCCACAATTCCCCACGATTTGCGGTATCTATACATACAGCAAAACATTTGTTTAGTTGTTTAGGAGCTATGTATGGCCAAAGTAAGCGTCCGGGAGATCAGCCGCGTGACAGGGTTCTCCCCTGCGACGGTTTCCAATGCGCTCAACGGAAAGCGCAGCGTGAGCGAGGAGACTGCGCGCATCATCCGCGAGGCTGCCCAGAATATGGGGTATCAGCAGAGCGCTCAGCTGGATGCCATTACGTTCGTACTTGCGCGCAAGAACGGCAAGATCGTCGACGAGAGTACGTTCCATCCGTCCGTAATCGAGGGCGTGGAGCGCCAGGCGCGCCGCCACGGCATGAGCACCTCGTTCGTCTCCCTTGACTTTTCCGATCTGGAGGCGGCCCGTTCCCAAGTGGAGGCAATCGCGAACGACCCCTCTGCGGCGATTGTACTTCTTGGCACTGAGTTGGGCGAAGAGGACTACGAGCTGTTCCGCGATTGTGCCGCACATATCATCGTGCTCGATAGTTGGAGCGATCGCTATGATTTCAATGCGGTCGTGATGTCCAACGAGGATTCGACGTTGCGTGCGGTCAACCACCTAATTGACAACGGTCATCGCAAGATCGGTTACCTTGCGGGCGATTTTCGCATTCAGAACTTCAAGGCCCGCGAGCGCGGGTTTGAACGTGCCTTGAGTGAGGCGGGAATCGAGCCCAATGCCGCTTGGCGTGTGTTGTTGGGTACGACACTCGAGAGCGCGTACGAGGACATGGCCGCTTGGCTCGCGCAAACGCCGCGCGAGCAGCTGCCAACAGCGTTCTTCGCAGACAACGACGTGCTTGCCGTCGGTGCCCTGAGGGCCCTATCCGAGGCGGGCATCGAGGTTCCGCAAGATGTTTCGATGATCGGCTTTGACGATCTGTCCGTCGGTGCCTTCTCGAACCCCCCGCTTACGACGGTGCACGTGCTTAAGCACGAAGTTGGAGAGATCGCGGTCAGGCGCTTGGTGGGTAACATTTCCAACCCCAAGAAATACACGTGCAAGACCCAGGTAAGCACGTACTTCGTCGAGCGCAAGAGCGTGGAGCGCGTGGAGTAACAACGCACTAATCATCGCATTTGAGCCACCCGTCCTCCAATCGAGGGCGGGTGGCTCTTTGTTTACATCCGTTTACTGAGTTTTATCTACCGTTTACGGGTTTAAAGGGTCAGAAAAGTAAAACACTGGTATAAACATTTAGGTAAACAGTATGACAAATCGACCCATGCTCGTTTGGAGCGGGGGAGAGGGGTGAACGTGGACAAGATCAAACTCGGATTCGTGCCTACCCGTCGAAGCATCTTCAGCGCGCCGGACGCGATCAAGTATCGCGGGCTCACGGTCGAGCGTCTGCGCGAGATCGGCGTCGAGGTCGTCGACATCGACGACGTCAACGACGAGGGGCTGCTGTTCGATGATAGCCATGTCCAGCCGATCATCGACAAGTTCCGTGCAGAGGGCGTCGACGGTATCATGCTCGCCCACTGCAACTTCGGTACCGAGTACCTGTGCGCGCGCCTCGCCCGCGAGCTCGGCAAGCCCGTGCTGCTCTGGGGTCCGCGCGACGAGCGCCCCGAGCCTGACGGGACGCGCCTGCGCGACTCCCAGTGCGGCCTGTTCGCCACGGGCAAGGTCCTGCGCCGTTTCCAGGTCCCGTTCACCTATATGACCAATTGCCGCCTGACCGACCCCGAGTTCGAGCGCGGCGTTTGGGATTTCCTCGCAGTCTGCAACGTGGTGCGCACGTTCAAGCACATCCGCATCCTCCAGATGTCCACACGTCCGTTCGACTTCTGGACCACGATGTGCAACGAGGGCGAGCTGCTCGAGAAGTTCAACATCCAACTTGCGCCCATCCCCATGACTGAACTGATCCAGGCCGTGCGCGATGCCCAGGCGAATGAGGCCGCTATGGCGGAGATGCTCGCCTACATCCGCGAGAACATGGTCATCGAGATCCCCGAGGACAAGGTCCCCGCGGTCGCCGGTCTTGCCATCGCCATGAAGCGCCTGGTCGAGAAGTACGGCTGCAACGCCGGCGCCATCCAGTGCTGGAACGCTCTGCAGGACGAACTGGGCATCATGCCCTGCGCCGCCAACGCCATCCTCAACGAGATGGGCATTCCCATCGTATGCGAGACCGACATCCACGGCGCCATCACCGCGCTGCTCGTCGAGGCCGCCGACTTGGGCCGCCATCGCGGCATGTTCGCGGACTGGACGGTCCGCCATCCCGACAACGAGAACGGCGAGCTGCTGCAGCACTGCGGCCCCTGGCCCTGCAGCTGCGCGGCCGTCAAGCCCAAGCTCACCTACCCGCTGGCCTTCGATCACCCCGGCGCGCTGACGGCCGAAGCCAAGCACGGCGACCTCACCCTTGCCCGCTTTGACGGCGACAACGGCGAGTACTCCATGCTGCTCGGCCGCGCCCGTGGCATCGACGGCCCCAAGGGCATGGGCACCTACC
>CAUWJG010000045.1:0-14882 GCA_963559095.1 uncultured Collinsella sp. | reverse complement strand
CCGTCAACACCGTCGACGCCATGACCGCCGAGGTGCCCGAGCTCGATTGGGCGCTCCTCAAGAAGATCGGCAACCGCATCGCCTCCGAGGTCGACGGCATCTGCCGCGTTCTGTATGACCTCACGCCGAAGCCCTGCGGCACCATCGAGTTCGAGTAGCGTTTTGCAGTTCACATGCTGATTCCAGCGTGCGTATCACGAGTGCGCGACTCAGGCCGGCTCCTTGCGGGGCCGGCCTTTTCGCGTGGGGCTAAACGAAGCTTATGCGGAGCGTCTTCCCGAGTCCGTGTGCGACCTTGGCCAGCGTCGCAACGGAAGGATTGCCGTTGCCGTTTTCCAACCGACAAAGGTTTGAGGCCTTCATTCCGCAGCGCTCCGCAAGCTCTTTCTGGCTCAATCCGGCAGCGAGGCGCGCTTCGACAATGCTTCTCATGACCTCACGCTCGGCTTGCTGCTCGTCCCATTCTTCACGAAACGAGGGGTCGTCAAGGGAGGCCTCGAGGTGCTCTCTCATGCTAGTCATGGTGTGACCTCCAATCTTCTCTGTAGCGTTTTGCCCGCTCGATTTCTTTTCTTGGTGTGTGCTGGGTCTTTTTGACAAAGCCATTCGTCACAACCGCTCGATTACCGATAAAAAAGAAATAGAGCAGGCGCGTGATGTTCGATCCCTGGGGAGTTCGTAACTCGTAGATACCGTCTTCAAGGTGTCGAGCGAAGGGCATGGGAAGCTTTTCGCCGTATTCCTCAAGTAAAAGCAACCTGCCGAGTGTTTTCGCCTTCATCTTATGATCGAGCTCATCGATGAACTCGCGCGCCGGTTGACGCCCCTTGTCGTCTTCGTAGTAGATAACCTCCATAGAACCACACTCCAAAATTACCATATATGATTAATTTCTGCAATAACATACACGAACATTTGTTCTTATTATATACAAACAAGAGTTCTATATGCAAGGCGCTTTTATCTTGGATGGAGCACTCCATTTTTGACTTCCCACGTCACATCCGTGCAGGCGCCCAGGAACGCGCGGTCGTGGCTCACGAGCAGCAGCGCGCCCCCGAATTGCGCGAGCGCTCGCTCCAGCGCCTCGACCGAATGCAGGTCCAGGTGGTTGGTGGGTTCGTCCATGATCATCAGCGCCGGTGTGTTCAGCAGCTCGCAGGCGATCATGAGCTTGCGCAACTCGCCCGGGCTGGTTGAGGCCCCCTCGAGGATGCGCTCCGGATCGGAGTTGAGTTGCGCCACGCAACTGAGCACGCGGCCGCGATCGGAGGCAGAAAGGGAGCGGACCGCCGCGAGGGTTTGCGCGCGTTGCTCGGCGCTCGGTTCCTGCGGGATGTCGAGCGCCGTGAGCGGGACGGCTCCTTTGGCGGCTTCATGGGCGAGAAGCCGGCGCACATGGTTGAGGAGCGTGGTTTTGCCTGCGCCATTGGGCCCCATGATGCCGATGTGCTCGGTGTTTCCCACAAAGAGGTCGGGGAGTTCGAGCTCACCGGCCCCGCAGGGGATGCGCCCCGCGGGTATGTGGAGCACGGTTTTGCGGGGGCTGGGCTTGGCGTCGAGGAACAGGCTGCCGTCGTAGCGCTTGGGGACGAACGCCGCATCGGCCCTGCTCTGCGCCGCCGTCATGCGACCGTCCATTTGACGCAGCAGCTTGCCTCGGGCACCGTCCTGACCTGAGAAGATGGCGAGGTCGATTTTCGCCCGCCCGCTTTTGTCCTTGGGGTCGAGCCTGCGCTTGGAGCGCCTGGCGTCCGCACGGGCGGCCTCTCGGGCGCGTTGCTCTCGCTCGGCGGAAAGGCGCTCGAGTTCACCTTTTGCCCGCTTGCGCTCGTGCTCCACTGAGGCTCGCTCGCGCTCAGCTTGATCGTGCGCTGCGGAGTATCCGCCGGGCCGGGTGACGATGCGCGTCTCGCCCCGGGGCCCCGCCGCCTCGAACGACGCGCAGCGGGTCGCGAGCGCGTCGAGCAGCTCACGGTCGTGGCTCACGAGGATGCCGATTCCGGAAAACGCCGCGAGCAGCTGGGTGAGCTGCGTGCGCGCCTCGAGATCGAGGTGGTTGGTGGGCTCGTCGACGGCCAACACGTCGGGGCGTTGCCACAGCGCGCAGGCGATCTGCAGCTTCTTGCGCTCACCGAAGCTCAGCTCGTCCCAGCGCCAGGCCATGTCGTCGGTGAGATTCAGCCGCCCGCGGAGCTGGCGCGCCTCGCGGCCGAAGTCGAGCGCGAAGTCCGTCAGGGCATCTGGCTGCTCGTCGGCCTCTTGCGGGCAGTAGGTGCAGAAGAGGCCGCTCGTTACGGAACCGGAATCCGGGAGGATGAGGCCGCAGGCGATTTTGGCGAGCGTGGATTTGCCGCAGCCGTTGTCGCCCAAAAGGCCGGTCCAGCCCTCCGCAAAGGCGATGGTGATATTGCTCAAAATGGGGTCTTGCGCCGCGGGGTACGTGTAGGTCACGCGCGAGAGTGCGAGCTGCATGAAGACATCCCCTCCTTGTGGTCTTGGAGGTCAACAGGTTCGTTGAGGTGGATGTCTAGAAGCGCATGGCTGCCTTGTCTCTTAGCGGTGACGCCCTCGCATGGGCCCGCATCGGGCGGGCGGGCATACGGCCAGTATAGCAGGCGCCCGGCTTGTCCTGACCCGTGCAATCGGCTAGGCTGGAACTAATCGATTTTTTGGGGAGACGTGATATCGATGTCGCGTGGGAATACGCAGCATGATGAGCGCAACACTTCAAACGCGGGCGCAAGGCGGCGCTCCGGCAGTACGACCTCGGAGGGAGGCCGAAGCAAGCCCCGTCGCATAGCGGGGCTTTCACCTCACAATTTCATAAAACGGGTGGCGCTGATTTTGGTCGGCGCGGGCATCTTCACCTTCGGTGTGCACAATATCCATGAGGTCGTTGGCATTACCGAAGGCGGCATCATCGGCCTTGTGCTCTTGTGCGACCACTGGTTTTCCATTCCGTCGTCGGTGATAACGCCGGTGCTCGATGGCCTGTCCTACCTGGTGGCGCTCAAGGTGCTCGGCGGTGGATTTTTGGGCTGGTCGATGGCGGCGACCATCGCGGTTTCGGGCTTTTATCGCGTTTGGGAGAGCCTGCCCTACCTGTTGCCCGACCTGTCGGCAAACCCACTGCTCGCGGCGGTGCTCGGTGCGTTATTTGTTGGTATCGGCATCGGCATCGTGATTCGCCAGGGTGCTTCGTCGGGCGGCGATGACGCGCTTGCCCTGTCCATCTCAAAGGTGACGGGCTGGCGCGTGGGTCGTTGCTACTTGTTTACCGACCTGACCGTCCTGGCACTCTCGCTCACCTACATTCCGGTGCGCAGCATCGCGTTTTCTCTGGTGACGGTCATGATTTCATCGGCTGTCATCGATGTGGTCAAAGATGCATCGTGGGATCATGTGGAAGCCTTTGCCGAGTGGCTGCGTGAGCGCCGGATGGCTTAGGGTGGGGTGCGTGCAGTTGCTCACTCCATGACGATGGAGTGGCCCATGCCGTCTATAATGAACGAATTGCACGTGACGCAGAAGAGGGGAGCGCCCTATGGCCTTGTCCCAAGATGAGGTGCGCGGTATTGCCGCGTATGCCTGTATTGCCCTTGAGGAGGATGAGCTTGAGCAGATGACGTCGTATTTACGCGACGCAGTCGACATGCTCGAACCCATGTTGCGCTATGCCGAACAGGACGTGGAGCCGACGTTTCACCCCATCGGCGACCTCTCGAATGTGATGCGCGCCGACGAGCTCGATGCCGCCCGTACCTTGCCTGTGGATCTTGCTTTGCAAAATGCCGAATCCGTACGCGATGGCCAGTTCCGTGTCCCATCGATTTTGGGCGGGGGTGCATAGCCATGGCTTGTTTTGATCGCATGGGCGCGGCCGAGCTCGCCGCCGGTGTGGCGGCGGGTGCGTTTTCCGCTGCGGAGGTCGCTGCGGCGGCGCTCGATGCCACCGAGCAGCGCGATGGGGGTGTGCGGGCGTTTTTGCACGTAACGCCCGAGCTCGCGCTTGATGCCGCAGCTCGTGTGGACGCGGCCCGCGCAGCCGGAGAGCCTTTGCCGCCCCTGGCGGGCGTGCCGTTTGCCATCAAGGACAACATGAACCTCATGGGCACACGCACCACCTGTGCTTCTCGTATGCTCGAGACGTTCGAATCGCCCTTTACCGCCACCTGCGTGCAGCGCATGCTCGATGCGGGTTGCGTGCCCATCGGCAAGGTCAACATGGATGAATTCGCCTTTGGTTCAACGACTGAGAGCTCGGCGTTTCACCCTACGCATAATCCGTGGGACTTCGGGCGCGTGCCCGGTGGGTCGTCGGGTGGTTCGGCTGCGGCGGTTGCCGCCGGCATGGTCCCGCTCGCACTTGGCTCAGACACTGGCGGCTCGATTCGCCAGCCTGCGGCACTATGCGGTGTGGTGGGCATGAAGCCCAGCTACGGCATGGTGTCTCGCTATGGCGTGGTGGCCTTTGGCTCGTCGCTCGACCAGGTGGGACCGCTCGGCCGCAGCGTGGCCGACGTCGCCTTGGCGCTCGACGCGCTCACGGCGCCCGGCCGCGATCCGTATGACAGCACGAGCGTGGAGGCTCCTGGCCGCGTTGCCGCAGGCCTTGACGCCGGTGTGGCGGGGGCGCGCGTGGGCGTCATCCCCGCCTTCATGGATGCCCCTGGCCTTGATGACGATATGAAAGAGGCCATGCAGCTTGCCGCGCGCGTGCTGCAAGACCAGGGAGCCGAGCTGGTTGAGATCGAGCTGTCGCACCTGGACGCGGCCATCGCCGCCTACTACGTGATCGGCCCGGCCGAGGCTTTCTCAAACCTTGCCCGCTTCGACGGGGTGCGTTACGGCCATCAGGAGCCCGGGTGCAGCAGTCTTTCCGAGCAGACCGCCCGCTCGCGCGCCCGCGGCTTTGGGCCTGAGGCCAAGCGCCGCCAGATGCTCGGCGCCTACCTGCTCTCCTCTGGGGTATATGACAAGTACTATTACGCAGCTCAAAAGGCGCGTACGCTCATCACGGCGGATTACGAGCGTGCATTCAGGCACGTCGATGTGATTCTCATGCCGGCGTCGCCCACGGTGGCGGTCAGGCACGGCGAGCTTTCCGATCCAACGCGGATGTATCTTTCCGACCTGTTCACCATCTCCATCAACATTGCCGGCAACGGCGGTGTCACGGTGCCGCTTGGGCTGGGTGAGACTTCGAAGTTGCCAGTGGCCGCCCAGCTGGTGGGCAAGCCGTTCGGTGACGGTGGGCTGTTGGTGGCCGCCCGCGCGCTTGAACGCGGCTTCGAGGAATTGACGGGCGAGCCGGGGTGCCGCGTGGCGCCCGCTTGCGCTGGGAAGGGAGGTGAGCTCGCATGAGGGAACTGACCGAGGTGCTCAAGGATTGGGAGGCCGTCATTGGCCTGGAGATCCACACCGAGCTCACGACGCTCGAAACCAAGATGTTTTGCGGCTGCAAGCTCAGCCATGACGATGCGCCCAACACCAACGTATGCCCGGTGTGCCTGGGACTTCCCGGCGCGCTTCCCGTCCCCAACAAGCGCGCGATCGAGAGCATCATCAAAGCGGGATTGGCCACGAACTGCGAGATCCAAAAGCGTTCGATGTTCTATCGCAAGCACTATTTCTATCCGGATATGGCCAAGAACTTCCAAACGACGCAGGGCCCCGTGGCATTTTGCATGCATGGGCGCCTGGATTTGGATGTCGCCGGGCGCGGTGCCGCCGAGCGGCCTGCCTGCGCATTCGGCGAGGGCGAGGCGGCGAGCTTGGCCAGCGCCAGTGCGAACGCCGAGGGGCTCTCGCGCAGCATGGAACAACAGCTGCCCGAGAGCGCTACATCGGCTGCCGGGGCGCTCGCGGGCATGTCCGCCTACGATGCCGCGAGCCTCGCCGTGCCCGAACGGCACGAGGACGGTTCCTATACGGTCCCCATTCGCATCCTGCGCATCCACATGGAGGAAGATGCGGCCAAGATGGTGCACATCGGCGGCGAGGAGGGTCGCATCGGTGGCGCGTCGGAGAGCCTCATCGATTACAACCGCTGCGGCACCCCGCTCATCGAGTTGGTGACCGAGCCGGATTTGCGCACGCCCGAGGAGGCGCGCCTGTTCATGGAGAAGCTGCGGCGCATCTTCATCACCATCGGCATCTCGGACTGTTCGATGGAGAAGGGCTCCATGCGCTGCGACGGCAACGTGAGCTTGCGCCGCCGTGGGCAGACCGGCCTGGGTACCAAAACCGAGCTTAAGAACCTCAACTCGTTCAAAAGCCTGCACGATGGCCTGGCATATGAGATTTGCCGCCAGGCCGAGGTGCTCGAGGCGGGCGGAACCATCTACCAGGAAACGCGTCACTGGGAGCCGGGGCGCAAGCGCACCGTGGTGATGCGCGTGAAGGAAACGGCCGACGATTACCGTCTCTTTCCCGATCCGGACCTGGCCCCGTTTGACCTCACAGATGAGTTCATCGAGCGGTGCGCGTCTGAGTTGCCCGAGCTGCCCGATGCGAAGCGTGCTCGCTTCGAGGCGTCGTTTGGCATCAAGCGTGCGGACGCCGAGCAGCTCGCGGGCGATCCTGACACTGCATTGTTTTTCGAGGCTGCGGCGGCCGGGCTCACCGGTAAAGCGGCTCAAACGGTGGCGAACCTGGTGGTCAACGAACTTGCAGCCTATCTCAAGGGCGCCGGTGTCAGCCTGATCCAAAGCGGAATCGAGCCGGTGCAGGTGGCCTCGCTTGCCAAACTGCTCGCCGAGGACGCCATCTCCAGCAACCAAGCGCATGAGGTCTTCTGCGCCATGGCAGAGTCGGGCGAGGATCCTGAGGCCATCGTCGATGCGCGCGGCATGCGCCAGGTGAGCGACACGCGCGCGCTGCAGCCCATTGTGGACGAGGTGCTTGCCGCCTGCGCCGCTCAAGCCCAGCAATACCGTGACGGCAACCAAAAGGTCATCGGCTTTTTGGTGGGTCAGTGCATGAAGGCGAGTCGCGGCACAGGCAACCCCAAGCTTTTCAACGAGTTGTTGCGAACGACGCTGAAACGGTAAAAAATGGGCGCATTACGCGCCCATTTTGTTAAAATCGCCGCCCTCGTCTTTTGCACAAAGACGCTGCGATACCCTGTTACCGGGCTGGCCGACGCATGATGGCCGGCGCGGATACGAGGGGAGTTGCCCGTATGGCCGATCTGACCGATCGCTTTGGCACCATGGTTTTTTCCGAGGATGTCATGAAGCGCTGGCTTCCAAAGGACGTCTACAAAAAGCTCGCGGCGACGATCGAGGGGGGAGAGCCGCTCGATTTGGACGTGGCGAACGCCGTGGCGCACGCCATGAAGGAATGGGCCATTTCAAAGGGCGCCACGCACTACGCCCACTGGTTCCAGCCGCTGTCGGGCATCACGAGCGAGAAGCACGACAGCTTTTTGGAGCCCAACCACGACGGCACGGCGATCACCAAGTTCTCCGGGCGTGCGCTTATCAAAGGTGAGTCCGATGCGTCGAGTTTCCCCAACGGCGGCCTGCGTGCCACCTTCGAGGCACGCGGCTACACGGCATGGGACTGCACGAGCCCGGCGTTCATCAAAGACGACGTGCTGTGCATTCCCACGGCGTTTTGCTCCTACACCGGCGAGGCTCTCGATAAAAAGACCCCGCTGCTGCGCTCGATGACCGCGCTCGACATCCAGGCCAAGCGCGTGTTGGCCCTGTTTGGCAAGCACCCCAAAAAGGTCGTTCCCTTTGTGGGCGATGAGCAGGAGTACTTCCTCATTAAAAAGGAGGCATACAACCGCCGCCGCGACCTGGTCATCTGCGGGCGCACGCTGTTTGGCGCCGCGCCGTGCAAGGGCCAGGAGCTCGAGGAGCACTATTTCGGCGCGATCCGCCCCACGGTTTCCGCGTACATGAAGGAGCTGGATGACGAGCTGTGGGCGCTCGGCATTCCGTCCAAGACCAAGCACAACGAGGTCGCCCCCTGTCAGCACGAGTTGGCGCCGGTGTACTCCGAGCTCAACGAGGCGGTGGATAACAACCTGCTCATCATGGAGAAGATGAAGCTCATCGCCAGCCGCCACGACCTGGTGTGCCTGCTGCACGAGAAGCCGTTCGAGGGCATCAACGGAAGTGGCAAGCACAACAACTGGTCGCTTGGCACCGCCGATGAGAACCTGCTCGATCCGGGCGATACGCCGCTGGAGAATCTGCAGTTCATCGTGTTTTTGACCGCGGTGATCGAGGCGGTCGACAAGTACCAGGACCTGCTGCGCATGTCGGTGGCGAGCTGCGGCAACGATCATCGCCTGGGCGCCGACGAGGCGCCGCCGGCCATCGTGTCCATCTTCCTGGGCGACCAGCTCACCGAGGTCGTCGAGATGATCATGGACGGCAAGGCCTCCGTGCATGCCACGACTGATACGCTCGATTTGGGCGCGGTGGTCCTTCCCGATCTGGAGCAGGACAACACCGACCGCAACCGTACGAGCCCGTTTGCCTTCACCAATAACAAGTTTGAGTTCCGCGCCGTGGGCTCGGAGGCAAACGTCTCCGATTCCAACATGGTGCTCGATGCCGCAGTTGCCCAGGCGCTGCGCGATTTCGCCGACGCGCTGGAGGGCACGGCGGGCGAGGACTTCCAGGAGCGCGCGCTGGCGTATTGCGCCGAGCATCTGCGTGCGCACCGCCGCATCCTGTTCTCGGGCGATGGCTATTCGCAGGCTTGGCACGACGAGGCCGCCGCGCGCGGCCTGTGCAACTTCCGCACCACCGCCGACGCGCTGCCCGCCTTCATCTCGGAGAAGAACCTCAAGCTCTTCTCCGAGATGGGCGTGCTCACCGAGGCCGAGGCCGTGTGCCGCTACGAGGTGAAGCTCGAGAAGTACAACAAGCTCATGAACATCGAGGCCACCACCATGGTGCGTGAGGCGCGTCGCACCTACCGCCCGGTCATCAGCGCGTACGCCACCAAGGTCGCCAAGGGCCTGGAGACGATTCGCGCCGCCGGGGCCGAGGCGGCGATGAGCGCGGAGCAGGATACCCTAAACGAGCTGTGCACGGGCATCACCGAGATCAACGATGCCATTAAAGAGCTCGATGCAGTGCACATGCGCGCTGAGGGCATCGCCGATGCGCAGCAGCAGGCAAACGCCTATGCGCATGAGGTGACGCCGGCGATGGCGCGCCTGCGTGGCGCGGTGGACGCGATGGAGGAGATCGTGGCGGCCGACTATTGGCCTGTCCCCACCTACGATGACGTGCTATTTTACGTGTAAGGCAGCCTGACGGTCGCGCGGGTTTCCAGGCGTTTGGCGCAGGTTGCCTCTGCTCGAGACGGCGTGTGCTATGCGCTCGCGCCAGCAGGGCTTGCGAAGGCGGTTCGGTCATGTGGCCGGACCGCCTTTTTGTGCCGATGTGCGCCGAAATTGTCTCATCTCTCACACAATAAAATACTAGAAATAGTACTTTGACACACATAGTACTTATGCTATTGTGGGTGCAAAGATAGTCGAGAGTGGAAAGGGAGGTGGCGCATGTGGCCACACGAGACGCCGTGAGCGATCTGATTCGGGGCAATATCGACGCCATCATCTTGTGCACGCTGCGGCGCGGCGACAGCTACGGTTACGAGATCCTGAAGGAGATCGCCGCCGGTAGCCAAGGCGCATACGAGATGAAGGAACCCTCGCTGTACACGAGCCTCAAGCGCTTGGAGCAGCAGGGATTTGTGGAAAGCTACTGGGGAGACGAGACCCAGGGTGCGCGACGCAAGTATTACCGCGTGACCGTGAGCGGTCTGCAGGAACTGGACGAGGCAACTGAACGCTGGGTGCGTGTCCGAGGGGTCATCGACATGCTCTTGCAGCAGGATAGGGGAACGAAATGAACGAGCTGCGCATGTATGTTGAGCACCTGTTCCAAGGCAAGGTGCTCACGGCTGAGAATATCGAGCTTAAAGAGGAAATCTACGGCAACCTGATGGCCCGCTATGAGGATTTGGTGGCGCAGGGCGTATCTGAGGCCGAGGCGCTGCGCCGTACCAAGGAGAGCATCACGAGCGTGGATGACGTGTTGGCCGGCGAGGAGGATGCCGACCCGGCGAGCGCGCATGCCGAGGTGCAACCTGCAGGGGTGCAGAATGCAGGGGTGCAGGATGCCCAGGCCGCTGAGCCTGGTGCGAGCGTTGCTGCAGACCCCACCTCGCTGGAGGCTACTGCCTCTGGCCCGACCCCGCCCGGTATGGGCGGTGCGCCTGCGGTGAGCGATGGGCAGACGCCTATGGCACCTGTGACCAAGCGCAAAGCATGGCCGTGGATTGCGGGTGCCTGTGTGGCGGTGCTGCTGCTCATCGTGCTTGGCGCCAGGTTCATCGGCGGCTTTGTCGTCGACGAGGTGATTGACGAGGGTGCGCAATCGATGCAGGTGAACGGTGGCGCGGAGGGCCAGTCGGGCACCGCGCGGCCAACGGCGCCTCAGGGTTCGACGGGCACCTCGGGCGGTGGCGTGGCGCTCGATATGGACGATGCCGGCGTCACCTTTGACGCGGATGGCACGCCGCGCATCGATGGCGAGCGCGCGGGCGAGCCGCTCACCTCAGTCGTGAACGCAGCGCCTTCCGACCTCACGCCGTTCCTTCATATGGCCATCAAAAAAGACGATGCCACCGAAGTGGCCTCGTTGCTGGCAGCGCTGCCAATGGGCGCGCACGCTGTCGATTTGGATGTGACTCGTGGCGAGGATGTGCTGGCTTTCGCGTTTCGCGAGATTCCGGAGGCCTATGAGGGCGACGCGGTGGATCTGGCCCTCGCGTATGACGCGACTGCGTTGTTCTGCGTCTTTCCCGAGGTGAATACCATCGAGATCACCGTGACGGAGCAAGACGAGCCGAACGAGGAGGACTACTACACCTTCACACGCGCGAGCGCCGAGCAGATGTACGGCGTCTCGCTCGATCGGACGCTCATCGGCGACGCGGGCTGGGTGCAGCTCAAAGACGATAATCTCTACCAGTACGATTTTGCCGAGCGCTTGGTTGAGATGGCGAGCGTGGCCTGGCGGTAGGGGGCTTGTTTCGTACGTATCGAGCGCGGTGTGAGACGGTCGTGTGCTTGAGCGGTGCGACTTTGTGGTACAAGCTACAACATACGATGGAGATGCGTCGAGCGTCCAGCCGGACTGGGCGCTCGACGGGATTGGCGGGTGTCACATGGAGAGCACGGCGACGCAGGGGCATGGCGCAAAGGGTACGGCGCTGATTCTTGAGGGTGGCAGCTTTCGCGGCCAGTTCACGGCAGGCGTGCTCGACGTGCTCATGGAGCATGGCATCACGGCGGACGCCTGCTTTGGCGTGTCAGCTGGCGCGCTCAACGGTATGAACTTCAAATCGCGCCAGATTGGCCGCGTGAACCGCGTGAACCTGACGTTTTGTAACGATTCGCGCTACATGGGCGCGCGCTCGTTTGCCGCAAGCGGAAGCATCGTTGGATACGATTTCATGCTCAACGACGTGCAGGACACCCTCGACCCCTTTGATAACGAGACGTTTGAGTCCAACCCGATGCCGCTGTACGCGGTGGCAACCGATGTCGTATTCGGCACCGCCGCCTACCTCGAGATGAAAAACGCAGTGCTCGATATCGACATGGCTCGCGCCTCGACCTCCCTGCCGCTGGTGACGCAGGCGGTGGAGCTGGGTGGCAACCTGTATCTGGATGGCGGCGTAGCCGATTCGGTGCCGGTGGAACATGCGCTTGAGCAGGCCGGTTTCGACCGTGCAATTGTGGTGCTCACGCGCGAGCGCAGCTATGAGAAGGGGCCCTATGATTTGCTGCCGGCGGCGCGGGCGGCCTATGCGGGCTATCCCTATTTGGTGGATGCGCTCGCCACACGCCACACGCGCTACAACGAGCAGCGCGAGCACATCTGGGAATACGAGCGCCAGGGACGCGCCTTGGTCATCGCGCCGGAGCGTCCCGTCGAGGTGGGGCATATCGAGCACGATCCCGCCAAGCTGCTCGATCTTTATATCCAAGGGCGGCAGCAGGCCACGCGTCAACTCGAGGCGATCCGCTCCTTCGCGCGTTCGTCTCATGGCCCTATGAACTAGGCGGCCATCCGCACGGCTGGGCTGAGCTGGCGTCAATCGTGGCGGCACCTGTGCAGAACTTCTGCTCAGGTGCCGTTTGTGCGTTGACTTTGCCTGTGCGGGCGGTATTATTGACAGGTTACTTTACAGAGCCCCGTGAAAACTCTGTTAAGACACGTACTGTACATGGAGGAAAAGTGATTTCGAAATCGACTCACTACGCCAAGCAGGGTGAGGTTGCCCGCAACTGGGTCCTCATCGATGCCGAGGGCGCCACGCTGGGCCGTCTCGCTGCCCAGGTTGCCAAGATCCTGCGCGGCAAGAACAAGCCCCAGTTCACGCCCAACTCCGACTGCGGTGACTTCGTGGTTGTCATCAACGCCGATAAGGTCCAGCTTACCGGCAACAAGGCCGACCACAAGACCTACTACCGTCACTCCGGCTACAATGGCGGCCTCAAGGCGGAGTCCTTCCGCCAGGCTATGGAGAAGCACCCGGAGAAGGTTGTCGAGCGCGCTGTTCGCGGCATGCTCCCCAAGACCACTCTCGGCCGCAAGCAGCTGACCAAGCTCAAGGTCTACGCTGGCACCGAGCACCCGCACGCTGCTCAGAACCCCGTCAAGATCGAGCTGGAGGGCTAAAAGATGGCTGAGAACACCGTTGTTTACTACGGCACCGGTCGTCGCAAGAACGCCGTTGCTCGTGTCCGTATCGTCCCCGGCACCGGTAAGGTGACCATCAACAAGCGCGATGCCGAGGAGTACTTCGGCCGTCATCAGCTCGTTGAGGACGCTCTCGCCCCGTTCAAGGTGACCGACACCCTCGGCTCCTTCGACGTCATCGCCCTGTGCGATGGTGGCGGCATCACCGGTCAGGCCGGCGCTCTGCGCCTGGGCATCGCCCGCGCCCTGCTCGAGGCTGGCGACTACCGCGCCGACCTCAAGCGCGCCGGTTTCCTCACCCGCGACGCCCGCGTTGTCGAGCGCAAGAAGTACGGCCTCAAGAAGGCCCGCCGCGCGCCTCAGTTCTCCAAGCGCTAAGCTCTGGTACTGGCATCTTGCATGCATTGGGACCCGCCCATGGTGGCGGGTCCTTTTTTGTGCCGATGCGCCGTATACCGTGAAAGGCGCCTGTTTGTAAAGAGCTGACAGGCGAACGGATGCTTTTGGTTGGTGAACGGTATCCACAAACTCCGTTTTACGCTAGGATAGGTGAAGGAAATGTAACGGAGGGTTTAATGTTCGGAAGCTTCCTTAAGTCACTTGGCGTGAATGGTCGTGGCAGCACCTTGCTGGCGCCGCTTGCGGGCAACGTGATAGCCCTTTCGGATGTGCAAGATCAACTGTTTGCGAAGGGCTTGTTGGGCCAGGGTGTGGCAATTCAGCCGTCAGGCGCGCGCGTCATCGCTCCGGCCGATTCCAAGATCGAGGCCATTTTTCCCACCGGTCATGCTGTGGCACTTCACACCTGCGATGGTTTGGACGTCCTGATCCACATTGGCCTTAATACCGAGCAGTTGGGTGGACGGCATTTCAAAGTACACGCTTCGGTGGGGGATACCGTGTCGCAGGGTGACGTCTTGATCGAGTTCGATCGTGAGGCCATCGAGGCGGAGGGCTTCGATTCGGTCGCTCCGATTCTCATCTGCAATTCGGTGGAGTTCGATAGCATTAAAGGCCATGTGGGCGAGGCGGTCGCCGAGCTCGATGAGCTCGTGACCGTGAAGGGTCACTAGGCGCGGGCGCGGGGTTCCCGCGTTTTTTGTTACGGATCACATGTGCCGTCGCGCTTGTATTGCAAGACGCTTTCATGGCAATATAGATGCGTCTTGGGCATTTTGCCCAAGCCGTTGCGGACGGGCAGGGGCCTCGACGTAACGGATATTTCGTTCTGCGCGGCTTCGCCCTGGATGCCACGCGTCTCTTATCGTCGCGGTCCATGCGCGGGCCGCATACCGGGGCATCCGGTTGCACATCGAAAGGAGCGCATCGTGAAGATTATCCACGCAAACGACTATGAGGACATGAGCCGCAAGGCGGCAAACATCATGGCGTCGATGGTGATCATGAAGCCCGATTGCGTGTTGGGCCTGGCCACCGGTTCCACGCCGATCGGCGCCTACGAGCGTCTTGTTGAGCTTTACAAGCAGGGCGACCTTGATTTTTCGCAGGTGAGCACCTACAACCTGGACGAGTATCGCGGCCTGACGCACGACGATCCGCAGAGCTATCACTACTTCATGCAGGAGCACCTGTTCAATCATGTGAATATCGACGCGTCCGCCACGCATGTGCCGGATGGCTCCAACCCCGATGCCGATGCGGCCTGCTCAGAGTACGACGACATGGTCGAGGCTGCCGGCTATACCGATTTGCAGCTGCTCGGCATTGGCAACAACGGGCACATTGGCTTCAACGAGCCTGCCGACGTGTTCCCCAAGGGCACGCACTGCGTGGACCTCACGGAGAGCACCATCGAGGCCAATAGCCGCCTGTTCGACAACATCGAGGACGTGCCGCGCCAGGCCTATACCATGGGCATCCAGACCATCATGAACGCTCGCATGGTGCTGGTGGTGGCCAACGGCGAGAAGAAGGCCCAGGCTGTGCACGATATGTGCTTCGGTCCCATCGACCCCAAGTGCCCGGCTTCCATCCTGCAGCTGCATCCCAACTGCGTGGTCGTGGCCGACGAGGCCGCCCTGGCGCTCTGCAAGTAGCCTGAAGGTCAATACGGCATGCACAGAAGCGGCGCGCACGGTCATACCGGCGCGCCCCATCGTGTTCAAAATATGG
>CAUWJG010000044.1:0-15168 GCA_963559095.1 uncultured Collinsella sp. | reverse complement strand
GCCTGCTTGACGGCGACGGCCTGCTTCTCGAGCAGCGGCTGCATGACCCAGTCGGTGTCATCGTCGGTGAGGTTGCCGGAGAAGTGCAGGTGGGTGTCGATCAGGCCGGGCATGACCGTCTTGCCGGCGGCGTCGATGACCTCGTAGCCCTCGGGGGTGTCCTGATGGGCGCCGGCGTACTCGATCTTGCCGTTCTCGTCCACGAGTACGAGGGAGTTCTCGACCGGCTCGGCACCGGTGCCGTCGATGAGCTTGCCGCCAACGATTGCATACTTCTTACCCATGATGTTCCTCCTTTTGGAACGATGGATTGGCTATCGGCACCCGGCCGCACGGGGTACGTGCACGGCCGGGCAATGCCACGAGAGAAGAGGAGGCGGCGGGCCTTCCGCAAAGACAGGCCTTGAGAAAGCCCGCCGCGTGGGGGCGATGTCCCCAAGCGATGACGCGCTCGCGAGCCGGCAGCCGGCTTTTCGCGCATCACCGCCTTGGGCAGGCGCTACTTGGAGCGCGCCTTGGTGAAGGCCATGAGCGCCAGGCCGATGACCAGCCAGCCGATCACGATGGACCACTCGACCATGTCGAGCGAGGCAGGGCTGAAGGGCAGGACAAGCAGGCCGATGATGATGGCGCCGGCGGCGATGGCGAGGCCGATACCGATCTTGCCGCCGGGGACCTTGTAGGGGCGGGGCAGGTCGGGCTCGGTGTAGCGCATCTTGAAGCACGCAAGAGCGACCATGGTGCAGGAGAAGATGAACGCGAGGGCCGAGACGTTGGTCAGCGGGATGAGCATGTTCTTGCCCAGGAACGGACCGACGATGGTGATGGCGGCGAGAACCACGCAGGCGAGCTTGGGCGCGCCAGACTTCTCGTCAACCTCTGCGAACTTCTCGGGCAGCTGGCCCTTGCGGCCCATGGCGAGCATGATGCGGCTCGTGGCGCCGTAGAAGGAGTTCATCGGACCCATAGGCCCCAACGTCGCGATGACGAGCATGGCGATGTAGAGGATCATGTTGATGTTCTTGAGGCACGCGAGGGCCGGGACCGGCTGGGAGACGAACTCATCCCAGGGGAGGATGGTGCCAAAGGAGTAGATGCACACCATGTAGAAGCCGCCGGCGGCAAGCAGGGCAAGGGAGATGATCTTGCCGAACTTGTTCCAGTTGAGGCCCTCGGCGGCCTCCTCGGCCTGCTGGGGAATGGTGTCGAAGCCCGCGTAGAAGAACGGGGTGAGAACCAAGACGCTCACGATGCCGGCGAGCAGGTTGCCGCTCTCGGTGGCAGCCACGCCGCCGCCCGCGCCGGAGACCTGCGAGAACACGGGCATCGCGTTGCTCGGGGAGCCGGTGAAGATGGACACGCCCATGGCGAGCAGCATGCCGCACAGCAGCGCCTTGGTGAGGAACGCCTGCAGCTTGGCGGCCGAGCTGGCGCCGCGGAAGTTGAGGTAAATCACGTAGCAGGCAAAGCCCAGCGCGATCAGCGTCGGGAACAGGTACACGTCGGCGCCCATGATGGTGTAGAGCTTGATGGACGTGAGCCATCCAAGCCCCGGCAGGCTGCCAAACATATCCGACACCAGCGTGGAGATGGCGATGCACTCCCACGGGCACAGGATGCCGTTGCCCAGCGCCAGCAGCCATCCGGTGATGTAGGACGCCGTATGGCCGAAGGTGCGGTCGACGTACTCCACGATACCGCCGGAAACCGGAATGGCGGCCGTGAGCTCACCAAACACCGCCCCGATGGGCACTAGGGCGATGGCGCCCAGAAGGAATGCGATCATCGCGGGAACCGGGCCGCCGCCAACGACCATCCAGTCGCCAACCTGCAGCACCCAACCGGTACCGATGATGGCGCCAAAGCCGATGGTAAAGAAGTTCCACAGCGATAGGGTCTTCTTCATGCCGCCCTGCTCGACCGACGTGGCTGCATCCGCCATAGCGTGCCTCCTTTCTGTGTTGCGGGCCGCGCGGTGCATCGCGCGCCCTCCCCTCTTCCTCCGAGCGCGTGGCTGCGGAGAGCTCTTGGGTTAGAAGTGTACGGTCTTGCGCACGCAGACGACGACCCAATTCGATAGGTGGAATGCGTGCGCAGACGAGCGGTGCCGTTTTTCGGATAAGCGGCCGGTGCAGGTGATACGCACTGCAATGGGGTACGATTACTGCAATGAACGGACGACGTGAGGGAGGTGCCATGTCTTGTGAGGGGCCGCAGCATCCGCGTGGCGCTGGCGCCGGCAAAGCCGACGGCAGCAGATGCGGGCGGGCATATGATACGGCGCCGCGCATAGAGGCGCGTCCAGCGGCCTACGGAGATGCACGAAGCGGCACACAGCGAACGGGGCGCAGCGCGCAACTCGCCTCGGCACGACATGACGGATCCCCAAGGCGTGCGTGTGCCGAACATGACGCATGGGACGAACAGCCCGCGCGGGGTGCGCGCGGCGCACAGGGCGCACACCCCTCGAATCGCCCTACCCATCGCGTCGATCCCTCGCTCGGCCCCACTCACCGCATCGCCGCCTCATGTGATCGAGCGCCGCATCGCTCGCCCGCCGCGAACCACGGTAGTGCTCGCCGTGGCACCACACGGCATGGCACCGCGCGTCGCCACGCGATGCGATGCCGCGGCACACGGGGCGAAACCACACGGTGCCGCACCGCGCACCGCGGCACGGCACGAACACCGCATCTGCGAGCCACGCGCCTTGCCCTGTTCGCGCTGTGCCTTCTTGTTGTTGTCGCAGGCGTCTATGCGAGCTTCTCATCATGGCAGCAAACTGTGCGCGAAGAGGCCGAGCGAACCGCCGAGCAGCAGAAGCGCGATCTGCAGGAGCAGCAACGTGTCCACCCCGCCTCGCTCGGAGCGGGCGCGGCACCCATCTCGACACCGCGCGAGTCCTGGACAAGCGGCGCCATTCCGCATCTTTATCAAATTGACGCCGCATGGGCCGAGCTTCCGTACGGCGGCGG
Source organism: uncultured Collinsella sp. (assembly GCA_963559095.1). Classification (GTDB taxonomy): domain Bacteria; phylum Actinomycetota; class Coriobacteriia; order Coriobacteriales; family Coriobacteriaceae; genus Collinsella. Next base: position 12,193 of record CAUWJG010000044.1, on the reverse strand, counting down.
AACCGTTCGCCAAAACGGCTGCGGACCCACGGCTCTCACCATGGTGTATGTGGGGCTCACCGGCCGCACCGACCTCGATCCCGGCTCGATGGCGGCATTTGCCGACGCTGGAGGCTATGCGCCCACCGGCGCCACCGAATGGGCGTTCATGACGAAGGGGGCGGCGCAGCTGGGGCTGCAGTCGCACGCGATCCCCGTTACGCGCTCATCAATCACGCAGGCGCTCGAGCAGGGCATGCCCGTCATTTGCAGCGTCGAGCCCGGAGATTTCACCAACATCGGCCATTACATTGTGCTCGCCGGGATTGACGACCGGGGCATGGTGGAGGTGTGCGACCCCAACAGCGCTCTCAACAGCACGCGCCGCTGGGGCATCCAGCAGCTCGTCGGGCAAACTGCCAACTGCTGGGCCTTCTGGGCGTAGGGGTTTTCCGGCTGCAAGGGTTTTCTGGCCACAGGGGCGCTCCTGGTGCAGGGGCGCTCCTGGTGCAGGCGCACTCCTGGTGCAGGCGCATTCAGGATGCAGGGGGTCTTCTGGATGCAGGGGCTCTTCCGCATGCAAGGGCGCCCCTGGTGCAAGGACTCCCTGGGCGCAGGCACGTTCTGGGCGCAGGGGGCTTCCCAGACGAGGAGGCTCTTCCTGGTGCTGGGGCGATCTCTGCGGAAGGCACCCCTCAGCAGCAAGTAGCTTGCGATCCCGGATGCGTCCCCACACGCCCCACACGCCACGCGTCGATCACGCTAAATCATGATTTAGCGTGATCGATTCGCCCAAATCGGCATTTCGGTGTCGGTAAATCATGATTTACCGACACCGAAGCACCGCGCCGCGACCGCGCGACCGCGCGTCGGGCCCCAGGCACCGAAAGCCCTGCCGAAGCCCGCATGCAGAAACGACCCCGTCCCCGAACTGCCAGCCGTAAAGGGGGGGGGGACGCCCCGGGGCAGGGCCGGGGCGTCCAGAGGAGAGAGGTTGTTGTACAGCCGCAAAGGCAGGGTTCTTAACCCGTGATGCGGGTGCCGGAAAGGCCGGCCATGGTCTCGGCGGCCTTGTCCAGGGCGCCGATGATGCAGGTGCGGCCCTTGCGGGAGCGAGCGAACTTGATGGCGGCGCGGACCTTGGGCTCCATGGAGCCCTTGCCGAACTGACCCTCGTCGGCGAGCTTCTCGGCCTCGTCGGCGGTGAGCTCCTCGAGCTCCTCCTGGTTGGGCTTGCCGAAGTTGATGGCGACGTGCTCGACGGCGGTCAGCAGGAACAGGACGTCGGCGGAGCAGTCCTCGGCGAGGAGCTCGCCGCCCATGTCCTTGTCGATGACGGCGGCCACGCCCTTGTAGCAGCCCTTGTTCTCGTAGTCGCGGACGACGGGGATGCCGCCGCCACCGCAGGCGATGACGATGAACTCGTTGTCGAGCAGGTTGAGGATGGAGTCGGCCTCGACGATCTTCTTGGGATCCGGGGAGGCCACGACGCGACGCCAGCCACGGCCGGAGTCCTCGACGAAGGTCATCTCGGGGTTCTCCGCCATGATCTCCTTGGCCTGCTCCTCGGTATAGAAGGGGCCGATGGGCTTGGTGGGATTGGCGAACGCGGGATCGTCGGGATCGCACTCGATCTGGGTGACGACGGTGGCGGCGTGCCAACGCTTATAGCGCTTGTGCATCTCGCGGCCGATGCCCTGCTGCAGGTGGTAGCCGATGTAACCCTGGGACATGGCACCGCACTCGGGCAGGTCCATGGAGGGGGTGCCGATGGCGTCGTGGGCGGCGGCGAAGGCGTTCTGGATCATGCCGACCTGCGGGCCGTTGCCGTGGGTGATGATGATCTCGTTGCCCTGCTCGATGAGGCCCAGGAGGGCATGAGCGGCGTGGTTGACCTTCTCGATCTGCTCGGCGGGAGTATCGCCGAGGGCGTTGCCGCCGAGGGCGACGACGATGCGGTCGGGCTTGCCATAAGGCTTGGACATAGCTTCCTCTTTTCTCTCTATGACGGTCTGATTATTCATCAGCTGTCGTACTTTATGCAATATACCCTGAGCATCCCCATTCGGGAATGGTCGTTTTGATTCTATAGGTGAACGGCTGGTTTTTGCCGATGAACGTAAGAACCACGAGGATATACACCTTATCTAAACCATCACTCCTCCATAGCGGACGCGCCGTAAACCTCTGTATACCACGGCGGCTATGACCGTATATCTATCCATTTACGTACAACATGTTGCACGATTATGCGCATCCGTTAGCAAGGTGAAGTGCGCCGGGCGCGCTATTCCGCGAATCGGTTCTTGTGATCCCAGCTGTGGCGCCACAGGTCATCGGAGATCAGGTAGTCGTAAATCTCGTCCACGATCTCGATGCCGCCGGCGTCCCGAGTGGCCTGGATCCGCATCTGGGCGCGCTCGCCAGGCCAGTAGACCTTATCGAAGCCAACGCCCGGCTTGACTGCGTTCAGCTCATCGATCACCTCGGTCATATGCTGGCGGAAGGCATCGCCACCGCAGAAGAAATCAGGGTTGATGGCGACATTCAGATGCCCCAGGCGCCGGCCTTCGGACAAATCATGGTACATAGAGCTCACGTGCTTGCCGGCGGGCACGCCCAAAAGAACACCGGACAGGATATCGACCATCATCATGAGGCCATAGCCCTTGGGACCGGCAATCGCCACGAGCGCGTTGACCTTGTGCGGGTCGGTCACGGGCGAACCGTCCTCATCGACCGCCCAGCCCTCGGGAATCGAGCGTCCAGCGCTCTTGGCATCCAAAATCTTGCCCCATGCCTGCACCGTGGTTGCCATATCAAAGCTGACGATGCGCCCATCGGAGGTCGGCGCGGCCAGCGCAATCGGGTTGGTGCCGTAAAAGGGCTCGGCGCCGCCGTACGGGATGACCATGGGGTCGGACTGCGTGCAGGACAGGCCAATCATGCCTTCCTTGGCCGCCATCTCGGTGTAATACCCAATGGCGCCCGTGTGCGAAACGTTCGCCACGCCCACAAAGCCGATACCGTTCTCGCGCGCCATCTCGATAGCACGGCGCATGCCCTCGATGGCAAACGGATACCCGCAGCCGTTATCGGCATCGAGCACAGCCGTGCACGGGCCGGTCTGCTCCCAGCTCACCTTGGGGTCGATGGTCATACCGCCCTTGGAGATGCGCTCGGTGTAGTACTCGACGCGGACTTCGCCGTGGCTGTGCAATCCGCGCTCGCTCGACCAGGCAAGAACCTCGGCCATGTCATCTGCATGGTCATCGTGCATGCCCGCCGCCATGAACTTCTTCTTCATCAACTGTTTCAGTTCGTCGCGTTGCACCAACATGAAAAGTACCTCCTTTTCGTGCGCCCGGCGTTTGCCGAGCGTATGGACCAACTCAGAGAAATGGACACAAAACTATTGAAATCGCCGATACCGCGCTCACTGGCGCCGAACGCACCGACTCCCCACCACAGCTATTCGTTGAACACCTCATACGCAATGGCGTCCTCGCTCTTTGCCACCAGCAGGGCGCAAAATACATCGGAGTTCACATTCAGCGTCGTGCGGATGGCCGCCACGATGTACTCCAGGCCACCCAGAATCGCCACGGCCTCCAGGGGCAGCCCCAGCGCCGGCATGAGCATCGTGAGCGAGATGAGCGTCGCCCCAGGCGCCACCGCATTGGCCAGCGAAAGCAGCCACGCAATGACGCACACCAGCATGAGCTCCGAACCCGCAAACTCCATGTTGTACATCTGCGAGACGAACACCGCCGTCACCGCCATGTGCAGAGCGCTTCCGTTGGAATTGAGCGGCACGCCGAGCGGCAGCACGAGGTTTGCCACATCCGCCCTGATGCCGATCTTGTGCTTGGCATCCTCCATCTCAAGCGGCAGCGTGACCGCCGAGGAAATGGTCGCCGCCGCCATAACCGACATCGGCACCATCTTTGTAATGAGGCGCACCGGCGACAGGCCGCAACGCGTGCACACCACCGCGATCCATCCGATGGTAAACACAAGCGTCGCGGCGGCCAGCACCAAGATGTACTTGCCGATGGGCACCAAAATCTCCAGCCCCAGCGAGCCGATGGAGGCCGAGACGTAGCAGAAGATGCCAATCGGCGCGATGTTCATCACCAGGCGGATGATGGACAGCAGCACCTCGTTGATTTCGAGCACCGCGCAGTAAATCACGCAAGATCCGCCGTGACGCTCCTGGTACATGCTGATACCGAGCCCGAAGAACACGGCAAACACGATACAAGGAACCATGGAGCCCTCGGCCATCGCTGTAAAGATATTCGTCGTGAAAAACCCGGTGATCGTATCTTGGATCGAAATCGCCGTCGCCTCAAGATCGGTCGTGGCCTGCTGCACGAGCGCCGTATCGGCAAGACCCGCGCCAGGCTTGAACACGACAGCAGCCAGCATGCCAAACGCCGATGCCAACAGCGAGGATACCAAGAACGCCATGCACGCCTTGGCGCCCATGCCAGACAGTTGACGGCGCGTGAGACCGCCTACCGCTTCGATGATCTGGCACATCACAAACGGCACCATGCACATTTGGATAAGCCGAAAGAAGATGTCGCCGATAAACTTGATGCCGTTCATGGTCGACCCGAACACAAAACCCGCGCCCACGCCGGCAACCATGGCGATGACCATGGCGACCGTTGGGTTGTAGCGCGCCGTGCGGGCCGGCACGTCCGTTGACTTTGCCATGTAATCACATCCTATGGGGATACCACTCTACCCCGTATAGGCTGGTAAACACGCCACATGCGCCCCATTGCGCAGATGGCCGCCGCGCACGCACATGCCGTGCGCGGCCCAAGGCTTTTAGGTCCGAGTGGGGACCAGCCTCGCCGCAGATAAGCGGGATAGCACGTTGGCGCCCGCCAGCCTTAGCAATGGGAGACAAGCCGGCGGGCGCCGAAACGAGAAAGGCAAGCGGAAGCGCGCCGCGAAAGGTTAGGTAGGAGGCATCGCGGCGCACGTCGGGGCGCTACTCGGCCTCGACGTACTCCTTCTTGCCGTCGAAGATATCGTGATCGATGCCGTCGGGGCCAGCCACGAGCATGGCGGCAAACACGTCGCCGCCCACGTTCAGCGGGGTGCGGCAGGCGCCGGTCGGGTACTCCAGGCCACCAAAGATGCCGATGGAGGAGATCGGCAGGCCAAGGGCCGGGACCATCATGGTGAGAGACACCAGGGAGGCACCCGGAGTGGCGGCGTTCACGAACGAGATCATGGTGCAGATGACCCAGCAGGTCAGCAGCTCGGCCGGGCCGAACGTGATGCCGTAGAGCTGCGCGATGCACAGGGCGTCGACGGTCATGTGAATGGCAACACCGTTGGAGTTCAGCGGCACGCCCAGCGGCAGCAGCACGTCGGCGACATCCGGGCGAATACCGATCTTCTTCTTGGCATCCTCCATGGCGGTGGGCAGCGTGACGGCAGAGGAGATCGTGGTGAACGCGGTCACGAGCGTGCGGGCCATCTTCATGGCGAGCTTGATGGGGCTCACGCGGCAATACAGGCCGCACACGATGAAGTAGGCGACGAACATGATAAGCATGCCCAAGATCATGACCAGGAAGTACTTGCCCAGCGGGACGAGCACCTCCATGCCCACAGAACCGACCATGGACGACACATAGCAGAAGATGCCGATGGGCGCGAACTTCATGACGGCGCGGATGATATTGAGCAGCAGGTCGGACACCTCGCACAGCAGGTCGTACACCATGCACTTGCCATCGTGCTCATGACGCCAGAAGCTGATGACCAAACCGAGCGCAACGGCGAACACGATGATCTGGATCATCGAGCCGTTCGACAGCGACGCGACGATGTTGTTGCCGAAGAAGCCGGTCAACGTGTCCTGGATGGTCATCATCGCCGTGGCCTCGCCCTCGTAATTGGCGTTGGCCATCACGGCGTCGGTGCCCGCGCCCACACCGGGCTGGAACACCACGCCCAGCAGGATGCCGAGGGCGGCGGCGATGCCCGAGGACACGATGAAGATCACGACGCCCTTAAGCCCGATGCCCTGCAGCGTCTGCGGGGTCAGGCCGCCCACGGACTTGATGACCGTGGCCAGCACGAAGATCGGGATGGACATCTGGATCAGGCGGAAGAAGATGTCGCCGATGAACTGGATGTTCGACATCGCCTCCCCGCCGATAAGGCCGGCGATAACGGCGGCCACCATGGAAATCAGCAATAAGATGGTGACATCCATCTTTTTCTTTGCCTTTGCCATGAGCATTCCTTTCTTGAATCTTGCGGCCGGTGACGCGCAAAGCACGCCAGCCGCGGTTACATGAGGCAGCCAAACGCTGCCGCGAATCCCAACAGGCCGTCGGCCCCGGAGGTGTGGCCCACGCCGAGGATCCGGTCGATGGCGCGTGCCGCCCGCGTCGGTGTACCATCTGCAAGCGCGCACGCGAGCTCCAGATAATCCCGGTTGGCATACCCGGCCGCCATGGCGGACAGATACGCCATGGACACCGTCGTGGTCGCGTCCCGGCTCGCCTGCAGCACCTCGCGACAAAACAGGGCAACGCCATCCGACGCGGCGCCGGCCACCAGGGAGAGCCCGCAGCCAAACCCGCAGAGCACGTCATCGCCCGATGGCGTGAGCCCCAGGCCGCGGCCTACCAGGTACGCCACCGCGGCGCGCATGCCACGCGCCGCCGCCTCAATACGCACCGCATCGCGCTCGCTCAAGCCGCCACGGCCCTCCATCAGGCATGCCACGGAAAAACGCGCCAAATCCGTGACCGCGGCATCCGAGCGGCCGGGCCACGGCAGACCGATGTGCGAATGCAGGTCGCGCTCGGCAAGCATGCGCCCCAGCGCGGCATCGGCACCCGATGCAATGGGCTCGAGCCGTGGCAGATTCACAAAGCGCGTATCCTCCACGGGCGCGGACGACATATCGAGCTCGGTGGTGCCCGCGCGACTGTAGATACGCACGCGCATGTCGCGCAGCTGCACCACGTCGTGCGGACGGACGGACGTGAGGAGCGCGACCATGGCATCAGGGGCAAGCTGCATCCCTAGGCAGGAATGCGGACTGTCGGCGGAACCGACATGCAGCAGGTGCCCGGCGAGCTCGATGTTGAAGCTCGTGCTGAACACGCTGTGCACCTCACCTGCCGCACGAACGCCGGCCCAGGTGAGCACGTAGCTGCTCACCGACGCTACGGCTATGTGCGCTCCTCCCGTCATCTCGAACGCCTACTCGATGCCCAGCTTGGCGCAGTACGCCTCGAGCGCCTTCTCGAAGCACGCCAGCGGGGCGCGGACCGTACCGGCGCCAACCTGGCCGATACCAGCCTGCTTGTGCGCGATGCCCGTGTTGATGATCGGCGTGATTCCCGTCTCGACGACCTTGCGGATGTCGATGCCCAAACACGCGCCCTTGAAGTCCCACGTCGGGATGGCCCAGTTGGGGTTGTGGGTGACGCAGATCTTCTCCATCTCGTTGGAGATGTTGAGGGCGTCCTCGAAACCGCCGGCGCCCACGAAGCGCGTGACGCCGGGCGCGGCCACCATGGCCATGCCGCCCACGCCGACCGTCTCACAGATGGCGGAGTCACCGTTGTCCGGGCAGCCGTCCTCGGCGGTGAAGCCCGTGAAGTACAGGCCGACCGGCGTGTTGACCGGGGCGGTGAACCATTCGTCGCCCAAGCCGGACACGCGCACGCCGAACTCGTAGCCGTTGCGGGTCATGGTGGACACCACGCAGCCCTCGACGTCCTTGCGCACGTAATCCACGATGGACTTGCCGGTGGCCATCATGACGTTCAGGAAGAACTGGTCGGTGTCGGCCAGGAACTGGATGACGCGCTGCTTGGCGTCCTCGCTCGCGTCGGTCTTGACGATGAGCGGCGCGACCTCCTTCAAGAAGTTGAGCGTGGCGGCCATGTTGCGCTGGTGGAACTCGTCGCCCTGGGTGATGGCGCGGGCCATGAGCACGTTGAGGTTGATGCCGCCGTCGGACAGCTTGAGTGCAGATGCGAGCACCGGGCCGAGCTCGTCGGCCATCCAGTGCAGGCGATCGACGACCTCCTGGCTGTAGGCGCCGAAGCGCAGCACCTTGCCGATGCCCTCGTTCATGGTGCAGTAGGCCACCGTGTCGTCGGCCAGGTTGCGCACCACGAGCACCGCCATGTTGGCGGAGGTGATACCGCCCATGGGGCCAACGGCGTGGCAGTGGTGGCACGGGATGAACTCGACCTCGCCGGCCTCGAGCAGCGCGAGCGCCTCCTCCTCGGTGGACGCCCAGCCCTCGAACAACGCGGCACCGATGCACGAACCCCTCATCGGGCCCTGCATGTTCTCCCAGCAAATCGGCGGGCCGGCGTGGAGCAGCGTCTTTTGTGCGCGGTTCAGCTCGGGGATGACGGTCTTGGCAGGCACGACGTCCACCAGCACGGGCTGGGACTCGCGGAAGCGCTCGCAGATGCGGGCGTTGGCCTCATCGATGCCCTCGACCTTCTCCAGCTCGTTGAGCAGGTGAATCATGCGCTTGTTGCCGCCGGCCTTGGGCTTCCAGGTGTACTGGACGCTCTCGGCGCCATAGGCGCGCAGCGGGTCGTTGAAGCTCTCCACGCCCACGTTGATGACGCGCGGCTTGGACGTCAGCAGCTCCATGACGGCCTCGGACGGCTCGGGAAGCGGGCTTGCGTCCTTGACCTCGTACGGCACGACCTCGCGATCGGCCTCGGTGAAGTCGACGCCCTTGAAGGCGAGGGCGGCGCGAACGGCCATGGCATTGCTCGGCTCCATGATGGCGCCGGCATCCTCAAGCAGCTTGACGGAGCGGTCGTAGTCCTGCGGGTCGTTGTGGGTGCCCACGACGGTGCCCACGAAGTGCAGCTCGCGCCCATCGGCACGGGCCGTCTCGATGCACTCGGCAATCACCGGGGCGAGCTCGGCGGCCATGTCGGGATGGCAACCGTAGCCGAGCACGCAGTCGAACACGATGACGCCCGTGGTGGCCTTGGAGGCGTAGTCGCGCATCATGCGGATGCGGACCTCGGGGTCGATCATGGGGTGCGGGCGGCCCTGGGTATACACGTCGTCGCCAAGGTCGATGACGTCGTAGCCGCCGTGACGCAGCATGTAGCCGTCCTCCTTGATGATGGAACCGAGCTCAAGCGCCTCGGTGATCATCATCGCGGCCTCACCGGCCAGGGTGCCGCCGGAGTACAGGCCGATCACGGTCTTGTCCTCAGGCAGCGCCGCTTCCACAGCAAGGTCGAGCGGCTCGAGGTAGTTCTTCTTGACGGCCTCGCCGTTCGCCAGATCGACGGCGATGCGGGCGGCCTCCTCGAGCGTATGCGCCAGGTGCACCTTGCCCACATGGGCCTCGGGCTTCTCGCCGATGAAGATGGCGACAACCGGCTTCTCGCACTTCTCGAGCAGGTCAACGACCTCGTCGCGCACGGCGGGCGCCGGCGGCTTGGAGATGACGCAAATGACGTCGGTGGGATCGTGATGCTCGAGGGCAACGATGGCGTCCTTGACGGTCACGGCGCCGACCTGCTCGTTGAGGTCGCGGCCGCCGGTGCCGATGGCGTGCACGCAGCCGCCGCCCAGGCGGTCGATCATGCACGTGACCTCCTGGATGCCGGTGCCGGACGCGCCGACGATGCCGATGTTGCCAGGGTTGATGACGTTCGTGAACGCCACAGGCACGGAGGACACGACGCCAGTGCCGCAGTCGGGACCCATGAAGAGCAGCCCCTTCTCGTGAGCCTTCTGCTTGAGGCGCACCTCGTCGGCCAGCGGCACGTTGTCGGTGAAGGAGAACACGTTGAGGCCCAGGTCAAGCGCGCGCTCCAACTCGGGAGCGGCGTACTCGCCAGGGATGGAGAACAGCGCCATGTTCGCATCGGGCAGCATGGCCATGGCCTCTTCCCAGCTCGTGGCCTCGGCGGGGGCGCCGGCGGCCTCCTTCTTGGTGGAGAGGTCGGCCAGGAAGGCCTCGGTCTCGGCGAGCACCGTGTCCATGATGTCCTCGCCGTCGGCCTCGACCACGATGACCATGTCGCTCGGCGCGGCGGCCTCGGCCTCGGGCGTCAGCAGGCCGGCGGCACGATAGATGTCCTTGTTCGCGTCGGTGCCCATCATGATCTGGCTCTGAATCACGCCGTCGAGCGTGTTGATCTTGTTGGTCAGCAGCATCAGGTTGATGGAGTCCTGATACGAGTTTTGCTTGACCACTGTCTGCAGCATCGCACTCCTCCTTATGTTGGAACTCATGTGACCGAGCCGTCGCTCACGCGCGCGTCCCGGGTGCGGCGGCATGCGCCAGCTCGGCCATTGCGTCATTGTTTATTCAAACAAGCGGCCCCCGCCCGTGCATGTCCTTGGCGGCTAAAGTTGCCTGCCGTTCTTTATCCAGATGAGAAACAGCCCCGTAACAAGTGGCGCTTATACTCCTTACGATGAGAAAGGAGCCCGCCGTGTTCGTCCAAGACGCACTCATGCTGCCCTCGTTTGCAGACAGCACGGTCATTGCGGGCCGCGCCGGACTCACTCATGAAATCTCGAGCGCCATGGTGCTCGAAGCGACCGACATTGAGAATTGGGGTAAGCGCGGTCAACTCATCATCACGAGCTTCTATGCACTTGAGCACCTCTCAGCTGGCGAGCTTGCGCTGTTCTTTCGCACCATGGCCGGAATCGGCATCAGCGCGCTGGCCTTCAAACCCGAAAGGCTCCTCGCCCAGGCGCCGGCGACCGTCATCGATCTGTGCAACGATTTCGACTTGCCGCTCATCCAGCTGTCCCCACATGTCAAATATGAGTCGATCATGCTCGACGTTCTGGGGCATATACTCGACTCCAATCTCACGCTGCTGAATCGGTTCTTCGACATGCATCGCCGCACCATGTCATTGGCGCTGCGCCAGCCCTCGATTTCCGACATCCTCGAAGCCCTGAAAAACCTACTGCGCGCGGATGTCTCGTACTTGGACACCGCGCGGGATCGCCGTTTTGGCACCAGCACCGAGCGCTGCGCGTTTTCCGCCTACTCGTTCAAGCGGCGCGATCCGAGCATCTACCAGACGCATGCGTACTTCGATGCACGGCTCATCTACGAGCGCGAAGGCGAGGCCGATGGACGCAGCACCACCGAACGGGCCCTGGCCGTTCGCATTCCCAGCTCCGATGGGATCGACTATTACCTGATCGTCCACAATGGAGACCGCGAGCTCTCCCAACTCGACATCATGGCCGTCGAGAATATCGTGAGCCTGATGCAGATGGAGATCCTCAAGCAAAACGCCATCAAGCAGAAGCTGTTCTACCAAAACAACAACACCGTGCACGACCTGCTACTGGGCCGATTTGGCTCGCACGAGCGCATCGACGGCGCGCTGCAGCAACTCGGCATCGACCGGCACCCGCATTACCAGGCGCTGCTCGTGCGCACCCACATGGCCGACAACGTCGATTTTGACCGACAAGACGAGGTGCAGCGCGCCATTCGGCAGCAGCTGCGCGCACTGTGGCCCGGCATCGTGTATTTTGCCGCCGGTGACCGCGTGGTGTTCCTCAAGAACTTCCGTGCAAGCGAGGCGGGCATCGAGCTTGAGCAGGTACGGCGCGCGCTTGAGCGGGTGCACGCCAACGCGACGCTTCCGCTGTTTACGCACCTGGCCATCCTTTCCGGGGTTGCCGGGCGCTACGAACTTGCGAGCATCAACAACGACGTCGTCAACGCCTATCGGCTGTTCGATGGCTCGTGCCGCGGCAATCTCTGCGTGCGCTTCGACGACCTTGGCTTTTACAAGCTGCTCTTGCAGGCGGGCGACCGCACGCAACTCGCCGAGTTCATCGACCCGCGCGTGACGCGGTTGGCGCGCGAGCACGAGGAGCTGTTCGAGACGCTTGTCGCCTTCTGTGGCAACGGGCTGAGCTATCCGCAAACGGCCGAGGAGCTTTTCGTGCACCCCAAAACGGTGCGCTACCGCATTGACCGCGCGCACGAACTGTACGGCATCGATGTGCGCAACCCCGACGACTATCTGCAGATCATCATGGCTGACAAGGTATGCGCCCTTGGCGTGGACATCAACGGGAAGGATGGGGCATGATCAGCGAAGGCGTGGCAGCCGGGCTGCCGTATACAATTCACGCGGCGGGCGCGGGCGCGGGCGCGGGCGCGGGCGCGGGCGCGGGCGCGGGC
>CAUWJG010000043.1:0-15412 GCA_963559095.1 uncultured Collinsella sp. | reverse complement strand
AGAAGGGCGGCATGCAGAACTGCCAGGCCGAGATGAAGAAGGCCGTGGACTGCGGGTACTGGAACCTGTTCCGCTACAACCCGGCTGCTCCCGAGGGCAAGAAGTTCGCGCTCGACTCCAAGGAGCCGGCGGGCGGTTACCGCGACTTCCTCATGAACGAGGCTCGCTACGCCAGCCTGACCGCTTCGTTCCCGGAGCGCGCCGAGGAGCTTTTCGAGGCCAATGAGGCTGCGGCCATGGACCGCTACAAGCACCTGGTCAAGCTTAAGACGCTCTATAACGAGTAGGGTGTCACGGCTGGGCGCCAGCCGTCGTGTATGAGGCCATTCGGGCCCCGAGGCAACGTGCTTCGGGGCCCGTTTTCGTTACATGGACTTTAATCCGTGCCGCGCGTCGGCGCGGCGATGCGGGGCTGGGCGGTTTTGCGCGTGCGCTGCTCGCGTCGCAGTGTCGGCGGCATCTTTACACAGCGCTGACATTGCGCTGGCTTTCGCATGAAGCGACGGCCGTATCATGCAAGCTTGGTATATGCGGCAGATTGGCTTGTAGGTGCGAAGGGATTGCATGTGAACGAGGTGGCACAGTCCAGCGCGGCATCGATGGCGCGTGCAGCGGGTGAGGCGGCATTGCGCGAGAAGGGGGCTTGCGCCTTGGGCTCTGTGCCGGGCGCCGGTGTTTCCGCTGGTGGCCCTATCGCCTTGACCGCCGAGCATGTCGATCTGTTTTACGGTGACCGTCACGCGCTCAAGGACGTGAGCATCCAGATTCCCGCGCGGGAAATCACGGCCTTCATCGGGCCGTCGGGATGCGGGAAATCCACGCTGCTGCGTTGCTTCAACCGCATGAACGACTACGTGAAGGATTGCCGCATCGAAGGTTCAATCACTCTGGACGGGCAGGATATCTACGGCGATTACAGCACCACGCTGTTGCGCCAGCGCGTGGGCATGGTGTTTCAGCATCCCAATCCGTTTCCCATGAGCATTTACGACAACGTGGCGTACGGCCTGCGCGGGATGGGCATCAAGCGCCGTAGCGAGCTTGACGGCCTGGTGGAGGAGTCCCTGCGCCGCGCTGCTTTGTGGGACGAGATGAAAGACAAGCTCAAGGCCTCAGGTTTGTCGCTGTCCGGCGGCCAGCAGCAGCGCTTGTGCATCGCGCGCGCGATTGCGGTCAAGCCCGAGGTCCTGCTCATGGACGAGCCCACCTCCGCGCTCGACCCCATCTCCACGGTGCAGGTGGAGCAGCTGGCGCTCGAGCTCAAGCGCGACTACACGCTGGTGGTGGTGACGCACAACATGCAGCAGGCCGCCCGCATCTCCGATTCCGTGGCGTTTTTCCTGCTGGGAGAGCTGGTGGAGCATGGGAACGCGGAGCAGCTGTTCCGCGCGCCGAGCAATCAGAGGACGGCTGACTACCTCACTGGCCGCTTCGGCTAGGCGGGCCTCCCAAGCGCCCCATCTTGCCTTTCAATCGTCGGCCGCCGCGCATCAGGCGTGCGGCCTCCTCTTTCAAGGCAACCTGGGGCGCTTGGGAGGCCCGCCGCGGGACCCAGGGCGTGCGCGCTCCTCGTTCGGGCCAGCCTGCGACACCTGGAAAACCCAGGGACGATGTTCGCCGCGCCTCAGCTTGCCTTTCAATCGTCGGCCGCCGCGCATCAGGCGTGCGGCCTCCTCTTTCAAGGCAACCTGGGGCGCTTGGGAGGCCCGCCGCGGGACCCAGGGCGTGCGCCCTTCGCGTTTAAGGCAACCTGGGGCGTTTGGAGGGGCGTCTGAGGGGCGCGCATGCATCTCTCGTTTGGCCAGCCCAGGGTGTCAGGAAATCCCAGGGAGGCGACGCCTGGTATCGTCTCCTGCCCCAGTGGCCGTGCGTTGCGTGCGGGGTACAATGAGCGAGAACAGTCGAAGGGAGCTGTCCGCATGATTTACTACGTTGAGGATGACGATAACATCCAGGGATTGACCCTGTACGCGCTTCGTCAGCAGGGTATCGAAGCGGAGGGCTTTAGCTGCGACAGCGAATTCAAGGCCGCCGTGGCCAAGCGCCTGCCCGATGCAGTGCTACTCGACATCATGCTGCCCGACACGGATGGCCTGGAAATCATGCGCCGTCTGCGCGCCACGCCCGAAACGGCCACCGTGCCGATCATGATGCTCACCGCAAAGGATACCGAGCTCGACAAGGTGATCGCGCTCGATGGCGGCGCCGATGACTACCTCGCCAAGCCGTTTTCCCTCATGGAACTCACAAGCCGCTGCCGCGCGCTGCTGCGTCGCGGCGGCATGATGAAGCAGCAGGTCGAGGACACGCTGACGCATGGCGGCATCGTGCTGGTGCCGAGCCACCGGCAGGTGACGGTGGATGGTCGGGATGTGAAGCTCACCCTGCGCGAATTCGATTTGCTGGAATATCTCATGCGCAAGCCCGGTGTGGTGTTCACGCGCGAGGCGCTGCTGCAAAGCGTGTGGGGTTGGGATTTTGACGGTGGCTCTCGCACAGTGGATGTGCATGTGCAGACGCTGCGGCAGAAGCTGGGTGAGCGCGCGGCGTGCATCGAGACGGTGCGCGGCGTGGGGTATCGCCTCGCGGCCAGCGTATAGGGCGCGCGCATGGATCGGATGCGACGGCATGCGCGCTCGGATGCCTTGAATGGGGTGGCGAGCTCCTCCTCGCCTGGCGAGTTGGATGGCGTGGCCTGCTCAACGGGCGGCGGCGCGGCTGGTGGGCCAAGTGCTGCCACGGGGCACGCTCCGCTCCGTTCGCCTCGACAACGTTCGCTCTCGCGTCGGGTATTCGTGACGATGCTTGCCGTATCACTCGGGCTCATTACGGTGCTCTCGACGGTCGGCGCTATGTTCATGCAGCAGCGTCTGGCGGCCACGACCAGCGCGGGACTTGCCAACGAGGCCTCCATCGTGGCGGCGTCGCTCAACAGCGCGCCGAGTCACCTCACGGTGCTGCGGCGCTTGCGCTTGGACGATACGCGCGTCACGCTCATCAACGCCGACGGCGATGTGTTGTTCGACAGCGATACCGACGAGCGCGAGATGGAGGATCATGCCAGCCGGCCCGAGGTCGAGCAGGCCCTTGCGACCGGCCGAGGTTCGGCCGAGCGGGCAAGTTCCACCTTGGGCGAAGTCATGCTCTACGAGGCGGTGCGCCTGGCCGACGGCAGCGTGGTCCGGCTTTCTCAAGCGCAGGCAAGCTATCTAGCGGTGCTGAGTTCGCTGGTGGGACCGGTGCTGCTGATGGCCGCCGTGGGTGTGGCGGCATCGATCGTGGCTGCGCGCCGGGCGTCGCGCCGCATCATCGAACCGTTGCTCGAAGTCGATCTTGATCATCCGCGCCGCAGTTCACAGCGGGCATACGCCGAGATGGAGCCCATGCTCGAGCGCATTGAGACGCAGCGCCAAGAGCTCAAACGACAGATGCGCGTCTTGGCTGACAATGACCGCATGCGTCGTGAATTCACGGCCAACATCACGCACGAGCTCAAGACCCCGCTCACGGCAATCTCCGGATACGCCGAGCTCATCGCTGCTGGGATGGTGGCGAATGAGGCGGACCAGCGCGAGTTCGGGGCGCGCATACACGAGGAGGCGGGGCGGCTCACGGCGCTCGTCAACGATATTCTCACGCTGTCGAATTTGGACGAGGCCGAGCATGGCGAGGCAGGGCAGGCTGGAACATTGGGCGAGCCGGAGCCCATCGACGTCCCGCTGTTGCTGGATGGGATTGCGCAGCGTTTGGATGCCGTGGCGGCGCAGGCCGAGGTGCGCATGGAGTTGCGTTGCGATCCTGCGCGCGTGACGGGTGTGGCACGTTTGGTGGACGCCATGGTATACAACCTGGCAAGCAATGCGATCCGCTACAATCGGGCGGGCGGTTTGGTGGAGCTTGGCTGTGGGGTGGACGAGGATGGCCGGGTGTTCGTGCGCGTGCGCGATACGGGCATTGGTATCGCGCCGGAAGAGCAAGGTAAAATTTTCGAGCGGTTCTACCGGGTGGACAAGAGCCGCTCGAAGGCGCGCGGTGGCACCGGGCTGGGTCTTGCCATCGTGAAGCATGCGGCGCTGTATCACCATGCGGCTCTCGAAGTGGAAAGCGAATTGGGCGTGGGCACGAGCATCACCGTGCGTTTCGCGCGCTGATGGGCTGCGGCCTTGCGGCGCTGCTGCGATTACCGCGGCGGGTGGTTCGAGGCGCGATTGACGCGCCGCGCGCGTGCGGCGCCGGCACGTCGCGCGTGCCGGCGCGTTGTGCATGCGCGCGTTACGTGAGGGTGGGAGTTCGGCGCCTGCGTGGCGCACGTCGGCCTTGCGTTGCGTGGGCGTCTCGTCAAATTTCGGCTCTCATTGACACTTTTTTCTCCATGTTGCGAGCAGACCCGCAAATCGCGTTGAAAAAACCGCAGGTATTTGCCTTGTGAATAAGTTGCATACTCGCAGACGGCCGGGAAATGTATCAATGAGCGCCGAATTTTGACGAGACGGGCATGCTGCGCAGTCCCGTGTTTCGCGCCTCTCGTCAAATGAGGACGGGTTTTGGCACCTTTTTCTATGTTGCGCGAGTATAAAGCCAAAGCGAGCCAGAGAAACCCCAGGTAAATACGGTGCGATAAAACCCGCTCGTTTGATGCCGTCCAAAAACGTGCCAAAACCCGTCTTTATTTGACGGCGGGGCTTGTTGCTGCGTTCCGGCAGCCCGATGGTTTAATTTACACGCCTGCACAGCCTGGCAGTTCGGTCATCGCGCCCGGGTGGTCTGGCGGTTCGGGCGGACTGTTCGGGCGTTTAGGCCCGCTCGACGCTCGTCGAGCCGAGCCAGTTGATCGTGCAGCTCAGCATATGCTGTTGGGGCGCGGCCTCGTCGTCAGCCAGCAGGGCCAGCAGCATTTCGCATGCCATGCGTCCTTCCTGGTCAATCGGTTCGATAATCGTGCTGATGCTTGGGTTGGTGAGCGTGGTCCATTCGTCGCCGTTTAGGCCCAGTAGCCCGATTTGTTGCGGCATGAGGTGGACCATCGGTTGCAGCGCCCGAAAGACTCGGGGGAGCGCCCATTGGTTTTGCACGAAGATCAGCGTGCGCTTGGCGGGGTTCAGTCGGTATTTGAAGTGCTCGGTCAATTCGCGCTCCGTTGGCGCGTCGCGCTGCATCGTCAGCGCTTGATAGGGTAGGCCGCGTGCGGCGAGGGCATCGATGAAGCCCTGAAAACGTTCCATGCGGGTGCACATGTCGGTCACGTTGGCGGCGATGGTGAGAAACTCCTCATAACCGGCGTCAACGCAGGCAGTTGTGGCCGTGTACACGCCGTCGTACAGGTTGGTCTTGATCCACGAGGTGTTGAGGCTGTACGGGTCGCGGTCGTAGAAAATCACCGGCCGCCCGGCGTTCTCGATGCGCGCTTTGACGGCATGGAAGTTGGAAGTCGGTTGGATGATGAAGCCATCAACCCCAAGCGAGAGCATCTTTTCCACGTACATCTGCTCAGTGGTGGGGTCGAAGTTGGTGGTGCACACCACGGTTTGGTAGCCGTTGGCCAGCGCCACCTGCTCGATGCCATTGAGGACCTTGCCTGCCCAAATGTTGGTGTTGTCCAGGATGAATACGGCGATGACACCCGTGTGTTTGCCAATGAGTGTCTGCGCCTGCGCGTTCGGCACGTAGCCCGTGTCGCGAATGACCTGCGCGATGCGTTGCGCGGTCTTCTCGCTCAGCCGATTGTTCTTGCCGTTAAGGTAGTGCGAGACGGTGGCGATAGAGACGCCAGCCGCCTGCGCGACATCGGTGATGGTCACGGGGTTGTGCTTCACGGTGGCCTCCCATCGGCGTACGTGCGGGGTGCTTGTAGTGTAGACGATGCGCGGCATGGCCGCATAGCCAGTTGGCGGTGTCTTGCGCACCGCCGATGGCGCGCGCACAGCCAGGACCGCACGCGCCGCCGATGGTGCCCGAACCGCCAGAGACGCTCACGCCGCCAGGGCCGCTCACGCCGCCAGGGCCGCACGCGCTTCCGACGGCGCGCTCCGGCGGCATGCATGCGGCCCGGCGCCCGCTCCCGCGCTGCGTCCTACAACCGTTTACCGAAAAGTGAAATAGTTCTTGACTTTTTTAACTATGCGTAGGCGCTGAGGTTTTCAAACTAGTTAAACGTTTAACTATTTTTGTAAAACACCATATCTACCAGCCCGTTTGCCGAATTGTCCTCGGCTGTCCTGGCTGTGCGCGATACAGTCAATGTGTCGAAAGACGCACAATGTCCGCTGGGGAATGGCTCCGGAGGCCCTCGGCGCGGCATGCGGCCCAAACGTGTGAACGAAAAGAGGGAAGCAATGAAGATCGTAGGCGTTGCCGCTTGCACTGTTGGCATCGCGCACACCTATATGGCTCAGAAGGCCATCCAGGACGAATGCGCGAAGCGCGGCATCGAATGTAAGGTCGAGGCCCAGGGCGGCCTTGGCATTGAGAATGAGCTGTCGCAAGAGGACGTCGATTCCGCCGATTTCGTGCTCGAGACGGTCGATGTTGGCGTCGAGAACGAGGATCGCTTTGAGGCCAAAATGGCCGAGGGCAAGTTCCTCAAAGTCGGCACCTCCGAGGCTATCGCCGATCCGGCCAAGATCATCGACCGCGCGATTGAGATCATCAAACAGACCGGTGGCTCCGTCGAGACGGCCTCCGAGACATCCGCGAGCGCCCCTCAGCAGAAGGCGTCCGCCGCGCCGCAGGCTCCGTCCCCAGCGTCCAAGGAGTCCATCTTCGCCAACCCCGGCAAGACGCTCCTCAATGCCTTCAACACCGGCGTGTCCTACTTCATCCCCGTCGTGGTGATCGGCGGCGTGTTCCTGGCGTTCTCGCTCGCCACCGGCCAGGCTGGCGACACGGGCATGGTCGTGACCAACCCGCTCATGCAGAGCCTGAACACCATCGGCATGGCCGGTATCTCCATGATGATTCCGGTGCTGGCCGCCTACATCGCCTATTCGATGGCCGGCAAGCCCGCCATCGCGCCCGGTTTTGTTCTCGGCTACCTGGTGAACAACCCCGTGACCGTGGGCGACGCCTCTGTTTCCACGGGCTTCCTCGGCGCCATGATCATGGCGGTCCTGTGCGGCTACTTCGTCCGCTGGATGAAAACCTGGAAGGTCGGCAACACCATCCAGACCATCATGCCGGTCCTTATCATCCCGATCCTGACCTCGCTTGTTCTGGGCATGGGCTACATTTACATCCTGGCCACGCCGCTCGCCGGCGTCATGGATTGGCTGACCGCCGTCCTGGGCAACCTGCAGGGTGGCTCTGCGGTCGTGCTCGGCCTGGTGATCGGTGTCATGACGGCCTTCGACATGGGCGGCCCCATCAACAAGACGGCCTCGACCTTCACCATGGCCATCATGGCTTCCAGCATCTACGGTCCCAACGGCATGTTCCGCGTCGCGGTTGCCGTTCCCCCGCTGGCCTGCGGCATCGCCGCGCTCATCGCCCGCAACAAGTTCGATGACGCCGACCGTCAGATGGGCATCTCCGCCATCTTCATGGGCTGCATCGGCATCACCGAGGGCGCCATCCCGTTCGCGGTCAAGGACCTCATCCACACCCTGCCCGGCATCTGCATCGGCTCGGCGGTGGGCGCTGGCCTCGCGGCCATCCAGGCGATCGACTGCTACGTGCCTCACGGTGGCTTTATCGTTGCCATGGCTACGAACAACCCGCTGCTGTTCTGCCTCGACATCGTGATCGGCGCCGTTGTTGGCGCGGCCATCCTGGTGGTCATGAAGCCGAAGCTGCAGCAGGCCAAGTAACAGCCGCAGCAGCACAGCGAGCCCTGTGCTCTCCAGTGACGGGGCGTCGCACATCCCCCTTGCGACGCCCCTCTTTCTTTACAAGTCAATCAGCGTGGTTATCGAGTGCCTGCACGGGGCATGAGGGACGCGCTGTGCACAAAAGGAGAAGAACCTATGTCGAAGCTCACTATCCATTCCTGCGTCCAGGGCATGCTCAAGCTCCAGGATTCCGGCGACCATGCAACCATGGTCGGCATCGGCCCCATGAGCCCCAACCTGATTCAGGCCGTGTTCGAGCTCGCCAAGGACGAGGACTTCCCGCCGATGTTCATCGCCTCGCGCAACCAGGTCGATATGGACGAGGTCGGCGCCGGCTACGTGAACGGCTGGGACCAGAAGCGCTTTGCCGCCGACATCAAGAAGGTCGCCGACGAGGTTGGCTACACCGGCCCGTACTACCTGTGCCGCGATCACGGTGGCCCCTGGCAGCGCGACGAGGAGCGCAACGCCCACCTGCCCGAGGAAGAGGCGATGGAGCTTGCCCGCAAGTCGTTCGTGGCCGACATGGAGGCCGGTTTTGACCTGCTGATGGTTGACCCCACCAAGGACCCGTTTGAGATCGGCAAGGTCATTCCGCTCGACACCGTGCTGCGCCGCACCATCGAGCTCATCGACTACCTTGAGCAGTACCGCCGCGAGCACAACCTGCCCGAGGTCGCCTACGAGGTGGGCACCGAGGAGACGAACGGCGGCCTGACCTCGACCGACAAGTACGAGGAGTTCATCTCCCAGCTCAAGCCCGAGCTCGAGCGCCGCGGCTGCCCCATGCCCACCTTCATCGTGGGCCAGACGGGCACCCTCACGCGCCTGACCGAGCAGGTCGGCCACTACAACTTCAAGAATGCCCGCGAGCTCGCCGACATGGCCAAGCGCTACGGCGTGGGCCTGAAGGAGCACAATGCCGACTACCTGGACGACGCCACGCTGCTCGAGCACATCCCGGCCCATGTGACCGCGTCCAACGTGGCACCGCAGTACGGCACCGAGGAGACGCGCGCCTACCTCAAGCTCTGCGCCACCGAGCAGATCCTGGTGGACAACGGCCTGTGCGACGATCCGTCCGATTTGTACAACACGCTGCTCGTGAAGGCCATCAAGACCGAGCGCTGGCGCAAGTGGATGACGGGCGACGACGTGAATCTGCAGGTCGATGACATCCTGGGCAACGAGGAGCTCTCGCTGCAGATTCTCGACATCTCGGGCCACTACGTGTTCAACGACGACGAGGTGAAGGCCGAGGTCGCCAAGCTGTACCGCAACCTCGCCGCGCAGGACATCGACGGCCAGCGCTTCGTGATCGAGCACATCAAGCGCCCGATCAAGCAGTACATCGTGGGCTTGAACCTCGCGGGCGTGACAAGCCGCATCGAGCGCGCGCTCGCCGAGTAGGAGCGCTGCCGGGCGGGAAGCGGGGGAGCGCTAGGGCGCGGGAGCCGGGTGCGCCCCGAGCTGCCCCCCCTCGCCCTCAGGTCGCCCGTCGCCCCGTGCGGCTCGGGCTGCCCTCCCTCTCGAGCCCGCCACACATCCTCTTCTGAGCCAGGTGCTGCAAAAACATGATTTAGCGGCACCACATCGGCAAAAACTGGGTTTCCGTATCGGAAAATCATGCTTTTCCGTCGTCCCATTCGCCGCTTCAAAGTGACCGTTTGCCGATGATAAAACGTTTTATCAATGGAGAAGACGGCTCTCTTGCTACACTGGAGCCATAAACACCCTCTCGAAAGGAGCGCGCATGAAGTTCTTCATCGACACCGCCGATCTTGACGAAATCGCCGAGGCGAAAAGCTGGGGCTGCCTGGCTGGCGTGACCACCAACCCGAGCCTGTACGCCCGCACTGGCGGCAAGCTGGCCGACTTTGAGCCGCATATGCTCAAGATCGCCGAGCTGTGCGAGGGCCTTCCGGTGTCCGCCGAGTCCACCGCCGCCACGGCCGAGGGCATGATCGAGGAGGGCAAGCGCCTTGCCGCCCTCGCCCCCAACATCGTGGTGAAGCTGCCCGTGTGCGAGGCCGGCCTCGCCGCCTGCCGCGCCCTGGCCGATGCCGGCGTCCGCGTGAACATGACGCTCGTGTTCTCCGCCACCCAGGCCCTGCTCGCCGCCAATGCCGGCGCCCGCTACATCTCCCCGTTCGTGGGTCGTTTCGACGACATCGGTGAGGACGGCATTTTCCAGCTGGCCGACGTGGTTTCCTGCATCAAGAACTACGACTGGACCGGCAAGAACGTGGACGATGAGGTCGAGATCATCACCGCTTCGGTGCGCACGCCCAACCACGTGACGCAGGCGGCGCTGCTCGGCGCCGACATCGCCACCGTCCCGATGGCCGCGCTCAAGAAGTGCCTGCACCACCCGCTGACCGACGCCGGCCTGGCCTCCTTCGAGGCCGACTGGGCCAAGGTGTCCGCGAGCGCGTAATCGAGCATGCCACTGCAGCCGGCGCGCCCAAGTCGCGTGCCGGCTGCGTGTTTGTCGCGCGCCTGGTGACGGGGCGCAGAAGAGGAGAGACGATGCATAACGAGGAGCTTGAGGAGGTCGCGCGCCGCGTGCGTCAGGGCGTTGTGCGCGCCACGCATGCGGCCAAGTCCGGCCATCCGGGCGGATCGCTCGGTTCGGCCGACATCCTCACGTACCTGTATTTTGAGGAAATGAACATCGACCCGGCCGATCCGGCGCGTGCCGATCGCGACCGCTTCGTGCTGTCCAAGGGCCACTGCGCGCCGGCGCTCTATGCGACGCTGGCCGAGCGCGGCTACTTCCCCGTGGACGACCTGGACACGCTGCGTCATATCGGCAGCCACCTGCAGGGTCATCCCAACATGAACGACACCCCGGGCGTCGACATGTCCACCGGCTCGCTGGGCCAGGGCATTTCCGCCGCGGTGGGCATGGCGCTCGCCGCCAAGCACTGGGGCGACGCGTATCGCACGTTCTGCCTGCTGGGCGATGGTGAGATCGAGGAGGGCCAGGTGTGGGAGGCCGCGATGTTCGCCGGTAACCACGCGCTCGACAACCTCGTGCTCGTCGTGGACCACAACGGCCTGCAGATCGACGGCAGCATCGAGGAGGTCAACTCCGCCGAGCCCATCGCCGACAAGTTCGCCACCTTTGGCTTCGAGGTCATCGAGCTCGCCGACGGCAACGACATGGCGCAGGTGCGCGCCGCGTTCGAGGCCGCTCGCGGCGTTGCCGGCAAGCCCGTGTGCATCGTTGCCGAAACGGTGAAGGGCAAGGGCGTTTCCTTCATGGAAAACCAGGTGGGCTGGCATGGCAAGGCCCCCAATGACGAGCAGTTCGCTCAGGCGATGGCCGAGCTTGGCGCCGCGGGCGCCGCATGCGCGAAGGAGGCGTAGCCGATGTCCGATGTGAAGAAGATCGCCACGCGCCAGAGCTATGGCGAGGCGCTCGTCGAGCTTGGCGCCGAGCACGATGAATTCGTGGTGTTCGATGCCGACCTGGCCGCCGCCACGCAGACGGGCAAGTTCAAGGCCGCGTACCCTGAGCGCTTCTATGACGCGGGTATTGCGGAGAGCAACATGATGGGCCTGGCTGCGGGCGTTGCCACCACGGGCCGCGTGGCCTTTGCGAGCACGTTCGCGATGTTCGCCGCCGGTCGCGCCTTCGAGCAGGTGCGCAACTCCATTGGCTACCCGCATCTCAACGTGAAGATCGGCGCCACGCACGCGGGCATTTCCGTGGGCGAGGACGGTGCCACGCACCAGTGCAACGAGGACATCGCGCTGATGCGCACCGTGCCGGGCATGACCGTGGTGGTTCCGTCCGACGACGTGGAGGCCCGCGCCGCCGTGCGTTGCGCGTACGAGACGGACGGCCCGTTCTATCTGCGCTTTGGTCGTTTGGCGACCCCGGTCATCAACGACGCCGGCACCTATGAGTTCCAGCTGGGCCGTGGTGTGGTGATGCGCGAGGGCACCGATGTGACGATCGTCGCCTGCGGTCTGATGGTCGCCGCGGCGCTCGAGGCCGCCGAGGCTTTGGCCGCCGAGGGCGTTTCCGCCGAGGTCATCAACATGCACACCATCAAGCCGCTCGACGGCGAGACGATCGTGGCGAGCGCGTCCAAGACCGGCCATGTGGTCACTGCCGAGGAGCACTCCGTGATCGGCGGTCTGGGCGAGGCCGTGTGCGCGGCGCTTGCCGAGCGTTGTCCGGTGCCGGTGCGCCGCGTGGGCGTGCAGGATGTGTTCGGCGAGTCTGGCCCTGCGGTTGACTTGCTCGACAAATATGGCCTCAATGCCGCTGGCGTTGCCAGCGCTGTTCGCGAGGTGCTTGCCTAGCTGCTTGCCGCACGATGCTGCGTCCTTCATTATGGCCCTTCGGTGGTCGATGTTCTTCTCCTGTGGATGGTGGCAGATGCGTGCACGCTGGGAAGCGTGAGTGCTTGGGGCACGTTTGACGGATGCGCGTGCGCGGCGTCGGGTGCCCCGGGCCTTCTTGAAAGGAACTGAATCATGAGCTTTGTACATGCTGAACAGGTGACGCTTGGCTATGAGGCGCGGTCGCGCGAGGATGCGCTGCGCTATTTGGCCGACCGTGGTGCCGAGCTGGGTTTTACTGCCGATGCTAATGCCGTTTACGAGGCGTTTTTGGCGCGTGAGGCTGAGGCGGAGACGGGCTTGATGGCGGGCTTTGCCGTGCCGCATGCCAAGAGCGACGCTATCACCGAGGCGGGGATCGCCGTGCTCAAGCTGGCGACTCCGGTTGAGTGGCCGAGCTTCGATGGTCAGCCCGTGGATATCGCCCTGGCGCTGTATGTGCCGGCGGGCGAGGCGGGCACCACGCATCTCAAGCTGCTGTCGAAAGCGGCCGTCATGTTGATGGACGAGGGTTTCCGTCAGCGCGTGCGTGACAGCCAGGATCCCGCGGAGATCGCGGCCCTCATCAACGAGGGGCTTGAGTAGCGCGAGCGTGGGCGAGCGCGGTGTCTGCCAGCGTGCGGCGTGTGGAGCGCGAGCGCGCGGGCGGATGCCGTATACTGCATACACGAGCAATAGGCGAGGGGAGGCGATATGGCGCCTCCCCTCGCCATATCGATGAAGCATGGGAGGCCGATATGCCGTCAGTGACCATTGAGCTGGGAAATCGCGCGGATGCGTTCGCGGTACGCAAGGCCGTGTTCATTGAGGAACAGGGTTACGAGAACGAGTACGATGCGGTGGATGAGGCGGCGGGCTGCATCCACGTCACGGCGTATGTCGATGGCGAGCTAGCCGGCTGTGCGCGCACGTTCTCACACGCGACGGAGGTTGCGGCGGTTCCGGATGCCCATGCGCTGCCGGCATGTGACTTGGACGATGGCGCCACCGGTGAGACGATGTATCTGCTGGGCCGCTTGGCGGTGCTGCCCGCGTACCGCCGCGCAGGTGTGGCCGGCGCGCTGATCGAGGCGGCCGAGGACGCGGCGCGGGCGGCGGGGGCTCGGGTTATGAAGCTGCATGCCCAGGAGTACGTGCGCAACCTTTATGCCAAGCACGGGTATGAGCAAATCAGCGAGGTTGACTTTGAGGACGAGGGCCAGCCCCACCTGTGGATGGCTCGCCGCCTATCGTAGGTGCACGGTGGGATGACGCGGGTCTCGCCTGTCACGATTCCAGGCCGAATCGCTCAACCGCTGGCATGAGATATGCCCGCAGGACCCGCTGTTTCATGGCGTAGCCCTTTGCTCTGATGCGCCGGCGTTTGCCCATGGCGTGGAAGAGATCGTCCGTAAACTGCTGGAATAAGTGCTCGTTTACCAAGTCCTCATGCCATACGTTCAGGACGGTAAACCCCGACCCAACGAGTTTGTTTTGTCGGCGGTCGTCGCGGCCGGCGGCCTCGATTGAGTGGTACTGCTTGCCCATGTATTCGAGACCAAGCTTATGGTTGGGAAATCCGACGTCAACGCGGCGCGTGCCGCCGGCGGTCCTGACTGCCTGATTCATAGCGATAGGACCGAGGCCCAAACCGCCTTGGCTTGTTGGGAGGGAAACAAGCAGGGCCAAGACCGTTTCCATGGGGGAGTTCGAAAAGTTGCGCATGTGCTCGAGGGCGCGCTTTGCCAGGGGAAGCCCTGCATGGTTGCGAAGGCGCGCCGCCATGCGTTCGATTTTTTCGACAGATGTGAGGGGCTCGTCTGTGCAGGTGAAGCCATCCCAGGAACTATCCAAAACGTATGTGCCGCAGAGCTCGAAGCCAAGTTCGATAAGCTCGATTTCATCGTAGGTGCCACTTGCGGCCAGCTGTATGAAGGTGAGCTCCGGACTGGCGACGCAGCATGCTTTGTCGATACGTATGAGGGCTCGGGGTGGGAGCTGACTGTAAGCGTGCCGGATGACATCGTCGCGCTGCCGCCCGGCGTTGCGGCCGCCAATAAGGAGATGGTAGGGCTTTGTGCTGACGCCCAGGCGGGTCATATCGTCTGCAAGCATGAGACGAGGCGCCATGCCCAAGCCGGCAACTTGCCCGGTTCGCGGCTTATCGAGCAGCTCGGGGATGAGCCGCCTGCTTGATCGATACAGTTCGAGTGCGGAAGCGCCGCATACGCATACGTGAGTCTCCATGAAACAACGATACTCTTACTTGTGCGTTCGTGCCGATTTTTCCATGGGTGGTCACAAATCGCGTCTGGGCGGTCATTTTGCTTGCGGCAATTGGGTCACCTCGCCGCAACGGGCGTGATTTTCGCGGTGAATATTGGCGATTTGCAGGCATATGGCTCTTGGATTGGGGCTTTCTGGCCGTTTTGCGGCCGCAGATCCAGCTGCGATTGACGATAAATGACCGCCCAGACGCGATTTGTGACCACCCATGCGAGCATGCGTGCCTGGTATCGGTTCGATGGGCGCTCGCATGCGCCGTTGAACGCGATGCATGGAGAAAGCTTGTTAAAACCTAAGCGTTAAGCACTTAGGTTTTATGAGCGCAATTATGGGTACTATGGTTCACGTTCAAGAATCTTGCGCCGCAATCGCCTGGCGATGGTGGGCACCTGGTCGCATTGGGAAAGGACGCTGCGTACATGCATAAGTTCAAAACAGAAAGCAAGAAGCTTCTCGACCTCATGATCAACTCGATCTACACCAACAAGGAAATCTTCCTGCGCGAGCTCATCTCCAACGCCTCGGACGCGGTGGACAAGCTCAACTTCAAGAGCCTTTCCGACTCGAGCATCCAGCTCAACCAGGATGACCTCGCCATTCGCGTATCCTTCGACCGCGATGCGCGCACGCTCACCGTCTCCGACAACGGCATCGGCATGACGGCCGAGGAGCTCGAGCGCAACCTGGGCACCATTGCCCATTCCGGCAGCCAGGAGTTCAAGCAGGAAAACGCCGAGAGCCAGGGCGGCGACGTGGACATCATCGGCCAGTTTGGCGTGGGCTTCTACTCCGCGTTCATGGTCGCCTCCAAGGTGCGCGTCGTCAGCCGCGCCTTCGGCGAGGACACGGCCCATGTGTGGGAGTCCGACGGACTCGAGGGCTACACCATCGAGGACGGCGAGCGCTCCGAGTGCGGCACCGACGTCATCCTCACCATCCGCGAGAACATCCCCGGCGAGAACGGCGAG
>CAUWJG010000042.1:0-17466 GCA_963559095.1 uncultured Collinsella sp. | reverse complement strand
AGCGCTTCCTCACCGAGGAGCACTTCAAGTGCCCCACGTTCGTGACCGACTACCCTGCCGAGATCAAGGCCTTCTACATGCGCCTGAACGATGACGGCAAGACCGTCGCGGCTGCCGACTGCCTGGTCCCCGGCATCGGCGAGATCATCGGCGGCTCCCAGCGTGAGGAGCGCCTCGAGGTGCTCGAGCGCCGTATCGCCGAGCTGGGCATGGATCCCGAGCAGTACAAGTACTATCTGGACCTGCGCCGCTACGGCACGTGCAAGCACGCGGGCTTCGGCCTGGGCTTCGAGCGTCTGGTGATGTACCTCACGGGCGTGGGCAACATCCGCGACGTCCTGCCGCACCCGCGCACCGTGGGTAGCTGCGAGTTCTAAACAACGCGCCATCGCCGGCGCGCTGACCGTGCGATGCGCGCATTGTTGTGCCCGCGTGACCAAAAAAACAAGAAGGCGGCCGCAGCTCAAATTTGGCTGCGGCCGCCTTCTGCATGGGGTGGCTATGGGGCACCCTCGGCGCATGGCACATCAGTGATATGTGCCGAGGTGAACGTGCGCCGTCTTGGTTCGCTACAGGCTGGCAAGGAAGCGCTCGAGTCCCGCGCGTCCCGCCTCGTCCCACTTGAACACGCCGGCGTCCTCAAGTACGCCGGCAAACACGCCGGCGACCTCGTCGCGCAGGATGTCCTGTGCGTTCTCACCGGTGAGTTCCGGATGGCGATGCAGCACGTCGATTGCCCACGTGGCATGCGTAGCAGAGCGCTCATCGGCTGCAAGGCGCGTGCGCAGCGCGTCGTCATGCTCATGTGCATCGTGCGCGGCCAGGAGGGCGTCCTGAACGCAGGCGAGCTCGCCGACCAAACGAGGCGGCAGGATCGCCAGGCCCATGACCTCGATGAGGCCGATGTTCTCCTTTTTGATGTGGTGTTTTTCCGCGTGCGGGTGGAACACACCGAGCGGGTGCGCCTCATCGGTGATGTTGCAGCGCAGCGCAAGATAGAGCGTGTAGACGCCGTCCTGCTTGGTGGCCACGGGCGTCACGGTGTTGTGACGTGTGCCGTCTGCCTCATGGGAAACAATGCCGCAAGCCTCATCGGAGTAGTCGCGCCAGGCTTCGAATACGTGCATCGCCGCATCGAGCAGCTGCTCGCGAGAGGCGCACGAAAGGCGGATGACGCTCATCGGCCACGTGAGCACCTCGGCGCGCACGTCGCGGTACCCCGCGATCTCGAAGGTGCGCTCAACTTCGGCGCGCATCATGGGGAATACGTGCCGTCCGCCCTGGAAGTGATCGTGCGTGAGAATCGAGCCGCCCACGATGGGCAGGTCGGCGTTGGAGCCCACGAAGTAATGGGGCAGCGCATCCACAAAGTCGAGCAGGCGCGCGATGTTCTCGCGGTCCACATGCATGGGGCGATGCTCGGTGCTCATGGCGATGCAATGCTCGTTGAAATAGGCGTAGGGACTGTATTGCAGGCCCCAGGGCTCGTCTCCGAGCTCAATGGGGACGATGCGCAGGTTCTGCCGAGCGGGATGGTCGCCCGCGCCGCTCGATGCGGGACGACCGGCATAGCCCTCGTTGGAAAGGCAGAGCTGGCAGGCGGGGTAGGGCTCCTCAGCTGCTGAGCGCGTCAGCGCGGCGGCGATGTCGCGCGGGTCCTTCTCGGGCTTGGAGAGGTTGATGGTGATCTCCAGCTCGCCCCAGCGGGTGGGGGAGGTCCACTCGATGTTGCGCGCGATGGCCGAGCGGCGCACGTAGCCGGCGTCGCAGCACAGGCGATAGAACCAGTCGGTCGCGGCTACGCTGCCTTCGGCATCGCGGCGCTCGGCAAAGGCGTGGGCGATGGCGGAAGGCCTGGGCATCAGGCGCCCCATGAGCTCCATGGCCGCGCGGTCGCGCCCGCCGGCGCTGTCTTCAAAGCGCCCGTGGGCCACCGCCTCGTCTGCGAGGATGGCCAGCATGGCATCGAGGTCAAACGCCGCAGCGTCGAAGCTGGCCTTTCCTGCATCCCACACATCGCTGGGAGCCGGACCCTCGGCTCCCATGGCAGCCAACAGCTCGTTGTATGCCCAGCGGCGATCTTGGGCCTCGATGAGGCCGCAGTCGATGGCATACAGGACCGTTTGCTCAAGCGCGCGCCGCAGTTGGGCGCGTGCTTCGTTGGCGCAGGTTTCGGTTACAGCCATGTTGCGGATGCCCCCTCCTCGGTGATGGCGTAAGCGCGGCAGGAGCCCTCGCCCAGCCATGCATCCATGCGGGCGATGAACTCATCGACCAGATCGACGGGGACGAAGCACTGGATGGACCCGCCGAAGCCGCCGCCGTGGATGCGGGCGGCACCGCGGCCGCGCAGGACATGCTCGGCCAGGCCCAGGGCGATCATCGCGTGCTGCTCGCGCACATCGACGCCGGAGGCCGAGACGTTTTGCAAAAACATGGCGGAGCTCGCGCCCGAAGCGCGCGTATAGGCGAGGAACGCCTCGATATCGCCATCGTTCAGCGCGGCCCAGCGCTTGTCGACGAGGTCGTTTTCATGCCAGTAATGGATGGCGCGCAGCACCGCGCGGTCGCCGAACTTTTCGCGCAGGGCGGGCACTGCGGCGTCGAAATCGGCCTGATCGACCTCGCACAGGCGCGTATGGCCGAGCTCGGCGGCAATTGCCTGCATCTCAGCGGGGGTGGCGGCATATTCATCGGTGAGATCGGCGTGGTCGCTGCCGACCTTGACCAGTACCAGCGAGTAGCCGTGATCCTCGAAGGAGAGGGCGAGCTTCTCGGTGGCGGGGCGGGCGTTCTCGAAGTCCATGAAGGACAGGCCGCCCAGGCACACGGCGGCCTGGTCCATCAGGCCGCAGGGCTTGCCGTAGTAGCTGTTCTCGGTGCGCTGGCTCATCTGGGCGAGGGTGACCGGATCGACCTCGGGCGCACCCCACAGGGCCTCCATGGCACGGCCGTAGGCTGCCTCGACGGCAGCCGAGCTGGACAGGCCACCGCCGGATGGCACGGTGCACACGAAGGCGAAGTCAAAGCCGGCGGGAGTCCCGCCGTGCGCGGCGATCTCGTGCGCCATGCCGCGCACGAGGCTCTGAGAGGTACCGAGCTCGTCCTCGCGCACATCGAGGCTGTCGAGCTCCACGGTGAAGGTGGGGTAGCCGTCGTCGGCGACGCGCACGGTCTGGGTGCCGTTGGCCACGGCGATGCCGTCGACCGAGACATCGAGCGCGCCGGCGATTACGTGGCCGCCCTCGTGATCGGTGTGGTTGCCCGAGATCTCGGAGCGGCCCGGGGCATGGACGGCGAGCACGCGGGCGTCTGCCGGGATGGGGCCAAAGGACTCCTCGAAGAGCCTGCGGGCTTGCTCAAGTGCCTGTTCGCGGGTGGTCGATGCCATGGAAGTTTCCTCCTGTTCGTTGCTGCCGCTGAAGCGCGGCATGATGCACGGTGACGATGGGGGCGTTCGCGCGGGCGCGCGTGCCCGTTAGCGGGTGGTTGAGAATCGGTAGACGATGTGCTCCTCGTAGGGCGAGCCCGGTGTGCACACGGGCTGCTCCCATGCCCGGTGATGCACGGCGTCGGGGAAGTACTCGGGTTCGAAGGCGAAGCCGCAGCGGGGGCGGTAGCCCGCGCCATCTTTCGCGCCTGCATCGTCAAGCCAGTTGCCGGTATACAGATGCGCTCCCGGCGTGGTGACGAGGATGTCGAGTGCGCGCCCGCTTGCCGGGTCCTCGGCGTGGAGGGCGGATCGAGCCTCGGCTCCGCGCGCAAAGCCGTCGATGGCGAAGCAGTGATCGTAGCCGCGGCCGCGGGAGAGTTGCTCATCGCTCTCGGCGATGTGCTCGCCCAGGGCGTGGAGCTCGCGGAAATCGAAGGGAGTGTGCGCCACCGGCTCGATGACGCCTTCGGAGACGCTGTCGGCGCGCACCGGTAGGTAACACTTCGCCTCGATGCGCACGAGCTGGTCGAGCACCTCGCCGCTGTTGTGGCCGGAGAGGTTGAAATAGCTGTGGTTCGTCATGTTGACGAACGTCTCCGCGTCGCTGCAGCAGCGAAGGGTCACGTTCAGCTGCGCCGCATCATGTTCGGCGGCGGAAAGACGATAGGTCACGGTGAAGGTTCGATTGCCGGGAAGCCCCAGCTCGCCATCGGCAAGTTGACATGAAAACCGGATGGCGTCATTGGAGAGGACCTCGGTGTCCCAAACGCGCTTGTGAAGGCCGCGGGCAAGGTCGGAGTGCAGGTTGTTGGCGAGGTCCGGGCCGTCGTTGCCAGGCAGATGATAGACGGTGCCGCCGAGGGGAATCTCGGCGCGGTCGGTGCGGTTGGCAACCGGCCCGATGGTGGCTCCATAGCAGGCGGGATTATCTAGATAGCCGTCTAGGGAGCCGAAGCCCAGGGCTATGTCGGCCACGGCGCCGCTGGCGTCGGGAGTGCAGATAGACAGGATGGTGGCGCCAAAATCCATGACCGCAACACGGACGCTTCCCGCGGTCATCGTGTACATATGGACGTCCTTGCCGGACGGGAGGGTGCCGAACAGCTCGGCCTGGATCATACCGGCCTCCTTGCATTGCGAAGATGTGGGTCCCGTGCGGGTGCCCAACGCATGGCGGACAAACGCACAATACCTCATGGTACCGTACCCGTCGGTAAAAAGGGGGAGGGCGCATGGTTTGACCGTGCGTTCGGTCGATTTATCGCTGCGAACGGTCGGCGGGAATCGGCGTGAACGGCTGGCGGCAGTTGCGCATGAAAAAGCAAGTCTACACGCTGGTGTCCTAGCGGTAAATATGGGTTGCTGCAAGCACTTTAGCAGCATAGAGCATTTGCTCCACAAAAACCGCTCACCTCCAAAAACTGACCTTCTGGCGATATGTCATAGGTGTACAGACGATTCGTTTTCGTACGGTGCTATCGTAACCACAGCACGTGGCACGGTGATGTACCCTCCTGTGTGCATTCCGTACCAACATACGTAACTGCGTATGTAATAAGGTCCAATGCGATGAAATAATCGCATGAAAGGAGCGCTTCAATGCAAGTTTCACGTCGTCAGTTCCTGCAAATCGGCGGTCTCGGCCTCGTGGGTGTCGTGGGCGCAGGTGCCCTGACCGGCTGCAGCGGCGAAGGTGACGCCCCCGCTGGTAGCGCCCCCGTTGCCTCCTCCGGCACCGACAAGCCGGTTGTCTTCTACAACCGTCAGCCCTCCAACAGCTCCACCGGTGAGCTGGACATGACCACGCTCAACTACAACAAGAACACCTACTACGTCGGCTTTGACGCCAACCAGGGTGGCGAGCTTGAGGGCCAGATGGTCGTCGACTACATCAAGGCCAACATCGACAAGATCGACCGCAACGGCGACGGTGTCATCGGCTACGTCCTCGCCATCGGTGACGTGGGTCACAACGACTCCATCGCCCGTACCCGCGGCTGCCGCAAGGCCCTGGGCACCGCCGTCGAGAAGGACGGCGCCATCGTGTCCGACGCCGCCGGCACCAACACCGACGGCTCCGCCACCGTGGTCAAGG
Organism: uncultured Collinsella sp.; assembly: GCA_963559095.1. Classification (GTDB taxonomy): domain Bacteria; phylum Actinomycetota; class Coriobacteriia; order Coriobacteriales; family Coriobacteriaceae; genus Collinsella. The sequence continues at coordinate 11,938 of CAUWJG010000042.1, read as the reverse complement.
ACGGCGAGCTCGAGATCAACGGCAAGAAGTACGTTGTCCGTGAGCTTGCTAGCCAGGAGATGAAGACCACTGCCGGCGCCACCTGGGATGCCCCCACGGCCGGTAACGCCATCAGCACCTGGGCTTCCTCCTTCGGCGACCAGATCGACGTCATCGTCTCCAACAATGACGGCATGGGCATGGCCATGTTCAACGCCTGGTCCAAGGAGCAGGGCGTCCCGACCTTCGGCTACGACGCCAACTCCGACGCTGTTGCCGCCATCTCCGAGGGCTACGCCGGCACCATCTCCCAGAACCCGGCTGTCCAGGCTTACCTCACCCTGCGCTTGCTGCGCAACGTTCTTGACGAGGCCGACATCGACACCGGTATCGGCACCGAGGACGAGGCCGGCAACGTGATTGCCGCCGACGATTTCAAGTACAGCGAGGACGAGCGCTCCTACTACGCCATGAACCTCGCCGTCACCGCCGAGAACGCCGACAAGTTCGTGGACGCCACCGCCCTGTACGAGACCGCTCAGTCTCAGCTCTCCGAGGACTCCAGCGCCCCCAAGAAGGTCTGGCTGTCCGTGTACAACTCCGCCGACAACTTCCTGTCCGCGACCTACCAGCCGCTGCTGGAGAAGTACAAGGACCTGCTGAACCTCGATCTCGAGATCGTGGGCGGCGACGGCCAGAGCGAGTCCTCCATCACCAACAAGCTCGCCGACCCGAGCGCGTTTGACGCCTTCGCCATCAACATGGTCAAGACCGACAACGGCGCTTCCTACACGTCGCTGCTGGGCTAGTGGGTAATCCACACTGACAAGGCACCTCGGTTCCGAGTGAACCGGCACAGGGGGGAGAGGTCGCACCTCTTCCCCCCTGATTTCTGAACGCGCGTTATGGCATCGGCTCCCGATTCGCACGCCGTTCAAACCATTCTGTACATCCCGTCTTTGGAGAGGCGGGCACTTCGGGGAGACCTAGGAGGGATTGCATGGCAGAATCTCAACAAGATGTCGTCCTCTCCATTCAGGGGATGAGTAAGACATTTGGACGCAACCGCGTTCTCGACCACATCAGCCTCGATTTGCATCGTGGTAGCATCATGGGCCTGATGGGTGAGAACGGCGCCGGTAAGTCAACCATGATGAAGTGCCTGTTTGGCACCTATCAGAAGGACGAGGGCACCATCGTCCTCGATGGCCGCGAGATCAGCTTCTCCGGCCCGAAAGATGCGCTGGAAAACGGCATCGCCATGGTGCACCAGGAGCTCAACCAGTGCCTGGAGCGCAACGTCGTGGACAACCTGTTCCTCGGCCGCTATCCGGTCAACTCGATGGGCGTCGTGGACGAGGCTCGTATGCGCAAGGAGGCCAGCGACCTGTTCCGCCGTCTCGGCATGACGGTCAACCTCACGCAGCCCATGCGTACCATGTCCGTCTCGCAGCGCCAGATGGTCGAGATCGCCAAGGCCATCTCGTATAACGCGAAGGTCATCGTGCTCGACGAGCCCACCTCCTCGCTCATGGCGCAGGAGGTCGAAAAGCTCTTCCAGATGATGCGCAAGCTGCGCGAGCAGGGCATCTCGCTGATCTACATCTCGCATAAGATGGACGAGATCTTCGAGATTTGCGACGAGGTCTCCGTGCTGCGCGACGGCAACCTGGTCATGACCAAGCCCACCGCCGAGACGAACATGAACGAGCTGATTTCCGCCATGGTCGGCCGCTCGCTCGACAACCGTTTCCCGCCGGTGGACAACACGCCCGGCGAGCCGATCCTGAAGATCCAGAACCTCTCGACCAAATACGAGCCGCACCTGCAGGACATCTCCTTCGAGGTGCGCCGCGGTGAGGTCTTTGGCCTGTACGGCCTGGTGGGCGCCGGCCGCACGGAGCTGCTCGAGACGATCTTCGGCATCCGTACCCGCGCTGCGGGCCGTGTGTATTTCCGCGATCACCTGATGAACTTCGAAAACGCGCGCGACGCCATGGATCACGGCTTTGCCCTCATCACCGAGGAGCGCAAGGCCAATGGTTTGTTCCTCAAGGGCGACCTGACCTTCAACACCACCATCGCCAACCTTGACCAGTACAAGAGCGGCCCTGCCCTGTCGAGCGACAAGATGGTGCGCGCCACCGCCAAGGAGATCAAGACGATGCACACCAAGTGCATGGGTCCGGACGACATGATCTCCAGCCTTTCGGGCGGCAACCAGCAGAAGGTCATTTTCGGCAAGTGGCTCGAGCGCTACCCGCAGGTCTTTTTGATGGATGAGCCCACGCGCGGTATCGACGTTGGCGCCAAGTACGAGATCTACGAGCTCATCATCGAGATGGCCAAGCAGGGCACAACGGTGATCGTGGTCTCCTCGGAGATGCCCGAGATCTTGGGCATCACCAATCGCATCGGCGTTATGTCCAATGGCCACCTGTCCGGCATCGTGGACACCAAGAGCACGAACCAGGAAGAGCTCCTGCGTCTCAGTGCGAAGTATCTCTAGCGAGGGGGAGCTATGGCAACTAACACCAAAATCCTGACCGTTGAGGGCGAGACTGCCCTCCTGCAACCGATCGACACCCGCATGGCCGAGATTCAGGCCAAGGTCGACGAGTTGCGTGCCGAGGGCACGACGCGCATCGTTGAGCTGCAGTCGAGCATCGACGCCACCAAGAATGACCGTCTGCTCTCAAAGGACGAGCGCGATCGCAAGGTGAGCGAGCTCAAGGCGCAGATCGAGAAGGCCAAACAGGTCGAGTCCGCCAATAAGGACCAGGTCTCCAAGCTGATCTCCGAGGCGGAGTCCTACCTCAAGGCTCACTACGAGTCCGACTACTTGAGCCGCGTCAAGGCGAGCTGCGTGGCTGAGCGCGAGGCCGCCAAGGTCTCCTATCAGGAGAATCTCAAGCGTCTTGAGTCCGAGCACACAAAGACGCTCTCCAAGCTCTCCGATTCCAAGGAGATCAAGGACGAGAAGTACGTCTACAAGAACAAGCAGTTCGACGCCAAGGTGACCTACCAGCTCGAGCTCCAGCGTATCAAGGATCGCGAGCATGAGGCCTTTGCCTATCGCTATCACCTCATCGACTTGCTGCGCATGGGTCGCTTCACCCTGGCCGAGAAGCTCGACCAGCGCTGGGAGGCCTACCGCTACACCTTCAACGCGCACGACTTCTTGCTGAACAACGGCTTGTATATCGCTATTTTGCTGGTGTTCGCGATGCTGTGCGCTGCCGCCCCCATTGTGAAGGGCACCAACCTGCTCACCCCGCAGAACCTGCTCAACATCCTGCAGCAGGCCTCGCCGCGCATGTTCCTCGCTCTGGGCGTTGCCGGCCTGATCCTTCAGACCGGTACCGACCTGTCCATCGGTCGTATGGTCGGCATGAGCATGGTGGCCTCGACGGTCATCATGCACCAGGGTCCCAACACCGGCACCATCTTCGGTGTGGCGTATGACTTCTCCGGTATTCCGGTTGTCGGCCGCATCCTGCTGGCGCTGGCCGTCTGCATCGCGCTGTGCACCCTGTTCTCCGCGATCGCCGGCTTCTTCACCGCCCGCTTCAAGATGCACTGGTTCGTGTCCACCATGGCCAACATGCTGATCATCTTCGGTTTGGTCACCTATGCGACCAAGGGCGTGTCCTTCGGCGCCATCGATCCTTCGATCCCCAACATCGTGACGCCTAAGATCAATGGCTTCCCGACGATCATCCTGTGGGCCATCGCGGCTATTGCCATCGTGTGGTTCATCTGGAACAAGACCACCTTCGGTAAGAACATGTACGCTGTTGGTGGCAACCCTGAGGCCGCTGCTGTTTCCGGCATCAACGTCTTCGCCGTCTCCATCGGTGCCTTCATCCTCGCCGGCGTGCTGTACGGTTTCGGCTCCTGGCTTGAGTGCATCCGCATGGTCGGTTCCGGCTCCGCTGCGTACGGCCAGGGCTGGGAGATGGACGCCATCGCCGCCTGCGTGGTCGGTGGCATCTCCTTCACCGGCGGCATCGGTAAGATCTCCGGCGTTACCGTGGGTGTGCTGATCTTCACCGCGCTGACCTACGCGCTGACGATCCTGGGTATCGACACCAACCTGCAGTTCGTGTTCTCCGGCGTCATCATCCTCATCGCCGTTACGCTCGACTGCCTGAAGTACGTTCGCAAGAAGTAACGTTTCCGACTCGGGGCGCCGGCATCCGGTTTGGGTCTTTAAGGCCTGCCGGGTGTCGGCGCTTTTCTTATTCTGAAGGCTATTCCTTTATTGGAATGCGCGCCTGCGCTGCGGCATACGGCGCACGGTCACAAGATCAATGCGACGGATTCGTCCGTTGCGTAAGGAGTGTTATATGAAAAAGGTACTCATCTGCTGTACGTCCGGCGTGACCACCGGGCTGCTTGTGCAGAAGGTCAAGCTGCAAATCGAAGCGCGCGGCCTTGATCTGGATGTTGAGGCATTGCCGATTAACGTGCTGGTTGACAAGCTCGACCAGGCAGATGCCGTATTGTTGAGCCCGCAGGTCGCCTTTGTGCAGGGTGGCATTACCGAGGCCACCGAGATTCCCGTGGCAAGCATCGATCCCGATGTGTATGGTCGCGTGGATGCCGCCGCCATCGTGGACATGGCGATGGAGATGGTCGGCTAAGCCTTCCGCTTCATGCATCGGGCGGTGCCACTGCTATGTTGGTGGCACCGTTGCTGCGGTAGTGCTGGTGATGGCTTGGTCCGGGTTCGGATATAGGCCGTCTGCGAAAATCGGGTGCGCGATGTGACCATCTGAGTGTGTTTTTCGGTCTCAGATGGTCCGCGCCCGAACCCTGAATCCTTGAAAAGCCCGCATCCGAACCTTAGTCGAGCGGACGGGACGGCATGCCCCTCAAGCCGATATGTGATCTCGGCGCGGCGCTACCGCGAGCGCAGGGGCGCGTTGCCGTTGCGATACACCAGGTAGCTGTATACGAAAACTGCCAGCGTTCCCACGATGATGCTGCCGAGCATGATATGCACCGTCAGGTCGCCCAGCACGCCGGAAAGCGGGCCGCATGCCATGGTGATAGCACCAACCACTACGAGCGTCGTGCCGGCAAATCGATGGGTGAGACGCCAGTTCTGCTCGTTATCGAGCGTCCAGGGCGTCTTGCAGCCTAGGGTGTAGTTGCGCTCGACCTTGGGCATGTAATTGCCGAGCATGATCAGCATGGCGCCGATCGCCAGGCAGACGACCACGCCTACGGTATTGTCCCGGGGCATGAGCCCAAACACGGAAAGCTCGCTTAGCCACGTCGCGCTGATGGCAATCAGGATGAGAATCGTGGTAAGGGCCAGGTAGAACCGATCCATGTTGCGGTAGGCGTTTCCCTTTGGGTCGATTTTTGGAGCGATATAGAACGTGACGAGCAGCAGCAGAGGCAGGGCGTCCAGCGGAATGATGGCGATCTTATCCGTCCAGCCGTTGACTTCGCCAGTGATGGAGAAGTGCGTGGGGATTTGCTCGGGCATGTACGGCAGCAGAATCAAGTGGCCCACGAGACTCGCGATGCAAAGGGCGCCCAAGATGAACAGGCCGCGCTTGGTAAGAGGACTTGACCCTGCGGCATTCTTGCGACGACTCTGATCCGTCATTGCAATTCACTCCTGTCGGTAAACGTTAAAAACCATCCCATGAGATCCTGTAAGACGGTGGTGTTGAGGCTGTAGATGATGTTTTGGCCATCGCGCGTGCCATCTACGAGGTCGGCTGCCTTGAGGGTGTTGAGATGGTGGCTGAGCGAGGGTTTTGTCATATTGAAGTGTTCTGCAAGCTCGCCTGCGGTTTTGTCACTGCTGCGCAACAGCTCGAGGATGTGCCGTCGGGTGGGGTCGGCAAGTGCTTTGAATGCCTCTCCGGCCATGTTCCTCCTTTCGACGTGCTTGCATCGCGCGTGTATATGATAGTAAATGTTTAGAAAGATATCAAACTATCTTACATCATGCCAGCGAAGCGTCCAGAGTTCGTGAGGACCGTGTTTGCGCCTGCGCTCGGGTGTTTCCACGGCTGTGGGAATGGAGCCACGGCCGCGTGGGCTGCAATCGTGCACCTATGCAGTTGGCGGTGCGCCCGCAGTTTTAGCTGAACGGCACGGGGGAGCGTTTAGCAGAAGAAGGCGATTCGATCCGTCATGAAGAACGCGCTCCAACGCTCGCAAATAAAGGTGTATAGAGGAGATGTGCGTTGTTGCGTATGAACGCTTCAAAGGTGGCCATTTCGGCTTCAGAGAAGGAGCCCTCCCACTGTGTCCATGAATACTCGGGCAACCTGCAACGCGCGGAATCAAAGCCATCGCGCTTCGGGCGTTCAAAATGGATAAAGACGGTATCGACGCCTCCTTCCGTGATGAGGTCGGAGTGCACAACTTCGGTGCCGTCATCAAATGTCAGATAGGGATGCATCATGTTTATCACATCCAACCGCGAAAGAACGAATTGTGCATTGAGTATACCCATGCGCGATTCGATGGTGTGCGACGGCGGTGCCGTGTAGTGCGGCGGCTACGAAGTGCACCCGAGTTTTTTGCGCAGAAGCAGCACGGGGCCGAGATCGGGTTCGTGTGCGGGCTTAACAAGCGTGCAGCCAGCGGGCAGGGCGCGTGCGAGCGGTTCGAGGATATGGGCGCCGGCGTTGAACGTGCCGCCGCTATAGGTGACGCGGATGGGGGCGTGCTGGTCGCGTACTAAGACGCTGTCGGGGGCCGGATGCTGAGCGGGAACGATTGCTGGGCGGGTTTCACGCGGGTCGCACAAGGGGCCGGCATCGAACAGCCGCGCTTTGATGGCGCGCACGAGATCGGCCTCCTCGGCGGCAGCGCGCGCGAAGATCGCCTGCGCGCTGGCATCGCCTGCGGCTGCCGCGCGACTTGCCAGCGGGGCGAGTGCTGCCACGTCGCTGCGGCGGGCATAGTGCGCTTGCGCCCAGGCGATGATGTCGAAGTCGTCGTGCAGGTCAAGCGTATCGCGAACGAGTTCGTAGAGCGCGCCGCGTGGGTCGCGTCCATCGGCCTGCCGCGTGAACACGCGCAGCACCTCTTTGCCGAGCCAGCCGCCCGAGCCCTCATCGCCCAGCTCGTAATCCCAGCCGCCGCACCGCATGCGCGCCTTGCCTCGTACACCCAGGGCGATGGATCCGGTGCCCGCAATGATGGCGATGCCGTCGGTACAGGTGAGTCCGGCTGCCCATGCCGCCTCTACATCGTTGACCAGCACATACGGGTGCGCGCCGGCAGCGTCGTGGACCAGCCGGTCGATGGACGCGGTCGTTGCGGCACCTTCGCCGTAGCCGCACATGGCAAAGCCGATACCGAGGGCGCCCGCATCTGTCGTGCACGCGCCGCCGTCGAGCGCGGCCGCGCGCTGCTCGGCCCATGCGATGCCTTGGGCGAGAATCTCATACATGCCGTTGAGCCCGGCTTGGGCATAGTGGCAGGTCGGCAGCACGAGACGACCGAGGCGCTCAAGGCGGTCGTTATAAAGCGAGCAAGCGGTTTTGGTGCCGCCGCCATCGATTCCGAGCCAGAGCATGGGGCCTCCCGTGTGTCGTGTTCAGCGGGTACAGCGTATCACGCACGTTGGCGCAGGCATGTGAGAAGGCGCGCTGAGCGTGTGGGCTGTACCACGAGAACGTGCGCGGGGTCGTCTGTGTCGAGGGGTATGCCGCATCGGATGGCCATGATGAGCCGATCGATTGCCTCGGAGCGGGTGCGGCGCAGGATGCCCATGCGCGGAGCGCAGGTCTGGGCCGCAATGGCGGCGGCATCGTTGAGCGCAAGACCTCCAGACCAGGTGCAGCGCGCCTTTTCGCACGCGCGCATAAGGTGCATGAGGTGTTCGCGGGAGGCGCTGCAGTCGGTGGTCGAGCTGCACGAGATCGCGTAGATACGCGTGCCCGGCATGCAGGCGCTCAGGATCTCGCGTATCGCGGCGCGAATATCACCGGGGTCGTCCCGGTCGCCCGCAAGAGCGAGGCCGCAGACGAGCGCATCGCAAGAGGGGATGGGCGAGGGTTGCCGGCGCATATCGCCGGGGACGAGGCGCGTGAGTTCGACGGGCGCTTCGGAAGCCTCGGTGCCCTGGCGCGTGAGGCGGTCGTAGACGCGCAGGGCGTCGGCCAGGTCGTCAAGCAGATGGGCGATGGCAAGCGAGGGCGCCGACGCGGATGCCGGGTCGGTCATATGGGCTGGAATGTTCACGGCGGCCAGGCAGATATGGCGCGCCAGGTGCGGCGTTGTGGTTGTCATGCCCGCTCTTCTCTCCTCGTGCGCGTGCGCTTTGCGTTTGATTGTCGGGCCCGGCGGGCAATTGCGCAACCGGGCGCCTGCATGTCTGCGCATCAGTACTCGTGCATGTTGCGGCGTACAACTGCCATGATGCAGGCAGCCGTGCGCGAATTCCCACGAGAGAAAACGCAGCGCGCTATCATGGTGGATGATGTGCGTTGAAACGGGGGAGACCATGGACGCCACACTCTATTTGATGCGGCACGGGCAAACCGAGTTCAATGTGGCTAAGCGCGTGCAGGGCCGCTGCGATTCGCCGCTCACGGAGCTTGGGCGCGATCAGGCCCGTGCTGCCGGCCGCTGGCTCGCCGAGCGCGGGGTGGTGTTTGACCGGATGCTTGCCTCGCCTCTAGGTCGTGCGCGCGTCACGCTCGATGTAGTGCGCCATGAGCTCTCGGTCCCGGCGGAGCCTCCCGTGTTCGCCGCGCCGTCTGCGCGGCCGCCCATCGAATTTGCGCCTGGCCTCATCGAACGCAGCTACGGTATCTATGAGGGCGGACCGCAGGCCGATGTCCCTGCCGACCTGTGGGATCCCGGCGAGGAGCTGGTGGAGCAGGGCGGCGAGGGGAGCCGTGCGGTGCGCGAGCGCATGCTGCGGACGTTGATCCGTGCCATGCAGCGTCCGGGCACCCGCAACGTGCTGGCCGTCAGTCATGGGTCGGCCACGCTGCAATTCAAGCGGGCCTGGGAGCACCGTGCCGCCTGCGCGCAGGATGTCCCCCTGGGCAACTGCTGCATCCTCGTCTACCGTTTCGACGCCACCACCCGCACCTTCACCTGCCAGCAGATCGTCAACCAACTCGCATAGACGGTGTGTCCTCCTGGGACTGCCCTGTGAATCTGAAGGGTGTTTTGCGAGCGCAGCGAACCACGCCCGAAGGATCCCTATGGCCGCCCACAAGTCACGCCTGAAGGATTCATGCGCCCGCCCGCGAGCCACACCCGAAGGGAATACAGCCGCCGCCCCACCCCTCACCAGCAAAACCATTGCGAAGAGTCTATGGAGACACCCGGCTGCGTGTATACTAATCAAGCTGTGTCTATTAGGAGGATTCTGCCTAAGCCGTCTACCTGCGCGAATGGGTTGCCGCATGAGGGGTGCGGGCGGAATGCAAGGAATAGATGCCGCGAGTCCGTATGTGGTCCTCTAGGGGGCATCCGCAAGGGGCGGATGCAATGTCCCAAGACCACCGAGAAGTTGGAGATCGAATGATCAACATGATTCTCGGCCGCAAGATTGGCATGACCCAGGTTTGGGACGAGAACGACAACATCGTTCCCGTCACGGTCATCCAGGCTGGCCCCTGCACCGTCTCGCAGGTTAAAACTGAGGCGACCGACGGCTACAACGCCGTTCAGATCGGCTTCGGCGACATCAAGTCCAAGCACGTGAACAAGCCCATGGCTGGTCACTTCGCTAAGGCTGGCGTCGAGCCCGTCCGTTACCTTCGTGAGGTCCGCGTCGGATGCGGCGAGGAGCACAAGGTCGGCGACGTCGTCACCGTCGCTGATTTCGAGAACGTCGCCAAGGTCGACGTCATCGGCACCTCCAAGGGTAAGGGTTTCCAGGGTCGCATCAAGCGCTGGAATCAGCACCGCGGCCCCATGTCCCACGGTTCCCACATCCAGCGTCACCCCGGCTCCATCGGCCAGTGCGCGTACCCGGCCCGCGTCCTCAAGGGCGTCAAGATGGCCGGTCACATGGGCAACGCCCGCGTGACTGTGAAGAACCTCTCCGTTGTCCGCATTGATGCTGAGCAGAACCTCATGCTTGTCAAGGGCGCTGTGCCCGGTGGCAAGAACGGTCTGGTCGCCATCCGCATGGCGTAAAGGAGGACCGTCGCTATGTCTAAGTTTGAAGTGAAGAACGTCGAGGGCAAGCAGGTCGCCGAGGCCGAGCTCGCCGACGCCGTGTACGGCATCGAGCCGAACGTGCACGTCATGCACCACATCGTCACGTGCCAGCAGGCCTGCTGGCGTGCAGGCACCCAGTCCACCAAGGGCCGTTCCGAGGTCTCCGGTGGCGGCAAGAAGCCTTGGCGTCAGAAGGGCACCGGCCGTGCTCGTCAGGGTTCCATCCGCGCCGCCCAGTGGCGTGGTGGCGGTGTGATCTTTGGGCCCAAGCCCCGCACCTATGTGAAGCGCATGAACAACAAAGAGGTCAAGCTCGCCATGCGTTCCGCCCTGTCCGCCAAGCTCCGCGACAACGAGCTCGTGCTCGTGGACGACTACGGTTTCGAGAAGCCGTCCACCAAGGCCGCTGTCGCCATGCTCAAGGCTCTGGGTCTCGAGGGCAAGCGTCTGACCATCATCGTTCGCGAGGATGACATCAACGCCTACCTCTCCTTCCGCAACATCCCCAAGACGTGGATCATCACGCCCGCCGAGGCCAACACCTATGACCTCATCAACAACGGTGCGCTGATTATGCCCGCCGACGTCGCCGCTCACTTCGGGGAGGTGCTCGCCTAAATGACCGCTCACGAGATCATCATCCGCCCGATCGTGTCCGAGCGTTCCTACTCCGCCATGGAGGAGAACAAGTACACGTTCGAGGTCGCCAAGAACGCCAACAAGTTCCAGATCAAGGACGCTATCGAGGAACTCTTCGGCGTGAAGGTTGTTCGCGTCAACACCCTGAACGTCAAGCCCAAGACCAAGCGCGTTCGCTATGTCGCTGGCAAGACCCGTTCTTGGAAGAAGGCCGTCGTCACCGTGGCCGAGGGTCAGACCATCGAGGTCTTTGGCACCCAGGCGTAATTCACGTCTACGTTAGTTCTTGACGCTTGCCTCTCGTGTAGGGGAGGCAAGCTCAAGTGCTCCGTGCGTAAAAATAGGAAACGCCCGGAGCCGTGGTAATCCGGTGTCACTGCATCCGCATCCCAGCTTGCAGTGGCCAACGGACCGATATGAAAGGGATAAGGAATGGCTGTAAAGCACCTTAAGCCGACCAGCGCCGGCCGTCGCTGGCAGACGATCGCGGACTTCTCCGAGATCACCTGCACCACGCCCGAGAAGTCTCTTCTCGAGCCGCTGCCGGTCAAGGCCGGTCGCAACAACGCCGGTCGCATCACCATGCGCCACCAGGGTGGCCGCGTGAAGCGCCAGTATCGCGTCATCGACTTCAAGCGCAACAAGGACGGCGTGCCGGCCAAGGTCGCTACCATCGAGTACGACCCGAACCGCTCCGCCCGCATCGCCCTGCTCCACTACGTGGACGGCGAGAAGCGCTACATCCTGGCTCCCAAGGGCCTCAAGGTGGGCGACAAGATCCTGTCTGGCGCCGGCGCCGACATCAAGCCGGGCAACGCCATGCCGCTGTCCGAGATCCCCGTGGGTACCCTCATCCACGCCATCGAGTTCATGCCCGGCAAGGGCGCGGCTATCGCCCGCTCCGCCGGCACCGCGTGCCAGCTCATGGGCAAGGAGGGCAAGTACGCGATCCTGCGCATGCCTTCCTCCGAGATGCGCCGCGTGCTCGTGACCTGCCGCGCCACCATCGGTGAGGTCGGCAACGCCGAGCACTCCAACATCGTCATCGGCAAGGCCGGTCGTCACCGCAAGATGGGCGTTCGTCCCACCGTCCGCGGTACGGTCATGAACCCGGTCGATCACCCGCACGGCGGTGGCGAGGGTCGTTCGCACACCT
>CAUWJG010000041.1:0-17502 GCA_963559095.1 uncultured Collinsella sp. | reverse complement strand
GACGTGCAGGCAAGATAAATGATCGTCCACGACAGAACCCGGCTTATCGGCCCGCTTCACCCCTTTGAATCCCATGCATCAACGCGCGCCTTCCCCCGCAGGGGCGGTTGGCGCGCGTTGTCGTAGGTGCTCGCCTGATTTCGGGCGGGGCGGCTAGAGCGCGGGGTTGTCTTTGCTGTAGGTCGCCAGTGCACCCGCATACGTGCGTGTGCGCTCCTTGATGGGCGTGCCATCCGAGTCGGGCAGCAAGCCGAGCTCCTCGAGCTCCGCGGCCACGTCATCCATGCCGAGGTCCGTAAGGCACTGGCGCGTGGGGCATCCGAGCTTCTCGTCCCATCCCATGCGGCGATAGAAGAGCGTGAGCGCGGTTTGGAAATCCTCGCGCTCGAGTTTGTCGGTGCCCGGCGTGAACGCCTCGATGTCGGGGTCCTTGTCGTAGACCCAATCGGTCAGGACGTCGTGCATGGCTCGGAAATCGTTGCAGCCCATGTTGCCGTCCTGGTCGCGCATGCCGCGCGCGGTCATGGCGCGCTGCAGCGTGAGGATGCGCTCGGCGCCGCGGTACAGGTCGTCGATGGTCGTCTCGTGGCCGGTGACCGCAGTGTAGAACTGCGCCTCGAGATCGAGGTCGCCGCGATAGCTGCGCTGGTAGTCGGGAGACATCGCCATGGGCCACACCCAGTTGCACACCACGAGCGAGTCGTGCAGGATGTCGGTTATGGTGCTCCACCAGGTCAGCTCGGCCTTTGCCTCGTTCATGGGCGTGTAGTCGAGCGTGCCGTCCAGCGCCTCCTCAGCCCCCCACATCTCCTTGGCCATCTGCCGCTTGAGGTCCTGGGGCAGGCCGCAGGTGCGGAAATCCTCCGCGCTGTGAACCATCGGGTCGCGATTGAACATGCAGCTCGTGACGGCGCCAACCTGTGCCAGGCAATCGTTGGCGTGGTGCTCGGGCCAACCGCGGTAGCTGGTCAATTTGGATTGGACGTCGTCAAACCATCCCATGTCGTCCCAGTCGCGCGCCCACACGATGGGGCCGTGGGCGACCTTGGCGAGCTCGGAGTCGTTTTGGCAGAGCATGATGAACATGTTGACGACCTCGCGGACATCGCCGCTGCGAATCTTGTCCCAGTCGAGCCGCGCGAGCTCCTCGGCGCTGGCGCGGCTCTCGTACACGCCGCTTTCGACCACGTGCACCAAGTCGCGGTAGAGCTGTCCGTAGTTGCATCAAAGGCCCAGGTCGTCTTGGGTGTTCGTCATGACGACGTCGTTGAAGTAAATCTCTTCCTCGGGTAGGTCGGCCTCCATCATGCCCATCATATAGGTGTAGGGTGTCGAGGTGGCGCAGGTGTTGCCCGAGGCCTGGTACCCGGTGATTTCCATCGCCTTGGGAACATGCATGTTCGCGTAGCAGCGCACCGGGCAGCCATGGCAGCCGCTCATCTTCACCGCGTAGTCCTTGGCGATGGGGCCGTGGTCGTAGGGGCCGATCATGGTGCGGAAACCGACCTTGTTGGGGTTGTGCGGCGGGCACTCGCCCAGCTCGATGGGGCCGCCTTCGGCAGCGCCCCAGTACAGTCCCTTGCGCGCCGTCCAACGCGAGCCGGCATCGTAGTATTCTGCCCACGATTGCTGCGTTGCGGGAACCACGTGGTTGTTGAGTGCGCCGAGCAGCTGGTCGATCATGTAGTCGGACAGGTCGGCCACCATCTGCGGATCGGCGACATGCACGGCCTTGGTACCGCGGATGACCACGCCCTTGCATTTTTTGACGCCGAGGCATGCGCCTGCCCCCGCGCCGGCCGAGTGCGAGCGGGCGTTGATGATGACGGAATGGGGCAGCAAGTTCTCGCCGGCTGGCCCGATGACGGCGGGGCAGAAATCGGTGCCGTGCTTGCGGCAGAGGATCTCGGCCGCCTCGCGCGTGCCGCGGCCCAGACGTCGCTGGCGTCCTCGATCGAAATCGTGTCGTCGTCGATGAGGATGTAGACGGGCGTGTCGGCCGCGCCCTCGATAATGATGGCGTCATGCCCGGAGTACTTGAGCGCCGCGCCGATCATGCCGCCGTTGTGAGAGTCCACCACGAGGTGGTCGGTGGTGAAGGTGGAGAGGTGCGACCACGTGGAGCGGCCCGCCAGGGGCACGCCTGATCCGGTGAGGGGGCCGGCTGCCAAAACGATCTTCGCTTCCTCGTCCTTCCAGTCGACACCTGCGGGCACTTCGTCGTAGAGGATCTTGTTGGCAAATCCCATGCCGCCGATGTAGCCATCCTGCAGGTGTGAATCGTCCTCGATCGAGATGGTGTCCGAGCTGAGGTTGACGCGGACGAGCTTGCCGGTCCAGCCGTAGCTTATCTTATCTGCCATGATGACTCCTCTCGCCTGCATGCGTGCACGCGCACGGTTTTGCTTCCATGGCGCTACTGCGCGATGGCTCCGCGATGTGGTGCATATTCAATTGTCCTTTCAAGGCTCATGCGCCCTTAGGTGCGTCTCCTTCCAACGAGGAGAACCACACGTGCGCATAGCATGAGCATACGAAGCCATGCGGCGTCATGCAAGCGGTTGGATGGAGTCTAAGCCCTGTTACACTGGAGGTCGAATCGTGAGGGGGAGGGTCATGGACAGCTATATCACCATGCGTGCGGGCGCTGAAGCCACAGGCGAGGTCGTGGATCGCAAAAGCCGATTCATCGCGCAGCTGGTGCATGTCGCGACGGCCGATGAGGCGAGCGCGCATCAGGTGGCCGTTCGGGCGAGGTATTACGATGCGCGTCATAACGTCCCGGCGTTCATCTTGGCCGATGGCACCGAACGCGCGAGCGACGATGGCGAGCCGCAGCGGACCAGTGGCATGCCCACGCTGGAGGTCTTGCGCGGAGAGGGGCTGCGGGACGTGTGCTGCGTGACGACCCGTTATTTTGGCGGCACGCTGCTGGGCCCCGGAGGTTTGGTGCGCGCGTATACCGCTGCGGCGCAGGCTGCTATCGCGGATGCGCGGGCACGGGGGCTGCTTGTGGAGATGACGAGCGTCGTTTCACTTGACGTGACGGTGCCCTATCCGGCTTATGAGCAGGTCGTGCGGATGGTTGCAGACACGGGCGGCAAGATCGCCGCGACCGACTACACCGATGAGGTGCTGGTTCACGCCGTCTACAAGGCGGGGGAGGAGCAGGCGTTTTTGCCGCAGTTGACCGAGCTCATGGCCGGCCGTGAGCGCGTGGAGGTTGGGCGTCCGCGCTTCGCCGAGTTCTAGGTTGTCGTGGTGGGTGCGGTGTTCTTGTGGGCAAGGTGCCCGTGCGCGGGGTTTGTGCGGGGTTTGCACCTGTAGGCTGGGGTGAACGCGTGGGTGGGCGCCTTGCAGGCGATGGCGCCCTCATGGGACGTGCGACCCAGTGGGACGTGCTCCCTTGTGTGCCGTGCGCTCCTGTGGGACGTGCGATTCTGTGAGCGGGGGGGCGTCCTCGTGAGCTGGGAGCGTCCTCGCGGACGAGGTGCGGATGAGGTGCTCGCGCGGACAGGGCGCCCCGTGCGGTGGCGAGTGACGCTAAATCATGATTTAGCGTCACGTAAACGGGCAAAAGTGGATTTCGATGTCGGTAAATCATGATTTACCGACATGCTTGCGGTGTCCACCGCAAAGTCCGCCTGTCGGGGCCTGCTCATCCCGCAGCCTCGGCGTCACATCGCGCCGCAACCCGGCCCCACAGCTCGCCGTACGTCGCGCCTCACCGCAACCCGGCCCTGTGGCCTGTCGTACGTTGCGCCTCGCCACAATCCGGTCTCGCGGCCCGCCGTTTGGCGGCGGTTTGCGCTTCATTGCGGCCTCGGCGCCGTACCCCGCTACAGCAACGGTTTCGCTTCTCGCGCCGTGCCACGCCTCATCGCAGGGGTGGCACGGCGCCCCAGTGCGCGCCGCGTCTGGGCGGCGCTTACGAATCGAGCATGTCGCACACGATGTCCACGGCATCGTCGATGCAGCCGGCGCAGCTGCGCAGCGGGCCTGCCTCGGATCCCACGCCCTTGAGTTCGCGGCACACGGTCGAGCCGTTTTTCTCCGCGAATCGGGCGCAAAACTCTCGCGAGAGCTTGTAGGTGCGGCCTTTGCTGGTGGGGGCATCGAATCCAGTGCTCTCAATGTGGCCCAGCGCCATGACGGCGCCCGAAATCGCGCCACAGGTCTCGGTCATGCCGCCCATGCCGGCGCCAAAGCCCTCGGCGAGCGTGAAGACGCCCTGCTCGTCCATGCCGAGTGCCGGCGCCAACGCGCAGACGACGGCTTGAGCGCAGTTGAAGCCTCGGCCGTGGAGGTCGGCTGCCGCCGCCTTGAGCGCATCGCGATCGAGCGAGATTTCATCTTTGTTGATTGCCATGGTTTACCCCTTGCGTTGATGGTGTTCGGTATACCATCTTACCCGTATCCGGCGCGCGCCAACGTGCGCTGTGCGTCATATGATGTGAGTGAGGAGTCCGAACATGGCCGAGCATATTGGAACCACGTGCGTGCAGGGCGGCTACCGCCCCGGTGACGCGGAGCCCCGTCAGGTGCCCATCTACCAGTCGACCACCTGGAAGTACGACACCTCCGAGCATATGGGCAAGCTGTTCGACCTGGAGGAGTCCGGGTACTTCTACACGCGTCTGCAAAACCCCACCAACGACGCCGTCGCCGCCAAGATCTGCGAGCTCGAGGGCGGCACCGCGGCCATGCTGACGAGCTCGGGCCAGGCCGCGAACTTCTTCGCCGTCTTCAACATCGCGGGCGCGGGCGATCACGTGGTGGCGAGTTCGGCGATCTACGGCGGCAGCTACAACCTGCTCGCGCACACCATGCACCGCATGGGCCTGGAGTGCACGTTCGTCGCTCCCAACGCCACGGACGAGGAGCTCGAGGCGGCGTTCAGACCCAACACCAAGTGCGTTTTCGGCGAGACCATCGCCAACCCGGCGCTCGCGGTGCTCGACATCGAGCGCTTCGCGGCGGCCGCGCACGCCCACGGCGTGCCGCTGATCGTGGACAACACGTTCCCCACGCCCATCAACTGCCGCCCCATCGAGTGGGGCGCCGACATCGTGACGCACTCCACCACCAAGTACATGGACGGTCACGGCGCGGCCGTGGGCGGCGCCATCGTCGACTCGGGCAACTTCGACTGGATGGCGCATGCCGATAAGTTCCCCGGCCTCACCACGCCCGACGAGACCTATCACGGCGTCACCTATGCCGAGCGGTTCGGTCGGGGCGGTGCCTTCATCACCAAGGCCACGGCGCAGCTCATGCGCGATTTCGGTTGCATCCAGAGCCCGCAGAACGCCTTCCTGCTCAACCTCGGCCTCGAGAGCCTGCACGTGCGCATGCCTCAGCACTGCAAGAACGGCCAGGCCATGGCCGAGTTCCTGTCCGACCACCCCGCGGTGCGCTTCGTGCGCTACCCCGGCCTTCCCGGGGACGAGTACTTCGACCTCGCGCAGAAGTACCTGCCGGGCGGTTCCTGCGGCGTGGTGAGCTTCGGCTTCAACGGCGGTCGCGCCGCGGCCGAGCAGTTCATGAAGAGCCTCGAGATCGCCCAGATCGCCACGCACGTGGCCGACGCCCGCACCTGCTGTCTCCATCCTGCTAACGCCACGCATCGCCAGATGAACGACGCCGAGCTCGAGGCCTGCGGCATCGCGCCGGACATGGTGCGCCTGTCCTGCGGCATCGAGAACACCGAGGATCTGATCGCCGACGTCGAGCAGGCTCTTTCCAGCTTGCTGTAGCACCCCATCTCGGCGCTCAATCGTCGGCCGCCGCACGTTAGGCACGCGACCTCCTCTTTCAGGGCAACCTGGGGCACTCCAGCAACCTGTGTCGCGGGACGCTGTTGCGCCCTGTCTCGGTGTCCAATCAATAGGCGCTCCATGCTGGGTCGATGAAGCCTGCTCTGCCGAGCGGGCTTCTCCTAAGCATTTGGCGGGGCGCCTTTCTTCGAGCGGGCTTTTTCTAAGTGTTTCGAGGCCAAAAAGGGGTCTAAATGCTGGAGAAAAGCCCGCTCAACGATGCAGACATAGGCGAATGGGCCGCTTTCCAGCATTTCGATTGCATGACCCAGCCGCTGGATGGTATGGAGCGTCGCGAGCTGGGTATCCTGTAGCCGACTATGCCATGACGGGAGGAGTTGCCATGTCTTTTGCTGAGCTCACGCGTTCGCGTTATTCATGTCGTGCCTACGAGAGTCGCCCTGTTGAGGCGGACAAGCTCGATGTCATTCTCGAAGCTGGTCGCATTGCTCCCTCCGCGTGCAACAAGCACCCGACGCGCGTGTTCGTGTGCGATACGCCTGAGTTGCGCGAGCGTGCGGTCAAGGCGGCGCATCATTTTGCCAAGGACGGCAGCGTCTTCGGCGCGCCACTCGTGCTGGTGGTGTGTGAGAAGATGGACACCGCCTGGGTGCGCAAGTACGATCAGATGAGCTCGGCCGATATCGACTCGAGCATCGTGGTCGATCAGATGATGATGCAGGCAGAGGACCTGGGGCTTTCCACGTGCTGGGTATGCCATTTCGATCCACGCGAGGCCATTGACGCGCTCGCGCTGCCCGGCGATCTGTATCCGGTTCACATGCTTACCGTCGGCTACGCTGCCGACGCGATCGCCGCTCCCGAATCCCGCGAGGCTCGCCGCATCCCCATGGACGAGTTTGTGATTGAGACGCAGTAGCTCGCCACGCTGCCAGGAAACGCAACGACGAAAGTTCGGGGGCGTTGCTGGCCGTACGCCCGATTTGCCGCATTGCGGGGCAGATTTTGGCATTATCCCCGCTTGGTTGCTGCGATAGTCTTTGAGCATGCGATGCGGCGTATTGCATATACTGTCGATGGGATATGCTAGATATCGAAAGTGCTTCCGTTCAAGCTTGGGTTTCCCGCTGTGTTGGAATCCGATGGATATGATTGGAGCCAGCATGGATATGTCGCTGCATGTGCGTCGCCCTATGGTGCCAATGGCTGCTTCGGGCGGGATGTCGCTCATTGTCCCCAAATCGGCGCGGGCAGAGGCTCCAAGGCCGCTCGGCAGGCACGGAGTTGGTTGATATGCGCTGGGAGTATGTGAAGCGGCTCGTTTTCCTTGTTGGATTCGGCGTTTTGTATGTGTTTGGTGATGTCGGTACCGCCATGCTTCGAAAAACGCATCGAGTTCCGGTCTTTATTGAGGAGTGAGTTTGGCCTGACGATGGCGTTTTCTGTAGAGTTTGCCCGATAAGGATCGCGCGGGCCCCGTGTGCTCCGTGCAGTCTGCTCCGTGCAGTCGATTTTGACTCCGTCGAGTTAATGTGGAATACCGGTCGAGCGGTTCGCAGCGCAACAACTGGCTGCTGGAGGTTCTTTGGAGTTTGCGCCCGCGCGGCGCGGCGGATGCTATCATGCTCGCTTGCAAAACGAACCCTTAAATGATGGCGGGTTCCCAGCTCATGCTGCCATGACGCCGGGAACCCGTCATTTTTGTGTTTGGAGGCGATATGCAGCAAGACACCGTACGCGGCCAGGCCGGCGCCGACCCCGAGCGCGCCGAGCGCATCCGGACGGCCGTGGAGGGCAACACGCACGGCAAGAACAAGTGGGCGATCCTCATCACCGTGCTGGTGATGACCTTCATGTCCACGCTCGACTCGAGCATCGTGAACGTGGCACTGCCCGTGATGCAAAAATCCTTGGGCGTCGGCCTCGATTCCATCCAGTGGGTCGCCTCCATCTACCTGATCGCCATCTGTGCGACGCTGCTCGTGTTCGGGCGTCTGGGCGACCTGTTTGGCAAGGTATGGCTGTTCCAGGCCGGCGTCGCGGTGTTCGCGGCGGGCTCACTGCTGTGCGGCGTGTCGCATACGTTCGAGATGCTACTCGTCTCGCGCGTGGTGCAGGGCATCGGAGCGGCGGCCGCCATGGCGAACAACATGGGCATCATCACCGAGAGCTTCCCGGCCCGCGAGCGCGGCCGCGCCCTGGGGCTGCTGGCGAGCTTCGTGGCGCTCGGCATGATGTGCGGCCCGGTGCTGGGCGGCTTTATCGTGAGTGTCCTGCCGTGGGAGTACATCTTTTTGATCAATGTGCCGGTGGGCGTGATCTCGCTGCTCGTGGGCTTTAAAACGCTGCCGCATGTGCGCCCCGACCGCACCGGCAAGACGTTCGACGCGCTCGGGGCCGTGCTGCTCGTGCCCGGCATGGCGCTTGCCTTGTGCTCGGTCACGCTGATTGAGCGCGGTTTTTCCTGGCAGCTCGTGGCCCTGCTCGCGCTCGGCGCCGTGCTGCTTGTGGCATTTGTGGCGCAGGAGCGTCGCGCCGCGCAGCCCTTGGCGCAACTGTCGATTTTTCGCAGTGCGGTATTCAACATCAACGTCATCACTTGCGTTATCAGCTTTGTGGCCATCGGTGCGACCGAGATCGTCCTGCCGTTCTACTTCCAGGATGCCTGCGGGTTCTCGCCGAGCGTCGCCGGGTTGCTGTTTGCCGTGATTCCGCTGGTGAATGCCGTGGTGGGCCCGCTGTCGGGCAATATCTCCGACCGCATCGGCTGCCATATCCCCACGACGGTCGGCCTGGGCGTGTACGCCGTGGGCATCTTTGCGGTGGGCACGCTCGTGCAGGACAGCCCGATGCCGCTCATCATCGGCTTCGTGGCGCTGATGTCGCTGGGCACCTCGATGTTCCAAAGCCCGAACAACTCCCTGTTCATGGGTGCGGCTCCCGAGGACGCGCTCGGTTTTGTGGGCAGCGTGGCGAGCCTGTCGCAGAACATGGGCATGGCGCTGGGCATCTCGGGCGGCATGGCGGTGCTGTACGGCCAGATGAGCGCGGCGGCCGGCGAGCGCGTGACGAGCTACGTGGCGGGCCATCCGGAGATTTTTTTCTACGGGTACCGATGGGCGTATTTCCTGACGGCGGCCCTCGTTGCCGTGGGGTTCGTGTTTTCGCTGGCCCGCTGGCGGATGAGCAAGCAGGGCAAATAGCGCCTCCACACGCTGAGTGCGCGCCCGTGGAGCGCTTAGTGCGTGCTCGGGGGTGTATCTGAGCGCGCGCTTGCGGGGCGGCTGCGCGCATGTCGGCTGCGCGCCCATCCATCGTCCATTGCGTGCCGGCCGCGCGCCATTCACGCCATCATCCGTGGTATTCTGCATGTCACGATATGCCGGTTGGAAGGGGACACCATGAAGGAGCTCGAGGAGCGCATCGCACGCGACGGCGTCGTCAAGGCCGGGAACGTGCTCAAGGTCGACGCGTTTTTGAACCACCAGTGCGATGTCGAGCTCTTCGATCACATGGGTGCCGAGTGGGCGCGCGCGTTCGAGGGCGCGGGCATCAACAAGATCTTGACCATCGAGGCGAGCGGCATCGGCCTCGCCTGCATCGCGGCGCGTCATTTCGGCAACGTGCCCGTTGTCTTTGCCAAGAAGGCGCAATCCATCAACCTCGATGGCGAGCAGTACAGCACCACCATCTACTCCTTCACGAAGCAGAAGGAGTATCCGGTCATCGTCGGTAAGCGCTTCCTGAATCCGGGCGACCGCATCCTCATCCTCGACGACTTCCTTGCCAACGGCTGCGCGCTCGAGGGGCTCATCGAGCTCTGCCAGCAGGCGGGCGCCGAGGTCGCCGGTATCGGCATCGCCATCGAGAAGGTCCACCAGGGCGGTGGCGACCGCCTGCGCGAGAAGGGCTTCAAGGTGGTGAGCCTCGCGCGCATCGCCGGCATGGACGACGAAGCTGGCACAATTGAGTTCGTGTAAGCAAGCGCCTGTTCAGGGTTGGGCCTGCTTTCGTTTTCCAGGATGCCCCGGCTTCTTTGAGTACTTGTGCGTTTTATGCATCTTATGCGACTGTGGACGGGTACGTTTCTGTCAGCTTGGATCAAGGAGGGGCTTCATGTCATATCGCGACTATGCGATATGGGCTTCGCAGACGGTCGAGGAGCTCGCGCGCGCGTGCGAAGTGCAGGTGTTTCGCGCGACGGGGCCCGGTGGCCAGGGTGTGAACACGACCGATTCCGCCGTGCGCATGCGTCATGTGCCGAGCGGTATCGTGGTGACGGCGCGTGAGAGTCGCAGCCAGTTCCAGAACCGCGCAAGCTGCCTGCGCAAGTTGAAGGCGGAGCTGGAGCGTCGGGCGAGGCCGCCCAGGCAGCGAAAGCCGACCAAGCCGAGCAAGGCCGCAAAAGCGCGCCGCCTGGCGAACAAGCGCCATCGCGCCCAGGTGAAGGCGTGCAGGAGGCACCCTGGGGCGGAAGAGCTCTAGCTCAAGCTCGGCGAGGAGCCCAAGCGTGTCCCCGACATCGGCTTCCGCGTGCTCAAGATCGACTCGACCAACTTCGAGGAGATCTTCAAGACGCTGAGCCCTGCCACCAAGACCAGGGTGGTGTAGAGGGTGCGTAGCTACTCCGCTTACGCCTCCGAGCCCTCAATGCGCTCCTCATACTTCAGCAGCATCTCAAGCCGCTCGAATACCTCGGGGCTCATCGCGACGAGGTCTCCGTATCCATCTTTCGTAAGGAAGATCGGCTCGTCGTGCTCATGGCACATCTTCGACAGTTCTTCGGGGTCTTCGAGGATGTTGTCTGGAATGATGATCGGCATGTCGTTTCCCTTCTCTTCCAGCTTGCCCCCATCGTATTCCTTCGTCCGGACAAGATAGGCTCTCTCATGGAATTCAAGTTCAACGACCTCGAATATCGGGGAGGTGAAAAGATGCCGAGTCTAATCGATGAAGTGAAGGTTCTCGGGGCCGAACGTTTCGGACCAAGCATTGCAGATGCGCTGGTGATTCAGCGTGATGGCCTTTGCAAGCTTGTTCAGATCCTTGGATGGAATGTCGCTCGTGTTGCTCGCGAGGCGGCATCCGCCATCGGAGAGCAGCCAGAATTTCGTGGCGTTCTTCTCCGGACGCTTGACCGTGACGTGTATATGAACGGGTTCGGCATCTTCCCCAGTCCAAAAGTATAGAAGATATCGGCCAAAGGTGAAAACTTGGGGCATTACGCGGTCAGCCTCTCATCGTATGGAGCTTCGGAAAGCTCGAAGATGAGGGGAGCGTTATCGCGGAGGAACTCTTTGAGGTCGGAGAGCTCGTCGTCCGTGAAGCCGTCCACGTTTGTCCAGCGATATACGGGCATGAGGCACCGAGCCGTGTCGAATCCGCCATCTCGGGGCCGCTCTACGGCAATTCTGATGGTTCCGTCATCTTGAAGATCCGAATATGCGATGCATGTTCCATCAGGAAACTCGGCGTAGTTCCACATGCGCCTCGACCTCCGTTTTCTCTTCGTCTCAATAGACTCATTGTACCCAACGGGTTCAGCAGCCAGATAGGTTCTCTCATGGAATTCAAGTTCAACGACCTCGAATATCAGGCACGAGCGGCTGATGCCGTGGTGCGCGTGTTCGATGGGCAAGCGCCTGTGGTCGTTCGTGTACAACTCGAGCCGCCTGAACGGGATCGACTCGTTTGCCAGCCGTGCGGACATCTCCGTCATGGTCACCAACATGCAGGCATTCAATGCATTCGATGAGTCCAAGAGCAAAGATGGACGCGGCGGCGACAAGGCGGCGCGCTGCGATGTACCGACACTCGATGATGCATACGACCCGGCTTATCTGCGCTACCTGCACGAGTCGCCCGAGCACAAGGTGCATGAGGGCCACTTCTCCATCGATAAGAAGGGCCGCTCGGTCGACAGCAAGCTCAAGCGCGGCAGCGAGTTCGCCGAGGGCGAGGACGCCGTTGCCGCCTGCGACCTGATCCCCAAGGACAAGGAGCGGTTGCTTTCCTTTAAGGAACCGGTGCGGTTCATCTTCTCCCATTCCGCGCTGCGCGAGGGCTGGGATAATCCCAACGTGTTCCAGATCTGCACCCTCAAGGGCTCGGGCGATTCCGAGATCGGCAAGCGACAGGAGGTCGGCCGCGGCCTGCGCCTGTGCGTGAACAGCCACGGCACGCGTCAGGACGAGCTCGCGCTGGGTCGCGATGGCGTGCATAGAGTGAACCTGCTCACGGTGATCGCCTCGGAGGGCTACGACAGCTTTGTGAAGTCGCTGCAATCCGAGACCACCGATGAACTGTGCAACAAGGTGATGAGGTAGCGGCTTGGGCTAATGCTCCGTACCTGCGGGTTTGAGGACCGTGAGGGCCGCGGGCGCCACCTCGATGGTGAGTCTCGTGGCCTCCAGGCGCTCGCCGTCCACCTGGATGGGGTAGCCCGCCTCGGCAAACGTGAAGGAGACCTTGCGGGCCCGCCGCATATGGATGTGCTTTGAGTGTACATGCCTGCCGTTCTTAGCGGAAAGAAACACCGGCAGCGCGATGGCGCGCGGTGCCGGCCCCTGGGCATAGCAGACGTCGAGCAGCCCATCGGCGGGATCCGCATCGGGGCAGATTTGGAAGCCGGAACCGTAGGTCGGGCCGTTTTGCACGGCAAACGTGATGGTGCGCAGGGGCTTTTCGGGCTCTCCATCGAACGCCACGAGTGAGTCGAAGCTGCGGTAATCGCGTCCGAACGCGCGCAGGCCGCTGGCGGTGTAGAGCGCCGTGCCCGTCAGGCCGGTGGAGTAGCGCAAATCGTGGGTGCCCAGGCCGATGGCGGCGTCGAGCCCCATGGAAAACGTCTCGATGACATACTCGGTGCCCGTTGCGGCTTGGGCGTTGCCGAGCGGACGCGCCATGCCTCGGGCTGATGCGTTTTGGGCTGCTGGGCCACGAGCGGTATCCTCACGCTGCCAATCCACACGCATGACGTCGACAGCATACGGCCGACTGGCAAGCAAGTGCGAAAAATCGCTACCCGAGCAATCGGTCAGGCCGATGGTGCGTGCAAAGTCGTTTCCCGATCCAACGGGTACCACACCGAGGGCTGGTCGCTGCGAGGCATCGATGCGCATGAGGCCGTTGGCGACCTCATGGATCACGCCGTCGCCGCCGAGAGCCAGCACCGTCTGATAGCCGACGGCGCGCGCGGCGATCTGACAGGCATGACGCGGGGCTTGCGTGTACGCTACGTCAAAGGCGCGTTCATGTATGTAGAGTTCCAGGAAGCGCTGTAGTCGTGCTGCCGCCTGCGCCGCCGCGCCTGATTGGGCCTGCGGGTTTGCGATGATAAGGGTCTTGCCGAGGTTGGCGTGCGGCATGGATGCTCCTAGTCGATCGGGTCGGTGCGGATGGCGGTGTTGGCGCCGGGGGTGGCAGGTGTCTTTGGTGTTTCGGGCCTGGGCATGCCAGATGCGTCGCGCTCGCAAGATGCGCCCGCCGTCGCGCCCGCCTCGTCGTGTGGGGGCCTTGGACTGCGCATCGAGTGTTCATGGCCGTCTCTGAGAGTATCAGCCTCACGGTGCTTGCGCGCAATTGCCTCGTCCACGGAAAGCTCGACATCGCCTTTAAGCGAGCGCCGCTTGGGTGTCACGATGCGCTGGGCAGGGTAAATCGCGTGATGGCCGGCCACCAGGTACGCGATGAAGCTCACGATGACGAAGTACCCGCCCGCGCTCGCGCCGAACATGTCGATTCCGAGCATAATGGCCGTGACGGGAACGTTAAGCGCGGCGGAGAACAGCCCTACCATGCCGAGCGCCGCCATGAAACTCGGGTCGCCCAAAAGCCATGCGCCCAGCCAGCCGCCCAGCGAGGCACCGATGCCGAACAACGGGGTGACCTCGCCTCCCTGCAGGCCGGCACCCACAGTCAGCGCGGTGAGACCGAGCTTGGCGAGCGGATCGGCGAGTGTGGTGGAGCCCTCGAACGCGGCGGACACCATCCATTCGGATAGACCGCCGTAGCGAGATAGGCCGCATCCGAGGAAGAGCGCCACGAGCACCGCGCCGCCGATGCCTGCGGCAACGAGGTAGTTGGTGAAAAAGCGCGCATAAAGCCGCTTGACAGTTCGAATGCACAGCGTGAACAGGCGAGCCACGGCGCCAAAGGCGACCGCAGCGACAAGAACCACAGCCAGCGTGCGGGCATCCATAGCTGGGACGCTGGCGATTCGCTCGAATATGAATGGACTGCCGAGCGCCCGGCTGACGCCGTTGCCCACAAATGACCCTACCAGGCAATAGAGCGCGGCGCTGTAATCGAGCTTGCCGATGAAGCACATCTCCATGCCAAAGAACGCGCCGGCAAGTGGTGTTCCGAACGCAGCTCCGAAGGATGAGGCGATGCCCGCCATCATGACGTCGCGGCGGTCGTGTCCCTCCACGTGGAATACGCGGGCGACCTGGCTTGCGATGGTGCCGCCGATTTGCACGGCGGCACCCTCGCGGCCCGCCGAACCGCCCGCTAGATGCGTTGCCGTCGAGCATAGAAAGGTGAGGGCTGCCATGCGCTTGTGAATGGGTGCGCCGCCCAGGGTGCTGTCGATGACGAGATTGTTGCCGCGCCGGGCGAGCAGGCCGTGATTGCGGTAGAGCCACGCGGTGGCGATGCTCACAAGGGGGAGAAGCACGAACAGCCATGGCCGCGCCTCGCGCGCCTCGGTGGCCATGCGAAGCGCGAGCAGGAAGGCCCAGCCTGCCACACCCATAAGGATGGCGACCAGGGTGCTGATGATGAAGATGCGCAAGCTGGCGCGCGCGTTGCGGACGTCGCGAACGGCATCTGCCGCGAGTTCGCGGGTGCCTTCGCGCAGATCGTCGCGCGTTTCTCTCAGCGCTTGATAGGGCATGCGCCTTCCGCCTTTCAACATCCGCCCAAATGTGGCAAGTATACGCCCATGCGCGCGGTCTTTTCGACCATTTCTTCATTTGCCCCGCGCGCGTTGGTATCTTATAATCGATGCGCTTTGAGATGTGCACGGGTTTGCAAGCCCGCCGCTCAGGCAAACGGGACGTGGCGCAGTTTGGTAGCGCGCCTGCTTTGGGAGCAGGATGTCGCAGGTTCAAATCCTGTCGTCCCGACCACATACGCGGGCGTAGTTCATCGGTAGAACCTCAGCCTTCCAAGCTGATGAGGCGGGTTCGACTCCCGTCGCCCGCTCCAGAGAAAACAGCAGGTCAGGGCTCGCGAGATCCTGGCCTGTTTTCTTTGTTGGCATTTGTCGTCATGTTGCGCCACCAAATCGCCATCAAATCTGGTGAAAATGCCTTTTGGTGGGGCATGCAAGGGACGATGTCCCGAAGCGCCGTGAGCGCGCATGGCGTGTGGCGGGCTGCGTGGCCCGCGTCAGGTTTTTTCGATACCGGGGATCCGTCTTGATGTCGGGGTTCTCGCCTCGCGTTCCATTGCACTCGCCCCGCGTTCACGAATGCGAAACGAGCCGGAAACCTTCTTCTTTGCCGTGTTGTGCTTTATTCGGCAGTAGTACCATAGCCCAGGTACAAACCTCACTTCTTTTGGAGGGTTCTCATGACATATACCGAGCGCATTATCGCTGAGCTGCACGAGCGCTACGCCGATCAGTCCGAGTTCATCCAGGCGGCGGATGAGGTTTTGGGCGCCATCGCTCCTGCTGTCGATGCAGAGCCCACATACGAGGAGGCCGGCTTGCTAGAGCGCCTCGTCGAGCCCGAGCGCGTTGTCATGTTCCGTGTCCCTTGGACCGACGATTCCGGCCGTGTGCGCGTGAACCGTGGCTATCGCGTGGAATACAACTCCGCGATTGGGCCGTACAAGGGCGGCTTGCGCTTCAATCCCACGGTCACGCTCGGCATGCTCAAGTTCCTCGGCTTCGAGCAGATCTTCAAGAACGCGCTCACCACGCTGCCCATGGGCGGTGGCAAGGGCGGTTCGGACTTTGACCCCAAGGGCAAGTCCAACGCCGAGATCATGCGTTTTTGCCAGTCGTTCATGGCCGAGCTTTCGCGCCACATCGGCCCCAACACCGACGTTCCCGCCGGTGATTTGGGCGTGGGCGGCCGCGAGGTCGGCTATCTGTTTGGCCAGTACAAGCGCCTGCGCAACGAGTGGACCGGCGTGCTTACGGGCAAGGGCCTGTCCTTCGGCGGCTCGCTGGCCCGCACCGAGGCCACGGGCTACGGGCTGGTGTACTTTGTCGACGAGTATCTGAAGTGCCACGGCGATTCGTTTGAGGGCAAGACCATCGTCGTGCACGGTTCCGGCAACGTCGCCATCTACGCCATCCAGAAGGTCGCTCAGCTGGGCGGCAAGGTCATCGCCGCTTCCGACACCAAGGGCTGGGTCGAGGACCCGGAGGGCATCGATTACCAGGTGCTCGAGGACATCTACAACAAGAAGCGCTCCGGCAACGATCGCGGCGTGAGCCTTGCCATGTACGTCGACGCGCGCCCGGGCGCCACGTGGCATGCCGAGGACGGCCGCGGCGTGTGGCAGCTGCCCTGCGATATCGCCCTGCCGTGCGCCCGCGAGAACACGCTGCTGCTCGAGGACGCCGAGGCGCTCGTGGCCAACGGCTGCAAGGTGGTGGGCGAGGGCGCCAACATGCCCACGACCACCGAGGCGACCAATTACCTCATCGAGCACGGCGTGGCGTTCATGCCGGGCAAGGCGGCGAACGCGGGCGGCGTGGCGACCTCCGGTCTGGAGATGAGCCAGAACGCCGAGCACCTCTCCTGGAGTTTCGAGGAGGTCGACGCCAAGCTCGAGGGCATCATGCGCGGCATCTATCATGCCTGCGACGATGCCGCGACCGAATACGGCTTCGAGGGCAACTACATGGTCGGTGCCAACATCGCTGGCTTCAAGAAGGTCGCCGACGCCATGATGGCCCAGGGTATCGTGTAGCAGGGTAGTTCCAAGCTATCTCCCAAGGCCGCGATGAGGGCGGGTGGGGCAAAGCCCCACCCGCCCTCATCTTGTGCGCCACCGCACCCGTGCACCGGTCCGTGTACCGTAGCGCCCCAGCCGTGCATGGGTTTCTGGCATGCTTTCGATTGTGCATCTGGTGAAATTGGCTACGTTTGCTTGAAGCGAGGCATGTCACCGCCTCCTTAAGTAGGGCCTGTTCGTTGCCTCTTGTCTGACCTGGTCTGCCCGCAGCGTGCCAGCGTGCGAATGCGCCTGGATTCATGATGATTGGGATGTATGATCTGCTCTTGGTACCAAATTTTTAAGTTTTGTATGGGCTTCAACGGGAGTGACATCCCACATTCTTCGATTAAAGATACACATTTCTTATTATGATGTTTAAAAAATGATTATGTGTGAGTGCAAATGCGAAAAAAGCACTGTTTAAGGGGCGCTGACAGCTCAGATAGCCGACCAGTGCATACAAAACGCAACTTTTTGGTACGCATGCTTGGCCACACAGGCCGTGCGGCGCGACGGATACGCAGACTAGCGTGTCGGCGCCCCTTTTGGAGGATTGTCGTGCGGCGCGTTGCGCAACAACACTGTGGCGCGTATTGGGCGGCGCCCGTTTTGGGTGGCTCCTATGTTGCTGGATGGTTGTGGCGTCAAAAGAGCGGGTCGATGCTCATTCCAATTGCGGTTGGTACGTTTGCATCGTGGGTGGAAAACCCCGCCACACGGTGTTGATACAACAAAAGGCGGGGAGGCAAAATGTTTGTTTGGTCAA
>CAUWJG010000040.1:0-17550 GCA_963559095.1 uncultured Collinsella sp. | reverse complement strand
ACGGCGTGGGACGCACGATTGCGTACAGACCGAGCTCCGCCGCCTCATCCAGGAAGGCGCCGAGATCCAGGCCGTCGGAGAAGTTGAACTCGCCCGGACGCGGCTCGTGCGCATTCCAGGGAACATAGGTCTCAACCGTGTTGAAACCCATGGCCTTGAGGTTGTAGAGGGAATGATGCCAGTCGCTCGGATGCACGCGGAAGAAATGGATCGTGCCCGACAAGACGGTAAAGGGCTCACCATCGAGCAGGAACTTGTCTGCAATCTGGAACATGCGCATGCGACTCCTTGCAACGACTACAAAGCAAATGACGGTGGGCTGCGTTGTAAGCTCGGTCCCTCCGTCGGACACTCATTATGCGATAAATTCTACAAGATTGTAGTCAAATTGTGTACTGGTCTGCAAGCGGTATGTTTTGGGCGGTGAACGGTATTTCGCCCTTCTCCCAGCTAAATGGAGAAATCTAGGGCAGTTTTAGCTCCCAAAATAGGTAACTACCAGCGACAATAAGTGGTTACAACCACTGAACCAGCACGACACCCGTCACAACGCGAATCAGCCAACGGATGAATTATACCCAACCAATAAAGTATGTGGTATGGTTGATTATTTTCACGTGTTGCGAATGCAGGGATGAGCCCAGTCCGAATGAAAACAGGGTCGCTTCGCATGTGCTGGCAGCTGGCGCATGCGAAGCGACCCCGTCCCCACCTTGACGTACCTTGTGCCAGTGCAGAAACGATCCCGTCCCCCACCTTGACGCGCCTGACGCCCGTGCAGAAGCGACCCCGTCCCCACCTTTCGGCTTGTTTACACCAGTTTGAAACCAAAACCATCGCGGATGTAGGGCAGCAGACGCATGTCGGCGGCAGATACTTGGCCTGCAACGTTCATGCGCGCATCGCCCGCCAAATCAACCCGGGCAATCTCAAGTTCGCCCATGTAGCGCAGGTAATCGCTGTTAGAAACGGCAATGGAGCCAGCTGGGCGAAAAACACCAGCCCCGGCATCCGGCGTCACCGGCGACCCAGGCTTCAAGCTCGTGCGCGACTCCTGCGAACGAATGATCCGAGCACTCGAATCGGGCCGATCGTGATGCACCTGGCCGCGCAGATACTCGTAGCCATCTGCCAACTCACAGCCAAGCTCGACATAACCGGCACAAATCTGCCCAAAGCGCTTCCACGACCCCTCACTCAAGTCGGGGTCGCCCACCAACACGCGGTCGCAGCCCGCGCCAAACGCTGCCTCGAGCATGTTGAACGCCACATCGTCCTTGCGCTCGCGGTGCGCCTCGATCATAGGCAGGCCCTCGTGCAACGGGCCGCGCAACTCACCGTCGCCAGGCACAAAGCCAATCGTCTCGAACCCGTACGCGCTCAAGCGGTCGTTCATCGCCCGCACATCCTCAAGCGCCAGGCCCGTGTGCTGCTTGGGATAGTAGTTGTGGCACGCCGCAAAGCGCGAGAAGTCCGCGCCTGCCGCACGCCAGGCTGAAATCTCGGCTTTCGTCACCGTCGATGCGTTGCACACGATATGGAACGCGCTCGACAACCGCACCGTCTCCTCGGGCGAAAAGCCATAGTCAAGACGCACGTGCGTAATGCCCAAATCGGCAAGCTCCTCGATGCGAGAGCAGCCGAGCTTCTCACAGGTCTCAGGGCCCACATCCACGATGAGGTCAATCCCGGCATCACGCAGCGCACGCAGCAGGCGGCGCGCATCGCGCTTGTAGTCGACCCCCTCCTCCTCTGGGATATGCATCGAGGTGAACGCCATCGTGGCGCCCGCCCGGCGTGCGCGCTCGATAATCTGCTCGTTTCGCTCCACGCCAGCGCTGAAATAAACCGAACAACCTGTTTTCATAGCAACCGTCCTTTCACGGTGTAGGCACGCCCCTCTCGCGCAGCCCGCGTGGCGCCATCATACGCGGCGCCACAGGGTACGACGGGGCGCCGGCACCTTAACGCAGCGGCAAGGCACCGAGGCGAGACGTACCGCCGACCCCGCCAAAACCTGCAAAACCAACTTCTGCTGCATGCGGCGCCGCAAAAATTCGGCCTCCTCCGCGCGTGCGAAAGAGGCCGAACGAGAGAAAACATCCTTGCATCCTGCGCACATCATGCGCAGAACAACGGTGAATTACTCGCCGTAGAAGGCGTTGATCTTCTCCTCATCCACGCCGAAGAACCACGTGAGGACAAAACCGCCCGCGTAGGCTGCCAGCATGGCGAGCACGTACACCAGCTGCTGGCCAGGCACCACGATGAGCAGGCCGAAGAGGCCAGACACGCCCTGGGACACCGTGCCGATGTGGCACAGCGCGGCAATCACGCCACCGAAGCCGGCACCGAGGCAGGCGGTGATGAACGGCTTGACGAGCGGCAGGGTCACGGCGTACATGAGCGGCTCGCCCACACCGAGGATACCGACCGGAATGGACTCGGCGACGAACTTCTTGAGCTTCTTATTCTTGCTCTTGAGGTAGAGGGCCAAGCCGGCGCCAACCTGGCCGCCACCGGCCATCATGAGGATGGGCAGCAGGTAGTTGATACCCTGGGTAGCGCCGTTCGGGTCGTTGAGCAGCGCGTGAATCGGGGTAAGGGCCTGATGCAAGCCAACGGAGACGAGCGGCAGGAAGCCGGCGGACAGGATGTAGCCGCCCACAGCGCCGAGCTTCTCATACACAAAGGTCACGACCGTGAAGATGCCCTCGGTCAGGAAGGCGCCCAACGGCTGAATGACGAGCATCATAGAGAAGGCGCCGATGATCAGAACGAGCAACGGGCTCAGGAAGGTGTCGAGCACGCTCGGCATGACCTTGCGAATCTTCTTCTCGAGGAAAGCGAAGAACGCACCGGCGATGAGGGCGGCGATCATGCCGCCGGCGGCCGGGTTGTACGCAGCGTTGGTCAGGGGCAGCAGGATGGCGTTGGCCGGATCGGCGGTGCCGGGGGCCAGCAGCGGCATGCCAGCGTTGGCGATGCACATCATGCCGGCGATGCCGCCGAGCACGGCGGAGCCGCCGAACTCGCGGGCGGCGTTGAAGCCCACGAGGATGGGCAGGTAGGCGAACAGCGCCCAGCCCATGGAGCGGATGCCCTGGTACCACCAGTCGTTGGCGAACATGTTGCCGCTGGAAACGTTGATGACGTTGCAGATGCCGTTGATGAGGCCGGCGGCGATGATGCCGGGCAGCAGCGCCACGAACACGTTGGCGATCTTCTTCATGAACGCCTGGACGGGCTTGTGCTCGTACTTGGCCTTCTGGGCCGCCTTGTTCTCGGCGGCGGCGTCAGTCACGCTCAGATCCTCGACGACCTCCCCCTTGGCGATGCCGGTCAGCTTGGAGAACTCCTCCAGTACCTTGTTCACCTTGCCGGGGCCGAGCACGACCTGCATGGTGTCGCTCTCAACGAGGCCCATCACGCCGTCAAGCGCCTTGATGCCCGCCACATCGACCTTGGACGCATCGCGCACGCCGACGCGCAGGCGCGTCATGCACGCCGCGTTGGACGTCACGTTGCCCTTGCCGCCGAGCAGCTCGAGCAGCTTCTCGCTTAGCTCTTTGTCGCTCATGTCATTCTCCTTCTTCTGACTGCGATTTACCTTCCACCTTGCTGTATGCCTCGCCAGTCTGTTCCGGCGGAGCTACCGAATGTTATGCGCGCGGGGCGATGGCCTCGCGCACGTGGCCGGCCGCGCCGGCGAGCGCCTCGGCGGCACCCTCGGCATCGAGGCCCGCCATGATCATGACGACCGCGGTTTTCACGTGACCGCCGGCCTGCTCGAGCGCGACGATGGCCTCGTCGCGCGTGCACTCCGTGGCCGCCATCACGATGTTCTGGGCGCGCGTGAGCAGCTTCTCGTTGGTCTGCTGCACGTCCACCATGAGGTTCTGGTACACCTTACCGATCTGAACCATGGAACCCGTCGAGATCATGTTGAGGATGAGCTTTTGCGCGGTGCCGGCCTTGAGACGCGTGGAGCCGGTGAGGACCTCGGGGCCAGGCACGGGCTCGATGGCGAGCTCGGCGACAGCACCGATCTTCGATGCGCGGTTGCAGGCGATGGCCACGGTCTTGCAGCCCAGCTCGCGGGCGTAGGCGAGGCCGCCGATGACATACGGCGTACGGCCGCTCGCAGCCAGGCCGATCACCACGTCGCACTCGCTCACGTCGATGGCGCGCAGGTCGTCCTCGCCCATCTGGGCGCTGTCCTCGGCGCCCTCGACCGCCTTGACGAAGGCGCCCTCGCCGCCGGCGATCAGGCCGACCACCATATCGGGCGACACGCCAAACGTCGGCGGGCACTCGACGGCGTCGAGCACGCCCAGGCGGCCGCTGGTGCCGGCGCCCATGTAGATGATGCGCCCACCGGCGCGCAGCGATGCGGTCGCCCATTCGATGGCCTGGGCGACCTGGGGCAGCACATCGGTAACGGACGCCACGGCGCGGGCGTCCTCGCGGTTCATGGCCTCGGCGATCTCAAGCGGGGTCATCTGGTCAAGGTTCATCGTCTCGGGGTTGCGTGTCTCGGTGGACAATTTGGCCAAATCAAGCACTCGTAACTCCCTCCGGTTTCTTTTCGTCGAAGTTGCGCAGCATCGTCTTGGTGCAGCGCTCGTAATCTCTCGTCACATACAGGGCAAACAGCGCGTCAACAACCAGCAGCTGAGACAAGCGCGAGCCCATGGCACCACTGCGAACCAGCGGCTCGCTCGATGCCACGCCCAACACGAGGTCGGCCTCATCGGCGAGCTGTCCGCCCATGGCGCGCGTCACCGCCACCACCTTCGCGCCGCGCTCGCGGACCTTGCGCGCGAGGGTGATCATCTCGCGCGTCAAACCCGAATAGCTGAACACGATGGCGAGGTCGTCAGGGTGAATGTTGCGCACGCTGAGCAGCTGTCCGTGCCAGTCCTCACGCATGTGGCACTCTTTGTCCACACGCGTGAGCTTTTGCTCTAGGTCGCGGGCCACCAGCAGCGAAGCGCCCACGCCGTACAGGTTCACCACGCGGCAACGCATGATCGCCTGCACGCACCGCTCCAACGCAACGGGGTCGATCAGCCTGCTCGTGGCCTCCATCGACCGCATGTTGCTCTGCATCACCTTCCTTAACACGTGCTCTGCGGCATCGCCGGGGGCGATGTCCTCGAACGCGATGTCGTTCGTGTCGTCTGTCGAGGCGAGCTCGTAGACCAGCTCGCGCTGAAACTCCTTGTAGCCGTCACACCCGAGTTTCCGACAGAAGCGGACAACCGTCGAAGCCGATGTGTGGCTTGCCGCCGCAAGGTCGCGGATGCTGCACACGCTCGCCGCGTGCGGATCTCGGCCGATATCCTCGGCGAGGCTCCGCATGGCGGGACTCGAACTGTGCTTGCACTCGCGAATCCGCAGCAAAAGGCCCCTCGTTGGCATCGCTGTTGCCCC
Source organism: uncultured Collinsella sp. (assembly GCA_963559095.1). Classification (GTDB taxonomy): domain Bacteria; phylum Actinomycetota; class Coriobacteriia; order Coriobacteriales; family Coriobacteriaceae; genus Collinsella. The sequence continues at coordinate 12,114 of CAUWJG010000040.1, read as the reverse complement.
CTTCGTTCGCATTTCATTAAACACGCACAGAACAAACGTGTCACGAGTTATATCTAAACATAAAACTTTGTTTCACCATTGAATAGCAAAGGCATGCAATTTGACCGTTCAGCGCTGAAAACCGACCGTTGGCGACACTGGTACCGCTGATTCGTACCAACTTACGGCCTTACGGCGTGTGTCAGCCGTTCCAAAGGCTATGTTTCATGCCATGCCGTCGCATCCCAATCCCCCTTGTGGGGAGGGGCCATTTCGCACATGCAAACAGCGGGCGCGAAATGCGCCCCATGCGAATTGGCCTCGTCCCAAACAACAGGCACTTCCCCATACGCGAAGGAGTACTCCCATGAGCAACCTCTCGACTGCCACCACCATGTCCCGCCGCAATCTTCTGTTCGGCGGTGCGCTGCTCGCCGCCGCCGGCACTGCCATCGCTACCACAGGCTGCAGCGGCGCGGGCCCCGAGAGCGGCAGCACCCAAGACGCGGCGGGCAACGGCGGCGGCAAGGTCAGCAAGGTGAGCAACGGTGTCAAGGTCAAGGGCGGCTTCCAGCTCGAACAGAGCTTCCCCGTCCTTGCCGACGCCGACGCCTTCGACGACTCCCTCATCACCAACGCTACCGCGACCTTCCTCGGCTTTACCGGACAGGGAACCGTTTTCGTCAAGGCCAAGGACCCGAGCGCCTTCAAGCTCTTCGTCAACGGCGTGGAGCTGCCGCTCGACCAGGTCAAGGGAGGCGACTGGGCATCCATCGACATCTCCGGCATCACCGTTAACGGCGACAACCGCCTCCAAGCCAGCTGCCTCGATGAATCCGCCGGCGCGCTCGAGGTACGCATCGGCTACCCCGAGCTGATCGATGAGACGGACGCCAACAAGGACAACGACAACTTCAAGCTGCTCGACGAGATCATCCAAGCCGAGATCGACAACGGCTTCACCTCCGCGCAGCTGGTCGTCACGCACAACGGCCGCATCCTCAAGCAGGCGGCCTACGGCCTGTGCAACTCCTACGCGCCGGACGGCAAGCGCCTCTCCGGCGGCGCCAAGGTCACCAACGACACCCTGTACGACCTGGCAAGCAACACCAAGATGTATGCCGCGAACTTTGCCATCCAGAAGCTCGTGGCCGATGGCAAGATCGACGTCACCGAGCTCGTGAGCACCTACATCCCCGAGTTCCACGATCGCCCGGGCGACGCCATCCCCGGCAAGGACGCCCTCACGGTCCAGGAGATCCTGGAGCACCAGGCCGGCTTCCCGGCGGACCCGCAGTACCACAACCCCGACTACAGCCCGGCCGAGCAAAAGACCATCCCCGGCAGCCGCGCCAACGCCGCCCTGTTCACGCAGAACCGCGATGAGGTGCTGCAAAAGATCATCGAGACGCCCCTGGAGTACACCCCGGGCACCGAGACGAAGTACTCTGATGTCGACTACATGCTGCTCGGCTTCATCGTGGAGCGCGTGAGCGGCCAGCGCCTGGACGAGTTCATGCGCGATGCCTACTACGCGCCGCTGGGTCTGGAGCACGTGACGTTCAACCCGCTCGACAACGGCTTTGCCAAGGACGACTGCGCCGCCACCGAGCTGAACGGCAACACGCGCGACAACATCATCAGCTTTGACAACATCCGCACCGACACCGTTCAGGGCGAGGTGCACGACGAGAAGGCGTTCTACGCCATGGGCGGCATTTCCGGTCATGCCGGCCTGTTCTCCAACGCACGCGACCTAGCCGTGCTCACGCAGGTCATCATCAACCGCGGCGGCTATGGCAACCTGCGCTTCTTTGATGGCGACACGGCCGATCAGTTCATCAAGCCCAAAGACAGCAACCCGAGCTACGGCCTCGGCTGGCGCCGCAAGGCCCAAGGTGCCTATGCGTGGGCCTTCTCTCCGCTCTCCGATCCGGCCACGGTTGGCCACACCGGCTGGACCGGCACGCTAACCGTCGTTGACCCGGCGCAGCACATCTCCGTCGTGCTGCTGACCAACGCAAAGAACAGCCCGGTGTTGGACAACATCGCCAACCCCAACGACTTCGTGGGCAACCACTTCCTCACGAGCGGCTACGGCCTGCCGGCCACCATCGCCTTTGACGCCGAGGGTGCCAATGCCGATTGCAACGCCGCCAAGATCGTGGACCTCGTGCGCGCCAAGGCCAACCTGATCGCCACGAACGAGGAGTACCAGACGGAGCCCGACCGCGGTGAGCTGCGCGCCCTCATGCAGGTCGCCGAGGCCCGCAAGGACAACGCCATCGTCTCCGCTTTCATGGAGAGCAAGGCGTGGAAGGCCGCCAAGAAGCTGAGCAAGTAACCAACGCCCAGCGCCCGGCAACCCCCTCATTCGGCCCCGCCCCCATGCATGCACATGGGGGCGGGGCCGATTCACACGCCGCTGCCCCGGCCTCTCGTACCAAAAAATCGAGTTTTGTATACCTTGGGGCGCTGAAATCTGCCAGCCCGAGTCGATTTCGATGGCAAAACGGCCGATTTCGACCGTTTGCATCGCAAATCGGCGCTTTCCGCCGTCATGTTCGGGTCCATCGCACCGCGAAAGTATACAAAACTCGATTTTTTGGTACAGCGGATAGCGATGGGCGCTTCGCGCCGCAAGCTATGACCCCATCCGCCACCCATACAAATGGAAACGGGGCCGTTTCGCATAGTTGCCGTCTGCCGGCGCATATGCGAAACGGCCCCGCTTGAACCACAGGTGCCAAACAGCGAGCCTATGCCATGGGCTCGATCTTCTCGATGCCGCCCATGTAGGGGCGCAGCACCTCGGGCACCGTGATGGAGCCGTCGGCGTTCTGGTAGTTCTCCATGATGGCGGCCATGGTGCGGCCGGTGGGCAGACCCGAGCCGTTCAGGGTGTGCACAAAGCGCGTGCCCTTGAAGTTCTCGGGGTCGCGGTACTTGATGTTGGCGCGACGGGCCTGGAAGTCACCGCAGTTGGAGCAGGAGGAAATCTCCTTGTAGGCGTTGTAGCTGGGCAGCCACACCTCGATGTCGTAGGTCTGACGGGCGGAGAAACCGAGGTCACCGGTGCACAGGCTGATCACGCGATACGGCAGGCCGAGCTGCTGCAGGAGGTACTCGGCCTCGGCGACCATGCTCTCGAGCTCGGCGTCGGACTCCTCGGGACGGGCGAACTTGACCATCTCGACCTTGGTGAACTGGTGCTGGCGAATGATGCCGCGGGTATCGCGACCAGCCGAGCCGGCCTCCTCGCGGAAGCACGGGGTGCCCGCGGTGTAGCGCATGGGCAGCTGGCTGGCGTCGAGCACCTCGCCGGCATGCAAGTTGGTGAGGGCGACCTCGGCGGTGGGGATCAGGAACTGGTCCTCGCCGGTGTGATACGCGTCATCCTCGAACTTGGGCAGCTGGCCCGTGCCGTACATGATCTCGCGGTTCACGATCACCGGCGGGATGAACTCCTTGAAGCCGCGGGAGATGTGCGTGTTGAGGAAGAAGTTCTGCAGGGCGCGGTCGAGCGTGGCGCCGGCGCCGGAGAGCACGGTGAAGCGGGCGCCGGAGAGCTTGGCGCCGCGATCGAAGTCCAGGATGCCGGTCTCGACACCGAGATCCCAGTGGGCCTTGGGCTCGAATCCCTCGGCGGCGAAATCGCGGGGCTCGCCCACGCGACGGCGCTCGGGGTTCTCGTTCTCATCCTTGCCCACGGGCGTGGCGTCGCACGGGATGTTGGGGATGCGGGCCATGAAGTCGGCGAGCGCGGCGTCAAGCTCGCTTCGGCGAGCGGCCATGCCCTCGATCTTCTCGTTGACCTGGCGCACGGCCTCCTTGGCGGCCTCGGCCTCCCCGCGCTTGCCCTCCTTCATGAGCGCACCGATCTTCTTGGACTCGGCGTTGCGGGTGGCCTGCAAATCCTCAACCTGGGAAATCACAGAGCGGCGGGCCTCATCAAGCTCGAAGAAGCGCGCGCGATCCCACGAGGACTGACGGTTGGCCATCGCAGTGTCGAGCACATCGGGATTCTCCCGGACAAATTTCATATCGAGCATGGTGCCTCCGCATTCTTTGCCAATGTATACCGTTCACCAGTATATACTGGGGGCATATGTTTTTGATATCCCGGCTGCAGAGAAGAGGGCCAAAGACAGCATGGAAGCGATTTTCAACTTTCTGTTCAACACGCGCGAGGGTGTCGCGGTGCTGTTCGGCGGCGGCGTCGTTGCATTTGCAATTGCCGCCTTCATCATGGAAAGGCGCACCCACAAGCTCTACGTCGACCGCGGCCCCAAATCCGAAGACGAGGACGGCTGGGTCCTGTAGCAGGCCGTGGGGCACCCCGCGTCTTGGACACCCCACGGCAGATCGCGCCGGCGGGCATCGCCCAGGTTCCCGTCGGCGTTGCGAGCGCCCATTTGCGCCGCGAGAGCAGAGTGCTACGCGGGCAGCCCGATCATGCGGGCAGCTCGATTGTAAACACCGTGTGCTCGGGCGTAGACGCGCACGCGATCGTGCCGCCATGGGCCGTCACGATCTCGCGGGCAATCGCAAGCCCCAAACCCGCGCCGCCGCGATTCGTTGCGCGGGCGGCATCCAGCCGGTAAAACTTCTCGAAAATCAAATTCAGCTTCGGAGCTGGAATCGGATCGCCCTGGTTCTCAAAGCGCACCGTCACCATACCGTTCTCATGGCGCGCCACCACGTGAATGGTCGACCCCTCGTAGCTATAGGCGATAGCGTTTTTCATGACGTTGTTGAACACGCGCGCCATCTTATCGCCATCGATAAGCACCACCATGCTGGCTGGCGCATCCACATTGACCTGCTTACCCTGCTCGGATAGCACGGGGTAGAACTCATCGGCCACTTGAGCTAGCAGCAGCGACAAATCAACGTAGCCGCGCGTGAGCACGATGTCGTGGAAGTCGAAGCGCGTGATGTCAAAAAACTCCTCGATCAGCGCATCCAGGCGATGCGCCTTGTCGAGCGCAATGCCCGTGAACCGCGCACGCTGCTCCACTGGCAGGTCCTGCGCCTCCTCGAGCAGCGACAGATAGCCCACCACGCTGGCCAGCGGTGTTTTCAGGTCGTGCGCAAGGTAGGTCACCAAGTCGTCTTTTCTGCGAGCCTCGTCGCGCAGGGCATCCGCCTGCGAGCGCTCGCGATCGCGCACGCGGCTGATGGCGCCCTCCACCTCAAGATATGTGCCGTCGAGGTTACCCACCTCATCCGGATGCTCTATCAGGCGATCGACCATGTGCCGTGCGATGGCCACGTCCGCGTCGGCCTGGCCACGCGCCACGCCATACACATACAGTGCGCGCCCCGCAAAAAATGCCACGCACACGGTGAGCGCCAGCAAAAAGCCGCAGAACATGAACAGGTAGTCGATTTGCACATAGATCGGGCCGATGTTTCCCAACAAAATATTGCCGGCCAACAGCACCAAAAACCAAGTCGATCCGCCAAGCGTCACCGCGCGGCGCACGTTGACGAAACGGTCCACGAGCACATAGCCGATGAACAGCACCGCGCATAGCAACAGAATGTTCTCCAGCCCGATTACCTCAAGCGCGAGCAGCACGAGCACCACCATGGCGAGCACGCGGCTGTCGAGCACCATGCACACACGCTCGACAAGCTCGACGATCGAACCGTCCGGCGCAGATGACGAAACGGACGCGGGGGGAACCGTTGATTCCGAGCCGGTTGGTGGCCATGAGGGACTTGCCGATGAGGGGATCGCCGAAAAAGGGGCCCCCGAAAAAGCCGTTGAACCGTGCACAGAGGGGGCGTCATCGAAACAGGCGAAGGCGTGCGATGCGGCTTGCGAAACCGAACCCGTCACAGACGATACGACTTCGCCAGACATCTGCCGATGCGCCTGATCCCCCATGGGCCCTGCACTCAAGGGGGACTGCTCGCACATGGGCACAGCACCGCCCACTTCGGCATCCCGTCCGGGCGCCGAAGCGGCGGCCGGCATCCGGGCATCCCCAGCTGCACTCGGCGCCCCCGTAAGCGGGTTGACCGGCGCCCCGGTGCCGCGCGTCTCTTTGCGCCATTGCGCCTTGATATCCACTGCGAACACTCCCTCGTTTGCCATGTGCGCTCGTTATGCCGCAAGTCTCTTGAGCCCAGTATACGAAGAGGTGCGCCGCACGCGAACAAAAGGTTTCCTTAAGACCGCCCTGCCGCACGTGTGGGCAGCGGGGTGGTCGGGCATAATGCAAGCATGGGGAGTATGAGAGGAGAGGCTGTGGAGCCGCGTATCCTGGTTGTGGACGACGAGAAAACTATTACCGACTTGGTGGGAATCTACCTGCGCAACGAGGGCTATGACGTAACGCTCGCCTACACCGGTGCCGACGCCGCGCGCGCGATCCTTGAGCGCGAGTTCGACTTGGCCGTGCTCGACATCATGCTCCCCGACATCGACGGATTCGAGCTGCTGCGCACCATCCGCGCCGACCACACCTATCCGGTCATCATGCTCACGGCCCGCGACAGCCAGACCGACAAGATCGAAGGACTCACCCTCGGCGCAGACGATTACGTGGTTAAGCCGTTTCGGCCGCTGGAGCTGGTAGCACGCTGCAAGGCGCAGCTGCGCCGCTACACGAGCTACGGCACGCGCGAACAGGCGGCCGAGATCGATGACGGGCCAATCATCTCCTTCAACGGGCTGGAAATCAACCGCGATGCGCACACGGTCGGCGTGGACGAGAAGCCCGTGCGCTGCACGCCGCTTGAGTACGCGATCTTGCTGTACCTGGCCGAGCATCGCGGGCACGTAGTTCCAGTTGAAGAGCTGTTCCGCGCCGTATGGGACGAGGAGTTCATGGCGGGCTCCAACAACACCGTGATGGTGCACATCCGCCATCTGCGCGAGAAGCTGGGCGACGATGCGCAGAACCCGCGCTTCATCAAGAACATCTGGGGCGTCGGGTACACCATCGAGGGATAGCAACACAACCGTAGCTTGGGGACGGGATTCTTTCGTATATTTGCCGCCTACCAGCGCAAATACGAAACAATCCCGTCCTCAAGCTGTATGGAGCTGTATACTTACATATTGCCTGCGCCCTCGCTACGCACGGCTGTTTTGGTTGGGAATCTGGCGCTTGCCGGGCTCGCCGGCGCGCCCCGCCACAAGAGAGGGGTTCTATGTTTGAAATCCTGAAGAAGACGCAGTTCTCGGAGAAGGTCTTCGAGTTCCGCGTCCACGCCCCGAGGATGGCTAAGAAGGCTCACGCCGGCCAGTTCCTCATGGTGCGCATCGACGAGACGGGCGAGCGCGTGCCGTTCACCTTCGCCAACTGGAATCCGGAGGAGGGCTGGATCGAGTTCATCTTCATGGTGGTGGGCAAGACCACCCAGTGCCTCTCCGAGCTCAACGAGGGCGACTTCATCCGCGACATCACCGGCCCGCTCGGTCGCCCCACCGAGATCGAGGGCGATTCCGTAGCCGTCATCGGCGGCGGCGTTGGCCTGGCCATCGCCTACCCGGTTGCCCGCATGCTGTGCGAGCAGGGCAAGAACGTCTATGTCATCATGGGCGCACGCACCAAGGACCTCCTTATCCTGCATGAGCAGTTCGACGCGCTGCCGCTGGCGGGCCTGTTCGTCACCACCGACGACGGCACCATGGGCGAGAAGGGCGTCGTAACCCTGCCGCTCGCCCGCCTGTGCGAGACCGACGCCATCGACCACGCCTTCTGCGTGGGTCCGGTGCCGATGATGAAGTTCTCCTCCCTCACCTGCCATGAGCACAACATCCCGATCATCGCCAGCCTCAACCCGATCATGGTCGACGGTACCGGCATGTGCGGATGCTGCCGTGTCGAGGTCGGCGGCGAGACCAAGTTCGCCTGCGTCGACGGCCCGGACTTCGACGCCAGCGCCGTTGACTGGGACGACCTGGCGGCACGCCAGGCCAGCTATCGAGGGGAAGAGGCCGAGTCGGTCGCTCGTCACAAGGAGGCTTGCGCATGCCAGAAGTAAAGAAGTATCGCCCCAATATCGGCGCCCCGCGCGTGACCCCCAACGAGGAGCCCGCAGCTGAGCGCGCGTGCGATTTCCGTCCGGTCGACACCGGCTTCACCAAAGAGGACGCCATCGCCGAGGCCAACCGCTGCCTCGACTGCAAGAAGCCCCTGTGCATGGAGGGCTGCCCGGTAGGCGTCAACATCCCCGGCTTCATCCGCAAGATCCGCGAAGAGGACTGGGCCGGCGCGCTCGAGACCATCAAGGGCGACAACCTGCTGCCGTCCGTCTGCGGTCGCGTGTGCCCGCAGGAGAACCAGTGCGAGGGCAAGTGCATCCTCGGCCGCAAGGGCGAGGCCGTTGCCATCGGTCAGCTCGAGCGCATGGTGGGCGATATGGCCGAGGAGGTCGGCAAGGCCCCGGTCTGCAAGCCCAAGAACGGCAAGAAGGTCGCCATTGTGGGCTCCGGTCCCTCCGGCATCGCCTGCGCGGGCGAGCTCGCGCGCGAGGGCTTCGACGTCACGGTGTTCGAGGCGTTCTTCACCGGCGGCGGCGTGCTCACCTACGGCATCCCCGAGTTCCGTCTGCCCAAGGCGATCGTCAAGCGCGAGATCGACGGCCTGGAGCAGCTGGGCGTTCACTTTGAGTACAACTCCGTGGCCGGTCGCCTGTTCGACGCCGAGGAGCTCTTCAACGAGGAGGGCTTCGACGCTCTGTACCTGGCCGTGGGCGCGGGTCTGCCCCGCTTCCTCAAGGTCCCGGGCGAGAACCTGCCCGGTGTGTACTGCGCCAACGAGTACCTCACGCGCACGAACCTCATGAAGGCGTACGACTTCCCGGTGCACGACACGCCCATTCGCCACGGCAAGAATGTCGTGGTGTTCGGCGGCGGCAACGTGGCCATGGACGCCGCGCGCACCGCGCTGCGTCTGGGCGCCGAGAGCGTGACCCTGGCGTACCGCCGTACCGAGGCCGAGATGCCCGCTCGACTGGCCGAGGTGCATCACGCCAAGGAGGAGGGCGTCAAGATTCTCGAGCTCGCCAACCCGCTCGAGTTCATCAAGGGTGAGGACGGCTTTGTGTCCTCCGTCAAGCTGGAGCGCATGGAGCTCGGCGAGCCCGACGCCTCCGGCCGCCGTCGCCCCGTGCCTGTGGCCGACTCCGCATTCGAGATTCCCTGCGACGTCGCCATTACGGCCATCGGCACCATGGCGAACCCGTTTGCCAAGCTCTGCGCCGATGTCGAGCTCAACCGCTGGGGCCTCATCGAGGCCGACGAGGACGGCCGCACCTCCAACCCCAAGGTGTGGGCCGGCGGTGACATCGTGACCGGTGCCGCCACCGTCATCCTCGCCATGGGCGCCGGCAAGAAGGCCGCCGCCTCCATGAAGAAGGAACTGCTGGGCGAGTAGGCCCGCATAACGTGGTGGATGGGGCCGTTTCACTCGGCCCCATCCCAACCTCTGGTACCAAAAAACCGAGTTTTGTATAGCTCAGGCGCTAGAAATCGCCGACTTGAGCCGCCTCCACTAGTAAAAAACGGTCGTTTTTGACCATATGTATCGTGAATCGCCGTCCGAAACCGCTCTTCTTGAGCCAGCCTCCCCAACAGAGCATACGAAACTCGATAATTTGGTACAAAGAAGCGACGGATTACTTGAGGGGCGGCCTGCTCCCCCACCCGCCGCGCGCAAATGCGCGCCGTGTAACAGTTGACGAGCGAGGTCGTTCACGCAAAATTGGAAACGGAATCAATTCTCGCCAGATTGGGGACGGGATCGATTCGTTATCGATAGCGAATTTGGAAGTTCAGATGGAAATAGTACTCGCCATTCTTCTCATAGATATAGGCATAATCTCCATGGCCCTTACCCGTCGAGGGGAACTCCAAGTAACAGTTGTTGTAGAGGTAGCCCTTAAACTCCTCTGACTCCAACGCATAGTGAGCCAAAACGCCACCGTTCTCATCGACAGTGATGAATCCACCATTCACTTGGCCCCTGCCATCCCAGAGCGTCGAGGCAGTCAGACCGCAGTATGCGGCATATATGAACGCTTTCACCATGTAGGGATACTTGATTTCCGGGCGCGTAATACCACAGGAGTTCGCGACAATCAGATGCTCGACCACATCGGGAATATCCGTAGGCTGGAAACCCTCAAAGAAATGATTCCACAGTATGCGCTCGATCACCTGGGGAAGGCGCTCGTTAATTATCTCGAGATTCTCTCTGAATGCCTCACAACCCGCTCGCTGCGCAATCGCATATCCATCGTATTCAGGCTCGATCCCGCGCTTGAGAATCTCCTCGCATCGAGCGGTGACGGCCACATGCCCCTTGGCATCGAGCATCTCATTAATCTCGCTCATATCATCTCGAGTGCAACCGTTGAGCCTGTAGCGTACTCCCGATGCAGTGGCGGTGTTGAATAGCGTCGGATTTTTCCCGAACTTCGACTTAATGGAAAAGCCGATCTTTTCACGGGTAATCGAGCTTCTGGGGTCGCGGATCGTCAGCAAGATGTCACTCTTGTCGATGCTCTTCGCCTTCAGGAAAATCATCTTTGCGCGAAGGAAAAAGTCTTCCATCTCGCTTGAAGCCTCGAAGGAAGATCCCTTGCCGTTAAGGATTTCCGATGCCAGTCTATCAGCGGCTTCAAGGAATTCATGGACGGGTAAACTTGCGACTCGCGCACCGTTCACATCGATGTCGACCACGTCGACCTCCGAATTGCGCACATAGGTAACCATGCGCAATTCGGCCTCTTTCCTGAAAAGTTCAAGAACATCCATCCACTCGCCCAGCTTGGGCTTGCCGTTTTCATCGGCGATATTCAGCTTGCCGTCTCCGAGCAGCCTGAGCGCAACATACGGCTCGCTCCACTCGCCTTTATTGAGCTTCATCTAGCACTCCCTTAATCCGCCTTGCTATCGCAGCAATAACTGGAACAGACACCGAATTACCAAGCTGTTTGTACAAGTGAGTATCGGCCTCCGAAAGCACGTAGCTCTCAGGAAAACCTTGCAGACGGGCCCACTCGCGCGGGGTCAGCTTGCGAACATCGTCTTCGTTTATTCCGCCTTTGATGTTAGTGGTGGGAACCATGCTATGCTTTCGCGAATCAATGATCAGATTGCCCTCACGGCCCATGCCGCCACACACAATCGCACCTGAGACACCATCAAGATCGCGAATGACATAACCGAATCCGTTGCCAGCCGCCTCATGCCGTGCCTTATGCGCCTTGAGTACCTCGAGGTAGCGATTGCTCAGGTAGTACTTCGACGGAATCGGGGCGTCTTCCAAAATGTCGCGCAGGCACATCTTCTCCCCCGCAGAAGTGGGGAAGTCGAATTCATCGGGTGCTATATCGTTACGGAAACAAACGATATAAATGCGTTCTCGATTCTGCGGAACCCCGAAATCTTTGGAGTTGAGAACCTGAGTAAATACCTTATATCCGATTTCTTCAAACGCGCCGCAAATGACTTTGAACGTACGTCCCTTGTCATGACGGACAAGGCCTTTCACATTTTCGCAAAAAATGACTTCGGGCTTGTGATGGTCGCAGATTCTAACCACCTCGGCGAACAGCGTGCCACGAGACTGTCCCTTATAGTCATCCGCGAATCCTTTATGCAGGCCGGCGAAGCTGAATGCCTGGCAGGGAAATCCTGCCAGGCAGATATTGAACCCGGGGATATCCTCAGCGGAAATCTCGGTAATATCACCCTCGACTTTGGGCGTATCTCCAAAGTTCTCTCTGTATGTGCGCACCGCCCACTTATCCCACTCCGATGCGAACACCGTATCTAGATTGCCTTCAAAAGCCTGCTCAAAGCCGAGACGGATACCGCCAATTCCTGCAAAAAGGTCAATAGAACGCACTGTCAAACCCTTCGTGTGCACTTTTCAGTGAATCTAGGCGAGGGGACCCGCCCCGCCCTCATATGGACCCCCAAGCCCTACTTAGTCGACGCCTTCTTGATGGTCGACTTTTTCGTAGTTGCCTTCTTCGCGGCAGCCTTCTTCACAGTCGCCTTCTTGGCAGCCGTCTTCTTAGCGCCCGGCTTCGCCGTCGCCTTGCCGCGAGCGGGCTTCTTCTCCTTGCCGGGGCAGTCCATGTTCACGCAGATGCGCCACGGGC
>CAUWJG010000039.1:0-17844 GCA_963559095.1 uncultured Collinsella sp. | reverse complement strand
ACCGCGAGCGCATCTCCCTGGGTCTCAAGCAGACCACCGAGGATCCGTGGCGCGCGCTCGTCAAGAAGTACCCGGTCGGCGCCATCGTTGAGGGCACCGTCACCAAGCTCGTGCCCTTCGGCGCGTTCGTGGATCTGGGCGAGGGCATCGAGGGCCTCGTGCACATCTCCGAGATGGCCAACAAGCACGTCGATCAGCCTTCCCAGGTCACCCGCGTGGGCGAGAAGGTCCAGGTCAAGGTCATGGAGATCGACCTCGACCGTCGTCGCATCTCCCTGTCCATGAAGTCTGCCGCCGAGACCCTCGGCGTCGAGATCGAGGTTGCCCCGCTCGAGGGCGAGGTTGCCGCCGACGCTGAGTAACTGCAGCTGACGCACCGGTTTCCGCCGGTTGTTCGACCTCCGATGGTTTGGGCCATCGGGGGTCGTTTTGTGTTTGGTGGCGTGTTGCCGCATCCTTGGGATCGGACGGGCGGGATTCGCACGGTATGCAATGCGGGCGGGAGCTTGCGGGCGGGAGCGCTTGCTGCGCCAGGGCCCTGCGGGTTGCGCCGGTTCGCATGACGCGCCGGCACCTACGGCCCGCGCGATCTGCCGCCACGCACGGTTCGTTCGATGCGCTACCATACGGTACACAGTGAAATGCACGGGTTACGGGAGGAAGCAATGGCTGGATCGGGCAAGTCTGGTGCAGCAGGGGCGGCGGATGCGGACCGGATCGCGCGGCGCGCGTCACGAGGTCGGAAGGCAGCCGGAATGCGTCGGGCGTCCAAGCACGAGATCCCCCTTTCGATAGGTGCGGCGCTTGTTGCCCTCGGTGTCGTTTATGGCGATCTGGGCACGAGCCCGGTGTACATGACCAAAGCCGTGGTGTCGGGTCAGGGCGGCATCGCGGGTATGAGCGAATCCGTCGTGCTTGGTATGCTCTCCCTGGTGATCTGGACGCTGACGCTCATCACGACCGTTAAGTACGTGCTCGTTGCCATGCGTGCCGACAACCATGGCGAGGGCGGCATCTTTTCGCTCTACTCCATGGTGCGCAAGTACTTCAAGTTCCTGGTGATTCCTGCGATGCTGGGCGGTGCGGCGTTTCTGGCCGACTCGATCCTCACGCCTGCGGTTGCCATCACCTCGGCGGTGGAGGGCCTGCGCACCATTCCGGTGCTGGGGCAAACGCTTTTTGGCTCGCAAACGACGCTCGTGGTGATCTCACTCGTCATCATCGGCGTGCTCTTCTTTGTCCAGCAGGCGGGCACGACCTCGATTGGGCGGCTGTTCGGCCCAGTCATGACGGCGTGGTTCGTGTTTATCGCTGTGGCGGGCGTGGTCAACATGACGGCCGACCTCTCGGTTTTGCGCGCCTTCAACCCCATGTACGGCATCCGGTTTTTGCTCGGCCCCGAAAACCGGGCTGGGCTCGCCGTGCTGGGCAGCGTGTTTCTGACCATCACGGGCGCCGAGGCCCTCTATTCCGACATGGGTCACGTGGGGCGCGGCAACATCTACGTGACCTGGCCCATCGTCAAGATCACGCTCATCCTCAACTACTTGGGGCAGGGTGCCTGGCTGATTGCCAACCAGCACAACGAGTCGCTGGCGGCTATCACCGACCTCAACCCGTTTTTCCAGATGCTCGTGCCGGAGCTGCGCCCGTTTGCCGTCGTGTTCGGCGTGGTGGCGGGCGTCATCGCGAGCCAGGCCCTCATCACGGGCGCGTTTACGCTTGTTTCGGAGGCGGCGCGTCTGTCCTGGATGCCGCGCATGCGCATTTTCTACCCGAGCCAGACCAAGGGCCAGCTTTACATTCCGTTCGTGAACGTGTTCTTGTGGCTCGGCACCACGGCGGTCATCCTGTTCTTCCAGACCTCGCACAACATGGAGGCGGCCTACGGCCTTGCTCTCACCGTGACGATGCTCTCTACCTCGCTGCTGCTGTTCGTCTACATTTGGAAGGTGCGCGGACACCTGCTGCCCGCCACGTTGTTCCTAGTGTTCTTTGGCCTGGTGGAGCTGGCGTTTTTTGCGTCAAGCCTCACCAAGTTCTTCCATGGCGGCTACGTCACGGTGTTTATGGCGCTGGGGTTGCTTGTGGTCATGCTTTCGTGGTCGGCCGGCACGCGCGTGGAGCGCAGCCAACGCCAGCGGATGGACGTGGAGAGCCTGTTGCCGAGCTTCGAGCGCATCACGCGCGACGACTCGATTCCCCTGATGGCCGAGAATCTCATCTACCTCACCTCCGACAACGACATGAAGCGCATCGACCGCGACATCGTGTACTCGGTGTTCGCCAACCGCCCGCACCGCGCGCACGCGTACTGGGTCGTGAACATCGTGATTGCCAACGAGCCGTACACGCGCGAGTACTCGGTGGACTCGTTCGGCACGCATTGCTTCTTCCGCGTGCGCATTCGCCTTGGGTACAAGGTGAGCCAGCACCTGCGGGCGTTCATGCGCCAGATCATGCACGACATGGTGCAGACGGGCGATTTGGACCCGCAGCTCTCCCCGTATCCGGACTTCGATGGGCGCGACGTGGGCGACACGCGGTTCGTGCTCATCCACAAGGTGCTGACGCCGGAGAGTGCGGTTCCACCGCGAGCGCGCCTTGCCATCAAGATCAAGTACACCATCCGCAAGTACGTGGGCTCGCCCATCCAATGGTACGGCCTTGAGTCCACCGCACCGATTATTGAGGTCATGCCCCTGTTCGTGAAGCAGGGGAACGTGTCACCGTTGCGGCGCGTGCGTCTGCGCGGGCAGGTTCTCTCGCATCAGGCTGAGGAGTACCTGGCGAAGTCGAAGCAGTCGTCCTATTACGCCGAGGTGCAGCATCAGATCGAGCACGACCTCAAATGGCCGTATCGTGTTCCGGCGAAGGTCGGCGTGGTCACGGATGTCGAGGGGCAGACGGCGCCCGAGGCGGCGCGTAAGGGCGGGCGCGGAGTCGAAGACGGCGTCAAGTATGAGCCGGCTGGTGATGCGGCTGAGGTGGCACCTGGGACGGTGCCCGAGGGCACGCCTGAGGCCGAGTTCAGCGCCATGCACAAGAGGGGAGCGCGATGAGGACGGTAGACGTAGGACGATTTGGCATCGAGCGGACGCCGATCGTGCTGTTTGATTTTGACGGCACGCTGGCCGATACGGGTGCAGCCGTGATGCGGGTCGCACGAGCCGTCTTGCGCGATGTGGGTATCGAGGCCGCCGAGGCGGACCTGCGCAAGATGATCGGTCCGCCGCTTGTGGTGGGGTTTCGCGACAACTTCGGGGTTTCCGAGGCGCGGGCCGAGGAGCTGACGGCAGCATACCGTGCGCTGTTTGCACGCGAGGTGCGGCCCGCCGACTATCCGCCGATTCCCGGTGTGCCTGAGCTGCTCGACGCGCTTGAGCGCCAGGGGAGGCGCATGGCCGTGGCGACGTCGCGCAAGGAGACGAGCGCGCGCGAGATGATTGGGGAACTCGGGTGGTCCGAGCGCTTTGCCTGCGTGATGGGGATGGACGAGCCGGCGCGCCTGACCAAGGCCGATTCCATCCGCGCGGCCCTTGCGGCTATGGGCGCCGAGCCTGCCGATGCCGTGATGGTCGGCGACCGGGCAAACGATATCGAGGGGGCGCACGAGGTGGGGGTGCCGTGCGTTGCCGTCTACACCGGCGCCGCGCTGCCTGGCGAGCACGATGAGGCCGAGGTGGCGTGCGCGGATATGGTGGAGGTGGCTTCGGTGCTGGGCGCGCCGCCCGCGCAGGGCCGCTCCGCGCTCGATGCGCCTGCAGCGCCGCTGCGTTAATTTCGTCGCATTGCGGGTGTGTGGTCACGCAGGTTCGGTCACAATGGGTGGAAGCATACGTGGTGGCGCCAAAGATGCGCTGCAGATGGGATCAAGGAGTTGCCCGATGGTAGATGAAGAGTTGCTCGGCCAGGTCGATGCCTATATCGATGAGGTGTGGGAGGACGTGGTGTCCGACATCCGCGCGCTGGTGTCCCACCCGTCGGTCGCCGACGCCTCGGCCGCGTGCGACGGCGCCCCGTTTGGCGTGGCGACCCGCGACGCCCTCGATTGCGCGCTGGGGATCGCCGAGCGCCTGGGGTACCAGGTGAGCGACGATGCGGGCTATGTGGGCATGGCCGACATTCCCGGCGAGCGCGCCGCGCAGATCGCGACCATCGCCCATGTTGACGTGGTGCCCGCCGGCCCGGGCTGGGCGACCGACCCGTTTGCCATGGAGCGCCGCGAAGGCTGGCTACTCGGTCGCGGCGTGATCGACGACAAGGGGCCGGCCGTGCTGTCGCTGTACGCCGGTGCGTTTTTGCTGCGCCAGGGGATCCGCCCCCGCTACACCTTCCGTGCGCTGCTGGGCTGCGATGAGGAAGTGGGCATGACCGACGTCCACCACTACCTCGAGACGCACGAGCAACCCGCCTTCCTGTTCACACCGGACGCAGAGTTTCCCGTGTGCAATGCCGAGAAGGGCTGCTTTGGCGGCACCTTCACGAGCGCGCCGATTGCAAACGGCGCCATCTTGAGCTGGAGCGGCGCTGCGGCCGCCAACGCCATTCCGAGCGAGTCCATCTGCGAGCTTTCCGTGGACGCTACGGCGTTGCCGGCGCCGGTCGCGCACGCCGACCGCCTGGAGATCACCGCGCTCGCAGAGGGCCGCACGCGGATCGTCGCCCACGGCATCGGCGGCCATGCCTCGCTACCGGCGGGCACGGTGAACGCCATCGCGCTGGTGGTGGCGTATCTGCGTGAGGTCGCCGCCGCGCTGCCCGAGCTCTTTGCGGCCGAGGAGCGCGATTTCCTTGAGGCCCTGGCCGTCGTGCACACCGATACCGCGGGCACGGGTCTGGGCATCGCCTGTACGAGCGAGGAGTTTGGCCCGCTGACGTGCAACGCCGGCACCATCGAGGTTGCGGGCGGGCGCATTGCCCAAACGATCGACGTGCGCTTCCCCGACGCCACGACCGCCGAGCAGATGGCTGCCGCCTGCTGCATGGCCGTCGAGGGCTTCAGCGTGCGCTTTGACGTTGGCAGCGTGAAGGAGCCCTTCTCCACGCCGGCCGACAGCCCGGCGGTGCAGGCGCTGCTGGACACGTACCGGGATGTGACGGGCAAACCCGCCGAGCCGTTTGCAATGGGCGGCGGCACCTACGCGCGCAACTTCGCCCGCGCGGTGTCGTTCGGGCCCGAGGACAACGGCCTTGAGCTGCCCGCCTGGGCTGGCACGATGCACGGCCCCAACGAGGCCGCAAGCGAGGCGTTGCTCAAGGACGCGCTCAAGATGTACATCGTGGCGATTCTGCGCCTCAATGAGCTGGAGCTGTGCGCGTAAGGTCGCGCGCCACGATTGGAGCCATGAAGGAGGCCCGGTATGCCCGGTATCGTTGAGCAGTTGTTCTACCTGCTGATCATCGCGTGCGCCATGCTCTTTGGCGGCTACTTGTATCGCCGCCGCGCGAATGGGCAGCGCAAGAGGAAATAGACCCATGCCGGCCTGGCGCGAGCGTTGGGTCGGCATGGCATGATGCACATCGAGGGTACGCCGAGGCGCCGTCCGCAGGGTTCGCGGGCGGCGCCTCGCGGCGTTCGCGCGCGTGGGCCTGGCTGTCGGGCCGCGCTGCCGGTGGGCGCCGGTGTTTTTCCGTTTGCCAGTCATCCCTGGCGTCGGTCAACGTTGTCCATGGGCTCCAGCCCGCCGCCCGCCCCTGCCGCCCCTGCGCCCCGCAATCGCTTGCCCTGCTCTCCGTGCCAACCCCCCCATGTCCGCCATTCGTCAGCGCAATGTAAAGTCGCGAAAAGCCGCTCGTAACGTTTGATTAGAGCGCCGTAATGAACGCCTCGCGTGCCGTGGGCGCGCCAGGTGGGCGCGGTAAGGTTCTCTCCGACAGCCGGCGCGCGCCATCGTGCGTCGCCGCATCCCGCAGCCGCGGCGCCCGCGCGCCGCCGTTGCAACCGCGTGTTTATCTCGAAGGGAGAACCATGTTCGATTATTCCTGCTCTCGCCGTCAGTTCCTCGGTTTTGCCGGCGGCCTCGCCGCGTTCGCGGGCCTGGGCCTCGCCGGTTGCGGCAACGCCGCGCCCGCCGAGGGCTCCGCTGCCGCCGATGCGGTGGCCGGTGTGACGGGCGAGGTCACCTATGACGGCGCCTCCTCCTTCCAGGCGCTGGTCGAGGCGGCCGCCGAGCAGTTCATGAACGAGAACCCCGACTGCATCATCTCCGGCTCGGGCAACGGTTCGGGCGCGGGCCTCACCGCCGTGGCCGCCGGCACCGTGACCATCGGCAACTCCGACGTGTTCGCCGAGACGAAGCTCGAGGCCAAAGACGCCGCCAACCTGGTTGACCACGAGGTCGCCGTGGTGGGCATGGGCCCGGTCGTCTCCAAGAACGTGGCCGTGGACGACCTGTCCCTCGAACAGCTGCGCGGCATCTTCTCCGGCACCATCACCAACTGGAGCGAGGTCGGCGGCAACGACGCCGAGATCGTCGTGCTTAACCGCAAGGCCGGCTCCGGCACCCGCGCCACCTTCGAGGCCGCGGTGTTCGGCACCGAGACGACCGACTTCAAGGCCGCAGCCGAGCTCGACAAGTCCGGCGATGTCCAGACCCAGCTCGCCTCCACCGACAACGCCATTTCCTACCTGGACTTCTCCCACTTCGATGACTCCAAGTTCAGTGCCATCAAGGTCGGCGGCGTGGAGCCGGTGAGCGAGAACGTCTACGACAACACCTTCTCGATCTGGGCCACCGAGCACATGTACTGCGCCAAGGACGCCGACGAGGCGACGCTGGCGTTCCTCGAGTACATGCTCTCCGACGACGTCCAGGGCAAGCTCGTGGAGGAGCAGGGCTTCATCCCTGTGTCCGAGATGAAGGTCACCAAGGACGCCGAGGGCGTCGTTTCCGAGAAGTAACGGGCGCGGGCGAATCAGATTCGGCTTCATTCATCTGAAAGGCGAGCTATGGCAAAGCAGTTGCCGAAGCGCACCCTTGAGAGGATCGGCCAAGGTGTCACGGGCGCGTGCGTCGCGCTCGTGACGCTTGTCGTGCTGGCCCTCATCGTGATGGTCGCGCAAAAGGGACTGACCACCTTTTTCGAGGACGGCGTGGACGTGCTGGGATTCTTTACCGGAGTGACGTGGGATTTGGCGCGCGTGGGCGAGGACGGCCTGCCCGCAACCGGCGCGCTGCCGCTGATCGTGACGTCGTTTGCGGTCACGATCATCTCCACGCTCATCGCGCTGCCGGTGGCCATCGGGTCGGCGATTTTCGCCGCGGAGATCCGCCCGGCGTTTGGCAGGCGCGTGTTTCAGCCGCTCATCGAGCTGTTGGTGGGCATCCCCTCGGTGGTGTTCGGCCTCATCGGCTTTCATGTGGTGGTCGGTGCGTGCAAGGCGATCTTCGGCGTGCCCACGGGCTTGGGCATCCTGCCGGGCTCCGTCGTGCTCGCCGTGATGATCCTGCCCACGGTGACGACGCTTTCCATTGACGCCCTGCGCGCCGTGCCCGATGCGTACCGCCATGGATCGCTCGCCTTAGGCTACACGCGCTGGCAGACGATCTGGCACGTGGTGCTCAAAAGCGCGCTGCCCTCGCTCATGACGGCGGTGATTCTGGGCATGACGCGCGCCTTTGGTGAGACGCTTGCGGTGCGCATGGTGATCGGCGGCATCGAGGCCATGCCCACGGGCCTGCTCGCCCCGGCCTCGACCATCACCACCACACTCACCACGAGCATGGCGGTCTACGCGGACGGCTCGGTGCAAAACGACGTGCTGTGGTCGCTCGGTCTGCTGCTGATGGGCATGTCGCTCGTGTTCATCCTCATCATCCACCTCATCGGCCGCAAGGGAGGGGCGAAGCGTGGCTAAGTCGTCAACGAAGTCCGAGGCGCATACCGGCGCGGGTGCGGGCGCCAGCACCAGCGCCGGTGCGTCCGCCCACGTCGGCACGTCTGCCAGCGCCGCTCCCCGTGCCAACCGCGCCTTCATCGAGCGCATGGCGCGCATGGACAAGATCGCCACCGGTGTGCTCACCGCCATCGTGGCGCTCGTGATGCTCATCGTGGTGTCCATGATCGCCTACATCCTGTATGAGGGGGCCTCTACGCTCGTGAAGCCCGGTTTCCTCACCATGCCGAGCCGCAGTAACGGCGCGGCGGGCGGCGTGGCCTACCAGCTGTTCGACTCGTTCTACATGCTGGTGCTCACGCTGGCGATCTCGGTGCCGGTGAGCCTGGGCGCTGCGGTGTTCCTCACCGAGTACGCGCCGACGGGGCCGGTCACCGCCATCGCCAGTACGGCCATCGAGACGCTTTCCTCCCTGCCGTCGATCGTGGTGGGCATGTTCGGCTTCCTTGTGTTCTCCGTGAACTTCGGCTGGAAGTACTCCATCATCTCGGGCGCCGTGGCGCTCACGATGTTCAACATCCCCATCCTTGTGCGCGTGATCCAGCAGGCGCTCACCGACGTGCCGCAAGACCAGCGCGACGCCTGCCTGGCCATGGGCCTGACGCGCTGGGAGGCCACCGTGCACGTGCTCATTCCTGCGGCCATGCCGGCCATCGTGACGGGCGTGGTGCTCTCGGCCGGGCGCATGTTCGGCGAGGCGGCGGCGCTGCTGTTCACCTCGGGCATGTCCAGCCCGGTGCGCCTGAACTTCCTCTCGCTGAACGTGGCGAGCCCCACCTGCGCATGGAACGTGTTCCGCCCCGGCGAATCGCTCGCGGTGCACATCTACAAGATCTACGGCGAGGGCAGCCAGGAGGCGCAGCAGATCGTGTGGGGCACCGCCGCGCTGCTGATGATTTGCGTACTGCTGTTCAACGTTGCCTCCCGCGTGGCGGGCAAGGCGCTTTCGAAGAGGATGATGGCCGAGTAGCGGCGCGGGCGTGGCGTTGTGCATGGGCGGTTGTGCTGCGCTGTGCATGCGTGGTTGTGCTGGGCATGTGCTGTTCGCCGCGCATGGGCGGTGTGCCGTCCCGCATGAGCTGCGTGCTGCGCATGGGCTGTGCGCCGCATGGGCTGTGTGCTGTACCGCATGTGTGGTGCGCCGTGCATGTGTGGCGTGCCGCGCCGCATGGGCTGTGCGCCGCATGGGCGTGGTGGGCCGCGGTCTTTCCCGTCGAGGGTGGCGTGCTGGCAAATGTCGGAAAATCATGATTTTCCGACATCAAAAACGAGAAAAGGCAGTTTTGATGACGCAAAAACATGATTTTCCGACAGCGGGTACTCTCGTCCGCCCGATCGCCCCAGCTCGGCGGGGCACCTCAACCCACGGGGGTGCCCTCGCCCAGACTGACGCCTCCGTCCACCTGGGAGCTCCCGCTCATCCGAATGCGGTTCCGTCCACCGCGCGCGATGTCTTGCTGGAGACGCACGACCTCAACGTTTACTACGGCGCTCACCATGCCTTGCGCGATACGTCCCTGGCGTTTCGCCGCGGCGAGATCTGCGCGCTCATCGGGCCGTCGGGCTGCGGCAAGTCCACGTTTTTGCGCAGCCTGAACCTGATGAACCGCGAGGTCGCGGGCTGCCGCGTGGAGGGCGAGATCCGCTACGAGGGGCGCGATGTCAACACGCGCGAGGAGAACCTCTACGAGCTGCGCCGCTCCATCGGCATGGTGTTCCAGCAGCCCAACCCGTTTCGCAAGACCATCTACGAGAACGTGGCGTTCGCACCCCGCCGCCACGGGGTGCGTGCCCGCGACGAGCTTGACGCGCTGGTGGAGGAGTCCCTGCGCGGCGCGGCCCTGTGGGATGAGGTGAAGGACAAGCTCAACCAGAGCGCCTATTCGCTGTCTGGCGGTCAACAGCAGCGCCTGTGCATTGCCCGCACGCTCGCCATGCATCCGGATGTCATTCTCTTCGACGAGCCGTGCTCCGCGCTCGACCCCATTTCCACGTTGGCCATCGAGGATCTGATGCACGCCGTTGCCCGCGAGCGGGCCATCGTGATCGTGACGCACAACATGGAGCAGGCGAGTCGCGTGTCCGACCGCACTGCCTTTTTCTACATGGGCGAGATGGTGGAGTTCGGCGAGACCGACCAGATATTCCAGAGCCCGAACGACCGCCGGCTGAACGACTACCTGACCGGCATGTTCTCGTAGGGGCTCGCGGCGCGCCGGGGTGGTGCGCGTGCCAGGAGCGTGGGCTTGGGCGCGCGGCCCGCGCCGCGCCGGACAGGGCGCGGTGGCTGCCGGCCCGCGTCCATTGGGCGTCGATCCTCCCACATAGATGCGATTTGCTCACTGGCATGCGGCCTTTCTAGTCCGAGGTCGCAGTCGCCCCTTCTTCCGCATCGCCGGGTGTTGCGCATGTGCGCGGCGCCCAGCGTTGTGGTTATGGGCGGGGAGGGAGCGGAGGGGTGCAGGGCGGCATGGGCCCGGCCCGCCGCGTCCCTATTGCCCCCGCGGCAGCCACCTCTGCGCCTTAACACCGCCGCCCCTGCGCCCGCCGCCGTCCTGCTAAGATGGATGGCTGTGAATACGAGTGCGAGGAGCGGGCGAACATGGCCATTTTGCTGGGTTGCGATAGCGTGCATCTGGAGTTTCCCACCAAGCTGATCGCCGATGATGTCACCCTGGGTGTGAACGAGGGCGACCGCATCGGCATCGTGGGTAAAAACGGCGACGGCAAGTCGAGCCTGCTGTCGGTGCTGGCGGGCGTGCTCGAGCCCGACGCGGGCCGCGTGACGCGCCGCCGCGATGTGACGGTGGGCGTGCTCGGCCAGCGCGACGCCCTCGCCAACGAAAGCACCGTGCATCGCGCCGTGGTGGGCGACATGCCCGAGTACGAGTGGGCCTCGAGCCCGCGCGTGCGGCAGATCCTGGATGGGCTCATCTCCGACGTGCCCTGGGAGGGCCTGGTGGGCGAGCTCTCCGGCGGCCAGCGCCGCCGCGTGGACCTGGCGCGCCTGCTCATCGGCGACTACGGTGTCCTCATGCTGGACGAGCCCACCAACCACCTGGACATCCGCACCATCAACTGGCTGGCAGCGCACCTCAAAAGCCGCTGGCAGAAGGCGAGCGGCGGCCTGCTCGTGGTCACGCACGACCGCTGGTTCCTCGACGAGGTCTGCACCTCGATGTGGGAGGTCCACGACGGCCGCGTGGACCCGTTCGAGGGCGGCTACTCCGCCTACATCCTGCAGCGCGTGGAGCGCGACCGCATGGCCGCCGTCACCGAGGAGCGCCGCCGCAACATGGCGCGCAAGGAGCTCGCGTGGCTCTCTCGTGGTGCGCAGGCGCGAAGCACCAAGCCCAAGTTCCGCGTTGAGGCCGCCCGCGAGCTCATCGCCGACGTCCCGCCCGTCCGCAACGAGCTCGAGCTCAAGCGCCTCGCGGTGAGCCGCTTGGGCAAGCAGGTCATCGATGTGGTCGATGTGGACGCGGGGTATGAGGGCGAACCCACGGCCAAGGGTTCGACCGAGAGCCGCCCCTCGGGCGCCGCATCCGACCGCCCCGTGCTCTCGGACGTGACCTGGCTCATCGGCGCGGGCGACCGCTACGGCCTGCTCGGCGAGAACGGCGCCGGTAAGACCACCTTGCTTAATATCATCCAGGGCAAGCTCAAGCCGCTCCGCGGGCGCGTGAAGATCGGGTCCACGGTGCGCTTCGGCGTGCTCTCCCAGCAGCTCGACGAGCTCAAGCCCGTCGAGGACGACACCATTCGCAAGGTGCTCGCCCGCGGAAAGCGCTATGTGATGGTGGAGGGGAAGGAGACGAGCCCCGAGAAGCTGCTCGAGCGCCTGGGCTTCACGCAGCAGCAGATGTGGAGTCGCATCAAGGATCTCTCCGGCGGCCAGAAGCGCAGGCTGTCGCTGCTCCTCACCATCTTGGAGGAGCCGAACGTCTTGATTTTGGACGAGCCGGGCAACGACCTCGACACCGACATGCTCGCCCTGGTCGAGGACCTGTTGGACAGCTGGCCCGGCACGCTCATCCTGGTCACGCACGACCGGTTCCTCATGGAGCGCGTGACCGACCAGCAGTGGGCGCTCATAGGGGGCACGCTTCGCCACGTGCCGGGGGGCGTGGACGAGTACCTGCGCCTGACAGAGGGATCGTCTGCGGGCGGAACCGCGCGGCCCCAGGCCTCCGGCTTCGGTGCCGGAAGGGATGGCGCCGCGGGCGCTCCGGGCTCCGCGCAGGAGGGGCCGCAAGGCTCCCAGGGTGGCCTCACGAACGCCGAGCGCCAGCGCCTGAAGAAAGAGGTCGCCTCGCTTGAGCGCAAGATGGAGACGCGCCGGGCAAAGATCGAGGAGCTCGAGCAGGGGATGTACGCCATCGACCCCACCGACTTCGCCGCCCTCACTGCGCAGCAGGAGGCCATCGCCGCCGCCCGAGGCGAGCTCGACGAGCTCGAGATGACTTGGCTCGAGGCCAGCGAGCAGCTCGAGGGCTAATGCGTGCAACGTACTTGACTCCTCGTGCCTGATGTGAGGTGGCGCGACATGTCAGCCGGATTTGACGGATCCGCGCGTAGAATGTCGAAAATGACGCGCTTCAATCGCGTATTTTTCGACATTACACGCGCGGCGCACCGGCTGCCCGTCGAATACGAAAGCGTCCTCGTCTTGAAAACGGGTAATGGCGGCTAGGAGAACATCTCGCGGAAGCCGCGCATCACCATGTGCCAGCCGCGCTTGAAGTGACTCTCTTTGCTCTGCTCGGCACCCTTGTGGCCGTCCGTCTCCTGGGGTTCGACAGCTTGGTTGAACTCGTTGGTTTCCGTTGTGGAGGCAACCGGTTGCGACGGCGTCGCATCGGCATTCGACGTGTCGGACGCCTGGCCTGCACCGGGGTCCAGCGCTTCCGCGGCATGCGCGATTTCGTCTCGCGCGGCACGTTCGACCTCGACGGCTCGAGCCGCGCGGCGTTCCTCTGCGGCTCGAGCGCGGTTGGCAGCCTGCGCCATGAAGTGCTCCTGTGCGTTGAAGGGCGCATCGCCTTTCATGCGAGCCACGGGCTCCCAGGTGCCCTGCGCGCTCAGCTCACGCGCCTTCACGTTGTCGCGCAGCTGATCGGCCATGTAGTCGCGCACCATGGCGCGGCAGGTGGGGTCGAGGATGGGGTAGGCGATCTCCACGCGGTGCTCGGTGTTGCGCGTCATCATGTCGGCGCTCGACAGGTAGACGGTGTCGGCGTCCTCGCCGAAGGAGTACACGCGCGCGTGCTCCAGGAAGCGCCCGACGATAGAGCGGATGTGCACGTTCTCGGTGCTGCCCTCGATGCCCGGCAGCATGCAGGATATCCCGCGGATGATCATATCGATGCGGACGCCCGCTCGGCTTGCCTCGGCAATCTTATCGATGACCTCGCGGTCGGTGAGGGAGTTCATCTTGAAGAAGGCGTGGGCGGGCATGCCGGCGCGCGCACGGGCGATCTCGCGATCGAGGCCGTCCATCACGAGGGGCTTGAGCCCGGCGGGCGCCACGCCAAGGTACCGGTACTCGCCGCGCAGGTTGCCCAGGGTGAGGTTTCGGAAGAACGCGTTGGCGTCCTCGCCGATCCCCTCATGCGCGGTCATGAGCATGAAGTCCGAGTACAGGCGCGCGGTCTTCTCGTTGAAGTTGCCGGTCCCCAGTAGGGTAATGCGGCGAATCTTCCCCTGGTCATGATAGGTGAGCTGGCAGATCTTGGAATGGCATTTGAAGCCCTCCGCACCGTAGATGACGGTGCAGCCCGCCTCCTCGAGGCGCTCCGCCCAAGCGATGTTGTTCTCCTCGTCAAAGCGCGCGCGGAGCTCCATCAGCACGGTTACCTCTTTGCCACGCTCGGCTGCGGAGATGAGCGACTCGCACAAACGCGACTGACGCGCCACGCGGTAGAGCGTGATGCGCAGCGAGATGCAGGTGTCGTCGTGGGCGGCCTCGTTGATGAGGCCGAGAAGCGTGCCCATCGACTCGTAGGGGTAGAACAGCAGCTTGTCGCCGGCGAGCACCTGATCGCGCATGGAACCACCCAGGCAAAACAGCGGGCTCGGCTGGGGGGCGAACGGAGGGAACAGGAGCCGGTCGCGCACGGTGGCGGGCAGCTTGCCCTCCAGGGAGTAGATATATCCCAAGTCAAGGGGCATAGTAACCGACAGGACGGCCTGCTGACTCAGTCCCAGTGCCTTGCGGATCGACTTGAGGGACTCGCGGGCGAGATCTCCGTGCACGGCGAGGAGCACGGGCTGGAGGCGCAAGCGCTTCTTGAGCACCTTCTTCATGTGCTGGCGGTAATCCTCGTCTTCCTCGACGCCCTCGCCGTCCGGGTCGAGGTCGGCGTTGCGCGTGACGCGGATCACCGCGCGATCTTGCGGGACATAGGAGCCAAAACACGATTCCAGGCACGCCAAGATGACGTCCTCGAGCAGGATATAGCGCAGGCTGCCATCGTTCCTCGTGATCTCGACGACGCGGGGGAGTGAGCTTGGAACCTCGATGATGCCGAGGAGCCCTTGTTCGTCTTCGGAGGCGGCGGTGAGCGTGCAGACCACGTAGAGGGCGCCGTTGCGCAGGTTGGGGAAGGGGTGGCGCGGGTCGATGATGAGCGGCGAGAAGATAGGGAGTATGTTGCGGTCGAAGTGGCTGCGTACCGCATCGCGCTCGGCACCTATGAGCTCGGAGGGCGTGATGCGTTCGATGCCCTTGGCGCGCAGGAGGGATTCGATGGCGTCGAGGGACGAGGCGGCTTTGGAGAACAACCCCGGTAACGCCGAGAATATGGCCTCCACTTGCTCGGAGGGGGTCATGCCGCTCTTGTTGTCGCGTGGCTGCCGCTTGAGAGTCGCCAGGCTTGAGAGTCCACCCATGCGGACCATGAGGAACTCATGCATGTTGCTCTCAAAAATCGCGATGAATTTGAGGCGCTCGAACAGCGGCACCGTGTCGTCGAGGGACTCGGCGAGCACGCGTTCGTCGAAACGGAGCCAGGAAAGTTCACGGTTTTGGGTGTAACTCAAATCACGCTGCTTGTTGTGTCCGTCGTTGCCCATGATGGCTCCCTTGTGTTGCGGTGCTTGCCGGAAGTGGTGCTACCTGTGAAATCGCATGGATGTCTTTAGGTTATCGCCGTGCCTCGGTCCATGGTGAGTGTAACGTGCAAGCATGATGGGCTCGTTACGCGATGCTTTCGAGCATGTTAAAGAATCGCGCGTATGTAAGCGATGCGCGCGGACACACTGAGCGGGGCCCCGTTGGGCGTACACTGTTGAATATGTGAATAGACTGCGCTCGCCGCCCCTTAGGCGGCGTGCGCCATGAGCGTGAGGGGTACCTATGGTGCGAATCGGCCTTCTGACGAGCGGCGGCGACTGTCAGGCGCTCAACGCCACCATGCGTGGCATCGTAAAGACCGTCATCAACCTGTCGACGGAGCCCGTCGAGATCTATGGGTTCGAGGACGGCTACCAGGGCATGATCTACAAGCGGTATCGCAAGATGAGCCCGTCCGACTTCAGCGGCATACTCACGCGCGGCGGCACCATCTTGGGCACGAGCCGCACGCCCTTCAAGCGCTTGGACACGCCCGAGGCCGACGGCGTGGACAAGGTTGCCGCCATGAAGGAGACGTATCGCGACCTCAAGCTCGATTGCCTCTTCATGCTGGGCGGCAACGGTTCCACCAAGACGGCCAACCGCTTGCGCGCTGAAGGGCTCTCGGTCATCGCCCTGCCCAAGACGATCGACAACGACACCTGGGGCACCGACCTCACCTTTGGCTTCACGAGCGCAGTCGAGATCGCCACCAAGTGTATCGACGACATCCACACCACCGCGAGCAGCCACGGGCGCGTCTTCGTGATCGAGATCATGGGCCATAAGGTGGGCTGGATTCCGCTGTACGCCGCGGTTGCGGGAGGTGCCGACGTCTGTCTGATCCCCGAGATCCCCTACGACATGGACAACGTGATCGCCGCGATCGATCGCCGCATGCAGGCCGGTGCCCGGTTCACCATCATCGTGGTCGCCGAGGGCGCTATCTCGCGCGATGAGGCGACGCTGTCCAAGAAGGAGTACAAGAAGCTCGTCGCGGCGCGCACCTCTCCGTCCATCGTCTACGACATCGCGCGCGAGATCGAGACCCGCACCGGTCGCGAGACGCGTGTGGCAATCCCCGGTCACACGCAGCGCGGAGGTCAGCCCGATGCGCAGGACCGCGTGTTCGCCACGCAGTGCGGCGTCGAGGCGGCTTTGGGTTTCCTGGAGGGGGAGAGCGGCTTTATGGTCGCGCAGCGCTCCGGTAAGATGTGCCGCGTGCCGCTGGAGGAGGTCGCCGGCAAGCTCAAGTACGTCGACCCCGGCAGCGACCTGGTGCGCGAGGCGCGTTCCCTGGGCATCTCCTTCGGCGACGAGGCCTGATCGGACTAGAGCCGCTGCATGCGGTAGCCAACGCCCACGTGCGTTTGGATCATGCTTGGATGCGAGGGGTCGGCCTCGATCTTCTTGCGCAGCGTCCGCATGAACACGCGCAGGCTCGCGATGTCGCTGTCCCAGCTCGTCCCCCAGATCTCATGGGTGATGAACGTGTGGGTGAGCACCTTGCCCACGTTCTTGGCGAGCAGTGCGAGCAGCTTGTACTCGGTGGGGGTGAGCTGGAGCTCCTCGCCGGCCAAGGTCGCGCATCCGGCGGCGAAGTCGATGTGCAGCGGCCCGTTGTCGAACGTGCTCGACTCCGCCGCACCCGCGCCCGCCATGCCCGAGCGCCGCAGGCTCGCGCGGACGCGGGCGAGCAGCTCCTCGACGGAGAACGGCTTGGTGAGGTAGTCGTCCGCACCGGCGTCGAGCGCGCCGATCTTGTCGGAGTCCTCGGTGCGCGCGGAGATGACGATGATGGGCACCGCCGACCAGCCGCGAATCTTGGAGATGACCTCGACGCCGTCGATATCGGGCAGGCCGAGGTCGAGCATGATGAGGTCCGGGTTGCGCGAGGCGGCCTCCATGACGGCGAGCTCCCCGGTCTCGGCCTTCTCGACATCGTAGCCGTGAAGGTCGAGTGCCGTCGTCACCAGGTTGCGGACCGCGGGGTCGTCCTCTACCACCAAAATACGCTGCCGCGATGCATCACTCATGTATCTCTACCTCCTCGGCGGGAAGGGTGAACTTGAAGACGGCCCCATGGGGCTGATTATCTCCGACCTCGATGATACCCCCGTGCGCCTCGACGATCGAGCGGCAGAGCGACAGCCCCAGCCCGAAGCTGCGGTGCGAATCGACCGGCCTGTTCCTATCGGCGATGAAGAAGCGGTCGAAGACGTGCGGCTTGTCGCAGTCGGCCACGCCCGGCCCGTCGTCGGCCACCGTTACCACGATGTCCGCACCCGATCGACGCGCCCCTACGGTGACGGTCGAGCCCTCGGGCGTGTACTTGAACGCGTTCACGATGAGGTTCGTGAGGACCTGCATGATGAGGTGGACGTCGATCCGTGCCAGCAAGATGTCGTCGGTGTGCTCCACCACGAGATGGTGCCCGTGCGCCTCGCGTGCCACATGGGCCACCGCGCCCGCGATGACCTCGTCCATGAGCTCCGTCGTGAGATTGAGATGCAGGTCGCCGTCCTCGACGCGCGTGATGGCGAGCAGGTTCTCCACGGTGTCGATGAGCCAGAGCGAGTCGTCGTAGATGGCGTCGGCGAGCTCGAGGCGCTTGGCTGCGGGAAGCCTCCCGTCGTCTTCGCGCAGAATCGCCGCCGACCCCGATATGGCGGTGAGGGGCGTGCGCAGGTCGTGCCCGATGGAGCGCAGGAGATTCGCGCGCAACTGCTCGTTCTTGGCGAGCACGGCCGCCTCCTCGCGCTCGCGGGCGGCCTTGTCGCTTTCGAGGGCAAGCGCGCATTCGCCCACGATGGACAAGACGATGGAGTTC
>CAUWJG010000038.1:0-18121 GCA_963559095.1 uncultured Collinsella sp. | reverse complement strand
AGGGAGAAGATGGACGAGTTCTGAATCTCACTCAAAGGTGGACCCCTTTCGAACTTTTGGGGCCCCGATTGCTAGGACCGGCAGATGATTGCCCGTGCGGAAAAACCCGCGCGAGACGCGCACCGTTTGGAACACTCGGGGGCCGACAGATACGGATGTGCCGCGTTTGCGGTCACGTTCATATACACTACGTGGATTTGCACTTGATTTCAAGGTCATTGCGCGATTTTTACGTGAGTGGGTAGATTTTTCTGGCAACGGTCGATAGCGGGCGCCAAGCGGTCGCGCGGCAACGCGTGCGATGGACAGCGCCGGCCGAACGCGAGTGCGGATTGAGGCCATCGCGCGAGCAAAGGGTTCGGGTTTAGACCGTCTGAGGCCCCTTTTTGCGCTCAGATGGCCAAATGCCGCACCCTTTGTTTGCGCGATGGCCCAAACACGAACCCTTCGCGGCGATAAGACTCATGAGCGCGTCCGGCCCGTCGCAGTGCATGGGCGCCGTGCACCGCGACCCGCGCACTGCGACTCACGCGCCAAGCCCGCGCGCCAGACCGCACGCCAAGCCCGCGCACCAAGCTCGCGCACCAGACCGCACGCCAAGCCCGCGCCACGCACCCAACCGGAAAAATTACCGGAACGTAAGCCTTCCTTTATAAACAAGTGCACCGCCACCTGTCATACTGATGTCCAGACAATCACGCGCACGGGCAGGGCGAAACGACAAAGGGGATGAGGGCCATGGCGCAATTACGAGCCGTCGTGTTCGATATGGACGACACGCTGCTCAGCTTGAACCTGAGCGCCTTCATCGCCATTTTGGCAAAGGACGAATCGAATCTGCTGGCACAGGTGGGCCGCAAGAACCCCTTCGCCATGATGGCCGCCTACACCGGTGCGATGCTCGAACTCAACCAGGTCGTGCGCGCAGCGGACGACACCCGCACCAACCGAGCTTTCTTCAACGCGTCAATCGAGCGCAGAAGCGGCATCCCGCTGGCCGACCCCATCATCGCCGATGTCTTGGAGTGCTACGAGCGCACCGTGCTGCCCGCGCGCAACGACGGCATCATCGCCGCGCGCCCGCGCGAAGGGGCGCACGAGGCCGTCGAGTGCGTACTCGACCGGGGCTTGCGCATCGCGCTGCTCACCAACCCGAGCTTCTCGCGGGCGTGCATCGAGTGCCGCATGGGCTGGGGCGAGATGCTCGACATGCCCTTTGAACTAGTGACCACCATGGAAAACAGCACCCGCTGCAAGCCATGCGCCGACTACTACACCGAGGCGCTCGGGGCGTTGGGGCTCACCCCCGCCGAAACACTCATGGTGGGCAACGACCCCAAGCGCGACTTCCCCTCCCCCGATCTTGGCCTGCAAACGGCCTACGTGGGCGCGGGCACCCCCGAGCGCGCCTGCTGGTGCGGCTCGATGGCCGACTTCGCCAAGAGCTTCGATGAGATCGAAGAGCGCTTTTACGAGCGCCAAGATCAACACGCCGATGCAGACGCGCCCGCTTCACCCTCGCGCCGATAAAAGCCGCCCACGCACTGCGCCCCGCGCCGACCATGCGAGGGGCGCAGCCATCAAGATCGCTCAATAGCGCGCACCCGATCGTGTTCCGCCATGGGAAGCTCCCCCCGTCGAGCCTCGTCGGCCCCGTCGAATCCCGTCGAATCCCGTCGAATCCCGTCGAATCCCGTCGAATCCCGTCGAGCGGGTCATCTCCAAGCCTTTTCGCCGCGAAACACGGTCAAAAAGCTGGGAAACAGCCCGCTCGCGAAGTTGCGAATCGAGGCCCGCCCCAACCGCAGGCTATAGGCGGGTTTCGCCGGTCATGATCTTCAAGATCTCGACGTCGGTATCCTTCATGCCCACACGGCCGACATACCCCATGGCGGCAATCGTCTCCTCGACCGTATCCTGGACCACGCCCTCGCCCGGGCGGAACCCGCGGCCGACCATGGCCATGTCGCTACCGAAAATCGCCGCGTCTACCGCCGCCGAGATCTTGGCGGCGCAGCTCGCCTTGGCGCCGTCGCACACGATGCCGCCCACATTGCCCAGCGTGTTCACGATGGTGGCGCCGATCTGCTCGCGCGTGCCGCCGCGCATCCAGGTGATGGCCGCACCGGCGCCGCAGCCCGCGCAGACCACGCCGCAAAAGGCCGAAAGCGCGCCGATGTAGCTCTTCACATGGATGGCCACAAGGTCCGCCAGCGCCACGGCACGCAAGAGGCGCTCATCGCTCACGCCGAGCGCCTCGGCATAGGTGATCACCGGCATCGCGCAGGTGATTCCCTGGTTGCCCGAGCCGCAAACGATAACCACGGGCAGAGCGCACCCGCTCATGCGGGCGTCTGAGCCGGCGGCCGCGCGCGCCCGGGCCCGCGAGCTCAAGTCCTGCCCGCGGGTGGCGAGCAGCGTGCGGCCGACCTCGGCACCCCATGCATGGGCCAGGCCCTCTTCGGAAATGGCGGTGTTGAGCGACACCTGGCGCTCGAGTGCCGAGTGCGCGCCCGTGATGTCACCCGCCTCGGCATAATCCAAAATCATGTCGAGCGACAAGCCGGGCACCGGTTGAGCCACCGCAGAGGAGGACGCCTCATCCTCGTCCTTCCCTGCACCGGCCGCCGCGAGCAACGCGCACGTTCCCGAACACGTATCCTCGACATCGGCACCGCGCGCCGCCGGACACAGCTGGTTGGCCGGCACGCCGTCGCGCGTGCAGCGCACCACATTGGTGTGGTGCTCGGAGATGGCCACCTCGGCCACATGACCCAGAGCCTCGGCGCGCACTTCAATATAGAGATTGGGCACGCCCTCGACCAGCGAAACGGTGCAGTAGCCGTCGCGCGCCAGCAGCTCGCGCGCACGGGCGACGTCGGCACCCGTCACGCCCTCGAGCACCTCCAAGGCTGCCGATGCGTCGCCGGCGACCGCGCCGAGCACCGCTGCGGCCTCAACACCGCGCATGCCTTCGGAATTGGGGACGGTCACGCTCTTCACGTTCTTGACGATATTGCCTGAACAGCCAACGGCCAGCACCTCGGGCTCGCAGCCCAGCACCAAGCGAGCCAGTGCTGCGGCGTACGCCACCGCAATCGGCTCGGTGCAGCCCAGCGCGCACATCAACTCGCTGGTCAACAGCTCGCCCAGCGCCTGGTCGCGTGCCTCGGGCGTCATGCCGCACGTGCCCATCTCCGCCATGGAACATCCTCCTCGCCTACGGGTTCTCCACACCATATGATAAGTGTAGCGTAGCCGTGAGGCGCACAGGAGCGGGGCCACCGCCGCATCGGCAGTGGCCCCGCGATGGCACCCGGGCGCCGCAGGACCGATCCCGCAGCGGCGCCCATCTCCTCTGCTGGCATTTAGCCGAAGAAGCGCTCGATCTCGATGGCGGCGTTCTCAAGCGAATCCGAACCGTGGATGATGTTGGCGTTCACGTCGTTGGCGAAGTCGCCGCGAATGGTCCCCGGAGCAGCGTCCAACGGGTTGGTCGCCCCCATGAGGGTGCGCATCTTGGCCACGGCGCCAAGCCCCGAAACGACCATCTTCACCACCGGGCCGCTTGTCATGAAGGCGACGATGTCGCCGAAAAACGGCTTATCGGCCAGGTGCGCGTAGTGCTGCCCCACCAGCGGGGCGGGCAGTTCGCACATCTCCATCCGCTCGATAACAAGGCCGCTGCGCTCGATGCGGTCGATGATGCGGCCGATCTTGCGGTCGCGCACGGCGTCCGGCTTGATCATGATGAAGGTACGCTCGATATCGGCCATGACGGTCCCCTTTCGTGAAGAACATGACAACGGCGCACGGTGCCAAACGGCCCGCGCGCCGATGATTGCATATCCCCATCTTACCCAAAGCACGACGACCGCCGCAGCGCGCGATCTTAATCCTCCAGTTTCCCCATGGGGACAACAGGTGAGAGACCGCCCAGATGCGCCTCGTCCGCGATGCGAGCGGCCCGCACCAGGCGCATTTGCTCGGCCACGGCCGCAGGGGCGGTGCCGCCCTCAGTCGTGCGAGCGGCCACGATGGCATCGATATCCAGGGCGGCGGCGATTCCCTCGCCAAACAGCGGGCTGGCCTGCACGAACACCTCATGCGGCAGCTCATCGAGCTGACAGCCGCGCCGCTCGCACTCCAGCACCAGGCCGCCCACCACCGCGTGGGCCTCGCGGAACGGCATCCCGCGCTTGGCCAGGTAATCAGCCACATCGGTGGCGGCGAGGTGACCGGTCGCGCACGCCGTGCGCATCGTGGCCTCATGGACGTCCATAGTGGCGACCATGCCGGCCATCACCGTTAAACACTGTCCCAACGTGCGCGCCGAATCGAGTGCGCCGGCCTTGTCCTCCTGCAGGTCCTTGTTGTACGCGAGCGGCAACCCTTTGCAGGTCACAAGCAGTTGCACCAGATTGCCGTACACCCGCCCGGTCTTGCCGCGAATGAGCTCGGCAAAATCGGGGTTCTTCTTCTGCGGCATGATGGACGAACCGGTGGAAAAAGCGTCCGACAACGTGATGAATCCGAACTCGGAGCTGCTCCACAGCACGATCTCCTCGGCCAGACGCGAAAGGTGCATGGCCATGGTGGCGCAGGCGTACTGCAAATCGAGCAGGAAGTCGCGGTCGGACACGGCGTCCAACGAGTTGGGAATCACGCTCGAAAAACCCATGGCAAACGCCGATGCGCGGCGATCGAGCGGATAGGTCGTGCCGGCAAGCGCGGCCGCGCCCAACGGCGAGGCGTCCGCCGCCTCAAACGCAGCGGCGAGGCGCTTGAAATCGCGCGTGAACATCCAGGTGTACGCGAGCAGATGATGTGCGAGCAGCACCGGCTGCGCATGTTGCAGGTGCGTCATACCCGGCAGGATCGCCGCGGGATGCGCCTCGGCAACCTGCACGAGCGCATCACGCACCGCGAGGTTGGCCTCCATGAGCTCGCGGGCGAGCGCCTTGGCGGCCAAGCGCGTGTCGGTTGCCACCTGATCGTTGCGCGAACGACCCGTGTGCAGGCGCGCGCCGGCCTCACCGATCCGCCGCGTCAACTCACTCTCGATAGCCATGTGGATATCCTCATCGGCGATGTTGAAGGTAAACGCCCCCGCATCGATATCGGCCTCAATGGCATCCAGGCCCGCCGCGATCGCGTCGGCATCCTCCTGCGCGATGATCCCTTGCTTGGCAAGCATCGCGGCATGCGCCTTCGACCCCGCGATATCCTGTTTATACAGGTGCTTATCGACCGGCAGCGATGCGCCGAACTCTTGCGCCACATCGTTCACGCCATCCTCGAAACGTCCGCCCCAAAGTGCCATCTGTCTGACTCCCTCGTGTGCAATCATCGACTAATCAACCAACGACGTCCGCATGCGCACGACATGCGAGGCCCGATACCCCTTCAGGGTGTATATCGGCGAATACGCCTGTCCCTTTTGCACCTCGGGCGCCCAGAGGGCGGCGATGCGCGTGCGCGGGCCGACGCCGTCCGTCCATGCCTTCAGCGAGGACGGGATGTTTTGCGCAGCTGCCTGGTCAAACGTTGCGATAGTCATCACAATCTTCCTTTCCGCGCATGGCGCCTAATAGTTCACGGCCTGGGCAAGCGCCTCTTCGCAAGCCGGATCGACTGCGGGTGCACCCGTGCCGTCGACCACATCGAGCTGCGAGCCAGCCGCCTGCGGGATATGCGCCGCGCGCTTGGCGGCCCAGGTCTTGATGGACAGGCCCTGGATGTCGATGAAGCCCTTGGCGGCCTTCTGGTCGAACGCCTCGTCGTTATCGTAGGTGGCCAGCGCCGGATCATAGAGCGCCTCAGCGCTCTTGCGGCCGACCACCACGCAGGAGCCCTTGAAGAACTTGAGCTTCACCGCGCCGGTCAGGGCCCCCTGCGTGGTGGCCATGAAGGCATCGAGCGCGTCTTTCAGCGGGCTGAACCAGCGGCCGTTGTAGACCTGGTCGGCCCAGAGCTGCTCGAGCGCGAGCTTGTGATGGAGCACGTCGCGCTCAAGGCAGAGGTCCTCAAGGGCCTTGTGCGCCTGGATGAGCGCCAGGCCCGCCGGAACCTCGTAGCACTCGCGGGACTTCAAGCCCACATAGCGGTTCTCGATCATGTCGATGCGGCCAAAACCACATACGCCGGCGATGCCGTTGAGCTTCGCGATGAGCTCGGCAAGCGGCATCTGCTCGCCATTCAGGCTGCTCGGCACGCCTGCGGTAAAGCCGATCTCGACATACGCGGGCGCATCGGGCGCATCTGCCGGATCGACCGTCATCGTCCAGATGTCCGCCGGGGGCTCAGCCCACGGGTTCTCGAGCACACCCGCCTCGATGGCGCGACCCCACAGGTTATCGTCGATGGAATAGGGCTTCTCGATGCTTTGCGCCACCGGCACGCCGTGCTGCTTGGCGTAGGCGATCTCGTCGGGGCGCATGCCAAGATCCCATTCGCGCACCGGGGCGAGCACCGTGAGGGCAGGATCGAGCGCCATGATGGACGTCTCGAAACGCACCTGGTCGTTGCCCTTGCCCGTGCAGCCGTGGGCCACATAGGCCGCACCGTGCTTGTGCGCGCACGCCACCAAGTGCTTGGAGATGAGCGGCCGCGAAAGCGCCGAGAGCAGCGGGTACTTGTTCTCGTACATGGCGTTGGCGGCGATGGCGCACGTGAGGTACTCGGATGCGAACTCCTCGGTCATGTCGACGACCTCGACCGCCACGCAGCCGAGCATCTCGGCCTTGGCGGCGATTTTCTCCAAGCCGTCATGCTCCTGACCGACGTTACCGAGCATGGCGATCACGTCGAGATTGAGCTCATGCTGGAGCCATTTAATGCATACAGATGTATCAAGGCCGCCAGAATAGGCGAGCACGACCTTTTGCTTTACGGTGGAGGAAGCGCTGGCGCAGTCCGGGGCGTTCGTGGCGATTGGGGTGGAGGCTGAAGTGGCAACGGTGCTGGTCATGGGTTCGTCCTTTCTTGGTGAGAACACGTGTGAGAAGGCGAGCCCAACTGATGGGAAGCATGCTATACCCGATGAGGTCGTGATGCGCGCATGGCGCCGGCGCGGCGTTCACGTATGAAAAATCCGCCTTGCGGCGGACATCCCTCGACGATAATCAGTTGGACTCTGGCGAAGGCGGCAACCTTCATGCGTACAGAGACAACGAATTATCGTCGTCGGGAAATTGCACGCTGGCGTCGGGTGGCCGCGGTGGCGGAGCTGGAGCAGAACAGAATGGCGCTCATCGCCATGCCCTGATATGTCGCCAGCATCTGCGTCACGTTCGTCCCCTACAACTCAATTCGTGCAATACCCTTTTTCGCAAACGGTCGGTATCAATCGATGAACGGCGTTTGCGTTGGACGCTATACTAGCCTAAAGCAAGGCTCTTGCAAATCTTTTTTTGCACAAGTCCTCCTTTGTTTCGGGTCTGTTTCGCATGGCACGGCATGTATGCATATTGGAATAATTTCATGCAATTGCACGCGCCGAGCACATGCGACCCCATCCCACATGGATGCGATGCGTCCAATTCGGTACAATGCGCACAGATTTGAAACATCGCCTCAAGCCGCCTTAACGAGAAAGGACGCCCATGCTCCCCCCTTTCACCACGGATGCCGATCTCGCCTCGATTCGCCTGGTTGCCACCGACATGGACCTCACGCTCCTGCATGATGATAAGTCAATGCCGACGGGCCTTGATGAGCGCATCGAGGCTCTCACCGCCCAGGGCATCTTGTTTTGCGCGGCGAGCGGCAGGCCCCTGCCGGCGCTGCGCCAGGCATTTTCGACCAACTGGGAACGCATGGGAATCATCGCCGACAACGGCGCCTCGGTCTACTACCGCGGAACGGCCATCTACAAAAGCCTGATCGAGGTCGCGCTGTATCGCGAGCTGCTTGACCGCATCGTGCAAGATGGGCGCGGTGTGCCGGTGCTTTGCTGCTTCGAGGAGGCCTATGCGCTCGAGCGCGATCGCTCCTACCACGATGAGCTGGGCATCTATTATAAACGCCTCAACTACGTCCCCGATTTCTCCGATGTCGCCGTCGAGTCCAACAAAGTCTCCCTGCTTTGCCCCAATTGGGATAGCGAGCGGCTCTTCGATGAGGTGTTCGGGCCGGAGTTCGGCAGCCGCCTCTACGTGACCTGCGCCGGCGGCGAGTGGATCGATTTCATGAACCTCGGGGTTGACAAGGGAACCGGCATGCAGCGCCTGGCCGACCATCTGGGCATCGAGCTGGCCGATGTGGCGGCGCTGGGCGACACGCACAACGACATCCCCATGCTCAACATCGTCGGCCACAGCTTCCTGGTTGCCAACGCGGCCGAGCACATGGAGCAGCACGCGCGCTTTAGCTGCCCGTCCAACAACGACGACGGCGTGCTTGCCGTCATCGACGCGATTTTGGACGCGCGCTGACGAATGAACGGGCGCGCCGGCACCGAAGCCCTCGCTCCGTGCCGACGCGCCCCGCGCACGACGCGCGTACTCCAGCCCTACCGCTGCAGATAGCGTGCTAAAAACTCGCGCGTGCGCGGATGTTGCGGAGCCGTGAACAGACGCTCGGGCGAGCCCTGCTCGGCGATGACGCCCTGATCCATGAAAACCACCTCATCGGACACGCGGCGCGCGAAGTCCATCTCGTGCGTCACCACGACCATCGTCATGCCGTCCTCGGCCAGACGGCGCATGACCTCGAGCACCTCGCCCACGATTTCTGGGTCGAGCGCACTCGTGGGCTCATCGAACAGCATGAGGTCCGGGCGCATGCACAACGCCCGCGCAATGGCAACGCGCTGCTTTTGCCCGCCCGACAGCCGCCGCACGTCGGCGTGGGCAAAGTCGGCAAGACCGACGGATGCAAGGTGCTCAAGCGCCAGGGCTTGCGCCTCGGGCTTGCACATTTTTTTGAGCGTCACGGGCGCCAGCGTGCAATTGTCAAGCACATCCATGTTGTTGAACAGGTTGAACCCCTGGAACACCATGCCGATGCGCTCACGCAGCTTGTTCACATCCGCGCGACTGGTCGTAAGGTCACGACCATGGAACCAAATGTGCCCGGCATCGGGCGTCTCCAGCATATTCAGGCAGCGCAGCAGTGTGGATTTCCCCGAGCCCGAAGAGCCGATGATTGTGACGACCTGGCCGGGCATGATGGCAAGATCGACCCCTCGCAACACCTCGCGACCGGCAAAGGTTTTGCTCAGGCCCTCGATACGCATCATGGGTTCCGCCGCTTTTGTCTCGGCCGGTGCGCACGCGCGAACCGTCTCGCGCTGATTCAACATGGTCATAGCGCTACTCCTTTACCACGAGGGTTTGGTCGGACGTGCTGCCAAGCGGCGCGGGCCGCACGTCGATGCGGCGTGCAAAACGCCCGAGCAACCACGAGGCCACCATGGTAAGGCACAGATAGATAACCGCCGAGATGAGGCTGGGTTGCAGCTGGTTGTAGTAGATGCCGCTCACCGTGGTGTTGGCGAACATCAAATCGAACGTTCCGATCACCGAGAGCACGGAGGAATCCTTGATATTGACGACGAGCTCGTTCGAAAGTCCGGGGATCGCGTGTTTGATGCCCTGGGGGAACACGACGCGGCGCATCGCCTGCCACTGGGACAAACCGAGCGAACGCGCCCCCTCGGCCTGACCGGGATCGACCGCCTCGATACCGCCTCGCAGCACTTCCATCATGTAGGCCGTCGAATTGAGGACGATCGTCACCAGTCCGCCCCAAAACGGCGTCCACAGCGCATTGACCTCGGTGGTGGAAAGCCCCATGCCTTTGATGAGGCCAAAGACCGCCGGGTAGATGATCATCGCCTGAATCATCATAGGCGTGCCGCGCACCACGGTGCTGTAGCCGCGCGCGAAGCCACGCGCGAGCGTTTTACAGAAGCGCGCGCAATCGCTATCCGCCGCGTCGATGGTTTGGATGCGGCAAAACGCCAGCAGCAGCGCCAGGAAAAATGCGGCAACGGTGCCGACCACGGCCAGCTCGACCGTGGTGATCAGGCCGGCAAGATACGTTTGCCGGTCGTGCCAGGCAATGTAGAGGACGCCCTCGAGCAGGCTGTCCTGCGGTCGGGCCGTCGCCGTAGTCGCAACACGCCATGCAGAAGCGATGCCCGCCCCCAAACGATCGGCGGCGAGCACCACCGTGATGACGCCAACGACGTACGAACCCCAGCGCAGCACGCGCTTAACGGCAGGCCGGGCAAACGGCGCGCGAGCGGCATAGCGATCACGCAAGGCGATCTTGAAGCCCAGCGCCACGAGCGCCACGCCAACCCAAGCCGCCAGCAGGTAATACATAACGACCTCGAGCGCATAGCACGGGGCAAGAAAGCTCAGCGCCGGGCGCGGTGAGCTGGAAAGCGCCATGCCAGCTGCAGCGATGACGCTCGTGCCAAGCAAAACATAGCGGTGATCATCAAGAAAAAACGATGTGAGTTTACCGCACGAGCACAGGCCCGAAGATGCGGTGGCCATAGAGAACTCCTTTATATGGTTAAACATGACAGCAGGCACAACCGAGCTTTCGGCCGTACCCGGCAAGTTACGTCCGAGCGCGGACACCTCCTCGCGGGACGTTTTGCAAGTTGCGGCAAACCGTGCCCGAAAAGATCGCGTCCGCGCCCGAGCATCACGTGCGCCCTATCTATGCAGGCTGGCGATCCATGCAAGCGTTCCACAGCTGCTGGCGCTCGTCTTGCGAAATGCCGGCGATAACCTCGTTGATGGCGGACAGAGCGGCCTCGTTGCCCTTGGCGATAGCCGCGTTATCGGGCATGGCGGAGCCTTCGAACAAATCGGCCATCTGCAATTGCACAAAATCAGGATAGCTTTCGATGAGCTTAGGTACGGAAAGCATCGAGTACGTGATGATGTCGCACGTGCCGCTCGAAAGCCCCTGCACCACCAACGGCACGCTCTCGGCAGGCGTCATGTGGTTGACATCCGGAATCTGGTCGATCACGTCGTCATACATCGTGGCGGCCTGACCCAAAATGGAAGCGCCCGCGAGCTCGCCGAACGTCGTGGCACCATCGTAGGCGGAACCTTTGAGCGTGAGCATCACGATGTCGTCGTCGATATAGGAATCGGAAAAATCAGCCGCCTGCGCGCGCTCCGGATCGACGGACATACCGGCGCACACGATGTCGATCTGACCGTTGTTGAGCGCATCGATCAACGAGGCGAAGTCCAGCTTTACCGCCACCGCCTCCATGCCGAAGGCATCGGCGATTCGGCGTGCAACCTGCACATCGTAGCCATCGGCATAAGCGCCCGGAACGTTCTCGATGGGAATGGTGGTATCGGAGGCCTGGGAAACCTGCCAGTTGTAAGGAGCGTACGCGGCCTCCATACCGACGCGCAGGGTCGTGCCGTCACCCAATGTGAAGCCTGCGGAGCCTTGAGACGAACCAGAGCCGTCCGCCACGGTACCCGGGGCAGCCGGGCCGCACCCAGACAGCGCCATCATGCCTCCTGCACCGATGAGCACCAGCCCCGAGAGCTTGAGAAACTCCCGGCGTGTACGCATCGTGGGTGGTGTAGAGCCAAACGTATCGCGAGTCATGACGGTACCTCCTGTGTTTGTCTAAAGACCCCTTCCGCACGACGCAACCAGAGGGGGCCCATCCCCCTCTCCCTTGCAACTTAATGCGTGAAAGTTCCGCGTGCTGCACGAAAGGGTACTCCATCCAAGCGAGGCAAGCCTCGCGGCTGAGATTGCGAAACACAGCGGCAACACAAGCGACGACGCGGGGCGGGCGCGGCGACTGCAGGATACGACGCCCGCTACTTGGCTTCGGCCCAGGTTGCGCCGATACTCGCCTCGGCAATGAGCGGTACGCGCAGCTCGGCGACGCCCTCCATCTCCTCGCGCACCATGGCAACAAGCGCATCGACCTCGCCCACCGGGCACTCGAAGTCCAGCTCGTCGTGCACCTGCAGGATCATCTTGGCGGCAAAGCCCTCGTCGCGCAGGCGGCGCGCCACGCGCACCATGGCGATCTTGATGATGTCGGCAGCCGTACCCTGCATGGGATGGTTCATGGCCGTACGCTCGCCAAACGAGCGCTGCGCCGGAATGCGCATCTTGAGCTCGGGGATGGGGCGGCGGCGGCCATAGAGCGTCTCGGCATATCCATACTGCTTGGCGAACGCCACCGTCTCGTCCAGGTACGTACGCACACCTGGGTACGCGCGGAAGTACGCGTCGATCATCTCGCGCGCCTCGGCCATCGAGATGTCGAGCGTCTGCGACAGGCCGTAGGCCTGCTGGCCGTACACAATGCCGAAGTTCACCGCCTTGGCACGGCTGCGCAGCTCGGGCGTCACCTCGTCCACGGCAACGCCGAACACGCGGGCGGCCGTCTCGGCGTGGAAGTCCTCGCCCTCGTTGAACGCGCGCACCAGGTGCTCATCGCCGGACAGATGCGCAAGCAGGCGCAGCTCGATCTGGGAGTAGTCAATCGCCACGAACACCGACCCGGCCTCAACCGAAAACGCCGTCTTGACCGTATGGCCCAGCTCGGAGCGGGTCGGGATGTTCTGCAGATTGGGATTGGAG
This sequence comes from uncultured Collinsella sp., assembly GCA_963559095.1. GTDB lineage: Bacteria > Actinomycetota > Coriobacteriia > Coriobacteriales > Coriobacteriaceae > Collinsella. Next base: position 5,527 of record CAUWJG010000038.1, on the reverse strand, counting down.
CTCGACAGGCGACCCGTAGCGGTGATGGTCTGGTTGTAGGTGGTGTGCACGCGCCCATCGCCGGCACGCAGCGGCCCCAACGTATCGAGGTAGGTGGATTTGATCTTGGTCTTTTCGCGATACTCGAGCACCAGGCGCACAAACTCGTTGTCGCGCGCGAGGTCCTCAAGCACGCGGGCGTTCGTGGAGTAATAACCGCGCTGCGTCTTCTTGAGGCCGCGCGTAGGCAGGCCCATCTTGTCGAACAGGATGTGCGACAGCTGCATGGGACTGGAAATGTTGAACGTCTCGTCCCCGGCGAGCGCACGAATGCGGGCAGCCAAATCGTCGATCTTCGCGCCAAGGTCGGCCGCAAGCACCTCCAGACGCTCCGGATCCACGTACATACCGGCGCGCTCCATCTCAACGAGCACACCCACCAGCGGCAACTCAATCGAACGATACAACTCAAGGATCCCTTGCGCCTCCATCGCATGCTCGAGTGCCTCACGCGCGGCACGCGCCACAAAAGCCGCGCGCGCCGCAGCGACGGGCGCGTCGGCATCGGCACCTTGCTCACCTGCCGCCGGCGGCAGGGTCGCATGCAGGTAGGTATCGCTCAGATATGCCTCATCGAAGTCGGAGCGCACGGAATCGAGCAGGTACGCAGCGAGCGTTGTGTCGAATACACGCAGCGCGTCCACATCGAGTGCGCACGTGAGCGCCGGCTCGCTCGAATCCACCGGCACCAACTCGTGCAACAGGGCTTTCACATCGGGCGCCACCACGCAGCCGGAATCGAACAGCCACAGCAACACCCCGGCAATCAAACCGTGCTCGAGCGCGATGCCCGCCGGCAGCGCCGAGGTGTCGATGGATGCGGCGGCCGCGACCCCTTGCGGCTCCTCGATGGCCACAAGCGCGCGATCGGTGGCGAGCCATAGCGTGTGCGTCAGGCCGAACAGCGCGCCGCTTTCCTTGTCGTCGTGCAGCACCGCGCCGATCCACTCGCCCGCCTTGACTGCGCGAGCCAGCTCGGCGCATCCCTCAGCCACACCTTCGCCCGTCTCCACGTGAGCCGCCATCACGCGTGGCAGCTCCAATGCCGAGGCGGCAGAGACGGCAGCCTCGCCATCCAACAGCGACAAGAACCGCTGCTGCATAGCCGTGATGCCCAGCTGGCCGAACGCGGCCGAAAGATCGTCTGCGTTGAACGCCGGAAAGCTCACGGCGGCCACATCGCACTCGATGGGCGCATCCGTCATGATCGTGGCGATCTTGCGGGAGATGAGCGCGTCGTCGATATGCGCGCGCAGGTTCTCGCCCATCTTGCCCTTGACCTCGTCGGCATGCGCGATGACCTCGTCGAGGCTGCCGTACTGCGCGATGAGCGCGCTCGCCTTCTTGGGGCCGATGCCGGGCACGCCGGGGATGTTGTCGGAGGTGTCGCCCTTGAGGCCGTAGAAATCCGGCACGAGTTTGGGCGTAATGCCGTGGTACAGGTCGTCCACGCTCTCGGGCGTCATGATGGCGATGTCGGACAGGCCCTTGCGGGTGGACACGACGTTCACGTGCTCGGTCACGAGCTGGTACATGTCGCGGTCGCCGGTGACGAGGTACATGTCGCACCCGGATGCCTCGCCGCGGCGAGCGAGCGTGCCCAGGATGTCGTCTCCCTCCCAGCCTTCAAGCTCGACCACGGGGATGGACAGGCTCGCGAGCAGCTCCTTGATCATGGGAAACTGAGCTCGCAGGTCGGGATCCATGGGCGGGCGCTGCGCCTTGTAAAAGGGAAGCATCTCCATGCGGACCTTCGGGCGGCCTTTGTCGAACGCGCAGATCACGCCATCGGGCGCAAAGGCATCGACCATCTTGAGAAACATGTTTAAAAAGCCGAACACCGCGTTCGTGGGACGGCCGTCCGGCGCGTTCATGGTGGGCGGCACGGCGTGGAACGCGCGGTGCATGAGCGAATTGCCGTCGATGACGGCAACGATACGGCGACGGTCGGTAGCGGCATCTGCCATGGGAATCATCCTTTCGCCCGCCGACCGCACTGCGGCGCGGCGAGCTGGCGTATCGAAGGCGCCGCATAGGCGCGGCGCGAGTGTACCTTGGATGGCATTATCCCATAACGACCGGACACGCATCGTGGCGTCCGATCGCGAGCCGGCGTCCGCGTGGCCGAGCCGTTTGGAATCACGGCACAACGGTGAAGGGATGGCGCATTTCAGGCGCGGACGCGCTGAGCCCTAGCGCGCCAGAACCTCCGCACGATGCTCGGCCACCACGGCAACGCGCACTTCGGCCAGCCCGACATCGCGCCGACGCAGCTCGGTAACCAAGCTCGAAGTCGATGGCGCAACGCCAACGCCCGCGATCTCGACCATGCACGCATCGCTGTCTATATCGAAAAAGCGGAGCCGATAATCCGAGCCGTCCAACCAGGCGGCAACCGCATCCTGCGTTGCGCGCTCACGCGCAGACGCGGCAATCATGTCCACACTCGCGGCCGCCAGCGGCACGGCAACGCCCAACGCGCCCGCAATCGCCAGCGCGCACCACAGCACGCGCAACCGACTGGCCATCTCCGAATACGCCTGGCGCCCCAAGCCCATCGCCAGAAACACCACGAAACACATGACCTGAATCGCGAAGAAATTCGCAAAAAAGAGCAGACCGGCCCCTTGTGCCGCAGGGATGTCGCCCGCCTCGAGCGACACTCCCACCACACACAGCGGCGGCACGATCGAAGCGGAGATGGCGATGCCGGGCGCAGCGTCGGGGATATCGGAACGCATGGTGGCGATGGCCGCCATGGTCCCCGACGCCAACGCCACCACGAAATCGACCAAACGCGGAGAGGTTCGCGCGAGCACCTCCTGATTGGTCGCGGTGTTAATCGATACCGGCACGATGAGCGCCACGACAGCGGCGAGCCCCACACACGCCAGCGCCCCGATAATCGTCACAACCAAGGCGCGCGCAGCGGCACGCGGGCGGCCCATCACGGTGGCGAGCGCGATTCCCAGCATGGGCGACATCAGCGGGGCGATGAGCATGGCGCCGATAACGACCGCAGTCGAGCCGGCCGCAATGCCCCCGGTGGCAATCACCGCCGAAAGCGCCAGGCGCAGCGCGAACGATGAATACTGCCTGAGCGAATCATCCACCATGGCCAAGGTCGCCCGTTGCGCCTGCGTAAGCGTCTCGGGTTCGATCTTGCCGCCGAGCAACACATGCGAAATGGCGCGAATGGCATCGAACATGGCACGCCCCCTTGCGCACTGCAGACTCCAAACACCCGCAGCGCTCCGTCGATACGATGCGGTGGCAAGCGCAAGCCCACCACCGCAAAAATATCATTCCTATAGGCATTATGATACCGCTCGGGCGCACACACAGCGAAAACCCACTGGCACGCGCCCATTCGCGCACGAGCCGGCACCCGCAGACGTGCGGCGCGCTTCGCACCCTAGACTGCCAAATCGCCCGCGCCGAATACGCTCTGCCCGTCTTCGCCCAGGCCGCCGAGCTCCTCGGCGAGCGCGTCCTCTTCACCGGGAAGCTCCACCGCAGAGTCCTTCACGTAATCGGGCACCTCGACCGTCTTGGCATCAACCTCGTTGTACTGCGACAGCCCGAGCTCGAAATCGAGGGTGAAGCCCAACTCCAAACCGGACATCCCCGGCATGTCCTTGACCGAGCACGTCACATCGTCGATGGTCATCTTGGTGAGATAGCCCGTCTCAGCGTCAAACTGATAGATGATCTCGCCCTTCATGGACTTGATGAGGCTCTTGTAGAGCATGCGCTGCTCGGGCTCGAGACCCTTCATGAGCTCGCGCTGCACGTCCTTGTCCTGCAGCAAGTCGCCCACATCGATACCCACCTCGTACGCACCGTCCTTCTCGGCAAAGGTCGCATGCTCGAAGAAGTCCTCAGAGGCGTCCTCGCCCGTGGCGGCATCGAAGGCAGCCGCGAGATCGGCCTTTTGCCACTGCCAGCCGGCGTCGTCGTCCTCGGCGTTTAGGTACATCTTGCCGGTATCCCCATCGGCCTCCCAATAGAGCTCGCCGTTTAGGTCCATGACGCCCGAGGAAGGCGCGCCACCTGCCAGCTCGGCCAAAAACGAAAGGTCCGTGCCCACGTTCATCGTGCCATGCGCTGCGGTGTCACCGAGCACGTCGCCCTCAAACCCCATGGAAACCGGGACCGAAAAGCTCATCGAGCCGCCCTCGCCCGAGGTACCCGTCGCGCCGACCTCGAGCTCCATATCCATGTCCATAGCCACGTGGGCGCTCTCCATGCTCTTGGAGACCTCGGCATAGCGCTCAAAGACCTCCTGCGCCGTCTTGGGCGCGCCGGCGCATCCACCGAGTGCCAACACGCCGACAAGCGCCGCCGACATCGCGGCCGTAACCCCCATGCGCTTGCACTTCCCCATGTGACTTCTCCTCCCCTTCAGCCGCTGCGCACAGCACGCCGCCATCAAGCAACACATTGAGCGAGCAGCCCACATATCGTATGAGATAGTATGACTGCGGCTGCGCCCATCGCGCGCGGTGCATCGGCCAGCGGGCGATTTTGGCGCGCCAGCGTTACGCGTGCGCCAAGAAAGGCTCGGCAATGCACCCGAGACGCGCCCCGTGTTGCCAAAGCAAGCGGTTCAAACGCGTCGGGTCGGGGTACCATATCCCCTAGTTTGTATCGACCGTTTACACGATTGGAGCCGTATCCATGGAGCGACCGAACGCTTGGAAGAAATACGACGACGCGGCCTTGGCCGAGCTCGACGAGCTCTGCGAGAACTACCGCCGCTACATCAGCGAGAACAAGACCGAGCGCGAGTGCGTCACCTCGAGCATCAAGCTCGCCGAGGCAGCCGGCTACGTGAGCCTCGAGACCGCGATCGCCGAGGGCCGCACCCTCAAGGCGGGCGATAAGGTCTACGCCGCCAGCCACAACAAGACCCTCATGCTCGTGAACCTGGGCCGCCGCCCGATGGAGCAGGGCATGAACATCCTGGGCGCCCACATCGACTCCCCGCGCCTGGACCTCAAGCAGAACCCGCTGTACGAGGCCGGCGACATGGCCTACCTCGACACCCACTACTACGGCGGCGTGAAGGCCTACCACTGGGTCGCCACCCCGCTGGCGCTGCACGGCGTCATCTGCAAGAAGGATGGCGCCACCGTGGACATCGCCGTGGGCGAGGACCCGACCGATCCGGTCTTCTGCATCTCCGACCTGCTGATCCACCTCGCAAGCGATCAGATGGAGAAGCCCGCCGGCAAGGCCGTCGACCATGAGAACCTCGACGTCATCGTGGCCGGGCGCCCCGTCGTCATCGAGGGCGACGAGGAGGTCAAGGAGCCCGTCAAGCAGATGTTTGTCGACCTCATCAAGGAGAAGTACGACGTCGAGGAGGAGGACTTCCTCTCCGCCGAGATCGAGGTCGTACCCGCCGGCCCCGCACGCGACATGGGCCTCGACCGCTCCATGATCTTGGGCCACGGCCAGGACGACCGCGTCTGCGCCTACACCT
>CAUWJG010000037.1:0-18197 GCA_963559095.1 uncultured Collinsella sp. | reverse complement strand
GAACAGCGGATTCCTGCTCACGCCGCCGCCCAGGCACACGCGCTCGGGGTCGAGGACGCCGGGCAGCGACAGGGCGACGCCCGCTCGCGCCGCGGCGGCGCGAAGTCGAACTTGTGTGTCCATCCTAGCAGGTGCGCCCGCAGCGGGGCATGCGGCGGCGGGATGCATGTATAATGCAGGTCGTTCAACTGGTATCCGTATTGCAGAGGAGCCGTACATGACCTCTCCCGTCCGCGTCCGCTTCGCGCCGTCGCCCACCGGCAAGCTGCACATCGGCGGCGCCCGCACCGCCATCTACAACTGGGCGTTCGCCCGCGCCAACGGCGGCACCTTCATCCTGCGCATCGACGATACCGACCCCACGCGCTCCACCGAGGAGAACACCCAGATCATCCTGCGCGCCATGCGCTGGCTGGGGCTCGACTGGGACGAGGGCCCCGAGGTCGGCGGCGACTTCGGCCCCTATTCGCAGACCGAGCGCCTGGACCTCTACAAGCAGACCGCCGAGCGCCTGCTCGCCGAGGGCAAAGCGTATCCCTGCTTCTGCACGCCCGAGCAGCTGGCGGCCGACCGCGAGGCCGCCCAGGCCCGTAAGGACCCCTTCCAGGGCTACCAGCGCCGCTGCCGCGACCTCTCGCCGGAGGAGGCCCAGGCGCGCATCGACGCCGGCGAGCCCTACGTCCTGCGTATCAAGGTGCCCGAGGATCGCGGCAACGTCGTGATCAACGACGCCGTCCACGGCGAGGTCACCTTCGACGCCAAGGAGCTCGATGACTTCGTGATCTTCCGCTCCGACGGCACGCCCACCTACAACTTCGCGACCGTCGTGGATGATGCGCTCATGGGCATCACCCACGTCATCCGCGGCGACGACCATCTCTCCAACACCCCGCGCCAAGTCATGGTCTACGAGGCCATGGGCGCCCCCGTACCCGTGTTCGCCCATATCTCCATGATCTTGGGTGCCGACGGCAAGAAGCTCTCCAAGCGCCACGGCGCCACCTCCGTGGAGGAGTACCGCGACGCCGGCTACCTGTCCGACGCCTTCGTGAACTACCTGGCGCTGCTCGGCTGGTCGCTCGACGGCGAGACCACCCTCATCCCGCGCGACGTGCTCGCGAGCCAGTTCAGCCTGGAGCGCATCTCCAAGAACCCGGCGACCTTCGATCCCAAGAAGCTCGACTGGATGAACGCCGAGTACATCAACGCCATGGGCGATGCCGAGTTCGCATCCCAGATCATGCTGCCCGAGCTTCGAGCCGCGGGGCTGATCGGTGAGGACTTCGACGCCGAGCCCGCATGGATCGAGGCGCTCGCGGCCATCGTGCGCCCGCGCACCAAGATGCCCGCCGACGCCGCCGCCGTCGCCGCGCCGGTGTTCAAGACCGCCGAGACGCTTGAGTACGACGAGAAGTCCGTGGCCAAGGGCCTTGCCAAGGAGGGCATGGGCGCCGTGCTCGACGCAGCGCGCAAGGCCCTCGAGGCAGTCGAGGACTGGACGCCCGGCAACATCGACGCCGCCCTCGAGCCGCTGCCCGAGGAGCTCGACGTCAAGAAACGCCTGGTGTTCGGCGCCGTGCGCGTGGCGGAGTGCGGCAACATGGTGAGCCCGCCGCTCGGCGAGACGATGGCGCTCATCGGCCGTGACGACTGCCTCGCCCGCATCGACCGGGCGCGTCCGATGGCGCTGTAGCCGATCCCGCCGGCCCCGACACAATCCCCTTTGCTCAGCTTCGCTGAGGCTCAGAAATCGCTCAGGGGATATGTGTCGGGGCCTATGTATATCCGCTCGAAGCCATCGGGCGGGCGCGGTCGCCGCGGTGCAGACCGACCCGGCGATTCGCTGCACGTATACTTGTTGTTGTAACGTTTATGATTGTGAATGCTTCGTTTTGCTCGATACGTAAGGCTGCGGGGGCGGTGAGACTTCTGCGCGATTTCTGAGCGAAGCGAAGCTGAGCGCAGGGGTCACACCGCCCCCCGCAGCCGATCGAGCAGGAGGAACCATGCCCGCAAAACCTCAGTCCTTTGCCACCACCTCCGCATTCGAGATCCTTGGTCCCGTCATGGTCGGGCCATCGTCCTCACACACGGCAGGCGCCCTGCGGTGCGCGCAGGTTGCCGCGAGCCTGTTGGAGGGACGCATCACCTCGGTGCGGTTCACCCTCTGGAACAGCTTCGCTCACACCTACCGTGGACACGGAACCGACCGTGCACTCGTGGGCGGTATCTTGGGGTTCGACACCGATGACGAGCGAATCCGCGATGCGTTCGCCGTGGCAGATGAACGCGGCCTCACCTACACCTTCGACATCGGTGGCGATGACTCCTCCATACACCCCAATACCGTTGATATCCACCTTGAAAACGAGGAGGGCGCCACGGCGGAGGTGCGCGGCGAGAGCTTGGGCGGCGGGCGGATGCGCATCAGCGCCATCAACGGTGTACAGGTCGAGATCTCGGGCCTGTACACCACGCTCTTCGTCGCGCATCGCGACGCGCCCGGCGCGCTGGCGGCCCTCACCGGAGCGCTGGCCGAAGCCGATATGAACATCGCCTTTTGCCGCACGTATCGCACGGAGGCCGCCGGTCAGGCCTACTCCGTGTTCGAGACGGACGGCTCGCCCAGCGCATCGGTGCTGCCAACCGTGCAGGCGCTCGACCTGGTGAATTACGCCACATTCATCGAGCTGCCGGGCTCGGCGTCCTCGCTCACCCCGGGACTCTCCGTCGCCGACCTGTTCGATGATGGGGCGCAGCTGCTCGACGCATGCGAGAAGACGGGGCTATCCATCGGCGGTGTCATGCGCCTGCGCGAGGAGCGCATGACGAGCCCCGAGCGCGCACGGGCCGGCATGGCGCGCGTCGTCGAGGTCATGCGCGAGGAGACCACCGTGCCGCTGGCCCATCCCCAGCGCTCGCTCGGCGGCTTTTTGAACGGCGAGGCCCAAGCGGTCAAATCCGCGAGCGGCGCGCTGGCCCCCTCGTTGCTGGGTGCCGTCCAGTCCGAAGCCGTCGCGCGCGCCATGGCGGTACTCGAGCGCTCCGCGACCATGGGCGTCATCGTAGCCGCCCCGACAGCCGGCTCTTCGGGCGTGGTTCCAGGTACCGTCCTCGCGGTCAGCGAAGCCCTCGGCCTGGACGACGACGCGCTTGCCGAGGCGCTGTACTGCGCAGCCGCCGTCGGACTCATCCTGTCCAGCACCGCCTGCGTCGCCGGCGCCGAAGGCGGCTGCCAGGCCGAGGTCGGCTCAGCGGCGGCCATGGCCGCGGCGGCACTCGTGCAGATGCATGGCGGCACGCCCGCGCAGGCGCTGGACGCGGCCTCCATCACGCTGGCGAACCTGTTGGGCCTCGTGTGCGACCCGGTGGGCGGCCTGGTGGAAGTGCCCTGCCAGAACCGCAACGCCATCGGCGTGGCCGCCGCGTTCTCCTCCGCCCAGCTCGCCCTTTCCGGCATCGGGCACCTCGTGCCCTTCGACGAGATGGCCGCGACCATGTACGACGTCGGTCGCAGCCTGCCCGCCGCGTTGCGCGAGACGGCCCTGGGCGGCATCGCGCAGGCACCGAGTGCCCGAGCCGCCTGCGCCGCATGCCGGGCCTGTTCATAGCCCTCATGCAACGCGGGCGCCCCGTCGGCGCCTTGCGTTGCACAAACGCGCAGCGCCGTGTACGATGCGACCACCTGCACGCCCGTCTGATGGCTGCAAACCAGAAGCTGTCCGCGCGGACGGCTATAATGCAGCAAGCACCCATATTCTCGACCCGCCGGATCCGCTCGCATCGAAGAAAGCAACCGCCCCATGAGCAGAGAAAACACCTCCCAACCGCAGCACACCCAGCCGCCTGCGCGCGGCGGGCACGCGGTCATGGCCCCCATTCCGGCCGGGGCGCGCACCACCGCGTCCGCACCGCAGCACCGCGCACACGCAGCCGATGACAAGAACGGCGACAAACGGCGCCGTCCCGGCCGCATCGCGCTGATCGTCGTGGCGATCCTCATCGTTGGCGCCTATGTGGCAGGTGTCGTCGCCTTCTCGCAAATCTGCTATCCCAACACCAACATCGCGGGAGTGGATGTCTCCTGGCAGAGCCGCGCCCAAGCAACCGAGCAGGCGCGTCAGGCGGCGCAAGACTATACCCTCACCATCGACGGGCACGGATTCACGTGGGCCTTCGAGCCCGAACAGGGCAGTGATGTCTTCGATGCCGCCCAGGCCGTCGACCGCGTGCTTGCCGCCAACGAGCCGCTCATGTGGCCCGTCCGCCTTGTGCAGGCGCTCGGCGGTGGCGCGCCCGCGCGGGCGCATGCCACGGAAAACGGAAAGGCGCCCGAGCTTCCCAGCCAGTTCGACCGCGATGCCTTTAGCACCGAGCTCACCGAGGCCATCGAGGCCTTCAACGCGGGCCGCACCGGCACCTTCGATGCCGCTGGCGCCTATGACGAGCAGGCGGCCGCCTTCACGGTGCAGAAGGCGCGCTCGAACCAAAAGATCAACGTCGATGCCCTCAACGCGGCCGCTCTTGAGGCCATCGCCGAGCTCACGCCCACTCTTTCGGTCGAAGAGGCCGACCTCGACCCGCTCGCCGGCGGCGCGAGCGATGAACAGTTGCAGGCCGCCTGCGATGCGGCCAACGCGCTCATCGGCACGAACGTGAACCTCACCTTGGGCACCGACGTGGTGGCCACCCTTGACGGCAAGCAACTCGCGCAGTGGATGACCTTCGACAAGTCCCTCACGCCGACGCTGGCGACCGATCAGGTGAGCAGTTGGGCCAAAGAGCTCGCCGGCACCATCGACACCCGAGGCACCGCGCGCACCTACACGCGCCCGGACGGCAAGCAGATCAGCGTCTCCGGTGGTTCCTACGGATGGGTGAGCGATGAGGCCGCACTCGTCAAGCAATTGCAAGACGCCGTGGCGAACAAGCAAGTCGGCGATATCGCCATTCCCACGAAACAGACGGCGGCGCGCTTCACCGGCGCAGGCCAAGCCGACTGGGGCGCCTATGTGGATATCGACCTGTCCGAGCAGCATGCGCGCTACTACGACGCTGCAGGCACCCTGCTGTGGGAGTCCTCCATCATCAGCGGCAATCCCAACACCGGCCACGCCACGCCAACCGGCGTCTACCAGCTCAACGGCAAATCGCGCAACATGACGCTTGTGGGCCTGGATGAAAACGACGACGGCGAACCGGACTACAAAACACCGGTCGGCTATTGGATGCCGTTTGTGGGCAACGCCGTCGGCCTGCACGACGCCTCCTGGCAATCGGCAGCCGCCTTCGCGGACCCGCGCGCCTACACCTACCGCGGTAGCCACGGCTGCGTGAACCTGCCCACCGACAAGGCGATCGAGCTGTACAACATCATCGAGGCGGGTGTTTGCGTCATATCGCACACCTGACGTGCGCCACCCACATGTTTGCTCGCCCAAATTAGGCTCGCCTGCCCGAGCGCGCGCATCCCCGGTGCGCTTACAGATTCGTCACAGACACCCCAGGCACGCGGTCGGGCACTCCCCTACAATGGTCTCACGGCGAACACGTGCGCAGTCGGCAGGGAGGAAACCGCAATGCAGCGCATTCTATTGGTCGAGGATGACCCCTATATCGTTGAGGCCCTTACGGAGCTTTTGGTCGGCGCCGACTACACGGTCGACACCGCCGATACCCAAGACGAAGCCATCGCCCTGGTGAACCGCTCCATCGCCAGCCGTACCTACCAGCTCGTCTTGCTCGACGTGACCTTACGGCAAGGCAATGGCTTTGCCGTATGCGCCGCCATCAAGCAGGCCGCGCCCGAGCTGCCCGTCATCTTCCTGACCGCCTCCGATGACGAGTTCAACACTGTGACGGGGCTCACCATGGGCGCCGACGACTACATCGCCAAACCGTTTCGGCCGCGCGAATTGCTGGCGCGCATCGCCGCCACCATCCGCCGTTCGCAGCCGAGCCGCCGCATCGTGACCCTCGGCACCCTGCGCATCGACACCGAGCGGGCCCATGTTGAGCGCAACGGTGCCGAAATTGTCCTTTCCGCCCTTGAGTACCGCCTGTTGCTGCTGTTTGCCACCAATGCCGGAAAACTCGTGACGCGCGACATGATCCGCGACGCCCTCTGGGATGACGCGGGGACCTATATCGAGGAGAACACGCTTTCCGTCTACATCAAGCGCCTGCGCGACAAAATCGAGGACGACCCCTCCCGCCCCAGCATCATCCAGACCGTTCGCGGCCTGGGCTACAAGGCAAGGGGCTAAACCATGCTCATGAGAAACCCCGAGGTGCGACGCGTCGTGCTGACCGCAGCGATGCTCACGCTGGCCGCCGCGGGCGCCGCCCTCATCGTGCTGCCCACGCTCGAAACGCCACCTGCGGCAACCTGGGCGGCCGCCGCGCTCATCGCCATCCTCGGCATGGCGCTCATCCTCGCGGGCCTCACGCTCACCCGGCGCCGCTATCGCAGCCTATCCGAGATGGCCGAACACCTCGACGCCGTTCTTTCGGGCGAGCGCGAGCTCGATTTCAAAAACATGGGCGAGGGCGAGCTCGCGATCCTCGCCAGCGAGCTGGACAAGGTGACCGCGCGGCTCAACCTCACCGTCGATGAGCTGGCAAAGGAGAAGCGAGCGCTCGCCGATTCCCTGGCGGACATCTCACACCAGCTCAAGACGCCACTCACCTCGATTTCGCTCACCCTCGAACTGGTTCGCTCGCGCCTCGCCGGCATCGACGGCACCGCCGACCTCGTTGAGCGCCTGCGGCTCGTCCAGCGCCTTCAAAGCCGTGTGGAGCAACTCGTGGCGACCCTGCTCAAACTCGCCCGCATCGATGCGGGCGTCATCACGCTTATGCAAACCCACGTCAAGGCCGACCAGCTCATCGAGGCCGCGGTCGAACCGCTTGCGATCGCCTTTGATATCGCGGGCGTCGAGTGCGCGCGTTGCGTGCAGGCGGGCGCGGGCTTTGAGGGCGATCCGGCCTGGAGTGCCGAGGCCCTGATGAATGTGCTGAAAAACTGCCTTGAGCACACCCCGCGCGGCGGTTGCGTGCGCATCGAGGCCCGCGAAGATGTCCTTGCCTGCCGCATCCGCGTGACCGACACGGGCCCGGGCATCGACGCGACCGATCTTCCCCATATCTTCGAGCGCTTCTATCGCGGTAAGGGATCCACCACCCGCAGCGAGGTCAATCCCGCAGGCGTGGGCATCGGGCTCTCGCTTGCCAAGAGCCTCGTCACCGCGCAGGGCGGCTCCCTCACCGCCGAAAACCGCACCGATGACCATGGCAACATCCTCGGCGCCCAATTCGACTTCGTCTTTTTCAAAGCGGTCGTCTAGCGCGTCTCAGCTCGTCTCGGACATATACGCTCCGGGGCGTGGCTCGCTTCGATACGCAAAACGCCCCTACGGTATATGTCCGAGACGAGCGACGGAGACATAACGGCCAGCAAGCCAACCGCACGATCATTCAAATGAGCCCAACCTCATGCAGGTGCCGGCTTTGGCATACCGTAGGAGTGTTTTTGTGAAGCGAAGCGAAACCACACTCCGAAGCGTATGCCAAAGCCGGCACCGGTCAGCCCGATGCAAGCACGGCCCGCCTCCACCGAACGTGACGGATGTGTCATACACCGGTCACGCCCAAGCAAGCGCGACGCACCAGTATGATAGTCATCAGTCGGGCACAAAAGGAAGGTCGCTCCCATGAATATCCTCACTGTGGAACACCTCACGCGCGTCTACGGCACGGGAGACACCGCCGTCACCGCCTTGAACGATGTGAGCCTCACGATCGAGGCGGGCGAGTTCATCGCCATCATCGGCAGTTCGGGGTCGGGCAAATCCACGCTCATGCACCTCATGGGCGGCGTCGACCGCCCCACCTCCGGCACCGTCAAGCTCCAGGGCCAAGACATCTTCGCCCGCACCGACGAGGAGCTCGCCGTATTCCGCCGCCGCGAGGTCGGCCTTATCTACCAGTTTTACAACCTCATCCCTGTGCTCAACGTCGTGGAGAACATGACGCTACCCGTCCTCATGGACGGCCGCAAGGTCAACGAGCGGCGCCTTTCGGCGCTCATCGCCGCACTCGGGCTCACCGGGCGCGAGCACTACCTGCCCAACCAGCTTTCCGGCGGCCAGCAGCAGCGCGTCGCCATCGGCCGCGCCCTCATGAACGCGCCCTCGGTCGTGCTCGCCGACGAGCCCACGGGCAACCTCGATTCGAAGAACTCCGCCGAGATCATGGGGCTGCTGCGCGCCTCCAACCGCGAGTTCAAGCAAACGCTCATCGTCATCACCCACGATGAGGACATCGCCCTCATGGCCGACCGCGTGATCGCCATCGAGGACGGCCGCATCGTGCGCGATGAGAAGCGGGCGTGAGCACCATGGGCGCCTTCTCCACATCCGGCGGCCCGACCACGGGGACGTCCGCGTCACCGCGCGGCAATGTGTTCACCCGCTTCGCCCTGCGCTCGCTTTCCGCCAACCGCAGCCGCACCATCGTCTCCGTCGTCGGCATCGCGCTGTCCTGTGCGCTGATCACGGCCATCTTCACCAGCGTGACCACCCTGTTTTCGGGCATGCTCACCGCCGAGGTGGCGCGCAACGGCGCGTGGCAGGTCAAGTTCGAGAACCTGAGCGCAGATGCGCTCGGCAAGCTGTGCGACGACTCCCGCGTTCAGGACCTGTACGAGCGGCCGACGTACGGCTCGGCGCTCATGCCCGCCGCCTTCCAGGGCTTCTGGGGCCGCTACCTGACCCTCCAGCAATGGCCGAGTGAGCAGGACCTGCACGGGCTCGTCATCGACCCGGACATCGTCGAGGGCCGCGCGCCGAGCCAGCCCGGCGAGATCGTCCTCGACGCCAATATGAAGGGCCTCACCACCGAGCAGGGGCGCGAGCTCTTCGACATGCTCCCGACCACCGGCAAAGACGAAGTCGCCCCCGCGAGCTGGGAGGATGGCATCGACATCGGCTCCGCCATCACCCTGCAGCTCGGGCAGCGGACCTTCCACGACGCCGAGCGCAACCGCGACCGCGCGTGCCTGGCCAGCGAGGGCACCTACACCACCGAGACGAAGCAGGGCACGGCCTTGAGCGAGTGGCTCGCGAGCCCCGGCCCCGTCCAGACCTACACCGTCGTCGGCTTTTACGACCAGGAGACGGCCTACTCGACCAGCTGGATGCTCGGCTCGGGCTATCTGGGCTTCGTTTCGGGCGAGGACCTCACCGCGCGCAGCACCGACGCCTTCGTGGGCACCGACCTTGCGACCTACCCCGAGCTCCTCGACCTGATTAAGGATTACACCGGCATGGATATGCCGGTGTTCATGAGCGGCGGCACCGTGCTGGAATACTGGGACAACAGCACCTTCGCCGAAATCCACGACAGCCTGCTGCGCTATCAGGGTATCGACCAGGAGCGCGCCATCTACAGCACCCTGTACCTCATGGCGGCAATCCTTTCGCTCGTGGTCGTGGTCGCATCCATCTCGCTCATCTACAACTCGTTCGCCATCGCCGTCTCGGAGCGCACGCGTCAATATGGCCTGCTCGCCTCCCTGGGAGCAAGCCGACGGCAGATCCGCCGCACCGTCTACACCGAGGCGCTGCTGCTGGCCGCCATCGGCATCCCCGCCGGCATCCTGCTCGGCCTCGCCGGCACCTGGGTCGTGTTCCAGCTCTCCAGCGAGGGCATCGGCGCGCTTATCGACGCCGACCTCTTCTACGAGTCCGGCTTCTCCAGCCTGCACGTGAGCCCAACGGTCATCGGCATCTGCGTTGTGCTCTCGCTCATCACCGTACTCGTGTCCGCTGCCATCCCCGCCATCCGCGCCAGCCGCGTCTCGGCCGTGGACGCCATCCGGCAGAGCCGCGATGTCAAGCTCACGCGCCGCGAGCGAAGGGTCACCACAAATGGAAGGGCGGGCCTCTTCGACCGATTTTACCTGCGTCTGGGCGGCGTATCGGGATGGATTGCCCATCGCAACCTCACCCGTTCCTCAAGCAAGGGACGCGTCGCTGTGGCCTCGCTCGCCGTGTCCGTGGCATTGCTCATCACCTCGTGCGCCATCGGGCGCTCGCTGGGCGACATCGCGCAGATCACGGGCAACGGCAGCACCGCCGACATCCAGGTCATGGTCGATCGCGTGCTCATGGGCGATGAGACGGCCGCCGACGGCACTGCCGCGGTAGACGAGCTCTACCGCAAGCTAGGCGACGTCGAGGGCGCCACGCCGCTCGGCTACGCGATGTACGCGACCATGTACGCGCATGCCGATGCGGGCGTCCTCGACACCGATGAGCTTGCCACAAGCGCCTACAATGCCGGCAACGATGAACCCCTCATCGACGATGACGGTGGCGTCCACGCCCTTATCCAGCTCGCCTTCGTGGACGACGGCACCTGGCGCGCGGCCGTCCAGCAAGCGCATCTGGACGAGCGGCGCTTCTGCGACCCGGAGCAGCCGGTGGGCATCGCGCTCAACAAGGCCCGCATGAACAACGGCATGCAGTACGCCACCTTTGACTATTTTGCGGGCACGGGGGACGTATCGCTCTACACGCTCATCGCCGACCCCGACGCCAACGACGGCAACAGCCGCTACCTGACGCAACTCGACATGCGTGACGGTGAGATCCAAGCCCTGTTCGACGTCTACAACGACGCGGGCATCGCGGAAGAGGGGCGCGCCGTGCCGCTCGGCCAGGCCCTTGTAACCAGCGTCGAGCTTCCCGTGGGCGCCGTAAGCGACACCTGGCCCGAGATGCTTCAAGCCGACAGCACCTACCCCATTGTCATGCTGCCCATCTCGGCCCTCCCCACCCTCGCCGCCCCAACCGCCGACGTGGATGCATCCGCACTCGGCAGCACCATGTCCGCCCCGCTCGTCATGAACGGCACCACGGGCGCGGCCAGCCTCTACACCTACCTGAACTTCGACACCGAACGCCCCCGCGAGGCAGGCGCCGCCATGCAGGAGATACTTGACGGCACGCACGGAGGCGGCTGGCAAAACAGCTACCTGAACAACAACGCCGAGCATGCACGCCAGGCGGCCCTCATGTACGGGACGATCCAACTGTTCATCAGCTGCTTTGCCCTCATCACCGGCGCCATCGCGGTGGCCAACGTGTTCAATACGCTCTCCAGCTCGATCATCCTGCGCCGCCGTGAGTTCGCGATGCTCAAAAGCTGCGGCATGGGCCCCTCGACATTCAGGCGCATGATCGTGCTCGAGTGCGCGAGTTACGCCTGGCGCGGCCTGGCTATCGGGATCCTGCTGGGCGGCGTGGTCGCCTTCGCCCTGCACCAGGCGATGTCCATCAGCTTCTACGGCTCCGAGTTCTACCTGCCGCCATGGTGGATCGCACTTGCCGCCGCTATCGTGATCGGCGTGCTGGCGCTCTCGGCCATCTACGCCCTGCGCAAAGCAGGCGCGAACTCCATCGTGCAGACCCTGCGCGAGGACGCCATATAGTCCAAGGTGCCGATCGCGTTCGATCCACGCGGTCGGCACGCTCCGTCAACGCATGCGCAGCCCGCGCTTCCATCCGCAACAACCCCCCCCGATACAGACGAGGAGACGCCATGAGCACCACGGGCAACCCGAAAGACCTACCCAATCCAGCCGAGACACCCGCAGGTGACATCCACGACACGGATCCAACCGCCGCGTTCGTGCGCACCTTGGGCGATGAACCCGCAAGCAGCGGCAGGCACCCCGAGATTCCCGTCATCCGTGCCGGCAAGCCCGGCGCCCGCGCCTTCGATGAACTCAATAAAAGCGATGCGGGCACGCAGGCCGAACAGGAGCAAACCGGCGCGGAAGGCGTCGCGCTTGAGGGCACGGATGCCGAGGCCTACGCCGCCCTCAAGGCCAAGCGCGCCGAGCGCCGCCGCAAAAAGCTCATCCGTCGCGGCGTCGTTGCCGGCATAGTCGTCGCCGTGGTCATCGGGGGCATCGTGGTCTACAACATGACCACTACCGCACCCGAGCAGGAGATGGAACCCGTCACCGACCTCGCCATTGAGGGCACCTTCACCACGCAGGTCGACGCCAAGGGCACACTGCAGCCCATTTCCTCCACCATCATCACGCCCGAGGTCGACGGGCAGATCGAGAGCATCAACGTCGTGGCCGGGCAGACGGTCAAAGCCGGTGACGTGCTCATGACCATCAAAAACCCCGACCTCGACCGCGCCGTGGCCGAAGCGGACCGCGCGCTGCGCCAGGCCAAGGCCGACCTCGCCTCCGCCCAGCAGGCCCTCGCGCAAGTAAAGCAGCTCGCCTCCACGCCGATGGCCGAACCGGGCATGGGCGGCACGGATACCGCCGGCGCCGAGCAGGGCGTGAACAGCGCTCAGGTGGCCGTCGAGGCCGCGCAGGCCGCCTACAACGATGCCGTCGCCAAAACGGCGCTGCGAACGGTCAAAGCACCGGCAGACGGCTCGATCGTGGCCCTCAACGCGCAAGTGGGTCAGGACCTCTCCGCCGCGTTGGGCGATTCGTCCGCGAAGGGCCCGCTCATGCAGATCGCCGACCTTTCACGCATGAAGGTGACGGTTCAGGTGGAGGAGCAAGACATCGCAACCGTCGCCGTTGACCAAACGGCCAACATCACCTGCCCGGCCTTTGAGGACCTCATGCTCACCGGACGCGTCACGGGCATCGCCTCGATCGCCTCGAGCGGCGAGGGCGCCATCTCCTATGACGGCAGCAGCTCGCCGACTTTTGCCGTGGACATCCTCATCGAGGCGCCCGACGCGCGCCTCAAGCCCGGCATGACCGCCGAGGTCTCCCTCACCACCCAGCAGCTCGACCAGGTCATCATGGTGCCCACCACAGCCCTGCTCACCGACGATGGCCAAGCCTACTACGTGCAGGTCGAAACCGATGCCGAGACGCATGAGATCGAGCGCCGCGATGTCAGCGTCGTGGCCAAAAACGACGATTTCGCCGTTGTGGGACGTCCCGCCGACGCAGGCCCCGAGGTCAATCCCGACATGCCGAGCGCGGCCGTTTCCGATGGCGACACGCTCGTCATCGCCGGCGGCATGATGTCCGGACCCGACGACGGCACCAGGCGCGATGGCGCCGGCGGCGGCATGGCGGTGATGTAAATGAACCTTCCCGCCATCACGGATGGCAAGGCCACCAGCGGCGCACCTTTCATCAGCGCAGCCAGCGCCACGGCCGGGCGGCCCGTCATCGATATCCGCCATATCCACCGCATCTTCGAAAGCGATGCGCTCCTCGCCCATATCCTGCACGACATCTCTTTCACCGTGATGCCGCAGGAGTTCGTGGCCATCACCGGACCGTCGGGTTCGGGTAAATCGACCCTCATGAACATCCTTGGCTGCCTGGATACACCCACGTCAGGCACCTATCTGCTCGAAGGCTTGAACGTTGCCGAGCTCACACCCGACGAGCTTGCCGAGGTGCGCGCAGGCCGCATCGGCTTCGTGTTCCAAAGCTTCAATCTCCTGCCGCGCATGAGCGTGCTCGACAACGTGACCTTGCCGCTGGTCTACACCGAGGTGCCCCGTCGCGAGCGCGAGCGGCGCGCCGTGCATGCGCTGCGATCGGTGGGGTTGCCCGTCGACCATTGGGACCACAGCACCAATGAGCTCTCTGGCGGCCAGATGCAGCGTGTGGCCATCGCGCGCGCCCTGGTCAACGACCCGGCCATCATCTTGGCCGACGAACCCACCGGCAACCTCGACTCAGCGACGGGGCGCCAGGTGCTCGACACCTTCCATGCGCTCAAGCGCGCGGGTAAAACCATCGTGCTCATCACGCATGACTCGGGCGTCGCCGCCGAGGCCGATCGCGCCGTCCAGATCCGCGATGGCCGCATCTACGACGGCGCCTACGCACCCGCATCGCCTCACGCCTCCCACGAGCGTCCCGATATACCGCAGGGACGTTTCCGTGAGGCGAAGCCGAACCACGTCCCGGAGGTATATCGGGACGCGCCCGCACGAGTCCTGAACCCGCAAGGAGGCATCGCATGACGGCTGCAGACCTGGGCCGCGAGGCCCTTCGCTCGCTTGAGGCCAACCGCGGCAGGAGTTTTCTCACCATTCTCGGCATCGTGATCGGCATCGCCGCCGTCATCGCCATGACCTCGCTGATCGGGGGCGTTCGCAATGGACTGGTGAGCGGCATGGGACTCAACGCCGCGCGCCTCATCTACATCTCGAGCGGCGCCCCGCTCGATGAGGACGACCTGGACGACCTCGAGCGCCTCATGTCCGACTATGAGGCCATCGAGGGCTCATACAGCGGGTACGCGCAGGTCCAGGCCGGCGAAAAGACCGTGAACTGCGGCATCAGCGGCGCAAGCGCCACCTATCTCGACATGACCGGCATCAGCACCAAGGTCGCCGAAGGCCGCTTATTCACCGAGCAGGAGGCATCGAGCGCAGCTCGACTGGCCCTCATCGGGCGCAACGGCGTCGAGGCGTTCTTTGGCAGCGCCACGGCCGAGGCAATCGGGCAGACCATCCAGTTGAACGGCAAGAACTACACCGTTGTGGGCATCATCGATGACGGCATGACGGGCACCGACTACGTGAATGCCTATGTGCCCAACGAGGCCGCCAAAAAGGACTTCACGGGTGGCTGGGAATATCTCTCGAGCATCGTCGGGCTGGCACGCGAGGGAGTCGACATCGACGCATTGCAGCAGCAGACCATCGCACAGGTCGCCAAGCTCAAGCACATCGATGAGGAGGACGCCGAGTCGATGGTGTCGGTCTACTCCACGAAATCGGCCATCGATCAGCTCAACACCTTCATGATGTCCTTCCAGCTCATGATCGGCTCGGTTGCGGGCATCTCGCTGCTCGTGGGCGGCATCGGCATCATGAACATGATGCTCACCAACGTCACCGAGCGCATCCGCGAGATCGGCGTGCGCCGCGCCCTCGGAGCGCGTGGGCGCGACATCACGTGCCAGTTCCTAACCGAAAGCGCCACCCTGTGCGTCACGGGCGGCATCATCGGCACCATCGCGGGCTACGCCATCGCCTGGGGATTGGCGTACCTGGTAGCGGCCAGTGGCTTCGATCTAGGATCGGCCACCGGAATGGGCACGACCGGAGCCGCGCTGACCCCGGCCGTCGACCCGAGCGCCATCGCCCTGGCCGTCGGTATCTCCATTTTCATCGGCCTGGTGTTTGGCTACTATCCCGCCCGCCGCGCCGCCAAGCTCGACCCGGTGGAGTGTTTGCGCTACCAGTAGCACCCATAACGCACAACGACCCAACACCCGGCGGATGCCCGTCCAACTGCCGGGCCAGCGATAGGCCTACCTATAGAAGTCGGCGTCCAAAAAAGCGGCGACCGTCCCCCAATATGTTGTGGGGTCGGTTGCC
Organism: uncultured Collinsella sp.; assembly: GCA_963559095.1. Classification (GTDB taxonomy): domain Bacteria; phylum Actinomycetota; class Coriobacteriia; order Coriobacteriales; family Coriobacteriaceae; genus Collinsella. The sequence continues at coordinate 2,798 of CAUWJG010000037.1, read as the reverse complement.
GCCGAGCCGCCATGGGGCGCCCCGGGGATCACAAGCTTCTCCTTGACGCTGCTGCCGCAAGCGACATATACACAATCGAGCATCTCATAGGGAACGAAGGTGTCGGCATCGCCATGGATGAACAACATGGGCATCCGGGCGGCCGCAACCGCACGTTCCGCGCTCGCCTGCTTGAAATCCCACCCGGCGCGCACCTGGCACACCAGGTTCGCCGCGTCGAGCACGGGAAAACTCGACAGCCCGAACACGTTTTCCAACTGAACGGCGAACTCATCCCACACGCTCGCATAACCGCAGTCCTCGATCACGCACACCACGTTGCGGGGCAAATCGGCCTCCCCTGCCGTCATCATCGCCGTGGCGCCTCCCATGGAAATGCCGAACAGCACGATGCGCGCCTGCGGGTCGCGATCCACGATGTCGGAGATCCAGCCCACCACATCGCGGCGCTCAGGCCAACCCATGCCGATGTAGGCGCCCTCAGAGCGCTCATGAGCGCGTGCGGCGGGCATGAGTACGTGCATACCGCGCTGATGAAAGTAATAGCCGTATTTGGCGGCCTCAGCAGGGGACGCCGTATAGCCGTGCAGCACGACGGCGTAATCATGAGATGCATGCGATACGGCGGATGCATCCGGCACGCTTGCGGCGCCCGCATCACGCGCGTCGTCCGCTGCGACACCAGCGGCGGCGTCTTCCGACTCGCCGCCCACGGCATCAAAACGCCAGCCGCTCAACAAAACGCCGTCCTCGGCCGTATGTTCAACATGTTGCCCCTCGCGCTCGAACCACGACTGCGCCTCTTTAGCGAAGGCCTCATCGAGCGCCGCAGGCTCATCCAGGCCATCGACCTCATCGGCATCCATCAAAGCCTTCATGGTCGTGGGCGCCGCCGGGTTGAGCGCAAAGTTAAACAGATAATTTCCCACGGCGGCAAGACCGCCCAGCAACAGCACCGCCACGACAGCGCATACCATCACCGCAATGCGCAAGCGCTTCGATCGCTTGTTCACAGACGCTCCTTTACAACAGAACCACGTATATGTCGCTTAATTTAAAAGCGATTGAAGCATCGTAGTTCAGTTGAGCGCTGTTCGCTACTACGGATTCATTTTTCTCTTTTTGTTCACGAACGCGTCAGGGCGCACCGTGATACCGCCGGATGTACGGCGCACCTCGACCACACGCCGCTCCGGACGCGCTGATGCGGAGGCGGAAACAGCGCGGGGCGCGGCATCAGAGGCCGCAGACGCCTTGGAAGCCGCAGCCGACGCCGCATCGGACACCGTGCGCGCCGGACTCGCAGCGGACGCCCCTGCGCGCGCGCCCGTGCGAACGCGCTTCTGCCCAGCGCCGTGGCGCGTACGACCGAAGCGGACCATCAAGCGGTCCCAGCGATCATGCAGACTCTCGTTGTGTGCGCTGTGCAGGCCGAGCAGCGGCGCCGCCAGGATCGTCGGCGCGATGAAGGTGATGAGGCGCCACAGCAGATAGCCGGCCGTCGCCGCGCTGCCGTAAAAATGCCCGAGGAACAGCGCGAAGCCGCCCTCGGCGCCACCCGTGCCGCCGGGCAGCGGCACCGCCGAGCTCAGCAGCTGCACGAACGCGCTGGCCGCCATCACCGAGAAGAAATCGACGTCATGGTGCCCAAAGGCGAGCATGAGAAAATACGGCACCAGATAAAAGAAGGCGAGCTGCAGCATCGTGATGACCACGGTGAGGGCCATGGACGACAGGTGGCCGGCCGCCAGGCGGAATTTCTCCGAAAACGAGTTAATCTCGCCATCCACGAAGCCGCGCCAGGCATCGCAGCGCTCGCGCGCCACCCCCATCCGCGACAGCACGTTGATACCCCAATGGGCGACGCGCGTGACCGTTTTGGGCATGAGCGCGATGGCGAAGATCGCCATGAGAATGAGCACGTGGCCACCGAAGCTGAACACGCACAGCAGCGTGATGTCGCCGTACTGCTCGGCGAAAAACGGCATGCGCGCCAACATGAGGATGGCGCCCCACACCACCAGGCCGAATTGGTACACGATGAAGCGCGTGAACTGGATGGCGCCGGCCTCGCCGACGTTTTGGCCCGCCTTGGTGAGACGGTAGATCTGCGCGGGCGTGGAACCCATCATCATGGGCGTGAGATTGCCGAAGAAGATACCGCTGGCCTCGACCGAGATGAGGTCGCGCACGCCCACGGGGCTTTTCGGGTCGAGCCATACGGCGATGGCGTATGCCAGGATGCCGAACACGAGGTACAGCAGCATGCACAGGCACGCCACCAGAAGCCACGGCACCGAGACGTTGCGCATGGCGTCCATGAACTGGGCGACCTGGCCCGTCGCCACCAGGTAGACGATGTAGCCGAGCAGCACGATGCCGATGAAGATGGCGCCGCGCCGTGCGGTCTTGTGATCGTCTCCCCCCGCGATCTGAGGGGTCGGCTGTGATGGGGTTATATGCGCATTCGGCGACTCAGACATAGTGCTCCTACGCCGTCGGGTATCGTTCCCGACTATTGTACGTGATTGCGCCGCGCATCCGCGCCCCCTCACCAGCGCGACACACAATCCAACCTGTCTCCAAACACAAAGAAGGCGAATCCGGAAAACAGAATTCGCCAACTTGAAGTTTTGGTAGCCCGTACCAGATTCGAACTGGTGATCTCCGCCTTGAGAGGGCGGCGTCCTGAACCGCTAGACGAACGGGCCGTATGTAAGGGACTCAGAGTGTCCCGGAGACTCGTGGTAGCCCGTACCAGATTCGAACTGGTGATCTCCGCCTTGAGAGGGCGGCGT
>CAUWJG010000036.1:0-18285 GCA_963559095.1 uncultured Collinsella sp. | reverse complement strand
TGGGGGCCCAGGTGAAGCTGAAGAAGTTCGCCAACCCGATGTCGGTGAACACGGGCGCGGCCTGCATCATCGTGAAGGCGAAGATGAGGATGACCGTGACCACCGCCAAGAAGGCGCAGGCGAAAAACAGGCACTGAAGCGCCTTCTCCTTGAGATAGGTGCTGCGCGACACGAGGGCCAGATCGCGCTTGCGCGCTGCGGACACCTGGGCCTCAGAAGCCTGGCCAACAGGCTGGTTCGTCGTATTCGGGGTATCGCTCACAGCCGTTACTCCCCCTTGCTCGTCTCATCGTGGGCGACGGGAATGAAGCCCGCCTCGCGGATCTGGTCGTCCATGTCCTCAGACAGCACCGAGTCGATATACTCCCCCGCCGAACCGGTCGGCTCGCCCTTGGTGAAGAAATACAGGTCGCGCGAGATGGGGTACCCACCCGAGGCGATCGTCTGCTCGGAGGGTTCGACGTGGTTCACGGCCAGCGCGCGCACCTCGGTGGTGGCGTAAGCCGAATCGACGAAGCCCATGGAGATGTAGCCGATGGCGCCACGCGAGCGGCTCACGACATCGCGCACCTGGCCAGTGCCGGAGAGCACGGCCGCACGGCGGTCGAAGGATGCGCCGTCCATGACGATAGATTTGAACGCCTCGCGCGTGCCGGACGCCTCGTCGCGGTTCACGAGCTGGATGGCGACGTCCTCGCCGCCCACCTCGCTCCAATTGGAGATCTCGCCCGAATAGATGGCGCGCAGCTGCCCAATCGAGAGGTTCTGCACGGGGTTGTCGGGGTGCACGATCACGGCGATGCCATCGTGCGCCACCGGAATCGTGGTGAGGCCGAGCTGTTGCTCCTCCTCGTTCAAGCTGCGCGATGAGGTCGCGATGTCAGCGGTTCCATTGGACACCGCCTCGATGCCAGCCGAGGAACCAAGGCCACTCACAAGCACGCTCGTGCCAGTTTCCTCTTTAAAGATCTCTGCGGCCTGCTCGGCAATGGGCAGACAGGTGGTCGAACCCGCCACCGTGATCTGACCCGAGGACGCCTCGGCGCTGCAGCCGGACAGGACAAGCGCGCCGCCCAAGGCGCAAACGGCAGCGATGGGCGCTACGAACAGACGCAGGCGATGGCGCCATGACGTCCGCAAAGCCCCTTCTCGGCACGGTACGAAAAGAACTGAGCGTTCTGCCGCACCGTGGAGAGCTGCGGGTCGTGAATCTCGCACGGAAAGACTCCCACCTCTTCGAGCGATTGCCGGATGCATGCGGATAAGTCGAGCATCCGATGTACAGACACTTTAATGTTATCAAATTGTTCGGAAAACATCGTGAGAAGGTCAGCTGAGACCTCATATTCATCACCGAGGATATGCGGCCCGATAAAAGCCCGCAGCTGCTCAGGCGCGGCCCCCGTCTCGCGGAACAGCACGCGCGCCGCCTTGGCCGCGATGCGCGCATACGTGCCCTTCCAGCCCGAATGCACGACCGCGAACGCATGTTCACAGGTGAGAATCACCGGCACGCAGTCGGCGAAACACAGCAGCACCGGGACATGCGCCGCCGTGCACACGATGGCATCGGTGCCCGCGGCGATCTCGGCGCGGACCCGCGCGAGCTCATCGGGTGCGCTCGAGCGAACCACGGCCACATGGTCCCCGTGAATCTGGTTGGGCACAAGCAACCGGTCGAGATCCTGGGCGCACCCCAGCGCCACCAGGGCCCGGCGGCGGTTCTCCTGCACGGCGGCCAAGTCATCGCCCACATGGCTTCCCAGGTTCAACGATGCGTACGGCGCCCGCGAGGCCCCGCCGCCGCGCTCCGTGAACCCAAACCGCACCACGCCGTCGCGCCGCCCATGCAGCGCGACCCCATCAACCTCAAACCTCTCCATCACGCCTCCCCAAGTTTTACGCGTGAGAGCTACGAAGCCTCCAAGCCCCAGGCACCTTCTAGCGCCAGCAACGTCACCAACAGGACGGCCCCGGGTTTCACCTAAGCAGACATTCCGCAGGGCGCTGAGCCGAGCTCAGCGCCCGAGGACCGTCTGCGTGGTAAAACCCGGGGCCGTCCGTCAGGCAGATCTTACGCGCTAGAAGTTGCCGCGCTTGAGGAAGTCGGGCAGCTCGAACTGATCGTTGCCGAAGTTCGGCAGCTCGGTGCCTCCCACGTTGCGGGTCGGCGCGCTCTGAGCGGCGCTGTGCGCGGACTCGGCCGCGTGATCACCCAAACGCCCGCTCTTCTGGCTGGCGAACAGCTCGTCCTGACGGTTGACGTTGGAATCGGTGAAGCCGGTGGCGATGACGGTGATGCGCACCTGGTCGCCCAAAGACTCGTCCACAACCGTACCGAAGATGATGTTCGCGTCCGGATCGACGGCGTTGGCCACCAGGTCGGCGGCGTCGTTGATCTCCTGGATGCCGAGGTCCTTGGAGCCGGCAATGGACAGCAGCACGCGGGTGGCACCGTCGATGGAGCTCTCGAGCAGGCGGCTGGAGATGGCCTGCTGTGCGGCATCGACCGCGCGGGTGTCGCCCGAGGCGCAACCGATGCCCATCATGGCCGTGCCGGCCTGCTTCATGATGGTCTTGACGTCGGCGAAGTCCAGGTTGATGACACCGGGGACGGTGATGAGGTCGGTGATGCCCTGGGTACCCTGGGAGAGCACGCCGTCGGCCGTGGTGAAGGCCTCGAGCATGGTGGTCTTCTTCTCGGCGATGTCGAGCAGGCGGTCGTTCGGGATGACGATCATGGTGTCGACGGACTCGGCGAGGGTCTTGATACCCTCCTCGGCGGAGTTCTTGCGCTTGCGGCCCTCGAAGGTGAAGGGCTTGGTCACGACGGCGACGGTCAGCGCGCCCACGTCGTTCATGGCGATGTCGGCCACGATGGGAGCGGCGCCCGTACCGGTGCCGCCGCCCTCGCCGCAGGTGATGAACACCATGTCGGCGCCGGCGAGCGCCTCGGAGATGTCGTCACGGGACTCCTCGGCGGCCTTGCGACCAACCTCGGGGTTGGCGCCGGCACCCAAGCCGCGCGTGAGGTCGGTGCCGATGTGCACCTTGATATCCGCATCGGAGATGGCCAGCGCCTGGGCGTCCGTGTTAATGGCGACGAACTCGACGCCACGGATGCCCTCCTCGATCATGCGGTTCACGGCGTTCGTGCCGCCGCCGCCCACGCCGACAACCTTGATGACAGCAAGATAGTTGTTGATCTCGTTCTCGTGCATGTGCGGTCCTTTCGAACACATCGTTATAAGCCCACGTACCAGGCGGCATCGCGACGTTAACCCTCAAGTTGAGATTAAAAGTCGAGGTAAACCGCATTATCTTTGCATATTCTAACGGCCAAAGTCAAACCTTGGCAGCTCAAATATGAAGCACATCGTATTTGCGCAGGTACAGCGCGCGCCGCTCGGCCGTCGGCGAACGGTGCGCGCTCAGACCAGCGGCATCCCCCTACTGTGGTGCGCTGCGGAAGGTGTAGGCGCCGGGCTCGCGCACGTTGATGTAGGTCACGCCCTGTTGTTGCTCAAGCAGCTTTGTGACCACGCGCTCCTTCTCCACAATCCGCTCCGGCTTGCCGAGCGACACCTCGATTCCAGAGGTCAGATTCGCCGAGATGGCCTCAACCGAGGCAACGGAGAGATCCTTGACCTGACCCATGAACTCCGGCGAGAAGCCCTTGGCATACTCCAAGCCCGCCAGCACGACCTCCGAGGTGATCTGTTTGCCACTGGCCGGATCGACATCTGAGGGAACATCGATCAGCAACAGGGCGCCACCGCGCTGCGCGATGTACTGAGCGGCCTCAAGGCCCGCAAGCTGGCGGGCGCCCTCGGGCAGGGTATCGGCGGATGCCGCTTCGATCTCGGTGCCCTCGGCATCGAGTGTCACCGCCAACGAAAGCGGTGCGATCCACATACCGTCCTCTCCGATGGCCCAGGCGATGTCATCCGCAGTCACATAGGCGATGGCGCTCACGGTGCGCTCGCGCGGCGTCACGATGAGCTTATGCGGAAACGACCGCTCGACATCGGCGCCGGACACCCATGGGTTTGCCGCCAGCGATGCGGCGATGGCGTCGGTGTCGACGTTGAGCAACGTGGAGCCCTCCGGCACCTGAACGAGCTTCTCGGCCGCCTCTTGCGACATATGCTCGCTGGCATGAACTTCAAGCTCCGTGACGGCCAGCAGCGGAGAGTTCACCACCACGATGGCGATAAGCGCCATTGCCACCAGAACCCCGACGCCGATGAGCAGAGGGCCGCGTCCCAAGCGCGGCACGGGCAGGCGTTTGAGGGCCGCGGCGAGGGGTGCAAACAGGTTGCCGAGCGCGGCGAACGGATTGGACCCGCGCGAGACCGGTGCAGACGCCACGGGCTTGCGGGCGACCTTGAACATCGGTGCCTTGGATGCCTTGGGGGCCTTGGAGGGGCGCGAGGCGATGGCGCCGGCGGGCGCGGTGGCCTTGGGCGCCGGGGACGCCACGACACGCAGCCCCTTGCGGGCTATGGTGCCCGAGGCGCTCGCCTTGGCAGGCTTGGCGGTCCCAGCGGCCCCCCGCCCGCCGACCGATGGCCGAGGGGCCGCGATGGGACGCGAGGTCGCAACACGGCCGACAGCCGCCTGCTGGCGCGCAGGGCGCGGACCGGCAACCGAGCGCGGGCGAGCCGCTGTGGCTGGACGCCGGGACGGACGAGCGGCGGGTGCCGCCAGGGGGCGCTGAGCCGCAGGGCGCGCACCGCTCGTCCGCTTCGATGTGCTCGCGACTCCGGCGGAACCCACGGATAACCCACCGCCCCCACCGGGGCGGCGGCGCACAACCGAACCTTGCGCCACACGGGGCTTGGCACCCGGTGTGGTCGCGGCACGACGGTAGCTCGGCTTGGGGCCGTTAGAAGCCGAGGAATTTGACTTCCGGCTGGAGCTCGACGCCATGGGTTTCCTTAACCTTCTCGCACGTGTGGCGGATGACGGCCACCACGTCGGCGGCGGTCGCGCATCCCTTGTTGACTATAAAGTTAGCGTGGACGGGCGAGATCTCGGCGCCGCCCACCGAAAAACCCTTCAATCCGCACTCCTCGATCAGCGCGCCGACCGAGCGATCCGGCGGATTGCGGAACACCGACCCGCACGATGGCACGCCCACCGGCTGCGTGCGGCGGCGGCGCGCCAGGGCTCGTTCCATCTTGGCGCGAATGTCCTCTTTGGACGCAGGCACCAGGCGCAGGCTGACCTCGAGCACGATCTCGTCACGCGGCAGGCCGCTCGCCCGATAGCCCCAGCTCACCTCCGCGCCGGCATAATGGCGAATGCCCTCGCCGGGTTTGTAGGTCACCACGTCCTCGACGAGTGAGCCGATCCACTCCGTGCGGGAGCCGGCGTTCATCGACACCGCGCCGCCCACGCTGCCAGGGATGCCCACAGCGAACTCAAGCCCAGACAACCCGCGCGAAAGCGCCTCGTTCACCAGGCGGGCCAGCATGGCGCTGGCGCCCACCGTCATGGTGCAACCGTCCTCGGCCAGCACGAAGCGCGAGAACTCGCGACCGAGCGTGATGACCGCGCCCGCATAGCCGGCATCGGCCACCAGCAGGTTGGACCCTTTGCCGATGATCACCCACGGCACCTGTTCGCGACCGAGCACCTCGATGGTGCGGCGCAGCGAATGGTAGCTATGGCAGGTGATGAATAGCTCGGCCTTGCCGCCGATGCGATAGCTCGTGTGGCGCGCGAGTTTCTCATGTTCGACCACATCCGTGTCGATCATGCCCGACAGCGCCATGAAGGCGTTGAAACACCCCATCGCTTATCGCTCATCCAACGACGACGCGAGCGCGACGTGCTCAAGGTACTCCGGACCCACGGTGGTCACGTCGCCCGCACCCATGGTGATGAGCAGGTCGCCGGCGTTCACCACCGTGTCGATGAGCTCCATGAGCGCGGGATGATCGGCCGCATAGTAAACGGTCTTGTCCGGATGGGCCGCGCGAACGCGATCGGCCAGCATCTTGCTCGTGACCCCGGGGATGGGCGTCTCGCCTGCGGGGAACACGTCGATGAAGATGGCGATATCGGCGTCGGTGAAGGCCTCGGTGAAATCATCGACCAGGGCCTGGAGGCGCGAGTAGCGGTGCGGCTGGAACACGACGGCCACACGAGCGAAGTCGAGCGACTTCGCGGCGTGCAGCGTGGCTTTGATCTCGGTGGGATGGTGGCCGTAGTCGTCCACAAGCGAGATGCCGCGAACCTCGCCCACGTGCGTGAAGCGCCGGCGCGCGCCCTCGAAGGTTGAGAGCGCCTCGGCGGCAGCGGCGGTATCGAGCCCCAGCGCGTAGGCGGAGGCGAGCGCCGCGGTGGCATTGAGCATGTTGTGACGACCGGGATTGTGCTTGATGGACACCTCGCGCTCATGGCCGTCCGGCAGCGTCACGGTAAACGTGGTCCCGAAGGCGTGCTCGCTTTGCTTGGGCGTGCAGATCACATCGTGACCCGCGCCTTCACCGTAGGTGAGCACCGTGCGGCCGCACAAGCGGGCAAGCTCGACCAGACGCGGCTGCTCGCCGCACACGATGACGGAACCTTCCTCGTCCACCAGGCCCATGAACGCGCAGAACGTCTCCTCGATCTCGGCGAGCGAGGCGTAATGGTCCATGTGGTCGGCCTCGACGTTGGTGACGATGACCACGTGCGGGTTCAGATAGAGGAAGGAGCTGTCGGACTCATCGGCCTCGACCACGAAGTGCTCGCCGCTCCCGCAGCGGCCGTTCGTGTCGTAGCCCTCCACGATGCCGCCCACCAAAAAGCTCGGGTCGAGCCCCATGCGATCGAGCATGGTGGCGACCATGGAGGACGTGGTGGTCTTGCCGTGCGTACCGGCCGCGGCCACCGTGGTCAGGCCGTACCCGAGCGCCGAGAGCATCTTGGCACGGTGCCACACCGGGATGCCCAGCTCGCGCGCACGGACAAGCTCGGGGTTCGTCTCGGGGATGGCGGTGGAAACGACCACGACATCCGGGCGCACCTCATCGATCGTGGCGGATTCATGGCCCACGTGGATGGGCACGCCGGCGCGCGTGAGCTGACGGATGTAGCGCGAGGTCTTGAGGTCGGAGCCCGTCACGTGGACGCCGCGCTCATGCAGCACCAGCGCGATACCGCTCATGCCGGCGCCACCGATACCGATGAAGTGGGCGCTCTTGAAATCCGGGGCGGATGTTGCCTCGGGGACAGAGATGGTCGCCATGAAATGTCTCCTCGCGTAATCGTATGCGTAACCTTTTCAGTATACGCTATGGAGAGGTTGGGCTGCGAACACCCGGCGCGAGACACAATCATTCCGCTCCCCGAGCCGATGCGAGGGGCGTTGCGCAATCCTTCCGCGCGTGGTTCCGCATCGCTCCACAAAACGCGCCGAATCCAAACGAGTTCCAAATAACGGAATATTTCGGTTGAGCCGAGTATCTGGCGGCTTGCATTCCACAACGCCGAAGCCGCTGTCCGCCCCGTAGCCCGAGGGGTCGGCATAGATCCGCAGTGCGTTTCGTGAGGCGAAGCCGAACCACGCACGAAGGACCTATGCCGACCCCTCGGGCGACCGAACCGTCCTTACGCCTCGACCAGGTTCTCGAGCAGGTCCGCCAGATGCTCGGCGGCCTTGTCCTGGGCCAAGCCGCGGGCGGCTTCGTGCATGGCGGCGCGACGCTGCGGGCAACGCAGCAAATCGAGCAGGTTGTCCGCAAAGGCATCGCCGTCGATATCCGCATCGGCATACACGAGCGCAGCACCGGGATCGACCAGCAGCCGCGCGTTCGTGGTCTGATGATCGGCCGTGGCAAACGGGTACGGAACCAGGATGGAGGGCACGGCCAAGGCGGCGATCTCGGCAACCGAGGAGGCGCCGGCGCGCGAGAGCACCAAATCGGCCGCAGCCAGAACGTCGCCCATGTCGTCGATATAGTCGCGCACCTGCCAACGGGTCCGTTCATCGTCGGTCAGTTGCAGGGCGGCGCAGGCCTCCTCATAGCCGCCTTTACCGGTAGCCTGCACCACGTAGAGATTCTCAATGCCCAACAGATCGGCCTTGAGCGCGGCCAGGCGCTCGTTGATGTGACGGGCTCCGAGCGACCCGCCGAACACCACCAGCACGCAGGCATCCGCCGGGATACCCAGCGCTTCGCGCCCGCGGGCGCCATCGCCTGCAAGCACGCTGCGGCGCACCGGGTTGCCGGTGAACTCGATGCGCGCGCCCGCCCCGGCATGCTTGCGCAGCACATCCTCAGCACTGGGCTGCCCCATGGCGATCAGCCGCGCGAGCTTGGCCGACTGCTTATTGGCCAAGCCGGACACGGAGTTCTGCTCATGCAGGGCCACCGGGATGTCGAGCTTGGCGGCGGCGCGGACGAGCGGCAGTTCAAGATAGGCGCCAAAACCAATTGCAACATCCGGTGCAGGAAGCTCGCCTGTCGTGAAGGCACGCGCCAGGCGACGCTCCTCCTTCGCGAGATGGGCCAGCGCCGTCGCGAGCGTCCACGGGCGTCGACGGTCGAATCCCGTCACGTGGACGGGATGGAACGGAAAGCCCGCCTGCGGCACCAGCGTGCCCTCCAGACGGCGCTGCTCACCGAAGAAATGCACTTCGTGGCCACGATCGCGCAGCTCCTCGGCCAACGCGAGCGCCGGGTTCACATGACCGGCTGTGCCGCCCGCCGCAATCGCGACGCGAATCTTATCGCCCATAACGATCCTTTCCACGATAGCCCCGCGCAACGCGGTCATCGCCCGTACGGCGCAGTCGGCCTGCAGGGGCGGCATCCGAATAATCAACGCGAACCTCCGGCGAGGTTGAGCGCATGCGCTCGGCGCGGTCGCCCAAGTTCACGCGCTCGTAGGACGCTGCGCGCCCCGTCCCGCGGACCTGCCCGCGATCGTGCGTCCCAGAGCCGCGATACGAGTGGGGCGTCCCGCCCTCACGCGGACATCCACCCTCGTATACCCGAAAGCCCGAACGAGCGCCATCGGTCCGCGATGCACCCCGCGCACCCGATGCCCGCACGCTCACCTGGCCTGCGGTGCTGCGGCCCATATGGCCGGACACCGCGTCGCCCTCGTCCAACACGGCCATGCGCGAACGGCGCACATCGGCCGTCGTGACCACGTTGCTCTCAATCGAAACGCGGACGATCAGCGCCGCCAATATCATCGACGCGAGCACCGATGAGCCGCCATAGCTGATGAACGGCATGGGCTTGCCCGTCATCGGGATCACGCTCAGAATGCCGAGCAGGTTGATGAAGAACTGCAGCACGAGCGCCAGCGCGCATCCGCTCGCCACCAGCTGGCCATGCAGACTCGGGCAGCGCAGCGCGATTATGAACGCGGCGGCGATCAAGGTCAGGAACACGATGATGAACAGCAGCGTGCCCACAAAACCCAGCTCCTCGCCCACGATCGCCATGATGTAGTCGTTATGCGCCTCGGGCAGATAGTGGTACTTCATGGTGGCGTTGCCGATGCCGCGCCCGAACAGGCCACCGGAGGCGAACGCCATAATGGCGAGCGTCGCCTGGTAGCCGTCTCCATACGGGTCGGCCCACGGGTCGAGCGCGATGGCGAAGCGCTGCAGCTGGTAGGGGTTGAGCGCAAGCGACACCGCGCCGAGCAGCACGATGCCCGCCACCACGCCGGCCGCAAGCTTGAGTGAGATCCCCGAGAAGAACGCCATGATGAGCACCGTGCCCATGATGATGAGCGTCGTGCCCAGGTCGGGCTGCTTGAAGATGAAGGCGAGCGGCACGCCCACGCACAGCGCCAGCTGGAAGGCAAAGGTGTAGGAGTCGATCGAGCGGTCCTCGTAGTAGTCGGAAAACACCTTGGCGGCAGTCAACACGATGGCCGGCTTGGCGAGCTCGGAAGGCTGCAACGAGAACGGACCGATGAGGATCCAGCGCGAGGCACCCCACTCGTCGCCACCCGAGCCGATGACGGCAACCACGAGCAGCAAGCCGAGCACGATGGCCCACCAGACCCACGCCGCCGTGCGGGAAAACAGTTTCCACGGCACCGGACGCGCCACGATAAAGGCGAAGAACACGCCGCCCACACCCATGAAGATGGCCTGGCGGATCACGTAATGCAGGGAGCTGCCCTCTTCCTTGAGCGCCTCCACCGATGAGGCGGAGTAGACCATGAGCAGGCCGAAGGCGAGCAGGGCGCACAGGCACGCCAAGAACACGAGACGCGGGCGCATGATGCGCGCCGGCACCCCCGCGATCAGCTTTTCGCCCAAAGCCGAGTGCTCCGTAGCACTCGCGCGCCGACGCTTGCCGCGGGTGCGCGGATCTCGGCGCCCCGCGACAGCGGCGTCCTCAGAACGCGTGCGCGCCGCTCGCACATCGGCGCGAGCGGCTGCGCGCGGTGGCTCGGCAGGCGTTGGGGCATCCCCGGCACGCGCGGCCATCAGGCGCCCCCACGCACAGCGGCATCGGCCAAGAAGCACGCATCGCCGCAGGAATCCGACGCTTTGGCGAGCGCCGCCACATACGCCTTGAAGGCGTCACCGCGCTGCTCGTAACCATCGAACTCGTCAAAGGAGGCACAGGCCGGCGAAAGCAGTACCACGTCCCCGCGCTGGGCGAGCGAACGGGCAACATCCACGGCATCGCGCAGGTCATCGGCCTCGGCGATGTCGATATCGGCAGCACCGTCGGCCGCCTCGAGCGCACGGCGGAAGCGCCCGCGCGCCGCGCCGAAGCACACGGCGGCCACGCAGTCGCGGCACACGCGCTCGGCGAGCTCAGACAGATCGGTGCCCTTGTCCGACCCACCCAACAAAACGATCACGCGCTCGGCGGGAAACGCGGTCAGCGCCGCGAGCACCGCATCGCAGTTGGTGGCTTTGGAATCGTTGATGAAGCGCACGCCATCGACTTCACCGATCGGCTCGATCCGGTGGGGCAGGGGCTTGAAGCCCACCAGCCCGCGACGCACGCCCGCCGCGTCGGCGCCGCATGCCAAGGCAGCCGCTGCAGCGGCAAGCGCGTTGATGACATTGTGACGCCCTGCGATACCGAGTTCGGCCACGCGCACCAGCCCCGTCTCGCGCCCAGCCAGGCGCACCACGAGCATGCCGTCGCGCACGAAGGCGGCGTCCGCGTCTGCCGTATCGGAAAACGCGAGCTTGAGCACGCGGCGGCCCGGCACATAGATGGCATCGGCGACCTCGGCGATACCGGTGTCCTCCGCATTCACAATACACAGGTCGCACGCGTCCATGTTGGCGAACAGCTTGAGTTTGGCCATCGCGTAGTTCTCGAGCGAGCCGTGCCATGCCAGGTGGTCGGGCGCGATGTTGAGCAGCACGCCCACGCGCGGATGCAGCTCGCGGGTACATGCCAGCTGATAGCTGGAGAGCTCCGCCACGAACCATTCGCCCGCCCCACGGCGATCCACCTCGCAGATGGGGGCACGACCGATGTTGCCCACGGCCACGGCATCCATCCCGCTGGCGCCCAGCAGCGCCGTAGTGAGCGCGGTGACCGTCGTCTTGCCGTTGGTGCCCGTGATGGCGCACCAGCGATCCGGGGACATCCGCCAGGCGAACTCGGGCTCGCCCATGATCTCGCCGCTCGCGGCAGCGGCGTTGCGGAAGAACGTGGAGAACTCGGAGATGCCGGGGCTTGCCACGCACACGTCGTAGGCGCCCTCGACATCCTCGGTACCGTACACCACGTGCACGCCGACGCGCTCGAGCGCGCACGCCTCCTCACTGGGCTGCGAGGAGGCGCCGCCATAGAGCGTGACGGACGCGACGCGCTCGCCCAGATGATCGAGCGCCCAGGCGCACAACTCGCGGCCCGTGGCGCCCTGCCCGAGCACGAGCAGGGAGAAACGTTGCGGCAACGGCATGAGCATCCCCTATCCCAGCTGGAAGAACAGCGCCAGGCCCAGCGCGCCGCACGCGGCGGACACGATCCAGAACCGGATGACGACCTTCGTCTCGGCCCAGCCCTTCTTCTCGAAATGATGATGCAGCGGCGCCATGAGGAACACGCGCTTGCCCGTGGACTTGAAGCTCACGACCTGGATCATGACGGAGAGCGTCTCGGCGATGAACAGCGCACCCACCACCAGCGAGATCACCTCGGTGTTCGTAAGGACTGCCACCGCCGCCAGGCCGGCGCCCAGCGCCAGCGAGCCGGTGTCGCCCATGAAGATGCTCGCCGGATAGGCGTTGAACCACAAAAAACCGATGCAGCCGCCGGCGCAGGCAGCGCAGAAAATCGCGAGGTTGGCGTCGTGGCGGATGAAGCACACGGCCGCCATGACGAGCATCGACATCATGACCGTGCCACCTGCCAGGCCGTCAAGCCCATCGGTGAGGTTCACGGCGTTGGACATGCCCGCCAGCAGCAAAAACACGAAGATGAGGTACAGCCACGGAATGGAAAGCTCCATGCCGCACACTGTGAAGGTGGTGGTGAGGATGCCCAAATCGATCGCGAAGCCGCCCGGGAAGCGAATGACCGGCTCGACGCCGCAGAAGTTCACCGCAAGCACGAAAAACACGGCCACGATGACGGTGAGACCGATCATCTTGCCGGAAGGGGTCAGGCCCAGCGAGCGCTTCTGCACGACCTTGGTCACATCGTCGAACAGGCCCAGGGCGCCGGTGGCGAGCGCCGCGCCCACCGCGAGCATGAGCTCCATCGTGGGCTGCGCCATGATCAGGCAGGTGAGCACCATGGCCAATAGGATGATGACGCCGCCCATGGTGGGGGTGCCGGCCTTCACGAGATGGCTCTGCGGGCCGTCAGCGCGAATCTGCTGCCCGATGCCGTCCTTGCGCAGCAGGCGAATCCACAGCGGCATCGCGAACCCCGCGATGAGCGCGGAGATTAGGATGGCCAAAAATACCTGGAAGGTCGGATAGGCGGGATTACCGAGCATCGCGGCAGACCTCCTCGACAAAACGGTCGAGACCCACGAAACGCGAGGCCTTGACCAGTACCAAATCGCGCGGTCCCAGCACCGTGGCACAGCGCGCGATGAGTTTTTCGCAGCTCGGGATTACTTGGATGTCGCCCTCGTCCATGCCCATCATGCGGGCGGCGGCGGCCATCTCACGCGCGAGCTCATCGCCCACGCAGATCAGCATATCGAGCTTCTTGGCGGCCGCATAGGCGCCGGTGAGCGCGTGCAGACGCGCGGCCTCATGACCCATCTCGCCCATCTCGCCTAGCACGGCGATGCGCGAGCCCGCACACGGCAGGCTCGCCAGCAAATCGAGGCCGGCGGCCATGGACTCCGGGCTGGCGTTGTAGGAATCGTCGATCACGCGGGCACCGCTTGCGGCGCGGCGGACCTGCACGCGGCGACCGGTCAGCGCAAGTTCGCCAAAGGCCGCGTCGATCTCAAACGTCGGGATGCCCAAACGGTGCGCCACCGCAGCGGCGAACAGCGCGTTGGGCACCGACTGCGCGCCGGGCACCGACAGGTGCGTCTTGAATTGGGTGCCGTCCTCGAACGTGATATCGAAACTCGGGCAACCCTCCTCGTCAAGCTCGATGCGGGAGGCGCACACGTCGTCATCGGTCGAGGTGCCGGCCAGCACCACGTCGATGCCGGCAGGCTTGGCGAACTGCTCGATGATATAGGGCGTGAAGTCGTCCTCGCCGTGCAGAACCAGGGCGCTGTGGTGCCCCTCGAAGTTCTCGGCGCTCGCCGGCATACCCGAGACGATCTCGGCCTTGGCGCGCGCGATGTTCTCGCGACTGCCCAAGATACCGATGTGCGAGGTGCCCACCTTGGTGATGATGCCGAAGGTCGGCTGCGCGCACGCGGTCAGACGCGCAATCTCGCCCGGATGGTTCATACCCATCTCGAGCACCATCATCTGCGTGTTCTTGGGCGCCGAGAGGATGGTGAGCGGCAGGCCGATGAGGTTGTTGTAGTTGCCGGCCGTGGCATGCACGCGATAGCGCTTGGCGAGCAGGGCCGCCAGCACGTCCTTGGTGGTGGTCTTGCCAATCGAGCCCGTCACGCCGATGACCGTGCAGCGCATGCGGCTGCGGTAGCCCTGGGCCAGGCGCAGCAAAAACTCCGTGGGGTCGTCCGTGACGAAGATGGCGCAGTCGCGCTCCTTGGCCTCGTCGATGAGCTCACGGCCGGGCTCGGCTGTCATGACCACGCAAGCCGCGCCGGCACGCACCGCTGCGGGCGCGAAGGCGTTGCCGTCCACGCGCTCTCCGGGGAACGCCACGAAGATGGCATCGGGGCTCACCTCGCGCGAATCGATGACGCACCCGCGGCACATGCGCTCGCCCGAGCCGGTCACGGGACGCGCGCCCGTCACGCTCTCGAGGTACTTGACTGCAATTTCTACCATGGATCCCCCTTGGTGGGTTGTCGTGCAACAGGTTATGGTACCGTGCCTGCGCCCACCTGTGGTGCAGGGTGTGTGAACCCAGCCGCAGACGGACGGCGCTTTTGATGAGGCGCCGAGGCGCCGCAGGCGCCCCTCCCTTACGCCCCCGGCTCGATACCCAGCGCGGGCAGCGCCGCCTCCATGACCGCCTTGAACACCGGCGTGGCCGCATACGACATCGCCGGCGTGCCATCGAGCGTCACGTAACACAGGACGCGCGGGTTCTCGGTGGTGGCGAAACCCATGAACGAGGCCATGTTGTTGCCCTCCTCGTATCCGCCGCTCTCGCCAGCGCGCTCGGCGGTGCCCGTCTTGCCCGAGATGTCGTAGCCCTCCATGCGCGCGCCCTCGCCCGTGCCCTCGTTCACCACGGTGCGCATCATGTCGGCAACGGCGGCGGCGGCCTGCTCGCCGCAGGCGCGCGTCTCGCCGTCGGTCCAGTCGATCTCCTCGCCGGCGCGCGTCTTGAGGAAGTGCGGCGTGGTCATGATGCCCTTGTTCGCGATCGCGCTCATCGCGCGCACCATCTGCACGGGCGGCACCGCGAGCGACTGGCCGAAAGACATGGCCCCCAGGCTCGCGCCGTCGTACTCGTCGCGATCCTTTACCAGGCCAATCGCCTCGCCGGGAAAATCGATCCCCGTGCGCGCACCGAAGCCGAAGCCGTCGATCACACGGGCGTCGAAATTGTCGGCACCCAGGCGCTCGCCCACCATCACCATGCCGGTGTTCGAGGAGCGGCGCAAGATCTCACGGATGCTCATGGCCATGGTGCCCGCGCGTCCGTCAACGTCGCGCACGGTGTCATCGCCCACCTGCACGCTCGGCGGCACGGTGAAGGTCGTGTCGGGTGTGATGAGGTTCAAGTCGATACCCGCGGCGGTGACGAAGGTCTTGAACACCGATCCGGGCTCGTAGGCATCGGTCACCACGCGCAGGTTGAGGTCGGCGTTGCTCGCCGACGCCAAATCGGTCGGATCGTAGGTGGGACACGAGCAGGCGGCGAGGATCTCGCCGGTCGCCGGCTCGGTCACGATCACCGAGCCGTATTTGGCGCCGGAGCTCTCCACCGCTTGCGCCAGCGCATCCTCGGCGGCGCGCTGGATGTTGACATCCAAACCCAGCACGATATCCATGCCGTCCTGCGCGGGCTCCTTTTTATAGGCACCGCCGGCGATGAACGAACCATCGAGCGCGCGCTCACGCACCAGCGAACCGTTGGTGCCGGTCAGCACCTCATCGTAGTGCTTCTCCAAGCCCGAGATGCCGATGTTGTCGATATTCACGATCCCAAGGACCTGCGAGGCGAGCGTGCCATATGGGTACACGCGCTTGATGGCGGGCTCGAACTCGATGCCCGCGATCTTTTTGGCAGCCAACAGGTCCGCGTCCTCCTGATCAACCTGGCGCTTCACGTAGACGAAAGTCGTGTCGGCATCCACCGCATCGGCTGCCACGTCCTCGTCCACGCCGAGCACCTCGACGAGGGCGGCGATGGCACGCTTGCGCTTCTTCTTGGAGATGAGCTGCGGGTTCACATAGACGTTTTGACATTCCACGCTCGAGACGAGCACGTTTCCACCACGATCGTAGATGGTTCCGCGTTTGGCGTAGAGCACCTGGCTGGCCAAGCGACGGGCATTTGCCTCGCTCTGGTAGCGGTCCGCGTTGATGATCTGGTAGTCGGCCAGACGCGACACGCCCGCAAGACCCGCCACGGTCAGCAGACCCATCACGAAGCCCTGGCGCGAGATGGGGATGCCCGCCAAGTTGCTATGCAAAAGATCGGTCGAGCGCAAGTCATCCCGTGAGGCAGCGCCACGCGATCCGATACTTGAGCCGGCGCGCGAAGCGCCGCGATTGCCCGAGCGCCCCGCCCGCTCCGCGCCGGCCATGCGACGCGAGTCGGCACCGGGGCCGCGACGAGAGCCGTCATCCCAGGTGCGGTCGACGCCGGCCATGCGGCGTGAACCGGAACCAGAGGTGCGATGTGAGCCGTCATCCCAGCTGCGACCAGCGCTGCGGCGTGACGAGGCGCCGCGACCAGAGCCGCGAGATGGACGATTCGATTGATTTGAAGTCATGGATGCGCCCTCGCCTTCCGAGCTACTGCTGGGCGTTTGCGGCGGCGCCATCCTCAGCCGGGGCGTACTCGGTGAAGTCGAGCACCACGTTGCCCTCGGCGGCAACCATGCCGTAGCCCTCGGCCAAATCACGGATGCGCGTGGAGGCGCCATACACCGAGCGCATGACCTCAAGATCGGCGCTGGCCTCCTGCGCGGTCTCAAGCTGGCCCGAAAGCTCGGCGGCGGCGTTCAGCGAAGAAGCCGTGACGCCGGCGATGGCGACGCGGGCCGCGCCCAGCACCACGAAGATGGCCGCGAGCACGCAAAACACCTTGACGCAATGGGTGAACATCGGGCTCGTGGCCTGACTGGCCTCGCGCCCCGCGCCGATGACGACGCCAAAGGAGGGCTTGGCGGCCTGCGCTTGAGTGTGGCGAGCGGGATTCGCCGAAGCATGCGCTTCGTAGGCATCGGGCTGCATATCATAGGCATATGCTGCATTTGAGGTGGGATAACCCATGATATGCAACCCTTTCGCCTCGGCGCGTGTAGTACAAATAAAGTGCGTTTGAGATGCCGAGACGCCGTTAGGGGATGCGCGATGCAGCTAGAGGCGCTGCGCCGCGCGGATCTTGGCAGATCTCGCCCGTGGGTTGCGCGCGACCTCCTCGGCCGACGCCACCAGGGGCTTTCGGGTGATGACCTTGACTATCGGCACGTGTCCGCACATGCACACCGGGATATCCGGCGGGCAGGTACACCCTTGGGACAGCTCTTGGAAGGCGTGCTTCACGATGCGGTCCTCCAGCGAGTGGTAGGAGATGACGCAGATGCGCCCGCCCGGATTCAGCCAGCGAATGGCCGCGTCCAGGCCGCGCTCAAGCACCTCGAGCTCGTGGTTGACCTCGATGCGCACCGCCTGGAAACTCCGCTTGGCCGGGTGTCCGCCATGACGGCGAGCTGCGGCGGGAATGCCCGCCTTGATGGCCTCCACGAAGTCCGCCGTAGTCGTAAGCGATGCCGTCTGGCGGCGCCGCACGACCTCGCGCGCGATCTGGCGCGCGAACTTCTCCTCCCCGTACACGCGAAGAATCCGGGCGAGGTCGGCTTCGTTGTAGGTGTTCAAGACCTCAGCTGCGGTTGGGGTGTTGGTTCCCGGATCCATCCGCATATCAAGCGGGGCGTCCTCGTTGTAGGAGAAGCCCCTTCCAGGGATATCGAGCTGCGGGCTCGAAACGCCCAAATCGAACAGGATGCCGTCGATGCCCGGAACCTCTGCAGAACAGAGCAGGGCATCGAGGTCGCCAAAGTTGCCCTTGAGCAGCTTGACCGGCGTAGACGACGCCTCGGTGCGCAGGCGGTTGCCCGCGGCCTCGAGCGCCATGTCGTCCTGGTCGATGCCGAGCAGCAGGCCGTCCGCGCCGACGGCCGCAGCCATCTTGACGGAGTGGCCGGCGCCGCCGAGCGTGCAGTCGCACACCACGGCGCCTTGCTGCAGCGAGAGCGCATCGAGCACCTCGGAGAGCATAACGGGTTCATGCCGATATTCAGGTGTCAACGTACCTGCAGCCATGTGCGTGTCCCTTCCGGTCGCGGGCGGCTTCGACTAGTCGAAAAAGTCCGCCAGGATGTCCTCGGCGCTGGCCTGACGCGCCTCGTGCTTCGCACGGTCCCAAACCACCAGGCGGTCGCCGTTGCCGACGATCGTGACCTCGCGGTCCAGCCCCGCCTTGACGCGGGCGCCTTCGGGAAGGCTGATGCGGGCGGCGGAGTCTATTTCAAGTGTGGTTGCCGCACCGT